>JAMPDA010000038.1 GCA_023665905.1 Roseburia sp.
ACTGCCTGCACCGCCGGCAGTACCCAATGTAGCGGAACCTGCGCCCACTCTGCTACCGCCTGCGCCGCCGCCGCCGCCGTAATATCCTGTGCCGCCGCCGCCGCCGCCGCCGGGATAATATACACCGTCCGAACTCGAATGGCTCGTTGCGGTTCTGGTACCGCCCGCGCCGTTAGCGGACGTAGTTGCCCCACCGCCGCCGTTTGAAGTAATATTAGTCGCAGTCGATGTGCCGCCTGCGCCGGCGTTGGCGTTACCGCTGCCGCTGCCGCCCGTGCCGCCGGAAGTGGAGGGAACAACGTCATGCGATCCGCTGTTGCCCTTGCCGCCTCTGCCGCCGCCGCCGCCTGCCACCGCAAGAAGGTGAGCCGTGCAACTGCTCGACGCAAGGCATCCGCTGTTGGTGGCGACAAAAGACTTTCCGCCGCCGCCGCCGCCGCCGTTATTGCCGTTTATTGTGGTGCCGCTCTTGTTGGCGCCCGATGTGCCGTTGCCGCCTTTGCCGCCGACCATACTGGTGCTGCCGGCGGTTTTTCCGCCCGCGCCGCCCGTTATGCCGCTGGCGTTGCCGCCCATGGCGCCCACGTAAAAATACAGTGTTTTCGCCGAGGTAAAGGACATGCCCGTAACAACGCCGCCGCCCGAGCCGCCCGCTTCGCCTGCGCCGTTTTTACCACCCGCGCCGCCGTACACCTCGAGTTTGTACTTACCGGCAGGGAATGTGGCGCTGTATACGGAAGTGTTGGTCGTATAGGTGATGATATCGCCGTTATACAGCGTGTTCGCCACCGTGGTGAAGTTTGTGCCCGATGTCGGATTGTTCCGCGTTATGACCGCCGACTCGCTCGCGCTCGCGTCGTCAACGCTGTCAACGAAAAGCTTATCTGCCGAATTGAAGAACAGCGCGCACGAACAGCACAGCGCCGCCGCCACTATAAAGCTGACGAGCGCTATTATGAACTTCCGCGATTTGAAAAATTCCAAGACAGAGGATCTTCGCTTCATTACACTACCTCACTTTCGGCAAAGCCGACTCAAAAGGAAACGGGCAGCTCGCCGCGCCGAAAATTCGACGCGCCGCAACAACATTATGTATTCGGGCTGTTCCCTGCCCGACCCTGCGATATTGCCTGTTACAGTTACCTCGCATGTTAATTTGCTCGCTCCTTGTGTAGATTTTGTTTACAATTTATTCACATTTATATGTGTATACAGATAAATGTTAACATATTGTTCACAATTTGTCAATGTATTTTTCAACATTTTTTCACAAAATGTGCCGACGGGCAGAGCGCCGATATCCGCCGCCCGCCGAGGGCGGAAGATATAAAATTGTTGCATGAAAAATAAGTCCGCCTATTGCGGACTTGAGAGAATGAAATGTTGCCGAAGCAACATGAAATGCCTACGGCATGAAATTGCGCTATCGCGCAATGAAATAAATTAGGTATTATACCCCAGGGCAAGCCCTGAACTTGCACGGAAACCGAATGTTGCACGAAACATTGCTTACATTCTCGCTTGTGGTTGCGTGTATGCTTGCCCTGGAACACCCTACGGGTGTTCCGCCGCAAGCGGCGGTGTATAAAACCTAATTTGTCTTCGTCGCAAATTTGCCATTGCAAGCAAGCAAATTTGCTCCTCGAATAAAATTTGCTGCCGCTTATTCATGTGCGAAGCACATTTCATATTCCGTTAGGAATATTTCATACGCCTTTAGGCGTATTTCTCTTGCGTGCAGACGCAAATTTCATTGTAAAACCCGAAACGAACATTCGTTTCGGGTTTTACATGGTGCGGAGGACGAGACTTGAACTCGTACGGAGTTACCCACAGGCTTCTGAGACCTGCGCGTCTGCCAATTTCGCCACCCCCGCAAGCATTTGAATTATACGACGTTTAAAGTCGATTGTCAAGCGTTTTTCGCGTACCTCGCGCGATATTGCAAGCCGCGTCTATCGGATATTCGCTTTAAAGGCGCGACGGCGTCAATTCGGTTGACAAGCTCGGCGTTTATCGGCTATAATATATATAAAAGAAAAGCGGCTCGACCGCTTATTTACCCGACGACGGAGAAAACAATGTTCAGGATCGGATTGGATATAGGCTCTACCACGATAAAGACGGCGGTGTTGGACGAAAACGGGTCGATCGTTCATTCGAGCTATCAACGGCACAACTCGGATGTTCGCGCTACGCTGTACTCCGTTCTGAAAGACCTTCTCAAAAACTACGACGAGTTTTCGGTGACGGTGACGGGCTCGGGCGGCATCTCCATTTCCGAATGGCTGAATATACCGTTCGTGCAGGAAGTCATCGCCGGCGTGGAAGCGATAAAGCGGCTGATCCCCGAAACGGACGTCGCGATCGAGCTCGGCGGCGAGGACGCAAAGATAACATATCTCAAAGACGGCGTCGATCAGCGCATGAACGGCACTTGCGCAGGCGGTACGGGCGCGTTTATCGACCAAATGGCGATACTGCTCAACACCGACGCGCAAGGGCTTAACGAGCTCGCCAAGGACGCGTCTATCATCTACCCCATCGCCTCGCGGTGCGGAGTTTTTGCCAAGTCGGACATTCAGCCGCTCATCAACGACGGCGCGAAAAAGTCGGACGTCGCCGCGTCGGTGTTCCAATCGGTGGTCAATCAGACTATCTCCGGACTTGCGTGCGGAAAACCGATACGCGGAAACGTGGCGTTCCTCGGCGGTCCGTTGCACTTTTTGAGCGAGCTCGGGCGCAGGTTCACCGTAACGCTGCAGCCCGAAAAAGCTATCTTCCCCGAAAACTCGCAGGTATTTAACGCTATCGGCGCGGCGTTCAAGTCCGAAAAGGTCTTTACTTCCGCCGAGCTCCTCGACAAGCTGGAAAAAGTCAAGGACATCAGCGACGGCGAGGTCACGCGGCTGTCGCCGCTTTTCGCGTCACCGGACGAGCTGACGCAGTTCCGTCTGCGGCACAGCAAGGTGGAAATACCGTTCGCGGACATAAAAAAGCACTCGGGCGCGGCGTTCCTCGGTATAGACGCCGGCTCTACCACCACAAAAGTCGCGCTCATCAACTCCGACGGCGGACTTTTGTATTCCTGGTACGGCTCCAACTCGGGCGATCCGCTCGCCTCGGTCACGGAGATAATCAAGCAGATATACGACCTGTTGCCCGCCGACGCTTACATAGGCTACGGCACTATAACGGGTTACGGCGAAAGCCTGATAAAGACCGCGCTCGGGCTCGATAACGGCGAGATCGAAACAATGGCGCACCTCACCGCGTCGCAGACGATACTGCCCGGCGTGGAGTTCCTGCTCGACATCGGCGGTCAGGACATGAAGTGCCTGCGCATAAAAGACGGCGTCATAACCGACATTCTCTTGAACGAGGCGTGCTCGTCGGGCTGCGGCAGCTTTATCGAAACGTTCGCGCGCGCTATCGGCATGAATGCGGAACAGTTCGCCAAGGTCGGGCTCGGCTCGGACGCGCCCGTCGATCTCGGCTCGCGTTGCACCGTTTTCATGAACTCGCGCGTCAAGCAGGCGCAGAAAGAGGGCGCGACGGTAGCGGATATCTCCGCAGGTCTTGCCTATTCCGTTGTCAAAAACGCGCTGTTCAAAGTCATAAAACTGCGCGACGCCAAGGAAATGGGCGAAAAAATAATCGTTCAGGGCGGCACGTTCCTCAACGAGTCGGTACTGCGCGCTTTCGAGCTCGTTTCCGGCCGCGAGGTCGTGCGTCCCAATCAAGCCGGACTGATGGGCGCGTACGGCGCGGCGCTTATAAGCAAAAACAACTACGTCGGAGGCAAAAGCTCGATCAAGACAAAAGAACAGCTCGAAAAATTCCGCGTCGTCAAGTCGTCGCGGCGGTGCGAAAAGTGCGGAAATCACTGCCTTTTGACCATTTCGGAGTTCGACGACGGGCGGACGTTCATTTCCAACAACCGCTGCGAACGCGGCGGCAACGCGCCCGAAAAGACGGTGGAAAAGCCGCCCAATATGTTCGACGAAAAGTATAAACGGCTGTTCGCCTACTACAGACCGCTTCCGCCCGACAAGGCGCCGCGCGGCGTAGTCGGTATTCCGCGGCTTTTGAACATGTACGAAAACTATCCGTTCTGGTTCACGTTCTTCACCGAGCTCGGCTATGCCGTAAAGCTGTCGCCGCGCTCGTCGCGCGACGTTTACAGCAAAGGCATAGAAACCATGCCGTCGGAATCGGTGTGCTATCCGGCAAAGATAGCGCACGGGCACGTTCAGTCGCTTATAGACGACGGCGTCAAGTTTATATTCTACCCCTGCCTGCCCTACGAGCGGCAGGAGGACGAAAACGCCAACAACCACTACAACTGTCCCGTCGTCGGCTCGTATCCGGAAGTGATACGCCTCAATATGCGCGACGAGTTTGTAAACAACAACGTCACTTTCGCCGCGCCGTTCCTGCCGTTTGCCACACCCAAGCGCATGGCGGACCGCCTTTGCGAGGAGTTCCCCGATATCCCGAACATAAAGATCAAGCGCGCGGTAAAAAAGGCGTACGCCGAACAGGCGGAGTTCAACGCCTGGTCGCGCCGCCGCGGCGAGGGAATAGTAAAACTGCTCGACGAAAAGGGCGGGCACGGCATCGTCCTCGCCGGCAGACCGTATCACCTCGATCCCGAGATAAACCACGGCGTGCCGCAAATGATAAATTCTTACGGCTTTGCCATTCTCACCGAGGACAGCGTCGCGCATCTCAACAGAGCGCCGCGGCCGCTCCGCGTAGTCGATCAGTGGACGTATCACTCGCGGCTGTACAGCGCCGCCAACTTTGTGCGCACGCGCAACAATATCGACCTCGTTCAGCTCAATTCGTTCGGGTGCGGGCTCGACGCGGTGACTACCGACCAAGTCCAAGAGCTGCTGGAAGCGGCGAACAAGGTCTACACACTGTTAAAGATAGACGAGGTGTCCAACCTCGGCGCGGCGCGCATACGCATACGCTCGCTCATGGCGGTCATAAAAGACAGACAGCTAAAGCACATAGAGGCGACGGCGCCCGCGCCGCAGACCGAACGCGTGCTGTTTACGCAACAGATGCGCGAGCAGTACACCATTCTTTCGCCGCAGATCTCGCCCTATCACCTCAACCTCGTTCAGCCGGCGCTGAATAAGTACGGCTATCGCGTGGAGGTGCTCCCCGACGGTCAGGACGCCGTGGCGACGGGACTTAAGTACGTAAACAACGACGCGTGCTACCCCACCATAATCGTCGTCGGTCAAATAATGAACGCGCTCCTTTCGGGCAAGTACGACCTTAACCGCACCGCCGTCATAATGACGCAGACGGGCGGAGGTTGCAGGGCGACAAACTACATCGCGCTCATACGCCGCGCGCTCAAAAGCGCCGGTATGGAGCAGGTGCCGGTGATATCGCTTTCCGCACAGGGCATAGAAAAGAACCCGGGCTTTACGCTCACCCCCGGCCTCGTGATATCGCTCGTCAACGCAGTCATATACGGCGACCTGTTGATGCGCTGTCTGTACAGAGTGCGCCCGTACGAAAAGAACGCCGGCGAAGCGTGGGAGCTGTACGAAAAGTGGGACGGCATACTTAAACGCGAGTTCGCGCTCGGCAATGTTTCGGTAAAAAAGTACAGCAAGCAAATAGTCGAGGAATTCGACGCGTTGCCCGTGACCGGCGAAACAAAGCCGCGCGTCGGCGTAGTCGGCGAAATACTCGTCAAGTTCCATCCGCTCGCCAACAACTACGCGGTGGAGCTTATTGAGCGCGAGGGCGGCGAAGCTGTCGTTCCCGACCTTCTCGACTTCTTTATGTACTCGTTCTACAATTCCACCGTAAAATACAAGCTGCTCGACGGCAAGCGCAAGAGCAAGTTTATTTCCGACCTCGGCATCGCGTTTGTGGAACACCTGCGCAAGCCGATGAAAAAGGCGCTTCGCGGCACCAAGTTCGGCACGCCCTCCCCCATCAAAAAGCTCGCGACGCGCGCCACGCAAGCGGTCAGTCTGGGAACGATGGTCGGCGAAGGCTGGTTCCTCACGGCGGAAATGCTCGAGCTTATCGACGAGGGCGCGCCCAATATAATCTGCATGCAGCCCTTCGCGTGCCTGCCCAATCACGTCACGGGCAAGGGCGTCATGAAAGAGCTGAAGCGGCTGTATCCGCAGGCGAACATCGTCGCCGTGGACTACGACCCCGGCGCGAGCGAAGTCAACCAGATAAACCGAATAAAGCTTATGATGTCCGTCGCGCTCGAAAACATCAAAAACAGCGGACAGCCCGCGGACGGCAATGCGGACGTTCGGGCGGCGGAAAAAGAAGCGGCGGCGTGCGCCGACGCGGACGACACCGAATAAGTCCGCAAATGTTCACACAGGTACACAGATAAAAAATAAATTAGGTATTATACCCCCCAGGGCAAGCCCTGGACCCGCGTGCTTCGCACGCTTTCCGCGGCAAGCCGCGGGGTATTACACCAAATTTGTCGTCGTCGCATTTTTGCTCCCGCAAGCGGGCAAAAATGCT
>JAMPDA010000039.1 GCA_023665905.1 Roseburia sp.
GTATAAACTTTGGCAAGAAGTACGCGACTTGTATCTTTATAAGAAGAACAATAATCCAATGGGTAAAAAGTCCCGCGCTTTATTTGCCGAAACGATAAACGATATTTTTCAGCAAAACTTTGAATAGTTTTACAGCGGCGAGACTATCCCATAATGTTCTTTCCGCATAAAAAGTTTAAATTCGGGCGATGTCGTGCTGCCACGCAAATCCTTAAACGAAAAATTTCGTTTAGGGGTTTTGTTTTATTGTATAAAGGTTAGTTTTTTGAATAAATAATCATTGATAATGTTTATTTTACACGTAAAAAATAATAAAAAAACAAATAAAATACCGCTTGTACGGTTTTGTACGAGCGGTATAATGTTGTAAAATATAATCGAGATTTGCTTTTCTATTAACAATAAAGGTTCGAGCTTGAGTTAAATAATCGGGTCGTAGCCAACAAGCCCGAATATTGCATTTAGAATGAATTTGTTTTGTGTGGCGCTCGCGAATGTTTCCGAGTGTTTTTCGTACGTGTTGTAGTCCTGTAAGTTGTGCCCCATGTTCATATAGATCATATTGTAATTGTTGTTCGTCCAAGCTACCGGACAGAAGTTGTTGGGCGCGTCCGGATTTTCGTAATCGTAGTTCCAAGTTTCGCCGGGTTTGTCCCCGACCGGGTAACCGGACGGATCGATGGACAGCAGTATCGTAATGTCGTCGTTCTTGCGCAAGTCGTATTCCCAATTGTACCACTCGTTGTATGCGGACAAAAACGTATCGGGTAGGTCGGCGGTAGCAAAATGACCGTGTGTTTCGGTTTTAAGTTTATTGCGAGTAGGATTCCACGTGTTTGTTCGGAAATCGCCGCTGCCGAGAAATTCGTTATGATACCATTTTTGCCAATCGCTTTTGTCGTTGTTCATTGAAAAAGCGCTTACATGACATCCCAACCAAGCTCCGCCGTTTTCCATATATTTTCTGAATGCGGTTTGCGCCGTTGCGCTCCCCGGCATATTGTTGAGAAACATGACCAAATCGTAATCGTTCAGATATTCATCGGTCATTGCGTTCCAATTGCCGTTAAATTCGTAATAAAATCCATGCGATTTAAGATTTGCGGGAAACCAAGTATTAGCTTCCTTAACAAAATCGTTGTGCGCGGGATCGCTGCCGTTTAGGTCGCCGAACGCCACGATATTAAAGTCCGCGCACGCCTTGCAAATCCCGCCTTCGTGTGCGGCGCGTTGAATCTCGTTGCAATTGCCGTCCCTGCATTGTCTGCTGTGTTCGGTGTCGGTACGCGTCCAAGTGCTCCAGCGGTGCGTGTGCGTTGCATTGTTATCCGCGGCGTCGTTGTTTCCGCATGCCGTAAAGAGCGTTACGCTCGATACGGCTATGCACATCGCGCATATGATTTTTGCAAGCTTGTTCATGATCTTCTCCTATTATCGCTAAACGCAGATTTATCGATCTCGCCGATCGAATAATCCATATGCATGATTATACCATTTAAAATATTTTTGTGTTGTTGTTTTCGTAAATTGTACCTATAATCTTCGCAATTTGCATATTTGGATTTGTCAGGTATTCGATTTCACATATATGCGGTCTATGCATAAATTTTAATTGACATTGACGCATAAATATGGTAAACTGCCTAACAGTGTTAGGTTGTTTGTGAGGAGCGTTTTATGGATCGTAATGCTGCGGCTCGCGATTTGATCGATGTGATTGCGAGAAACGGATGTCGCAAAATTTCCAAGTTGTTTGACGATGGGTTCAAGGGCATGTTCGTGATTTTGAGGATATTGCGATACAGCGACGACGATATTATGCCGAGCGATATAGCGAAGCTTATGGGCGTGTCCACGGCGCGTGTCGCGGTTGCGCTCAAGTCGTTAAGCGAAAAAGGTTATATCGAGCGCATACCCGCGTCGACCGACGGAAGGCGCGTCGTGTTGCGTATCACGCAGGCGGGATCGGCGGCATTATCGGCGCGCGAGGAAACGATAAAAGATTTGATAGCTGCGTTCCTGCAGAAATTGACCGACGACGAGGTGGTTGCGTTTTCGGCTATTATGAAAAAACTGTTTAGTTGATTTAAGTTGTAAAATTGCTACGACGGCAAAAGGTACATATTCCGCTGTCTGCGGCGAAACTGCGTGCGAAGTGCAATGCCGCACCTTTAGTCGGAGTTAGTACCTTAAATTTAAGTTATACGACATCGGAGGGATAAATTATGTTGCGTTTAAAATCGATAGTCAAGGATTATAAGGCGGGCGATACAATCGTTCATGCATTGAAGGGCATAGATATTTCGTTTCGCAAAAGCGAGTTTGTATCGATACTCGGACCGTCGGGATGCGGTAAGACGACGCTGCTCAATATTATCGGCGGTTTGGACCATTACACCGACGGCGAGCTTTTTATTGACGAAGTAAGCACCAAAAATTATACCGACAGAGATTGGGATACATATCGCAATCACCGCATAGGTTTTGTTTTTCAAAGCTATAATCTGATACCGCACCAAACGATCTCGGAGAACGTCGAGCTTGCGTTGACTATTTCGGGCGTAGACAAAGCGGAGCGGGTGAGACGTGCGCACGAAGCGCTCGATAAAGTCGGATTGCAGGGGCAGTATAATAAAAAGCCGAACCAGCTTTCGGGCGGGCAGTGTCAGCGTGTGGCGATAGCGCGAGCGCTTGTCAATAATCCGGAGATACTGCTTGCCGACGAACCGACCGGCGCGCTCGACACAACGACATCCGTTCAGATCATGGATCTTATACGCGAAATCGCGAACGAATGTCTTGTGATCATGGTCACGCATAACCCCGAGCTTGCCGAGCGGTATTCCACGCGTATCATAAAGTTGCTCGACGGCGAACTCGTAGACGATACCGATCCGTTCGACGTTGCGGATGCAGTATCCGAAACCGAAACCGACGCAAATGCGGAGCAAGCGGATAATACGGAGCGATCCGAATTGCCGAACGGTAATGCGGAGGACGGCGCGCAAGCTGCGGTAAGCGTCGATACTGACGACGACGATAAAAAACCGAATCAAGATAAACTTCCGCGCACAAAAAAGTCCAAACTTTCGTTTTGGAGTGCGTTTAAGCTTTCGGCAAAGAATTTATTATCCAAGTTCAAGCGCACGTTATTGGTTTGTTTTGCGGGCAGTATCGGGATAATCGGCGTTGCGACGGTGCTTGCGGTTTCGTCCGGCGTGCAAAATTACATACACGATATGCAAAACGATATGCTTTCGGGCAATCCCATAACGATAAGTACGGAAGCGTTTGACATGAGCATGCTCATGTCGGGAATGTCGATGGGTGAAAAAACGGACGCGATAAAAGACAATATCGATAAAGAGCACGGAATAAATATTCAAGGTCTTATCGCAGAACTTGCAAGGCGCGGAAACAGCGCTACGGAGTCTATTATCCAAAACAATTTGACAAAAGAATATCTCGACTATGTCAAAGCGATGCCCGAAGAATATTACAAAGCGATGAATGTGTCGTATGGGATCAATCTTTCCAACAATCTGTACACGGACTTCGAGCTGGAGGGATACGGTACGACACAGCTTTCGCTCACGACGGCGCTTGCGATGTATACCGACCTTTTGGGTCAAACGGATTTCAAAGAATATTCGTCGTATATACCGATGTTCACCGAGCGGTTCGCTCAAATGCCGGATAATTCCGACTTTATTCTTTCGCAGTACGATATAGTATCCGATCCGCAAAAAAGTAAGTTTCCCACGGAAGCGAACGAAATCATGATAGTAGTTAATTCCGACTACACTCTTGCCGATCTTACGCTGGCGCAGTTCGGATATTTAAGTCAAAAACAATTCCTCAACATCGCGTACGGCGCGGTTAAAGATTTGCCGGGCAACGAAGATGCGGCGGAGAAGTACGACGAAAATTTGGAAGTGCCGATCATAACTTACGACGCGCTCATGGACAAAACATTCACCTGGTATCCGAACAATACTATATTCAAAGGCGTCGACGTTCAGGATATGACTATGCCGAACGGAAGCACGGTATCGCAATGGTCGGGTAGATATTTAGGCACGGCTACCGACGAATTCGCAGACGGCATGGATCTGAAAATCACGGCGGTGCTGCGCCGAAAGGACAGTGTGTCGTATGGGTGTTTGAGCAGCGGTTTTTACTATACGAACAAGCTTACCGAGTTCGTGCTCGAAAGCGGCGATAAATCGGATATAGTCAAACTGATGCGCGACAAGAACAAAACGAGCATCATAGGCTACGAAATGGCGGGTGCGCCGACTTCCGGCATAACATTCAATTATAAGTATATGCTTGACGGCGAGGAGCATCTCAACGGATTCGGGATCGTAGGCAGTCAAGACGCTATGTCGCAAATGCTCGGAATGATGCAAAACGCGATGCCGGGCGGCGGATCTACCGAAGAGAGCGCGGTAAACACATATGTGCTTGCGCTTTACGAACTCGGCGGAGTGAATACGCCTAACAGAATATCCGTGTATCCTACGAATTTCGATTATAAATATAATGTAACCGAATACCTCGACAGATGGAACAATGCCGATATAGATATATCCGTCAACGGTGTGCAGCTGACAGAAAGAAACGAGATCAAATATACGGATAATCTCGAACTCGTCATTAGCATGATCAATGACTTTATAGACATTATAACCGCTGCGCTCATAGCGTTTACCGCGCTGTCGCTTGTTGTTTCCACCGTTATGATAGCGATTATCACGTACGTTTCGGTAATGGAGCGTGTCAAGGAAATAGGCGTGATACGCTCGCTCGGCGGGCGAAAACGTGATGTGTCCGCGCTGTTTAACGCCGAAACATTTATTATCGCCAGCATATCCGGCATTATAGGCATAGCC
>JAMPDA010000003.1 GCA_023665905.1 Roseburia sp.
GAGCCGCAACGCCGTCAATACTATAAGAGCCGCCGCGGACAGCACGGAAAGCGCCGCAGCCGCAACGGTGAGCGCCCTGCCGCGGCGCTTGACGCGGCTCGCGCACAAAAACGCAGAAACCGCGTAGACGCATACGAACACAGCCGCCGATATGAACGCCGCGCGCGTAGAAACGAACGCCGCGCATATGTACACGGAAAAAGCGGCGACCGTCATGAACGCCGCCTGCAAAAGCAGCGACGAGAAAAACGCGTTCATGTTTATCCCGCCGTAAAACGTCCGAAAAGCGCCGCCGACCGTGACGTTGCGCTTTCCGCCCAATCTCGGTATGCCGTAAAACGTGGTGAGATAGTGCACTACGGCAAAGAGGAGCCCTATCGCCGAGATAACGTACGCCGTATTGATATACGCGGTAGCCGCGTCGTAGCGGCGGAACCCCGCGGCGGCGGCTATTGCGACGGCTGCGCCCAACGCGCAAAAACAGAGTGCATACGGCGACGGCGCGGAAATATTGTCGCCTATAAGCCGCGCGCGCACCGAAAACGCGCAATATCCGTAAAACATGGAAGAAAGCAAAAACAGCAGCGTGCCGAAGTACATCGAGCATGCGTCGGCGGCGGACGAAGCGTCCATAGAACTCCACATCAGCACGTAAAACAGCGACGAGGCAAGCGCCGAAATAGGCAACGCCAAGTGATATCGCCCGAAGATCAGCGGCGAAAATCTGTGAACGACCGTGTACAGCACGGGCATCACGGCAAAAGCGGTAAGAAGCGCGAGCGGCAAAAACTCGACGGCGTACGCGTTGCAATGCCGCGCGGCGTATGTCGCGAAAAACAACAGAGCGAAGCAATAATTACCCGTCGCGAACGAATCGCACGACAGTATGATTTGCCGAAGTCTGTCTTTATGTTTGCTCTTTAATTCCAAAAGCCGCTCCGTCCAAACATGAATGCGCTTTGCCGCTCCGACGGCAAAGAACGCCTTTATCGAAAGTATATATCAAACGCAGTTATTTGTCAATGATAATTTGCCCGTTGGCGTAGTCCGTTTGCGCGATTTCGCCGTCCGTTTTTCCGACATCGGCGGCGAGCTCGCTCTTGTTCGTATCGTCCGCGTCCTCGCGCGTATCGGCGTCGGCGCGGCTCGAAAATTTTTCGCGAAACGCTCCGTCGGGCTGCGCAAAAGCGTCGAGCGACGCTCCGCCTATTTCTGGAAAGCACGTGCCGCCGAGCTCGACGGGCTTGAGCCTGTGCGCGGCGGCGAGCTTTGCTTCCGCGCTCGCATAATCTTCCGCCGTTTCGAATTCTCCGCCGCGGAGCTCGGACACCGCGCCGCTTGCCGTCAGTATTTTAAGCCGCTCGAGCGCCTCCGCGCCGCAATCGAACTTCCACAGCGCTTTCAACACGTTGTCGCTCAGCTTGACGTTGCACAAAAGATCGGCGGCGACAAAAACGCGCTCGTCCGAAAAACACGACGCGGTAAGGAGATACCCGTTGCACGCCGCCTGCCTGCGCACGGGCTCGCCGTCGTCGGATGACGCGACCCACTTTACGAATGCGCGGCAACAGAGCACGGAAAAAACAGCCGCGACGAGCACGTCGGAAAGTATGCGCGTCGCCCAAACGGTGAGCGCGCCGCGTATCATCACGTCGAACATATATCCCGCCATGCCGGCAGCAAAAAGTCCGGAAACCACGGCGACCGTGCCTTTGGCGCCGAGCGCGGAAATTATCCGCGCTATCTCGCCGGATAGCTGCGAAAAAAGTCTGTACACCGGCTTTGCGGAAAGCGCGAATATAGCCGCGAGTATGGACGCCGAAACGACTGCGACCGATATTTGGAATTGCCACCGCATGATGTCCGGCATATAGACGAAAAACTGCCAGAACGCCGTTCCGGCTACCACCGCGCCCACCGCCGCAAGGACGATACGAAGCGCCGTAAGCTTCTTTTTGTCGTACACGTTTTTTTCGTACATGTTATCTCCCATGCTCTATCCGTTATTTATCGCCGACGTCTTCGCCGTACAGTTTCAGCATGCCCTTCTCCGCCTCGGCGATAAAGCGCGACAGCGCGGAAAACCGCTCCGCCACGTAATTGTTTTCGACCATGCGCTTTATGTTGTATTCGTCGCCCACCAGCACGGCGAGCTTTTTCGCGCGCGTTATCGCGGTGTACAGCAGATTGCGCGTCATTATTACGGGCGCGCCGCCCACCACGGGCATGACTACGGCGTCGAACTCGCAGCCCTGGCTTTTGTGCACGGTCACGGCGTACGAGAGTATGAGCTGACGCTTATTCTCCCCGACGTACATCACGCGCCGCCCGTCTTCGAACTCCACTTCTATCTCGCCCGTATCGAATATATGCGATACAGCGCCGATATCGCCGTTGAAAACGCCCTTGCCGTCCATAGCGCCGCGCGACCATTCTAACTCGTAGTTGTTTACGGTATGCATCACGCGGTCACCCTCCGCGAATGTGATGTCGCCCACCTGCACGCGTCTTTTCGCGCCGCCGTTGAGCGACTGTTGCAGCCGCGAGTTCAGGCTGTGCACGCCGCACACTCCGTTTTTGAGCGCCGCCACTACCTGTATGCGCGACGGGTCTATGCCGCAGAACGCCGAAATTCGCGTCGTCGCAAGCTCCACCGTCATGTCCGCGACGTCCTCGGGCGTGCGCATTTTAAAGAAGTAAAAATCCCCGTCGCGCGCCGAAAGCTCGGGCATGCGACCGGCGTTTATCTCGTGCGCGTTGTAAGCTATGCGGCTGGTCTGCGACTGCCTGTAAATAAAGCTCAGCCGCGTGACGGGCACGAGCCCGCTCGATATGAGATCGCGTAGTACATTGCCCGACCCGACGGACGGGAGCTGATCGGCGTCGCCGACTATAACGAGCTTAGCGCTGTCGTTGAGCGCTTCGAGTATCATCTTGAACAGGAATATATCCACCATGGAAAACTCGTCTATGACGACCGCGTTTTCGGTGAACTTGCCGCCGCCGTCGAGCGCGAGCAGCGCGCGGTGAACGGTAAAAGCGTCGCGGCCGCAACCCTCGGTTATGCGCTTTGCCGCCCTTCCCGTCGGCGCGAGCAGCAGCGACGTCTGCGACAGCGCGTCCAGCACGAAAAGTATGCAGTTGATTATCGTCGTCTTGCCTGTGCCGGGACCGCCGGTTATGACCGAAACTCCGCTGTTGACCGCGCGCACCACCGCTTCGCGTTGCGTTTCGTGCAGCGTTATCCCGTTGGACTTTTCAAACCTGTCTATTATGCCGTCCACATCGGCAGACACCGTGCTCGCGCCGTCCACGCGCTTTACGAGCTTGACGGCGGCGCTTTTTTCGGTGCGATAATACAGCTCGCCCATGACGGCGCCCTCGAAAGGACACACGACTTTTCGCTCGAGCATCAAAGCGTCGAGCGCCTTTTCGAGCAATTCTTCGTCCTGCGTCTGCAAAAGCCGCCGAGCTTCCGCAATGAGCCTGTCGTGCGGAAGATACGTATTGCCCTCGCGCTCGCACGCTGCTTTAAGCGCGTAGACAAGACCGGCGCGCATGCGAAATTCGGACGTCGGCTCTATGCCCATCGACTGCGCTATCTTGTCCGCCGTCAAAAAGCCTATGCCGCCGACGTCCTCCACCAAGACGTAAGGATTGGTCTTTACAGTGGTGACGGTCGCCGCGCCGTATATTCCGTACAGCTTCATCGCGAGCGCCACGGTTATGCCGTAGCCCGCCAAAAACATCACCGCTTCGCGCTGGAGCTTGAGTTTTTCAAACTGCTCGGATATCTTCTTCGCCTTGGCGGCGCTTATGCCCTTTATCGCAGTGAGACGCTCGGGCGACGCTTCTATAATTTTAACGGCGTCCGCGCCGAACTTTTCCGCTATGCGCGCCGCAGTCTTTTCGCCCACGCCCTCTATAAGACCGGAGCTTAAGAACTTGACTATGCCGTAAACTGTGTGCGGCTGCGCCACGGACGCGCGCTCCGCTTTGAACTGCGTGCCGAAACGCGGATGAATGACGAACTCGCCGTCCATCTCGAGCGTATCTCCGGGCGTTACGGGCGGAAGCGTGCCTGCGACCGTGACGGGATCGCCGTCCACGTCCGCCACCAAAACCGTCCACCCGTTTTCGTCGTTGCGAAATCGGATCTCCTCTACGGAACCGATCAAATGCTCCAAATCAGTACTCCGCCTTCAATTGGGCGACCGCATCGGTCTTTTCCCAGGCGAGATCGGGTTTGCCGAAATGCCCGTAATTGGTCGTGCGCTTGAACACGGGCTCTTTCAGCCCGAGCTTATCTATTATTGCCGCAGGTCGGAAATCGAATACTCGCTTGACGGCGGCGAGCGTTCTTTCGTCGTCGCCCGTGCCGAACGTATCTACAAAGAGCGATACGGGGCGCGCCTTGCCTATCGCGTAACCGACCTGCAAAAGCACGCGCTCGCAAAGCCCTGCCGCGACGAGATTTTTGCACACATAGCGCGCGTAGTACGACGCGGACCTATCCACCTTGGACGCGTCCTTGCCCGAAAATGCGCCGCCGCCGTGCGCGATCGCGCCGCCGTACGTATCCACTATTATCTTGCGACCGGTGACGCCCGTGTCGCCTGCCGGTCCGCCCACTACGAATCTGCCGGTGGGGTTTACGAGTATCTGCGCGGAACCGAGCAGCTTTTTCGGTATAGCGCGCTTGACGGCACATTCGATAACGCCTTCTTCGATAGCTTTGTCCGAAACGTCGGGCGTATGCTGCGCCGAAACGACCACCGTCTTTATGCCGACGGGGACCGCTCCGTCGTATTCGAGCGACACCATGGCTTTGCCGTCGGGACGCAAAAACTTGAGTTCGCCGCTCTTTCTGGCGCCTGCGAGCGCTTTAGTTATGCCGTGCGCGAGCGTTATCGGCATAGGCATGAGCTCGGGGGTTTCGGAGCAAGCGTAGCCGAACATCATGCCCTGATCGCCCGCGCCGACTGCGTCGTACTCGTCATTCGACGCGCCGGTGCGCGCTTCGAGCGACTGCACGACGCCTTGCGCTATGTCGGGCGACTGCCCGTTGATACAGTTTAAGACCGCGCACGTCGAAGCGTCGAAGCCGAGCGACGGGTCGGTATATCCCACCTCGGCAATGGCGGTGCGCGCTATTCTTTGCACGTCGATAAAATCTGTCTGCGTATCGAACTCGCCGAGAACGACGGCAAGTCCCGTCGCACAGCACACTTCGCACGCTATCCTGCTGTTTTTGTCCTTTTCGAGCGCCGCATCGAGTATGCAGTCTGCGATATAGTCGCAGACTTTGTCGGGATGTCCTTCGGTGACGCTTTCTGACGATATGGTTCTTAACATTCTTCTTTCCGCCGTAGCTTTTGATATTTCTATGATAATTTATTTGCGCGCCTTTGTCAAGCACGTACGCCGATTTGCGCACGACACGAGCAAATTACGGCGCACAAAACTATTGACACACACATACAAATGTGCTATAATATCGCAAAACCAAGACATACGGAGGAAACAATGGACGGACTTAATACTTGGGCGATAGAAAACCTCGGAACATGGGTCACGGATTACGCCGCGCTGTTTCTCATAATAGCGGCAGCTCTTGTCGTCATTCTTTTGATCACGTTTATTATCGTAGCGTGCTGCCACGCCAAAAATAAGAAAAAGATAAACGCGCTCAAAGTAAAGAACAAGCACCTTGCGGAAGAAGCGGAAAACGCCGGCGGCGAAAAGGACAGCGGCGAGCTCCGCGCACAGATACGCGCCGAACTTGAGCCTATCATTCGCGAGCAAGTGGAACGCGAATACGCAAATATCCCCGTCGAGGCGCAAAGCGACGGTCAAGCCGATCGGCGCATCGCCGAGCTCGAAAACGACAATCGCGAAAAGCAAGCGCGCATCGATTCCCTCACGGACGCGCTCAACCGCTACTCGAGCGAGCGCGCCGACAGTCACGATCTTCAGAACACCGTCAACGAGCTCAACAAGACAAATCGCAATCTCGAAAACGAGATGAACAAGCTCAAAGCGGAAAACGCGCAGATGAAGGCGCAGTCGCTGCAAAAACAGCTCGACGAAGCTACGCGCGCAAACAGCGAAGCCGCGCGCACCGCGCCGACGCGCACCGCACGTTCTTCTTCGCAACAGGCACAGCAGGAACAGCCGCAAAAGCAAGCGCCCGTCCGCAAAAAACCGGTCGTCGTGGAAACGCCGCCCGACGATGATGACGAGGACGAGTATTACGACGAGTACGGCGACGAAACGTCGGCTGTCAAAGTCACGCTCAAGTTCGACAGAGTAAAGAACAACTGGGTCATCTTGAGGACGGACACCGACCGCGCGTACCGCCGCCTGGCGACCAAGCAGGAAGCGCTCGTTGTGGCAAAAGACCTCGCCCGTCGCCTGCACGCACAGCTCGTGGTGCACAAAAAAGACGGCAAGTTCCAAAGGATCTAAACGCAATTCAATACATACAAAAACAACTCGTCGAAATAACGACGAGTTGTTTTTTTGCGATTTCAAACAAGCGACCGCGGCGTCAATACGCGCGCGCGAAGTATATGCGGTGTTTCGCCTTTTTGCCGCAGCACACGCATTTGTGCTCGCCGACGTGCGATTGGTCGGCGTGGAAAACGCGGCTCGTGGCGGCGTAGAGCTGTTTTATCTTATCCTCGCATTCCCTGTCGCCGCACCAATAGCTGTCGCAGAAGTTTCCGCCGTCGAGCGCCGCCGACATCTCTTCGAGACTCGACACGGGCAGGATATGCGCTTCGGTAAAACCGCTCGCCTTGTCGAACATGGCGCGCGCTATTTCGCAAAGCAATTCGGGCACGCGCGCGGCAACGCCGTCCGCGGCTATCGTGAACTTTTCGCCGCTGTCGCGTCGGCACGCCGTAACGACGCCGGACGCGATATCGCGTGCGCCCAGCTCTATGCGCAGCGGCACGCCGCGTAGCTCCCAATGATTGAACTTAAAGCCGGGCGAACAGTCGCGCTCGTCG
This sequence comes from Roseburia sp., assembly GCA_023665905.1. Taxonomy (GTDB): domain Bacteria; phylum Bacillota; class Clostridia; order Christensenellales; family Pumilibacteraceae; genus Anaerocaecibacter. The sequence continues at coordinate 7,014 of JAMPDA010000003.1, forward strand.
ATGACGACGCGCACCCCCGCGGCTTCGAGCGCCGCTTTCAGCTTGGCGGCGTTCTCGCCCACCTCGGGATTTTTCGCCGCGCCGATGGGTATTATGACCGCCTGAACGGGCGCGACGGGCGGAGGCAGGCAAAGACCGCGCTCGTCGCCGTGCGCCATTATTATCGCGCCGATGAGCCGCGTGGATATTCCCCAGGACGCCTGATAAGCGTATTTGTGCGTTCCGTCCTTATCCAAAAACTTCACGTCGAACGCCTTGGCAAAGTTATCGCCGAGATAGTGCGTAGTGCCCGACTGCAAGCTCTTGCCGTCCTTCATCATAGCTTCCATGCCGTAAGTCGCGACCGCGCCGGCAAACTTTTCCTTTTCCGACTTTTTGCCGCACAGAACGGGCAGGCACAGCACGTCGTTGGCTATCTCTTTGTACACGTCCAACATTTCCAGCGCGTCGGCGTTCGCCTCTTCCGCGCTCGCAAACGCGGTGTGCCCTTCCTGCCACAAGAACTCGCTCGTGCGCAAGAACGGACGCGTCGTCTTTTCCCAGCGCACCACGTTAGCCCACTGATTGAGCTTTAGCGGCAGATCGCGGTACGAGCCTATCCACTTGGAATACAGATTGCCTATTATCGTTTCGGACGTCGGGCGGAGCACTATTTTTTCGGCAAGCTCCGTTTCGCCCACGTGCGTAACGGTCGCAACTTCGGGCGCAAAGCCCTCCACGTGCTCCGCTTCGCGCATCAAAAACGACTGCGGAATGAGCATGGGAAAATACGCGTTCTGCACGCCGTGCGCTTTGAAGCGCCTGTCCGCTTCCGCCTGTATCATCTCCCAAATGGCGTAGCCGTACGGTCTGAACACCATCGTGCCCTTTACGGGACCGTAGTCGCAAAGTTCCGACTTTAAGCACACGTCGGTGTACCACTTTGTGTAGTCGGCGTTGATATCCGCTATCTGATTGACAAATCTGTCGTCGTTTTTAGCCATATGTAGCTCCGAAAGTAATTTGAAAAAATTTTAACACATAAACCGCGTTTTAGTCAAGCGTTGCACGGCAGGAAAATTCGAGCGTTGCGCTCGCGATGCGCCGCGGCGCACCCGACATAAATTCATGAGCGCAAAAATTCAAACATATATTATAGTATGGATAAGAGCTTGGAGATCGTACTTGCGGTCGTTGCCGCACTCGTCCTCGTCGCCGTGACGGTGTGGGCAATGCGGCTAAAGACCAAAGGCGCGGCGCGCCTGCTTATCAACTCCGTCGCAGGCGGCGCGCTGATAGCGGGATTGTCCGCGTTCAACGTCATCGTGCTGCCGTTCAACGCACTCAACGCGCTCATTGTGGGGTTGCTCGGGCTTCCGGGCGCAGGCGTGGTGATAGCCGCGTCGCTGTTGCTTTAGTCGCAAAAGACGAGCCGAAACGCCGCAGCCGCGCGACTACGTCAATATAGTTTTATTGTAAACGTGCTGCCGACGTTCGGCTCCGACGTCACGTATATTTCGCCGCCCATCATCTCCACAATGGACTTGCATATAGTAAGCCCGAGCCCGCTCGAGCCGGACTCCCTTCCGCGCGCCTTGTCACAGCGGTAAAACCGCTCGAAAATATGTTCGCGGTCAGCTTCGGATATGCCTATCCCGTTATCCGCCACCGCTATTTCCACGCATTTTCTGCCGTCGCTCTCGCCGAGATCGACGCTTATTTTTATCTCGCCCGTCTGCGGCGGCGTGTACTTGATGGCGTTGTCCACGAGCGTGCGCACCGCCTCCGTCACGAGGTTTTTATCCGTTTCGAGCGTTATGGACGCGTCGCCGACGAGCGATATGTCGTGCTTGGTGTTGACCATTTTGTAGCCATCCACTATGTCAGAAACGGTTTCGAAAAGATTGAACACCGTGGCGTTGAGCGTAAAATTGCCGAGCTTTGCGAGCCACAAAAGCTGATCGACGATGCGCTTCATGTTTTCGCTTTCGCGCAAGATAGCTTCCACCGACTCGTTGAGTATTTTGGGGTCGTCCTTACCCCAGCGGTTCAACAGATTGGCGTAGCCGGCGATGACCGACAGCGGCGTTTTGAGCTCGTGCGAAGCGTCCGACACGAAGTTTTCCTGCCGCTCGAACGCCTGCTGCAGCGAATCGAGCATGGCGTTTATCCTATCCGTAAGCTCCATGAACTCGTCCTGCGAATCGACGGGATCGAGCCGCGCCGAGATGTTCTCGTCGGATACGTCCTTTATGCGCCGCGTTATCTTGCGCACGGGCTCTATCATGTACTGACTGCTAAGTCCGCCGAGCGCCGCGCCGAGGACGATAAACACCACCGCCAAAACGGACGATGTGACCGTCAGCTTGTGTATAAACTCGTCCGAAACATATCCGTCCGACGAATTTACTCGCGCCGTTATGCTCGCTATCGTAAACGCCGCATAACCTATTATCATCACGCCGAAAACGACGGTAAAGACTATGGTCGTCTTTGCCGTGATCCCCACCTTAAATCTTTTGAACAGCGCTCTGAATCCCCACAGGATAAGCGTTACGGGAAAGAACACGACCGCGACGACTTTGAGCGCCGTCTCTGCCGCGTTGCGCTTTTTTACCGGTTTTTGCGCATGCTCGTTCTTTATTTCTTCGATGGTTTCTTTGACCGCTTCCTTCTTCTCGCCGTCCGCGGCGGAGTTCGGCAAGATAACGGAGTGTGCGGCGCGCCTGTCGGAGCCTGCGACATCGACGCTTTTTTCGACGCCGCCGACGTGCACGTCGTTATGTTCTTCGGAATGTCTCATCGTATAACGTAGCCGGCGCCGCGCACCGTTTCGATAACAGTCACGCCGTAAACATCGTCTATTTTGGAGCGCAGATATCTGACGTACACGTCTACGACATTTGTACTGCCGTAAAAATCAAATCCCCACACCGCGTCGAGCAGCTTTTCGCGGCTGACCACGACGTTGCGATTGCTGATAAGATATTCGAGCAGATCGAATTCTTTTTTGGTAAGGTCTATAGGGCGTCCGTCGTAGCTCGCGATACGCGCTTCGGGATTGACTGAAAGCTTACCGCAAGTCACCGTTCCGTTCGTAGCGGACGCGCGCTTGGTGTGCAGTCTTATGCGCGCCAAAAGCTCCTCTATGGCAAACGGCTTTGTCATATAATCGTTTGCGCCGATATCCAAGCCGTTCACCTTATCGACCACCTGATCGCGCGCCGTCAGTATTATGACGGGCGTCTGCTTTTCGAGCCTCAGCCGGCGCAGCACTTCTATGCCGTTGAGCGACGGCAGCATTACGTCGAGGATTATAAGGTCGAAGTCCTCCGCGAGCGCGGTGTTGAGCGCCTCGCGCCCGTCCGCACAGGCGGTGCAGGCGTAGTTTTCGTGCTCCAGCTCGAGCTGCAAAAATCTCGAGATCTGCGCTTCGTCTTCCACTATGAGAATTTTCTTTTTTTCGACTGTTGACATGATTGAAAATTTAACGGGTTTATGAATTTTGCCGCACGAATATTAATTTACGCGCGATCAAAACTTTTTGACGTACTCTATGCGCATGGTGTTGGTGTTTCCGGAAACGCCCACGGGCACGCCGGCGGCTATCACCACGAGATCGCCTTCCGCGACTATGCCGGTATTGAGCGCGCACGAAATGGCGTGGCGGAAAAGATCGTCGGACGACTCCTGCTTTTTGCTGAGCGTCGGCGTCACCCCCCAGTTCATGGCGAGCTGATTGTACGCCTTTTGCGACGTCGTTGCGGCGATTATCGGCGCGGACGGGCGGAAGCGCGAAACCTTGCGCGCAGTGTAGCCCGACTGCGACACGGCGATTATTGCCTTTGCGTCGAGGTCGAACGCCGCGGCGCAGGTCGAGTGCGAAACGGCGTCCGTCACCGACTTTATCTGCGCTTCGAGCGCATGGAAGCGTTTTTTGTAGTTTATGCCGCTTTCGGCGCGCTCGGCTATCGTCGCCATGGTTCGCACCGCTTCGACCGGATAACTTCCCGCCGCGGTTTCGCCCGAAAGCATTATAGCCGACGAGCCGTCGTAAATGGCGTTTGCTACGTCCGATATCTCGGCGCGCGTCGGGCGCGGATTGTTTATCATCGATTCGAGCATCTGCGTCGCGGTGATAACCTTTTTGCCCTGCCGATAACAGCGCGAAATTATGTCTTTTTGTATGCCGGGCAATTCCTCGAACGGGATCTCGACGCCCATGTCGCCGCGCGCCACCATAACGCCGTCGCACTCTGCGAGTATGGACATTACGTTATCCACGCCCGAGCGGTTCTCGATCTTGGCTATGAGCTGTATGTCGTTTGCGTCGTTGGCGTTCAAAAGCTGCTTGACTATGCGCACGTCCTCGACCGACCGCACGAACGACATGGCGATGTAATCCACGTCCTGCGATATGCCGAACTCTATATCCGACTTATCGATGTCCGAAAGATAGGGCATATCTATTTCGGTGTCGGGAAGATTGATGCTTTTCCTGTCGGACAGCATGCCGTCGTTCTGCACCGTCGTCACTATATCGGTGGCGTTTATGGAATCGACCTTAAGCTCGATAAGTCCGTCGTTTACGAGTATGCGCGCGCCCTTGCGCACATACTTGGGCAGCTCGTCGTAAGTTATCGAAACGCCGCTCTCGGAGCCTTCCGTTTCGCGCGTGGTAAGAATGAACTTACTGCCCTTTTTGAGCTCTACTTTACCGTTTTTAAACGTCTTTATGCGTATCTCCGGACCTTTGGTGTCCAAAAGTATGGCGACGGGTACGCCCGTTTCCTTGCGCGCGCGCTTGACCATTTCGATACGCGCGCGGTGATCGTCGTAAGTGCCGTGCGAAAAATTGAGCCGCGCGACGTTCATGCCGGCGCGCACCATGGCTTTGAGCACCGCGTAATCGTCCGTCGCGGGTCCGAGCGTGCATACGATCTTTGTTCTGCGCATAATTATGAGATCTCCTTGTAAGAGGTATTTTGTTTTGCGCCGCATAAAACTTTTCGGCGCGCTGTTTTACATATCTATCGACTTTATCGGCGGCGTTATTTTATCGCCTTGATGTCGTACGGCGTTTCCTGATAGACGCAGTAGTTGAGCCAGTTGCCTATCAACAGCGATTCGTGTGCGCGCCAAGTAAGCGGCGGAATGACGCCTATTTGACCGTTCGGATAATAGTGCTGCGGCGGCGCTATGTCGAGCCCACGCTCGGTGTCGCGCATGTACTCGTTGTGCAGCGTGTCCGCATCGTACTCGCCGTGCCCGAAAACGAACACGTGCCTGAGGTCTTTGGAGCAACAGAGATACACGCCGGCTTCTTCGGACTCCGCGAGCACGCGAAGGTCGGGTGTGGCGTGCATAGCCGCCGAATCGGATTCGGTGTGCCGCGAGTGCGGCGCCATAAACATATCGTCGAAGCCGCGCGTGAGCGGATTGGTCTTGTCGAGAACGCGGTGCGAAAATATGCCGGACAGCTTGCGCGGCAGGACTTTTTTGTCGATGCCGTAGCGATAATACAGTCCGGCTTGCGCCGCCCAGCAGATGTACAATGTGGAGTAGACGTTGTGCCGCGCCCATTCCATAACGTTTTCCAGCTCGCGCCAATACGCCACCTGCTTAAAGTCGAACATCTCGACGGGCGCGCCCGTTATTATCAGCCCGTCGAACTTTGACTTTTCGCTTTTCACGTCGTCAAGCGTGTGGTAAAACGACCGCATGTGCTCGATGGGCGTGTTCTTGGGATCGTAACTTTCGGTGCGCAAAAAAACCACCTCGGACTGCAACGGCGAGTTCGCCAAAAGCCGCAGGAGCTGAGTTTCCGTATCTATCTTATTGGGCATAAGATTGAGTATCGCTATCTCGAGCGGACGGATATCCTGCACCTCGGCTCGATCGCTCGACATGACAAATACGTTCTCGCGCTCGAGCGCGCCGAAAGCCGGCAGCTTGGACGAGATGGTGACGGGCATTTACAATACCTCTTTTACGCGCTGAATGAGCATAGCCCTTTCGTCGCCGTGCACTTTCTGCACGTGCGCTGTGAGGAGCGCCGACTGTTTGCGGTTGAGCTCCACCTTGCGCTGCGGGCTCTTTTTCATCATCTCGATAAAGAACCTGTCGAGGAACGCGACCATGTACGCGCCGAAAGACGACTTCATAGCCGTGTTCTTGGCGACCGCCTTGAGCATGGTGTCCACTGCGTCCACCTTGTTCGCCACGAGCAGGTTGAGCGGAATATTGAACATCTCGCCCTCGCCCGCCATAGCGGAAAACTGAAAGACCGCGCGCAATATCACCGGTCTATCGAGCAAGGTCTTGACCACCTTCGGCGCCGCCGCCGCGATAAAGAGCTCGAACACGCGATCGATATAGAGCTTCGACACCGCCGAATTTTTGAGGTCGGCGTCGTTGCGGACGAGCATGTACTCCCACAGGTCCTCCGCAAACGAATAGTCGAGCTTGAGCATGGCGTTGAAGTATTTGTCCACCGCCGCCGCTTTGAGCATGTCCGAACCGAAAAATTCGCATAAGATCTCATACTGTTTGATCTGTTTTGTAGTCATAGCTTCCTCGCTTGAATTTATACTTAAAGTATACACCGAACCGCCGTCGAAATCAAGTATTTTTGTATATTATGACGGTAATTTAAAGCGCGCACTGGCAATATATGCTCCCGCACGCGCATTTTGCTCGATATATCGGACTGTTATCGACCGTCAAGCGGCAATCGCGCCTAAAGCCTATTCCCCGCCTCGACTGTTCGCTCCGTCGCCGCTTCGGGCTTGGTCTTAAGAACGCGCATCGCGTTGAGTATGGCGAGCACCGCCACGCCGACATCCGCGAACACGGCGAGCCACATGCTCGCTATGCCGAACGCCGCGAGAACCAACACGAGCGCTTTTACGGCGAGCGCAAAGACGATATTCTGCTTGACGACGGCGACCGTCTTTTTGGCTATTTTTCTCGCCACGGCTATCTGCGAAAGCCTGTCGTTCATGAGCACGATGTCCGCCGCCTCGATAGCCGCGTCGCTGCCGATCGCGCCCATGGCGATGCCGAGGTCTGCGCTCGAAATGACGGGCGCGTCGTTTATTCCGTCGCCCACAAACGCCGCGACGCGGCGGTCTTTATCGCCTTCGCCGTCCTTATTTACCTTTATCTCCTCCATCTTGCGCACTTTATCTTCGGGCAAAAGCTCCGCGTAGAACTCGTCGATTCCGGCTTTTTCGGCGACCGCGCGCGCTGTGGCGGCGTTGTCGCCCGTAAGCATAACCGTGCGCATGCCCGACGCCTTAAACGCCTTTACCGCCGCCGCGGAATCGTCCTTAACGGCGTCCGCTATCTCGATCGCGCCGACATACGCGCCGTTTTCCGCTACGTACACGCAAGTGCCGACGGCGCCCTCGACGGGCGCGAACGATACTCCGCGCTCGGTCATTAGCGCCGCGCTTCCGCACAGAATTTCCGCATCCCCGTCGCTCACCGCTATGCCGCGCCCTGCTATCTCGCTCGCGGCGAGGTTTGCGGTCGGGCGGAAGCCCACAGCCTCCGCCGCCGTCACCACGGAGCGCGCTATCGGGTGCAGAGAACAGCTCTCCGCTTTGGCGGCGGTGCAAAGCACCGTGTTTTCATCGACACCGTCGGCGCACAGAATACGCACCGGCTCGAAACTGCCTTTCGTCACCGTTCCCGTCTTGTCGAATACTATCGTGTCGGCTTTGTTCAAGATCTCCAAACAGTTTCCGCCCTTGACCAATATCCCGCGCTTGCTCGCCGCGCCGATACCGCCGAAAAACGACATCGGCACCGATATAACGAGCGCACACGGGCACGACACCACGAGGAATGCGAACGCGCGCTTGAGCCACTCCGTCCACACGCTCGCGACGTTATAGCCGATAAACAGCGGCGGCACGACGGCGAGCAGCACCGCGGCGATAACCACCGCAGGCGTGTAGACCGCGGCGAACCGCGTAATAAAGTTTTCCGTCTTTGCCTTTTTCGCCGACGCGTTTTCCACAAGATCGAGTATCTTGGCGACGGCGCTGTCGGCGTACGGTTTTTGCGTGCGTATGCGCAGCACGCTCGACGTGCTTATCGCGCCGGACAGCACGTCGTCGCCGACGTGCACCGCCACGGGCGCGCTCTCGCCGGTGAGCGCCGAGCAGTCCAAAAACCCTTCGCCGCTCTCCACAGTCCCGTCGATAGGCACGCGCTCGCCCGTCCGCACGACTATTATCGAGCCGACCTCGACCGAATCGGGCTCGACGATCTGCTCGCCGCCGTCGGTCAGCACGCACGCCGTTTCGGGACATATCTCCATGAGCGCCGAAATGCTCTTGCGCGACCTGTTGACCGCATAGCTTTGAAAATACTCGCCCACCTGATAAAACAGCATGACGGCGACCGCTTCCGAAAACTCGGTTACGGCGAAAGCGCCGACTGTCGCGACTATCATCAAAAAGTTCTCGTCAAACACCTTGCCGTGCGCTATATTCTGCGCCGCGCGGATCAAAACGTCGTAGCCGATAACGATGTATATTACGGCAAAAACCGCCGCCCACACCCATATCGACGCGCGCTCCTCGAGCAAAATGTAGCACGGTAAAGCCGCGGCAAACATCAGCGCGGATATGATTATCCGCACTAAATTTTTCCTGTTATTTTTCACGGTAACGCTCCTAAAACATAGCGCCGACTACGCTTTGAACTCCATTTCCGGCTCGACCTTTTTGCACACGCGTTTGATCTCGCCGATTATGGCGTCCGACCTGTCGTCGCATATGTCCACGGTTATCTTCTGTGCGAAAAAGTTGACCGACGCGGAATTTACCCCGTCTATCTTGTTTATGGCGCGCTCCACCTTGGCGGCGCAGTTCGCGCAGTCGAGATTATGTACCCTGTATGTCTTTGTCATGATAAGCCTCCTACAGCTCTTTTACGTGCTCGAGCGCCGTCGTCAGTATCCTGCCGATATGATCGTCGTCGAGTGAATAGTATATCTCCTTGCCGGAACGCCGCGTCTTGACGAGCTTGGACTGCCTCAGTATGCGAAGCTGGTGCGATACCGCCGAAACGCTCATATTGAGTATTTCGGATATGCACGCCACGCACATCTCGTCTACCGAAAGCGCCGCGAGTATCTTGGTCCGCGTCGAATCGCCGAACACCTTAAAAAGCTCGGAAATATCGACCAAAAGATCGTCGTCGGGCATCGCCGCCAAGGCACGCTTTACCGTTTCACCGTGCACATGCTCCGGCTTTCCGCTCGCCTCGCCTTCCGCGACCGCCGCGCCTTTTCCTGCGCGCGCCTCGAGATCGCGCGTATTTTCACTTGACCCTGCCATATCGGCTCCTCCTTACTACAACACTTGAACAAATATTCAACTGTTCAAATACAGTATATGCGCCTATAATATGTTTGTCAAGCGTTTTAGCTAAAAAATCGAAAAATATTTATCCGATTTTACGGCAATACACTTTCGGCTATAATCTACACATCAAAACCCAAGGAGAAATTCGTTTATGAAATACAGAGATTGGCTCGACGAGTGGCTGAACGCTTACGTCAAAACGTCGAGCAAACAGCGGACGTTCGAGCGATACTGCCAGACCGCCGAAGTACATATCATTCCGGAGCTCGGAAATTATGAGCTTGCCGACTTACAACCCATGGTGTTGCAACGGTATATCTCGGACTTGCTTGTCGGCGGCAACAGGCGCACGGGCAAAGGTCTATCCCCCAACTTCGTCAAGTCGGTCATATCCGTCGTGCAAAATTCGCTGAAGGCGGCGCACATATCAGGGCTTATCCCCGAATACACCGCCGACCGAGTAAAACGCCCGAAGATCGTGGAAAAACAGATCGAGTGCTTTTCCGTATCGGAGCAAAAGAAGATCGAGCAATATGTTCTTAAAAGCGAAAAGCCGAAACTGAAAGGCATCGTACTTTGCCTTTACACCGGCTTGCGCATAGGCGAGCTGTTGGCGCTCACCTGGAATGATATCGACTTCGATAAGTCCACCCTGTCGGTCACAAAGACCTGCCACGACGGATACATAGACGGCAAACGTTGTGTGATCTCCGACACGCCGAAAACGGAAAACTCGCGTCGGGATATCCCACTGCCCAAGCCAGTGCTCGCCCTCTTGCGCGAGATGAAAAAGCAAAGCAAGTGTAATTACGTCGTAGCGGCAGGCGGCTCGCCCGTGTTCGTGCGGAGCTATCAGCGAACATTCGAGCTTTTGCTGAAAAAGCTCGGCATTGCGCATAAAGGCTTTCACGCCCTGCGGCATACGTTTGCGACGCGCGCGCTCGAATGCGGAATGGACGTCAAAACTCTGTCCGAGATACTCGGGCACAAAAACGCTACGATAACGCTCAACCGCTACGTGCACTCGCTATGGGAACACAAATCGGAAATGATGAACAAGCTCGGCAAATTGCTATTGTAAACAAAAATACGTCCAACGTATTGACAATAACCGTATTATATGCTATGATTGGCATAAACTAAATGTAGGAGGCAGTCATATGAAAGCTAATATGAGTATTAAAGTCGATACAGATGTACGCGACGAGGCAAAAACGATTTTCGGCAAAATGGGTTTGGATATGACCACGGCAGTCAACATGTTTTTGCTTGCGGCTATACGAGAAAAAGGCATTCCGTTTCCGGTAACGGCTATGTCGCAAGAGGAACGCGCGGAACAACTTCTCGCTGCAAGATTACGTGCAGCCGAGGCGCAAGAAAAAGCAGGTCAAATGAGGAGTTTCGATTCGTTCGCGTCGGAGTTGGATCAAACTTATGGAAGCTGAAAAATACAAAAGCCTAATCGTCAAACAAGCGGAGGACGATATACGCGAAACGCTTGCTTACATAAGCGAAGAACTGCAAAACCCGCAAGCGGCGCAAAAATTGTGGTCGGATATACTCAACGCAGTAGATACAATAACCACATATCCGTATTCGATGCCTAAACTAAAAAACAAAAAGATAACATTAGGTAATGAATATCGTCGGACAGAAGTGAAAAATTTTGTTATCGTTTACAAGGTGATCGAAGAAACAAAAGAATTGCGGATCATGGCGGTGCTTTACGGCGCTTCGGATGTTGTGACAAAGTTGACTGAAAGAATATGAAAATTCCCAAAACGGCAAGACATAGCTCTGCCGTTTTAATTTTGATCGCATAAACACCGCAACAAAAAATGTGCGTCAATTATCTTGATTGATGCACATTTTTCTTTATTATTATAGCGACGGTAGCCGATAAAGTCAAGATTTTCCGTGTAATAAGTCGAATTTTTGCGCGTTTGCCGTCCGATTGACGCCAACCGACCCACTTACTAATCGAATAAGTGCATCAATCAAGATATTCGATGTACTTTTAAAAGCGCAATGCGCGTCGATGCATCGTCCGATCGGAGGCTATTATGAAACGTAAATTCACTTTCACGGCTATTTTGCTCATATGCGTTATTTTCTGCGCATTCGGTTTTGCCGCCTGCGCGAGCAAAAACGACAGTAAGTCCGGTGATAATTCGTCCGAACCGTCCCCTATCGAGCATGTGCACTCGCCTATCTACGTTGCCGCACGGTCTGCTACATGCACTATAAAGGGGAATATCGCCTATTACACCTGCTCCTGCGGCAAGAAATTCTCCTACGACAACATGTCAGTCGAACTCACCGACGCAGACATCACAATAAACAAGCTCGGTCATGATTGGGAAACCGAATGGACGATAGACATCGCCGCCACGACGGAGCGCGCCGGAAGCAAGTCGCACCACTGCACGCGCTGCACCGAAAAGACCGACGTGACCGAGATCCCCATGATAGGCTCGCAAGACCCTTCCATACCTATCGGGCATACGCACTCGCCTGCCTTCGTCCTTGCTCGGTCAGCTACATGCACAACAAACGGTAATACCGCATACTATTACTGCTCGTGCGGCAGAAAGTTCTCCGACGCCGCCGCGACGACCGAAATATCGGACGCCGACATAACAATAAATAAGCTCGGTCATGATTGGGAAACCGAATGGACGGTAGATATCACCGCAACGCTCGAGCACGCAGGGAGCAAGTCGCACCACTGCACGCGTTGTTCCGAAAAGACGGGCGTAACCGAAATACCGAGGCTGACGGTCACTACATACAACGTAATTTTCAACGCCAACGGCGGCAAGATAGACGGCAACGACACAAAGACGATCACGGGCTCCGTCAATCATACTATCAGCCGCCCGAACGACCCCGTGCGCACCGACTACACGTTTACGGGCTGGTACAGGGACGGCGGAACGACGACGCCGTGGAATTTCGGCACGGACACGGTGACGGGCGCGACGACGCTCTACGCCGGCTGGGAGCTGAATATACCCGAGTACAGCGTCACTTTCGTGCATAACTATTCCGGCTCGACGGATACAGTCAAGTCCACCGAGCGCGGGCTGATAACATATATCCCCACGCGCTCCGGCTACATATTCAACGGCTGGTATTACAGCGACGGTCAGACTGCGGACGGGAGCTACATACTTTCCGAAAAATTCGACACGTCCGAGCGCGTGACGCGTTCGGGCATACGTCTGTACGCCGAATGGGTTTTGCAGCGCACCGACGATTCGCAACTGTACTCGCCGAGCGTCGGCGTAGCGGACGGCGTATTCTCTTGGGCTGCCGTAGACAGCGCACAAGGCTACAAAGTAGAAGTGTATTCGGGCATATCGAAAGTGTCCGAAGAAAGCATGACCGCGACAAGCTGGACTTTCCCCGACGGCATGACAGCAGGCTACTACACCGTAAAGATCCGTGCCAACGGCGACGGCGAGCACACCGTCAACTCGGCATGGACGGAAAAATACTATTCGCATCACATGCTCGCGCGCGCAAGCGTGAGCTTCAACATATCCACTTCGACCATTTCTTGGGAAACCGTCAAAAACGCCGCGACGTATGAGGTACGCGTAAACGGCGTTCTCAAAGCGACTATCACGTACACGACATACAGTTTGGCGGATCTCGAAGCCGGCGACTACACCGTTTCGGTGACACCCGTAAGAGATAATTGGAGTTCTTCCGCCGCGTTAGGCTACAGCATAACCAAAAAACGCCTCAAAACGCCCGAGGTCACGATAACGGAAAACAACGACTGCTCCTATACCCTATCCTGGACGACGGTCGCCCATGCGAACGCTTATAGGATAAAGCACCACAACACATACATAAACGTAACGGGCACGACTTATAAAATAACCAACGACAGCCCGATATACGACGCCGACGGCACGGGCGAAATTACCGTCTGCGCATACGACACCAACGCCGACTACCTGATATCCGATGACAGCGAAACTGCGACAGTAAGCAAGCTGTACACGCTCACGCTCGCAAGAAACGACGTCGGCGCCGGCTCGGTATATTCGGCAAAGACCGTCTATAAAGTCGGCGACAGCGTTACCGTAACGGCAAATACTCATATCGGTTACACATGGGTCGGTTGGTATAACGGAACGCAAGAACTTACTAAGAATTTGAGTTATACATTTACAATGCCGTCTGCAAATGCAACATATACTGCAAAATGGTGCAAAGTGACTATTTCCAGCAATAATACGACTGCCGGCACTATATCGTCGCTTAACGATACTTATAAAGTCGGCGATAGCGTTACCGTAACGGCAAATACTCATATCGGTTACACATGGGTCGGCTGGTATAACGGAACGCAAGAACTTACTAAGAATTTGAGTTATACATTTACAATGCCGTCTGCAAATGCAACATATACTGCAAAATGGTGCAAAGTGACTATTTCCAGCAATAATACGACTGCCGGCACTATATCGTCGCTTAACGATACTTATAAAGTCGGCGATAGCGTTACCGTAACGGCAAATACTCATATCGGTTACACATGGGTCGGCTGGTATAACGGAACGCAAGAACTTACTAAGAATTTGAGTTATACATTTACTATGCCGTCTGCAAATGCTACGTATACTGCAAAGTGGAAAATCAATGAAGATTTGAGCAATTATAATTTCACATCAACGACTACTACTCTTACAATTACAGGTGTTAAGGATAAGTCAGTAAATGTGTTAACTATTCCCGACAGTGCGACGGGTATCGGGAACAGTGCATTTAGTGATTGCAGTAGTTTAACGAGCATAACGATACCGAACAACGTTACAGACATCGGAGATACAGCATTCCTAAATTGTGAAAGCTTAACAAGCATATCAGTTGATACTAACAATCCTAAGTACAGTAGTCACGACGGAATACTGTACAATAAAACAAAAACACAGCTTATTTATGTACCGAGTTCGATAACAGGCGCTGTTACTGTCCCTTATGGAGTGACGAATATTGGCTCTTATGCATTCTACGGTTGCCGTAATTTAACAAGCATAGAGATACCGAGCAGCGTGATGAGTATTGGGGACTATGCATTCTTGGGTTGCAGGGGACTTGAAAGCATCACCTATACGGGGGATATAAAAGATTGGTGCGAGTTAAACGGGGTGGATAATATTATGTACACCACGTCGGAAGACTATGGCTTCACATACAAGTCACTTACGATAGGCGGCAAAGAAATAACGAAAAAACTTACAATACCGAGTGATGTGACGAATATTGGCTCTTATGCATTCTACGGTTGCCGTAATTTAACAAGCATAGAGATACCGAGCAGCGTGACGAGTATCGGGAGTAGTGCATTCGCAAAGTGCGTTTACTTAACGAGCATAACAGTTGATACTAACAATCCTAATTACAGTAGCCAAGACGGAATATTGTACAATAAAACAAAAACACGACTTATTCATGTACCGAGTTCGATAACAGGCGCTGTTACTGTCCCTTATGGAGTGACGAATATTGGCTCTAATACATTCAGCATGTGCGGTTACTTAACGAGCATAACAGTTGATACTAACAATCCTAATTACAGTAGCCAAGACGGAATACTGTACAATAAAGCAAAAACACAGCTTATTCATGTGCCGCAAGCGATAACAGGCGCTGTTACTATCCCTTATGGAATAACGAGTATCGAGAGTGAACAATTTAGATATTGCCGCAGTTTAACAAGCATAACGATACCGAACAGCGTGACGTACATCGGAGGCTACGCATTCCAAAATTGCAGTAGTTTAACGAGCATAGAGATACCGAACAGCGTGACGTACATCGGAGGTTACGCATTCGATAGTTGTTATATCGAAACTGCGAAAATTCCAATATCCGCAATATCTGCCATTAAAAGCCTTTCATTAAAGACTGTGATATTAACCGACGGTACTAGGATCGAGAATTACGCATTCCAAAATTGTAGTAGTTTAACGAGCATAGAGATACCGAACAGTGTGACGAGTATTGGAGGTTGCGCATTCTCCGGTTGCCGTAGTTTAACGAGCATAGAGATATCGAATAGCGTGACGGACATCGGAGATTTGGCATTCCAAAATTGCGACAGCTTAACGAGCATAACAGTTGATACTAACAACCCTAATTACAGCAGCCAAGACGGAATACTGTACAATAAAGCAAAAACACAATTTATTCATGTACCGAAATCGATATCAGGCGCTGTTACTATCCCTTATGGAATGACGAGTATCGAACAAAGCGCATTCTCCGGTTGCAGTAAATTAACAAGCATAGAGATACCGAACAGCGTGACGGACATCGGAGGTTACGCATTCCAAAATTGCGACAGCTTAACGAGCATAACAGTTGATACTAACAACCCTAATTACAGCAGCCAAGACGGAATACTGTACAATAAAACAAAAACACAGTTTATTCATGTACCGAAATCGATATCAGGCGCTGTTACTATCCCTTATGGAATAATGGGTATCCCGAGTAAACAATTTAGCGATTGCCGTAGTTTAACGAGCATAACGATACCGGACAGCGTGACGAACATCTGGAGTGATGCATTCTCCGGTTGCCGTAGTTTAACAAGCATAGAGATATCGAACAGCGTGACTAGTATCGGCGAGTATGCTTTCTATGATTGTTACAGTCTAACAAACATTAATTTTAACGGCACAAAAGCACAGTGGTCTACCATAAAAACTGGCGCATATTGGGATACTCGCACCGGCAACTACACCGTTCACTGTACCGACGGCGACATTGCTAAATCGTAAACCGATTTGTTTGATACGGTACGCAACTACCGACGAAAATATCTGTCCGAGGAGGTAAAAAATGGACAACAACCAAAAAGTAATTTACCAAGGCAAGCTAACCACTACCGACGATTTAAAGGCTCAGCAGGCTATGCTCATAAAAAAAGCCGACGTAATTCCGCGCGACGCCGCAGATTACATGAGAGAGGTAGTAAACATCGACAACTTCCTTAAAGACTTGAAGAATAACGACTAATTCTTCATATACCCCACCACAACAAAAGCCACAGCGTTGCTGTGGCTTTTGTTGTGGTGCACCCAAAGAGACTCGAACTCCCAACCTTCTGGTCCGTAGCCAGACGCTCTATCCAATTGCGCTATGAGTGCCGATGCTTAATCAGTATAAGCCATGTTCGCGCATTTGTCAAGCAAAACGCGCGATATTTTCATTCTTATGCCGTTCCCCTTTTCTCAGCTATATTAACTATATTAAAAACCGCCGCAGGCACGCGATTCAATGCGCGCCCGCGACGGCGATAACATCTATTCTTTTCTATCCCCTATTACTTTGCGAGGCTGACCGCGACCGCGCAAGCGACCGTTGCGCCGACCATGGGGTTATTGCCCATGCCGATAAGGCCCATCATTTCGACGTGCGCCGGAACGGAACTACTGCCGGCGAACTGCGCGTCGCTGTGCATACGGCCCATAGTGTCCGTCATGCCGTACGAGGCGGGACCCGCCGCGACGTTGTCGGGGTGGAGCGTTCTGCCCGTGCCGCCGCCGCTCGCAACCGAGAAGTATTTTTTGTCGTTCTCCTGGCACCATTTTTTGTAAGTGCCGGCGACGGGGTGCTGGAAGCGCGTCGGGTTGGTGGAGTTGCCCGTAATGGAAACGTCCACTTTCTCGTGACGCATTATCGCAACGCCCTCGCTGACATCGTCCGCGCCGTAGCAGCGCACTTTTGCGCGCTCGCCGTCGGAGAACGGCACTTCGCGAACTATCTTCAGCTCGCCCGTAAAGTAGTCGTACTTGGTCTGAACGTAGGTAAAGCCGTTTATGCGCGAAATTATGTACGCGGCGTCCTTGCCCAAGCCGTTAAGTATTACGCGGAGCGGTTTTTTGCGCGCCTTGTTGGCGTTGCGCGCAATGCCGATAGCGCCCTCCGCGGCGGCAAACGACTCGTGCCCTGCGAGGAACGCAAAGCAGTCGGTCTCCTCGCGGAGCAACATTGCGCCGAGGTTGCCGTGACCCAAGCCGACCTTGCGCTGGTCGGCGACGCTGCCCGGAATGCAGAACGACTGCAAGCCGACGCCGATACATTCGGCTGCTTCCGCCGCCGTCTTGACGCCCTTTTTGAACGCGATCGCGCAACCGACGGTGTACGCCCAAACGGCGTTTTCGAACGCTATGGGCTGAACGCCTTTAACTATCTCCTCGACGTTGACGCCGTGGGAAAGGCACAGCTCGCGCGCGGCTTCGAGCGACGCGATGCCGTGCTTTTTAAGCTCCGCATTGATCTTGTCTATTCTTCTTTCGTATCCTTCAAACGTGATAGCCATGATAGTTCCTCCTACTCGTTGCGCGGCACGATATACTTAGCCGCGTTCTCGAATCTGCCGTAGTGCTTTTTGGACTTTTCGAGCGCATCGTTGCCGCTCATGCCCTCCGAAACATACTTCATGAGCAGTCCGAGGTTGACGTATTCGTAGCCGATTATCTCGCCGTTTTTGTCGAGCGCGAGGCGCGTTACATAGCCCTCCGCCATTTCGAGATATCTCGGGCCCTTGAGCTTGGTGGAATACATCGTGCCTATCTGAGAGCGCAGACCCTTTCCGAGGTCCTCGAGCCCTGCGCCGACGGGCAGACCGGCGTCGGAGAACGCCGATTGGCTCCTGCCGTAAACTATCTGCAAAAACAGCTCGCGCATGGCGACGTTTATAGCGTCGCACACGAGGTCGGTGTTGAGCGCTTCGAGCAGCGTCTTGCCGGGCAGTATCTCCGCCGCCATAGCCGCCGAATGCGTCATGCCCGAGCAGCCGATGGTTTCGACCAAGGCTTCCTCGATAATGCCGTTTTTGATGTTGAGCGTCAGTTTGCAAGTGCCCTGCTGAGGCGCGCAGCAACCGCAGCCGTGCGTAAGTCCGCTGATATCCTTGATATCGTAGGCTTGTACCCATTTACCCTCTTCGGGAATGGGCGCCGGACCGTGATTGCAACCCTTTGCCACGCATTGCATTTCTTCCACTTCGCGTGAATATTGCATAAAATCCTCCGTAATTGAATTTTCTTATTTTTTGTACGCAACTAAAGTACGTAAAAGCATACTGTTAAATCATAACACATCGCCGAATAAAAGGCAAGATTTTAAGACAATTTGCCGAAAATTTTTTGCCGCGTCGCTCGCGCCGACGTAGATGTGCGCATGACCGTTTGCAACCAACGCACACAAATACAACCGCCGCGAAGCGCTTGATTTTGCACTTTGGCTGTGCTAAAATCGAATTAAATTAAAAACATTAGCGGAGAATAACATTATGGAAAAAATTACAAACGATCTTATATATGTCGGCGTGGACGATCTCGACATAGACTTGTTCGAAGGGCAGTTCCCCGTCGCAAACGGCATGGCATACAACTCGTACGTACTGCTCGACGAAAAGACGGCGGTCATCGACACCGTGGACGGGCGCTTTTGCGACCGCTGGCTCGACAACGTGCGCGCGGCGCTCGGCGGACGCAAGCCCGACTACCTCATCGTGGACCACATGGAGAGCGACCATTCCGCGAATATGGACGCGCTTATAGCGGAGTACCCCGACGTCACGGTCGTCGGCAACGCCAAAACGTTCGCAATGGCGGAAGCGTTCTTCGGTAAAAGTACGGTCAAAAACGCGCTCACGGTAAGCGACGGCGAAAAGCTGTCGCTCGGCAAGCACGAGCTGACATTCGTATTCGCGCCGATGGTGCATTGGCCGGAAGTGATGATGACGTACGATGCGCTCGATAAAACGCTGTTCTCGGCGGACGCGTTCGGCAAGTTCGGCACGAGAAACGCCGACGATGAGTGGACGGACGAGGCGCGGAGATACTACTTCGGGATCGTCGGCAAGTTCGGCGCCCAGGTCAAATCGGCGCTCGCAAAGCTCGCAACATACGACATAAAACGGATCTGCGCGACGCACGGTCCGATACTCGACGGCGAGCTTTCCGCATACATTCAAAAATATGCGCTGTGGAGCGAGTACCGTCCCGAGCGCGACGGCGTGCTCATAGCCTATACTTCGATATACGGGCACACCGAAGCGGCGGTGAACATGCTCGCCGCCAAGCTCAAAGAAAAAGGCGTGTCGGACGTAAAGGTGTACGACCTTGCAAGGTGCGACAGATATGCGGCGATCGCCGACGCGTTTTCGTACGCCAAAATCGCGCTTGCGACCACTACGTACAACGGCGGGATATTCCCCGCCATGCGCGAGTTCATAGACGCACTGACCGAGCGGAATTTCCAAAATCGAACGATCGGGCTTGTGGAAAACGGCGCCTGGGCGCCCACTGCCGCCAACGCGATAAAAGCCAAGTTCGAAAAGAGCAAAGACATAACGTTCGCGCCGACGTCGGTCAAGATCCGCGCCGCGCTCGCCGACGACAGCAAGCAGACGATCGACGCGCTCGCGGCCGAGCTTTCGGAATAAATTAGGTATTATACCCCCCCCCAGGGCGGTCCCGATCCCCCTGGGTCCGCACGGCAAGCAAATTTGTTCCTCGAATAGTTCGCAAGTCCGAACTTATCAAAGCGCTTGACATTTCATGGGTAATATGCTAAAAAATTTATACAATACAACAGTATAAAGGAGATAATACCCATGAAAAGATGCGCTATTTGCGGCGAGCTCGTCGAAGACGACGTAGAGGTCTGTCCCGTCTGCAAAGCCAAGAAATTCGAGCCGGTGGACTCGAACGCCAAGTTCGCCTGCGAACATGTTGTAGGCGACGGCAAGGTTGACGACAAAGAGGTCCTCGAAGGACTGCGCGCCAACTTCTCCGGCGAATGTACCGAAGTCGGCATGTATCTTGCGATGTCGCGAGTTGCGGAGCGCGAGGGCTATCCCGAGATCGCCGAAGCGTACAGACGCTACGCTTTCGAGGAAGCGGAGCATGCCGCCAAGTTCGCGGAACTGCTCGGCGAAGTCGTCACCCCCTCCACAAAGAAGAACCTCGAACTCCGCGCGGCGGCGGAAGCCGGCGCATGCGAGGGCAAGCTCGCCATCGCCAAGCGCGCCAAACAGCTCGGCTACGACGCGGTGCACGACACCGTTCACGAAATGGCAAAGGACGAGGCGCGCCACGGCGCAGGCTTCAACGGTTTACTCAAGCGCTACTTCGGTAAGTAAATTAAATGCCACATAAAAAACGGGCGCGCCCCTATCGGTCCGCCCGTTTTTTATGTGCTAAATTATATCGTCAAATATTTTTTATTATCTCCGCACGCTTTTCGTCATACTCCGCCTGCGTTATGAGCCCGTTGTCCAAAAGCGCTTTGATCGTTCTTAGCTTTTCTTCGACAGGCTCGTCGCTATCGGCAGGCGCGCCGACGTCCCCAGTCGCGGCATGCGGCTGTTGCTCGGCTTGCTCGTCGGGCACAAGCACGGTCTTAAGATTTTCCGCGCGCGCCGTGAGGATATTGCGCTTATCTATGCGATTGAACACTATGTTGGGGAACACCGCGAGCGCAACGAACACGAGCAGGAGCGCGTGCAGCCAAAGATTAGTCAAAAGTATCGCCGTCTTGCTGAATTCCAGCCCGCCGCGCGTTATCGTAAGCGCAGTAAAAACGAGCGACAGATAAAAGTCGATATACAGATACGCCGCACCCGCCATTATCTGATACGGCAAGAGCGTCTTGCGGTACTTGACTATATTCATGGCGACGGCGGAGCAGATGACGAACTGCATGGAAACGATAAGCGTAGCCTGTATTACCTTAAACGAACCCGAAAGCCCGTCTGCGGACTCGCCTTCCGACTTGTTCACCAGCCCGACGACCTGCCAAACGCTCACTATCCAAAGAATGACGCAGACGCCTATGAGCGACAAAAACACTATCGCCGTGATCTTGAATTGCTTTCCCTTGACGGCTTCCAGAACGCGCACCCAGGGCAGCGCCACCATGCCGCCGAGCCCGACGACGCCCACGGAAAGTATCGCCGCAATGCCGTTTGCGCCGAAGTTAAGCAGTCCGAAGGCGCGGAACACCGTCAACGCGGCGGAAATAATAAATATCGATATCGCGGCGAGCTGAACGTACTTGTACAGCTTGCCGTCGTTGGCTTTCGGCGCGATAGCGAGATCGCCGCTATTTGTATGGATATCGAAAATGCCCACAGTCCCCTCCCATCGCAGTGCGTGTCGCGGATTTTGTTGCGAATTTGATGTTATTTAAATATTATATTTTAAATCGAGCTCAAAGTCAATATATATCGGGAAATTATATCCGCATCGGTAAAACAATATACCGAAAATTCGGATATTTTCTAAAACATTTCCGCATAAAAAAGACCGCTTTATTTAATGTAAAGCGGTCGAAGTGATTTATTTCGCGGCGGCGGACTTAACGTTCATTATTATGGCGCCGATCTCGTTGACCATTTGTTCGGCGATCTCGACATTTACGGCGACTTTTATATTTTTTACGCCGGACGCGAATACGCCCATGCTCGAACCCAAGCTCATGAGATTATGGTCGCCGTGATAGCCGGATATCTGCACCACCACCGAACCGCCGCGCCCGAGGATAGCTTTTACTATCAGCACAACGCCTATGACCACGAGCAGTATTCCCACGGCGATGAGCGGCATAAGCACGATCGCGGCTACGATGGACGCTATCACGCCCAGCACTATCAACACTATCCCTAATATCAGCGAGGGCATTTTTTTGGTAAAGTACGTGCCGATGTAGTCGGCGCTATCCACGGGTATTTCGGAGCGGCTGACGCCCTTATCGCTCGAATGTTCGTCGATTATGCGCTTGTTCGTAACGATAAGCTTTGAGGAAACTTGCTCCGGTTTGAACAAGCTCTTTTTACCGATAGTCTTGCTGTACTCGTAAGACTTGAGTATCTTTTCGTCGTCGGATAGAAGTAATGACATTTTATATCTCCTTTTTTGTTTTGTTGTTTTCGGATGTTTTTACGCCCTGCACGAGCGCGCCGACTTCGTCCAAAAATTTCTTTATCTCGTCGATCGGCATGGACACCTTGGAAGCGGTCGGCATGACTTTTATCTTGCGCGACGATGTTTTCGCTCCGTCGCGCTTTGCCGTCACTTTGCCGACATTCGCGACGACAAGCACGATCATAGCGACGATAAAGCCCACAATACACACGATAGGCATGACCAAACTCGGTTTTCCGCCCACGTCGCCCGAAACGCCGTCTACGGTTTCCGAAGCGCTGCCGATATCGGCGATCGCATCGATAACGTCGGTGAGCATATCTTCCGCGATAAGGACCGCTAAAAACGCCGCCGCCGCGATAAACGCTATCAAGCCTATCAGCGAGCGCCACGAGAATGTGCGGCGCTTGCGCTTCGACCCGTCTTTGCTCTCGACTGGCGCGGACTTAACGGTAACGGCACCCGTGGAAAGATGCTCGTTCGTGTCGCGCCCTTCCAGCCTGCCCACGTCCAAAGTAAACACGAATTTTCGTTTTCTCGTCAATATGCATATGAGCATCATGACCGCGCAAACCCCTATCAGCACCAAGCCTACGGTCGCATAGTCGGCTATAAACATAGCGACGACGGCAACGACAAGTATGACCGCGAATATAATGACCGCGATCGGTATAGGCTGCTTGCCGTCGCGATAAAACGCCTTGACGGTGTCGATCTGCTCGACGGGCACTTCATACGAATCGATAGTGGACCGATCTTTTACGCGCTCGTTTGTTCGGCTTATAAGCCGCTTATTCGTCAGCGTAAAATTGTCCACACGCTCGTACTTCTTCCCCGTCGCGACGCGATAGTCACAGGACCTTATCACCTTTTCGCCCGAAGCAAGCTGCAAACGTGCCTGTTCCATTCAAACCCTCCTCAACAGTTTTCTCGGCTCGTTTATGTCGTCTTCGCCGAATTTATTGTCATTATATCAGGTCTTTTGACCTATGTCAAGACTTTTGACCTGATTTTACATATAATTTGAATATGGCGTTTTCGGATATAATCAAACAAATAATGATCGACAACGACCTCAGCCAGCAAAAGCTCGCGGACGCGCTCGGCGTCAATCAAACGACCGTAAGCCAATGGACTTTGGGCAAGAAGAAGCCGGGCTACGACAGTATCATGCTGCTTTACAAAAAGTTCGGCATCATGCCGAACGCCCTATTCGGGATTGAGTGATAGTATAAACATCACGCAAAAAATGCGCCGACAGTAAAGCCGCCTCGATAACGAAGCGGCTTTTATATCTAAACAATTATTATAAGAAACACATTTTTTCGCGCTTTGCTATCCGCCGCCGAGCGCCGAAAAGCCGCGCTACGAACAAAAGACGAGTTTTTCTATAAACGTCGGGAACTCGTCGTCGGCAGCGTCGTAATACAGCGCGCCGTAAAGCCGCTCCGAATCGGAATGGACTACGATAAAATACTCCGTTTCGCCGTAAACGAAATGTCCGCAATTTTCGGCTTCCGTGCGATCGGCGATTTGTTTGCGCGTGACTTCTACATCCGTTCCGTTCACGGTAATTTTGCCGACATATTTGTAGATCGCGGTGTCGTAGCGGTAAAACGCGTCGTGCGATAAAGATATCTCGCCCAAAGCGTCGCAGGTCGCCGAGTAGACCGCACTGTCGTCCCTGTCCCGACTTTTGACCTTGCTCCGCCATACGCCGAACACGACGAAGAACGCCGTCAAAAATGCCACTGCAACCGCCGCACAGACAATGACCGCAACTTTGACCTTAGCGCTGCGTTCCATGATCACACCTCCTCCCTTTCAAACACGACGGACGCCGTTCCGCCGGACGCGCGCCGGACGGTGATCTCGCTCCCGAGTATAGTTCCGTAAATATCGAGCGGCTCGTCACCGTCGCGATAAACGGTCATATAAAACGCGGTCGGCTCCGCGGTACCCGTCAGTCGTGCGGAAAGCTCGGAGCCGCCCGACATCACCTTGACAGTGCGCGACGGCGACAGAAACAACAGCGTTTCGCGCCCGTCGAGTTCTTCCGCCGTCTTTTCGCCTATCTCAAAAACGACGTCCGCGCCGAAAACTCTTTCGCAATCGCTCGAACTCACAGCGACGTATCTTCCGACCTCGACGTTGCCGAACCCGACCTTGCGCATCGGCATATGTGCGCAACAAAATACTATCCCGAGTATCGAAAATACGACCGCACACGCGGCAACGACCGAGGCCGCAACTATTATTATCTTGTCTTTTCCGCTAATCTTATCTTCTTTGCTCATACGGCACCCCCATTCCGCAAAAAGCAATCCGCTATCTACGCGGTTTCGCCGAAATCTATTTCCTTTATGTCGTCGGGTATGTAGACGTCGAGTTCTTCTTCGATCGTGACGTTTGTGATCTTTTCCGCAGGCATTATCAAATACTTCGCCTCGCCCTCGGCGAGCACGTTGTTTTCCATATCCATTATTTGACATTTCGCGGAAAAAGCGCGCGACAGCTTTTTTGTGTAAAACCCCCTGCCCTTCAACTGCGTATCGTACGGTACAGGCTTTTTGTACTTGACGGCGATGTCCATGGTGACGCCTATTTGGTCGGGATGATCGGTCCACAGCACACGCCCTGCAAGCTCGTCTATCATGGTGGCGAGCATGCCGCCGTGCACTCTGCCCGGGTAGCTCTGGTGCTCCTCTCGGAATGTGAACAGTCCGCCCACCGAGCCGTCCTCCATATTGTAAAACTGCGCGCGCACGCCCGCCTTGTTATCCATGCCGCAGATCACGCACATGTGCGAATTGTTTTGTTTGGACAGTACTTTCATCGTCGCTCCCGTAAATTCGATTTTATTAATTATAATGATAATATATTATACACCGAACTGTGGGCAATGTCAATAGCCGACGACACACATAACGATAGCCCGAAATTGCCTGCCCGACGTTTGACAAACATCACCCGATAATATATAATAGTCAAAATACAGACAAGCGCCAAGGAAATATAAATGAAGATAAAAGGTGCGGCGGCAATCGTCAAATGCCTGCTCGAGCAAAATGCAACTACCGTGTTCGGATATCCGGGCGGACAGATTATAGACCTGTTTGACGAGCTTTATAAAGAGCCGAAGATCAAGAGCATACTCACCTCGCACGAGCAGGGCGCCGCGCACGCCGCGGAAGGCTACGCGCGCGCCACAGGCAAGGTCGGCGTCGTCATCGCGACGTCCGGTCCGGGCGCGACTAATCTCGTAACGGGTATAGCGGACGCGTATCTCGACAGCATTCCGCTCGTCGCGATAACGGGCAACGTTCCCGTGCCGCTGCTCGGCCGCGACAGTTTTCAGGAAGTAGACATAGCCGGCATAACGATGCCGATAACCAAGCACAACTTTATCGTCAAAAACCCGAAAGATCTTGCCGACTGCATACGGCGTGCGTTTTACATCGCGCGATCGGACAGGCCGGGACCGGTGCTCGTGGACGTGCCCAAAAACGTACAGCAGGCGCTCGTCGATTACGAGGAAAAGCCGGTCACAGCCGCGCACCGTCCGCCTATGCAAGCGGACATCACCGACGCGGTGAACATAATCGACGGCGCGAAGCGTCCCGTCATATATGCCGGCGGCGGATGTATAGCGTCGGGCGCGAGCGACGAGCTGTTGAGCTTTGCCGAGCGCATAAAAGCGCCGATAGCGACGTCCATGATGGGACTGTCGCTTATCCCGACGACGCACGAATATTCTGTGGGCATGCTCGGCATGCACGGCTCGGCGGCGGCGGCTAAACTCGTCGGAAAGAGCGATCTCGTCATCGCGATCGGCGCGAGGTTTTCCGACCGCGTGGCAGGCGACAGAGCCAAGTTCTGCGATCACGCAAAGATAATCCACATCGACATCGACGCGGCGGAGATAGACAAAAACGTCGTCACGTCGGCGCACATACGCGGCGACGTAAAGCAGGTGTTAAAGCTCCTCAATCTCGTCGTAAAGGAAAAGACGGACGACGGCATGCTAAAGCTCAACGCGGAGCTCAAAGCGCAGTATCCCATGCCGGAGTGCCGCGGCGCGCTGTCGCCGCGCAAGCTCATAAAATACGTTTCGGACAGGACGGACGACGCGGTAATAGCGACGGACGTCGGTCAGCATCAAATGTGGGTCGCGCAAAGCTACGAGTTCAAAAAGCCGCGCACCTGGCTGACGAGCGGCGGGCTCGGCACAATGGGCTTCGGATTAGGAGCGGCTATAGGCGGCGCGATAGGCTCGGGAAAACGCGCCGTGCTGTTCACCGGCGACGGGTCGTTCCACATGAACATGAACGAGCTCGCAACGGCGACGCGGCTGGGCGTTCCCCTCACCGTGTTCGTGTTCGACAACCGCGCGCTCGGCATGGTGCGGCAATGGCAGACGCTGTTTTACGGCAAGCGCTATTCCTCGACCGACCTCGACGGCAACAAGACCGATTTTATCAAGCTCGCGGAAGCGTTCGGCGCCAAAGGCTATCGCATAGCCTCGGACGCGGACATAGCGCGCACTGTAGACGCCGCGCTCGCGGAAAACGGTGTTACGGTCATAGACTGCATCATAGAAAAAGACGAGTTCGTTCTACCCATGATCCCGCCCGGCAAGGACATGCGCGACATAATCACTTCCCTGCCCGATCCCACGGAAAAGGAGCAAGCATGAATAAAAAAGAAAAGACGCATATCGTGTCGGCACTCGTGACAAACGCGAGCGGCGTCCTTACAAGGGTGTCCGGTCTGTTTGCACGGCGTTGCTTCAATATAGACTCGCTCGCCGTGTGCGCGACGGAGGACCCCGAGCTTTCGCGCATGACCATTTCGGTGCGCGGCGACGAGAGCGTGCTCAAACAGATAATATTGCAGCTCGGCAAGCTCCCCGACTGCCGCATGACGGTGGAGCTCGACTCAAACGGCGCGGTCATGCGCGAACTGCTTTTGATAAAGGTGCGCGTCACGGCGCAACAGCGCGCGGAGATAGAAACCGTATGCCACACCTACGAAGCTAAGATAGTGGACCTTTCGCCCGAGTCGATCGTAATGGAGCTTACCGGCAAGCCGAGCAAGATCGACGGCTTTATCGAGGTGCTTCGCGGCTACGAGATATTGGAGCTGTCGCGCACCGGCATGACGGCGCTCGAGCGCGGAAGCGGAAAGCTCAACAGCGATCTCAATAAGACCGAAACGGTTTAGAACGAAATATGAACAGCGAAAACAACACGCCCGAAACGGACGAAATTACGGCTTTAAATACAGACGCGCAAGCGGACGGACCGCAGTGCGCGCCGACGGCGGAAATCGAAAATGCGGACGCCGCGCAAAACGACGGCAAAACTACGGACAGACCGTCCGAAGCGGAAAACGCCGAGCCGAAAAAGCAAAAGCGCACCGCAAAGCAGATAGTCGCATACTTTGCGCACCGATATTTTATCGAGGCGTTTTCGGGCATGGCGCTAGGGCTTTTCTGCACGCTCATCATCGGCACGATAATAGGTCAGATAGGCTCGCTTATCGGCAACTCGTTCGGCATAATGCTGTCGCAGATAGGAGGCATAGCTAAGCTCCTCATGGGCGCCGGCATAGGCGTCGGGATAGCGCACAGCCTCAAAGCCGGCAAGCTGACGGGCTTTTCTTCCGCCGTAGCCGGAATGGTAGGCGCGTACATAACAAACATCTTTGCGCTGTCCGGAATACATGTCTACGGCGCGTCCGCAAACCCAATAACCGTAGGCGGTTCTGCCGGCGACCCCGTAGGTGCGTTCGTGGCGGCGGTAGCCGCAATAGAAGTGACGCGGCACGTCGAGGGCAAGACCCCCGTCGATATAATAATAGTTCCGCTGTGCGCGATAGCGTGCGGCACGCTTTCCGCAATAGCGCTCGGCATTCCGTTCGGCATACTGTTCGCACTGTTCGGCAGAGGCGTGGCGTTTGCGATAGGCTGGGAGCCCGTGTCGTTCGGCATACTCATAGCGGTTATAATGGGCTTACTGCTCACCCTTCCCACCTCGAGCGCGGCGTTCGGCGTTATGATATTCAACTCGTCGCTCATCAACACGCCCGAGCTCGTCTACAACGCGCACATAGGCGCGGCGGCGGCTTGCGCGGGCTGCTGCGCGCACATGGTCGGCTTTGCCGTCGCGAGCTTCCGCGAAAACAGATGGGGTGGGCTCATATCGCAGGGCATCGGCACGAGCATGCTGCAGATCCCCAATCTCGGAAAAAATCCGCGCATACTGATCCCCGCGGTCGCGGCGTCCGCCGTCGCCGGTCCGCTCGCCTCGGCGGCTTTTAAAATATCGTGCGAGGCGACGGGTTCCGGCATGGGCACGGCAGGGCTCGTCGGCGTGATACAGACGTTTACAGCATCGTTGCAGGACGGGCTGGAGTGGTGGTATATACTGATTGCCGTCGTCGTATGCTATATCGCGGTGCCTGCCGCAATAGCGCTCGGAACGTCCGAACTCATGCGCAAAAAGCGCTGGATAAAGACGGGCGACATGAAAATTTAGTGCGAAGTTATCGCGCCGCGGCAGGCGTAAACTGCGTCCGTCGCGGCGCTTTTTTATTGCAAAGCGTCAAATCGGCGCGCAAAAAGGCGTCAAATCGGCGATTATCGGCAGTTTGACGTCCTTTTTTGCCGTATAAAAATTGACAAAGCCATATATAAGTGATACAATATATGCGGTAAATACATACCGTCAAACGACCGGTCTACGACCGTATAAGGAAGCTGAAATGTCACAAGAACTCTGTTCGGGAATGGAAAAAGCGCCGCAGCGCGCACTGCTTAAAGCACTCGGATTGTCCGACGCCGAGATAAACAAACCGCTCATCGCGATAGTGTCCGCAAAGTCGGAGATAGTGCCCGGGCACATGCATTTGGATAGGATAACGGACGCCGTCAAAGCCGGAGTGTACGCAAACGGCTGCACGCCCATAGTAGTGCCTGCAATAGGCGTGTGCGACGGGCTTGCCATGGGACACGGCGGCATGCGCTATTCCCTGCCCTCGCGCGAGCTCATTGCCGACAGCGTGGAAACTATGTTGCACGCGCACGCGTTCGACGGCGCGGTGTTCGTGCCCAACTGCGACAAGATAGTGCCGGGCATGCTCATGGGCGCGGCGCGCGTAAATATCCCGTCGGTATTCGTGTCCGGCGGACCTATGGAAAGCGGCAAATACAAGGGCAAAAAGGTCAGTTTTTCGTCCGTCTACGAGGGTATCGGCGCGGTCAAGAAAGGCACGATGAGCTTGGACGAGCTCACCGCGCTCGAAAACGTCGCCTGCCCGGGCTGCGGGAGCTGTTGCGGCATGTACACCGCCAACTCGCTCAACTGCCTGTGCGAAGCGCTGGGCATGGCGCTCCCCGGCAACGGCACGGTGCTCGCCACATCGAGCGAGCGCATACGCCTTGCAAAGCGCGCCGGCGAAGCGATATGCGAGCTCGTCCGCGACGCCATTACGCCGCGCATGATAATGACAAAGCGCGCGTTCACCAACGCGCTCGCGCTCGACATGGCGCTCGGCGCGTCCACAAACACGATACTTCACCTTTTCGCGGTCGCGGCGGAATGTAACATCACGCTCGACCTCGACACCGTTCAGAATATTTCCAACGCGACGCCGACGCTGTGCAAGCTGTCGCCGTCCTCGGACGTCGATATGGAGCAACTCGGGCTTGCCGGCGGCGTGCCGGCGGTGCTCCGCGAGCTCGCAAAAAAGAACCTCATCGACGGCTCCGCTCACACCGTTGCGGGCACGGCGCTCGCCGACTGCTACGAGCACGCGCACGTCCTCGACGAAACGGTCATTCACAAGATAGACGCGCCGCTCGAGCCCGTAGGCGGAATAGCCGTACTGCGCGGCAACCTTGCGGAGGACGGCGCGGTAGTCAAACGCTCCGCCGTCGATAAATCTATGATGGTGTACAGCGGCAAGGCAAAGTGCTTCAACTGCGAGGAGGACGCCGTAGCGGCGATATACGCAGGAAAGATCAAAAAGGGCGACGTCGTGGTCATTCGCTACGAAGGACCTTCGGGCGGACCGGGCATGCGCGAAATGCTCTCCCCCACTTCCGCACTCGTCGGCATGGGCTTGGACAAGGAAGTCGCGCTCATCACCGACGGCAGATTTTCGGGCGCAACGCGCGGCGCGGCAATAGGTCACGTCAGTCCCGAAGCCGCGGAGGGCGGAAAGATAGCGCTCGTGCGCGACGGCGACGTTATCAAGATAGACATAACAAACGGCAAGCTGTCGCTCGAAGTCCCCGCAAAGGAACTGCAGGCGCGTCAGAAAAAACTCCGTCCCAAGGATTCCGACGCTTCGGGCTGGCTGCTCCGATATCAAAACCTCGTCACTTCGGCGGCGACGGGCGCGGTGCTTAAAAAGAAATTCTAAACCGCGGCAAACAAGCCGCGCGGCTTTCCTTTTAGATAGGTAAACGCAAATATGACCTTATCCCAAAAAATTCTGAGCCTGCACTGCGGCAAGCGCGATCTATGCGCCGGCGAAATGGTAATGGCGCGTATAGACCTCGCGCTCGGCAACGACATAACCTGTCCCGTCGCCATAAACGAGTTCAAGGGCTCGGGCGGAACAAAGGTACACGATCCCGACAAGGTGGCGATCGTGCTCGATCATTTTGCGCCGAATAAAGACATAGCGAGCGCAAGGCAGTGCGCCGCGTGCCGAAGCTTTGCCGAAGAACAGCACATAAAAAACTTTTTCGACGTCGGGCAAATGGGCATAGAACACGCATTGCTGCCCGAAAAAGGTTTAGCGCTTCCCGAAATGCTGATAATCGGCGCGGACTCGCACACGTGCACTTACGGCGCGCTCGGCGCATTCTCGACGGGCGTCGGCTCTACCGACCTCGCCTACGCGTTCAAAACGGGCGAGCTGTGGTTTCGCGTGCCGTCGGCAATTAAAGTCGTGCTAAAGGGCAAGCTCCGCAAAAACGTCTCGGGAAAGGACGTAATACTCCATCTTATAGGAAAAATCGGCGTGTCGGGCGCGCGTTACGCGTCGCTCGAGTTTACGGGCAACATAGGCTCGCTTACTATGGACGACCGCTTCACGATATGCAACATGGCTATCGAAGCAGGCGCAAAGAACGGCATATTCCCCGTTGACGGCGCGACGGAAGCTTACGTAAAGGAGCACGCCGGAAAGACGTGCGGCACGCTCGCGGCTGACGCCGACGCTTCCTACGACAGAGAGATCGAAATAGACCTCGGCGCGCTCGAGCCGACCGTCGCAAAACCGCATCTTCCCGAAAACACGGAAACATTAAATGAGCTTGCGAAAAAGAAAATAAAGATCGATCAGGTCGTTATAGGCTCCTGCACCAACGGCAGGCTGTCCGATATGGAAGCGGCGTACAACGTGCTCAAAGGCAACAAGGTGGCAAAAGGCGTGCGGCTCATAATAATTCCTGCGACGCAAAAGGTATATCTCGACGCGCTCAAAGCCGGATAC
This sequence comes from Roseburia sp., assembly GCA_023665905.1. GTDB lineage: Bacteria > Bacillota > Clostridia > Christensenellales > Pumilibacteraceae > Anaerocaecibacter. The sequence continues at coordinate 38,842 of JAMPDA010000003.1, forward strand.
ATCGAGGCGTTCATAGAAGCGGGCGCGGCGGTTTCCACGCCGACGTGCGGACCGTGTCTCGGCGGACACATGGGCATACTCGCCGACAACGAGGTGGCGATAGCGACGACAAACCGCAACTTCATCGGCAGAATGGGCGCAAAAACGGCGCAGATATATTTGAGCTCGCCGTACACCGCGGCGCGCGCGGCGCTTTTGGGCTATATAGGTTAGGTGCGTTATGGGAAACGGTAAATGCTTTAAGTTCGCCGACAACATAGATACGGACGCGATAATCGCCGCGCGATATCTCAACATATCCGATTTCGACGCGCTCAAAGCGCACTGCATGGAAGATATCGACGACGTGTTCGCAAAGTCGGTACGACCGAACGACTTTATAGTCGCCGGCGAAAACTTCGGTTGCGGTTCGTCGCGCGAGCACGCGCCGGCGGTCATCAAAGCGTGCGGCGTAAGAGCGGTCATAGCAAAGAGCTTTGCACGCATATTCTATCGCAACGCCATCAATATCGGACTGCCGATAATAGAATGTGCGCAGGCGGCGGACGACGCGCAAAACGGCGACGAGCTGTCCGTGGACTTCGACACGGGCACGGTGCGCAACATCACGCGCAACAAGTCGTATTCCGTTCCGCCCTACCCCGACGAGATAAAGCGCATAATAGAGCGCGGCGGCTTGCTCGCATAACGGAGGACAACACATGGATTTTAAAGTAACCCTGCTCCCCGGCGACGGCGTGGGTCCCGAGATAATCGACTCGGCGGTCGCGGTGCTCGGCGCGGTCGAGCGCAAATTCGGTCACAACTTCAACATGCACAGCATGCCGATAGGCGGAAGCGCGATAGACCTGACGGGCGTGCCGCTCCCCAAAGAAACGCTGGACGCCTGCAACAGTTCGGACGCGGTGCTGCTCGGCGCCGTCGGCGGTCCGAAGTGGGAGGACTTAAAAGCGCACATGCGTCCCGAAAAAGGACTGCTGTCGTTGCGCTCAGGCATGGGACTTTTCGCAAATCTCCGTCCCGCGGTGCTGTTCGACGAGCTCACTCAAGCGAGCCCGCTCCGCGCGGACATCGCTAAAAAGGGCTTCGACATAATGATGGTGCGCGAGCTAACGGGCGGCATATACTTCGGCGAGCGCGGATATCGCGACGGCGTGCTCGGCCAGGAAGCGTTCGACACCGAGGTGTACGCGATAAACGAGATAGAGCGCATAGCCAAGATAGCGTTTGAAATAGCGATGTCGCGCGGCAAGCACGTTACGAGCGTGGACAAAGCCAACGTGTTGGAAACGAGCAGGCTTTGGCGCGCAACGGTGTCGCGCATTGCGCTCGGCTATCCCGAAGTGACGCTCGAGCATATGCTCGTGGACAACTGCGCCATGCAGCTCGTAAAGAACCCGTCGCGCTTCGACGTTATATTAACGTCCAACATGTTCGGCGATATCCTGTCCGACGAAGCCGCGGCGATAACGGGCTCGCTCGGCATGCTCCCCTCGAGCTCGCTCGGCGCAGGCGCCAACGGGCTGTATGAGCCGATACACGGCTCCGCGCCCGACATTGCCGGAAAGGACGAGGTAAACCCCATCGCGACCATACTCGCGGCGGCAATGATGCTGTCTACGTCGCTCAAGCTCACGAACGAGGCTGTCGCCGTGGAAAACGCAGTGCACAAAGCGCTCGCAAGAGGCTTGCGCACCAAGGACATAGCGTTCGGCGGAAAGAAAGTCGTTTCGTGCTCGCGCATGACCGAGGAGATAGCGCTGGAAATTCTCAACGGCTGATATAAACGGCTTATAATATAAAAATTTAAACCCTAAAAGGAGTAAAATAAACTATGTTCGAAAAGATCCAAAAAGAGCTCTCGGAATACTTCGAGATCGACCCTGCGACGATCACGCGTTCCACAAGCTTCGAAGACGACCTGAAGGCAGATTCGCTGGCGCTCATGGAGCTCATGTTCTCCCTCGAGTCGGAAACGGGCGTAACGCTCGAGGACGACGTAATGGAAAAGGTAAAGACCGTCGGCGAGCTTTGCGACTATCTGGAAAAGCTTGTTTAGGCTTTTCTTCGCCGCGTCGGCGGCAAAACGTGAAAACGCAAAAAGCGCGGCAGTTTCCGCGCTTTTTTGTTTTACGAATTATCGCTGTAAATATCGCTTAGTCGTACATCAAAAACAGGTACACGCCGTTGGGGTACTGAAAATACGGGCGTTGCGTCGCCGTCAGCTCGAAATCGACGCCTTTAAGGCGCGAGTACGCCTCATCGATCTCCGCCCTGTACATGTCGCCGTCGTTGATGTTGGTCTTGCCCGAAAACGCGAGTTTAAGCTCTATCTTCCCCACCTTGCCGTCCGCGTCGTTTATATCGTCGAAAAGCGCGTTGAGCATTTGCCGAGACGTTATCGTGCACGAGTACACCGTTCCGTCCACAGTGACCGTTTTATCGGCATAATAATCGTAATCGACGGTCGCATTGGACTGCGCGTCCGACCAGTGCAGTCGCGGACGGAACGTTTTATACGTTTCGTCGCTCAGCATAAAGAACCCGTGCGAAAGCTGCTTTCTGTAGCTGCCGCCCGAGCCGACGCGATAGTTCGCGATGTCGGCTGTGACGTCCACGTTGTACCACATGCCGTCTACAGCCACTCTGTTCCAGGCGTGCGGAACGGAAGCGAACGTGCCCGTAACGCGCACGCTCTCTATGTTTTCGACGGCACACAAAAAGTTGAACGCGCGGCTCAAGCCGTCGCACACGGCGAGCTTGTACAAAAACACTCCGTCCATATCGAACGACGGACTGCTTTCCGCGACGGCGTCGCCTTCTCTGTACGCGTCGTAAAGATCGTAGTCGTAATCGATATACCCCACCAAATAATCGTGCAAAGCGTGGACGGTGTTATACGCGCCGCCCTCATCCGTATGCCATTTATTGAGGATATATCTGTCGAGTATTTCTATCGCCGCCTCGTACACAGGCAGAACGGGATCGTTTTCCGCGAACAGCGGTTTTTTTCTGTCGTCCACGACGAGCGTATACAGCTCGTTTATGCGCTTTCGGTACTGCTCGTCGGAAAGCTCGCCGTCTATGGGCGAAAGCGCCGCGCTCTCGAAGCCGTCTATCGGGCGCTCGGGATCGGCGTCTGGCGTCGAAATAAGATGCGGCGGCAGGTCGGGCGATCTCGAGCTCGACGAACAGCCGCAAAGCCACGACGCCGAAAACAGTATCGCCGCCGCAAGCAGTATCGATATGCCGCGCCTACCGCACATACAGCCCGTATCCCGAAAACTCGGCGACGCTGTTTCCGCGGCTCACGGTAAAGCGCAACGGCGTGCCGCTCGCTCCGCGTCTGTACCTCAATATTTCGCCGCATATGCGACAGAGGTCGTCGTCGGGCGTAAACGAGCCGATCGCTTCTATAACGTCGCCCACATGCACGCCGCTCGGCGCGGTGTTGGCGTCGAGCGCCGTCACCGTAAGCTTGCCCTCGTGCACTTCGCAGGTAAAGCCGAGATCGGTCAAAACGATCGCTCCGACGGACGACGAATTGGTCTTATAGAAATTCATATTGATGAGCCCTATCTCATCGCCGGTGCCGTATTCCAATATCTGCTTATACACGGGATACACCACGGAAACGGGCATGACAAAGCCGGTGTCCTCCACGTCGTCGTCGTGTCCGGCTTCCGAGCCGCCGGTGCTGGACATTCTGTAAGTGTTCATGCCGACGATATGCCCTTCGAGGTCGAAAAGCGCGCCGCCGCTCATGCCGGAATTTATCGCCGCTGTCGTGCGAAGCACCGGCACGGTCTTGTCGTTGTAGCGCAAAAGCTCGCTCGTGCGCGATATTATTCCGTCGTATGCGGCAATGCCGCGGCCCATGCCGTTGCCTATAGCCACCACGTAATCGCCGGCGTTATACGTCAGGTCCTGCTTAAAGTACTCGCTGCCGTCGAGATCGTAGGTGTCGTACAACGTCTTGTGCACGACGGAAAGAACAGCAACGTCGTAAAACCTGCTGTACCCCACTACTTCCGCCTCGTAATAGTCGTCTTCCTTATAGAACCTTACGCCCGGCGTACTGCCCGACTGAATGTACCAGTTGATGACGTGCGCATTGGTGAGTACGTAAACTTTTCCGTTGTGCAGCTTCATTATTATGCCGCTGCCGCTCAAACCGCCGCAGGAGATCTCCGCCACGCAGCTACTACGCGCCGTGACGACGGCGGAAACGGACTGCTGATGTGTGTTTTCGGAAACTATCTGCACGGGCTCCGCGCCCTTGCGCATAAAATACGCGGTCGCAAGCGACGCCGCCACCGACGCGCCGATACACAGCAGCGTCATGACGATGAGCACTATCCACAAAAGCTTGGTGCTGTGCCTGACTTTGCCCTTGACGGACGCGTATCCGCCGCGCACCGTGCCTTTTTCGGTGTACTCCAAACACGTCGTTGCGGGACGCTGCGGCTGTTCCGCCGTCGTGCCTGCGGCGGAGTGAGGCGTCTTTGCGGGAAGATTGACCTTCTTTACGGAAAGCAAGTCCTCGAGGCCCGTCCGTTTAAGCTCCGAGCTTACGGGAGCGCCGGCGGCATGCGGCGGCTCGACATGCCAAGCATTGTTATGCACGGGCATGTTCTGCACTGTATTTATCTGCGCGGACAGATTGTGGACGGTGATCTCCACCGAGCTCTTTCCGCCGTTCGCATTAGAGCGGTCGGAAGCCGCTCCGCTTTGCGAAGGCGGAGTAGATACGGACGTTCTGCCGTCGGGTAAATTGTCGTTGTGTTCTTTTTCCATGACCATAGTGTTGCGCCGACCGGCGCAAAGCGCAACGCCGCAGTGCGGCAAAGCGACGATAAGACAAAATGTACATCATATTATATCATGCCGCGCAAAATTTGTAAACCGCTTTTACGCGTTTTTGCACTTTTGCGTGTCGAATTGTTCTAATACCCGATACTTTCGACACCGTGCGAAAAGCCCGAGTATTATATGTATTCGACAGCCTGTCGAAAAGACGTACTACTCGACTTTTTCGACAATGCCGAACAAAAAAACGCGTGGTTTTTTATCGCACACAAAAAGCGCCGACTTGTTATCGGCGCTTCATTGTACCTTATTAATATCACCGAGCCTTACTAAAGCTCAGCACTTTTTGATCTTGTCCGACGTTTTGTAGTAATCGGCCGCCTCGAAATGACCGGTCATCTGCCAGCACACGGGCGGCATGCCGTTGGCTTTTAGCCAGTCGTTGACTTTGGAAAACGGCTTGGAGCCGAAAAAGCCGCGATAGGCGCTGAGCGGGCTCGGGTGCGCGGATGCGACGACGAAATTTCGCGCGTCGATGAGCTCCGCTTTTTTGCGCGCGCTCATTCCCCAAAGAATGTACGCCACCGGCTTTTCGCGCAGGTTGAGCGCGGATATCATCGCGTCGGTCAAAGTATGCCAGCCGATATTTTCGTGCGACTGCGCAAAGTTGGCGCGCACGGTGAGCGACGCGTTGAGCAGCAACACGCCCTGTTCCGCCCAGCCGACAAGCGAAGTGTCGTCGCTCGGTTTGACGCCGATATCCGACTCTATCTCCGTAAAGATGTTCCGAAGCGACGGGGGAGGCTCGACGCCGTTATTCACCGCAAAAGCCAAGCCATTCGCCTGACCTTCGCCGTGGTACGGGTCCTGACCCAAAATGACGACGCGCACCCGATCGTAATCGACGAGCTGCGGCGCGGCGTATATCCGCTCGCGCGGCGGATAGACGTCGTACTTTGCGTACTCGCTGTCCACCGTGTCCATTAGCTGTTTAAAGTACGGCTTGCGATACTCGGCGGATAGGACCGCGTCCCATTTTTCGGTTATCGTCATCGGGTGCTCCTTTGCGCGTTTTGCGCGGCTCTTATCTATCTGTACACCGCGCCGACGGCGAGGTCCAGGATCTTCGGTATGCCGTTTTCGGACAGGGAATAGAACATCACCTTTCCCTGACGCTTGCTCTCGACGATATGCGCCGTCTTGAGCGTGCGCAGGCCGTGCGACGCCGTAGTCTGGTTAAGTCCCGTTATAGCTGAAAGATCGGTCACGCACATCGACGACACCGACAGCGCGGAAACTATTTTGAGCCGCGTGACGTCGGACAGCGCGTCGAAAAACGCCGCAATACTGTCGAGTTCGCCGTCGTTAGGCAGTGAATTTTCCACTTTAGCTGCAGTAAAACTGTCCAAAAGCTTCATGTTCATATGCACAATATAACACATAAACTACGTTCTGTCAATCGCGACATTTGGCGCATCGCCGCGAAAATCCGCGGTTTAATGCGCATGTAAAAATGTGGCGCGCCTGACATTTTTCGCATATATATTTTAGGTAAAAATCTGACGGGGTCGGAGGGTTTATGCAAAACGACATTTTCAGCCTATTGATGTTGATATTGCTGCTCGAAAACGGCGGCGGCGCCGAAAATATCAACCAACTGGTAATAATGTTTCTTTTGATGAATTCGCGCGAGGACGGGGGTTCCGGCAATCGCCGCTCGTGCGACAATCTGTGCTGTCGCGAGGAGGGCTATACTTTTTAAAAATCTCCGGCTCGCAAGTTAAGCTACATTCTTTCCGGCGCGCCTAAAAGGACAAGTCCGAGGCCGTATTTAAGAACGTCCGCGACGCGCTCTACGAGCGCAAGCCGCGCGGCTTGCGTTTCGCCGCCGCACATGATCCTGTCCGCATTGTAAAATCTGTTGAACGCCTGACATATCTTGACGAGCCGCCGCGACACAACGGACGGCTCTTGCTTTATCGCGGCGGTGTACACGACGTCGTCGAAGTCCGCCAAAAGCTTGACTGTTTCGTACGCGTCGTCGTCCGTCAAAAGATCGTAGTCTATCCCGTCCGCGCGCGCCGCGCCGCTCTTTGCGAGCACCGACCTGCACCGCGCGTGCGTGTACTGCACGTACGGACCCGTTTCACCGTCGAAGTTGATAGCGTCTGCAAGGCAGAAATTCTTGTCCTTCAGCCGCCCGTCGTACAGCGCGTCGAAAACGACCGCGCCTACGCCGACGCTTTCCGAAACATGCTTTTTATCCGCCAGATCGGGATTGCGCTCGTCTATTACGGACGCGGCTTTTTCCACCGCGGCGTCCAGCACGTCGTTCAAGTACAAAACGTTGCCGCGCCGAGTGGACAGCGACAGCCCTTCCACGGAAACCATGCCGTAACTGACGTGCACCATGTCGCCGGCCCAGGGCTCGCCCAAAAGCTCCAACACTCTGAAAAGCTGCTTAAAGTGCAACGCCTGATGCGACGCGACCACGTACAGGCATTTATCGAAACCGTAATTTTCGTGACGATAGTACGCCGCCGCGAGATCGCGCGCAACGTACAGCGAAGCGCCGTCGCTGCGGCGAATAATGGCAGGCGGCATGCCGTCGGCGGAAAGATCGACTATCTCCGCGCCGTCGCTGACGGAAAGCAGGTTTTTTGCTTTCAGCTTTTCTTCCACCGCGCCGACCTTGTCCACATAAAAGCTTTCGCCGAGATAGCTGTCAAACTCGATATTCAGCCTTTTGTAAACCTTTTTCGCCTGTTCGAGCGTTATGGCTTTGAATTTTTCGAAAAGTCCAACGGCGTAAGCGTCGCCCTGTTCTATCTTCTTCGACCACTCGCGCGCCTCGGCGGCGAGCTTTTCGTCCTTTTCGGACTCGTTGTGATAGCGAACGTACAGATCGAGCAGTTCGTCGAGCCCGCGCGTTTCGAGCGCGCTTTCGCTTCCCCAGCGCTTGAACGCCGAAATAAGCCCGCCGAACTGCGTTCCCCAATCGCCCAAATGATTGATCCCGACCGCCGTCGCGCCGAGCGCGCGATATATCTTATACAGCGAGCCGCCGATGACGGTCGTCATCAAATGCCCTATGTGGAAGGGCTTTGCGATATTGACCGACGAGTAATCTATGCACACGGTCTTGCCGGCGAGCGGCTTATACTCGCCGAGCGTTGTCGAGAACAGCTCGGCGACGCGCGCCTTGCGGTCTATGGTAAAATTGAGATAGCCGTTGAGCGCGGAAACGCTCATGCCCGAAACTTTCACCGTCGCCGCCGCCTGCTCGGCTATAGCCGACGGGCTTTTGCGCAGTATTTTGGCGAACTTGAAGCACGGTATGCAAAAGTCGCAGAACGCGTCCGCCGCCGTCACATCGGACGGATCGAGCTGCGGCAGCGCTTCCGCCGCCGCTTCGTATATCGCTTTTTTATGATCGAACATATCAACACCTGTGCATATGCTGCAATGTAGAAAACTTTGAGTTTTTCGCGGTCACGCGACAAAAATCGCCGTCACACGTTGAACTTGAACTCCACAACGTCGCCGTCGCGCATCACGTAATCTTTGCCCTCGCTGCGCAGTTTGCCGGCGGACTTGACGGCGGCGAGCGAGCCGCATGCCACGAGATCGTCGTACGACACGATCTCAGCGCGTATAAAGCCGCGCTCGAAATCGGAATGTATCTTGCCGGCGGCTTTGGGCGCGGTCGTGCCGCGCTCTATCGTCCAGGCGCGCACTTCCTTTTCCCCCGCCGTCAGATAGCTCATAAGACCCAAAAGCTCGTAGCCCGAGGTGATTACACGCTCGAGTCCCGACTTTTTAAGTCCGAGCGCGTCGAGGTATTCCGCGCGTTCTTCCTTGGGCAACAGGGATATTTCGTGCTCTACTTTTGCGCAGATATCTATTACCGCCGCGCCGTCCGCCTTTGCGTACTCGCGCACGGCGTCCACGTACTTATTGCTGCTCGCGCCGATATCGTCCTCGGAAATATTGGCGCAGTATATTATGGGCTTTGCGGACAGCAAAAACTGCCCGTCCACGGTGGCGAGCGTTTCGGCGTCCAGCCCGAGCGTGCGCAGCGACTTTCCTGCGTCTATACATTCGGTCATGCGCGTAAGGAGCTTCAGCGCTTCCGCCGCCTTGGGGTCGCCGCTTTTGACCGTCTTTTCAAACCGCGCGCGCCGCTTTTCTATGGACTCGAGATCGGCGAGCATAAGCTCCGTATTGATTATTTCCGCGTCGCGAACGGGATCGACGCTGTCCGAAACGTTGATTACGTTTTCGTCGTCGAAGCACCTAACGACCTCGATTATGGCGTCCACCTCGCGAATGTGCGACAAAAACTTATTTCCCAAGCCCTCGCCGTGGCTCGCGCCCTTTACAAGACCCGCGATATCAACGAACTCTATCACCGCCGGCACGACGCGCTTGGACGAATACATCTTTTCGAGGACGGCAAGCCGCTCGTCGGGAACAGCAACGACGCCCACGTTCGGCTCTATCGTGCAAAACGGATAGTTTGCGACTTCCGCACCCGCTTCCGTTATGGCATTGAACAACGTACTTTTGCCGACGTTCGGCAAGCCCACTACGCCTATCTTCATATAACAAACTCCGAATTGATTATACTCATATTCTACACCCGATCGACGCCGCTGTCAAGCAAAGCGCGCGGCGACCCGATACGCGGTGAAAAACAGCGATGTTTTTCCGCTCCGCCGTGCGGCTTCACGCGAGCCGAAAGTCCACCCTGTCGCCCTCGACTTTTTCCACGACTATCCTGACAGCATTGCCGAGCGAGTATCGCGCCCTGCCGCAGGTTATGCAAAGGCGCTTACTGTCGAACGCCGCGGCGGGCGGAAGCGTGCTCATGCGCACCAGCCCTTCCGCCGAGTTTTCGAGCTCGACGAAAAAGCCGAAATCGGTGACGGAGCTTATAACGCCGTCGAACGTTTCGCCTATACGGTGCGACATGTATTCCGCTTTTTTGCAGTCGTCCGTTTTGCGCTCGCACTCCTGCGCGACGCGCTCCGCCTTGGAACTTTTGAACGCTGCGGCGGCGGTAAAGTCCGCGTACTTTTTTGCGGCCGACGCGCCGCCGCGCAGATACGCCTTTATTATACGGTGCACGGCAAGGTCGGGATAGCGACGAATGGGCGACGTGAAGTGACAGTAGTATTTTTCGGCGAGCCCGAAGTGTCCGTCGTTTTTGGGCTCGTACGTCGCCTTTGCCATTGCGCGAAGCGCGACGCGAGCGACACCGCCGGATACGGATTTATCCAGGCTCGCCAACAGCTCCGCTATCTGTTTGGGCGCAGGGTCGAGCGGACACTGCGACTTTATTCCTACGGCGTCGAGATATTCGTTGAGCGTCTGCAACTTTTCCGTCGGCGGCTTTTCGTGCACGCGATACACAAACGGTATTTTCGCCTTTTCGAACTTTTCCGCGACGGCGCAGTTTGCGAGTATCATGAACTCCTCGATAAGCGAGTGCGCGAGCAGTCGCGGCTTTTTGCGTATATCCTTTACGTGCCCGACTTCGTCGAACTCTATCTCCGTTTCGGTCAAGTCGAAGTCGATAGCGCCGCGCTGTTTGCGCAACGCCGCGCGCTTTTCCGTCAGCTCTTTCATCAGCTCGAGCGACGGAACGAGCCGCGCATATCTGCGGCGAAGCTCGGCGTCGCCGTCCAATATCGCCTGAACGCCCGTGTACGTCATGCGCGCCACAGAGCGAATAACACCCTCGCACACCTCATACGAGCGCACTTTGCCGCTTCCGTCGATATCGAGTATGACGGCAAGCACGAGCCTGTCCTCGCCCTCGTTGAGCGAGCACAGCCCGTTGGAAAGGCGTTCGGGCAGCATGGGTATCACTCTGTCCGCAAGATACACGCTCGTGCCGCGAAGCAGCGCCTCCCTGTCGAGCGGCGACGATTCCGTCACGTACTCGGCGACGTCGGCGATATATACGCCCAAGCGATAGCCGTCGTCCGTCTTTTCTATGGAAACCGCGTCGTCGAAATCCTTTGAGTCGCTCCCGTCCACCGTGAAAACGGTGTCGCCGCGGAAGTCGCGACGTCCGCGGATATCGGACGCGTCTATCTCGTCGGGAAAAGCGTTCGCCTGTTCCAGAACGTCGCGCGGAAACTCCGTGCGCAGCCCGTGCGACGCTATAACGCTCTTTACGTCCATGCCTATCTCGTCGAACCGTCCGAGCACGGCGAGAACGCGCGCCCTGTCGCACTCCCCGTCCGTGTCGAGCGCGACGACTACCTTGTCGTGCTCGCTCGCGCCGCCGAGCGCAACTATCTCGAGTTTTTCGCCGTAGTGCCGATCGTCGGGAACGGCAAAATACGCGTTGTCGTTATAAACGACCGTCGCGACAATGCTCATCGGGCTTTGCTCGACCGTTTCCACCACACGGCCCTCGCGCTTATGCCTGCCGCCGCGACCCGAGCCGCGCTCGAACACGGCAACGCGCACCGTATCGCCGTGCCGCGCGCCGTTGAGGTCGCCGCCGCCGATAAAAATATCGCCGTCGCCGTCCGCCACAAAACCGAACCGACCGCCCTTGCAGTCGAGTACGCCCGTCACGGTGCGACCGGATCGCGCGGACTTAAACGCGCCTTTTGTCGCCGACTTTTTGCCGTTGCGCTTTTTTGAGCCGGCGCGCTTGACTATCACGTCGCCGCTTTTTGTTTTTATATTGCGTTTGTTTTTATTTTTCTTATTCGACATATGTATCCCCTAAACCGAAACCGTGCGCACAAAAAAAAGAACCGATTGCTCGGTTCCCCATGCTATCCACGGTAGATAAGAAGCGTAACGAAGAACAAGATCGCAAGCACGCCCTCGACTATGCCGAGTATGACCGTGATCTTCTTCATTACCGACTCGAGCGATTTGGACTTGTCTTTGGAATAAAAGGTGTCGCGCGCGCCGCTCAGTGCGCCCATACCGGACGACGACGACGGCTGAAACATTATGACGACCACGAGCGCAAGCCCTATAAGCACCATGAGCGCTATTATTACTATTCGGATTATCGGAAAGGAATCCGACACCCAACCTGCAACCGATAAAAATGTCATTACAGTAACTCCGTATAAAACAGTATTAATAAATTAGGTATTATACCCCAGGGCAAGCCCTGGACCCGCACGGCAACCGAATGTTGCACGAAACATTGCTTACGTTCTCGCTTGTGGTTGCGTGTATGCTTGCCCTGGAGCACCCTACGGGTGTTCCGCTAGCCACGCGGCGGGTATCACACCTAATTTGTCGACGTCGCAAATTTGCCCTTGCAAGCAAGCAAATTTACTCCTCGAATGATTATATCACACGCAAAATAATTGCGCAAGCGTTTTTACGCGTTTATTGCGAGAAAATTCATCTCGGTTGGCAAGGCGCCGACGCACATAATCAATCAGTCTATAATCGGAAACCGTCGCCGCGGCGGCGTAGGCGCGCGTCAGACGGGCAAGCAGCCAAATGCTGCGCGACGCTGGGTTTGCTACTCACATCAATATTGCGTCGCAACAGTCACGGGTCAACCTGTGGTTGCCGACGGGAGTGTACATGGACGTACATGACCAAGGCGCCGAGCCAAACGTAGCCCGTATACTTCGTGAGCTACGGCGCGAAATTGCCTGCGCAAGCGCGCAATTATCGCTTGTAGCTAAGCACGCGATGCATCCGCCGCCGCAAAAAAATAGCATATAAGAGCAGCCGACCGTTTACGTTCGGATAGCGGCGCATGTATCGATAACAATGGGAACTTTATGTCAAGATTGTGGAGCAGAGGCGCGTTCGAGTTCTTCGTTGTATTTATCGATCACGAGTTTTGCGATATAGTCGCGCGTTTCGTTGTTTATGGGATGCGCGATATCGCGATATTCGCCCGTATGGATACGCTTGTTGGGCATAGCCAAAAACAACCCGTCGTCGTTTTCCACGACGCGCAGGTCATGCACGACAAAACAGCCGTCGATAGTGACGGACGCCGCCGCTTTGAGCCTGCCGGGGTCTTTTACGAGACGCAATCTTACCTCGGTGATTTCCACAACTTTCCTCCTATAGTATTTTTGTATATATATTGTAACACACGGGAGCGGTCAAAATCAATAGGTTTGCCAAAAAATTTTGCCGCGGCGGAAAATCACGCGGGCAATGCGCACGCGCGAACGCCGAAAAAGCCTGTATACACACTGCGTTCAATCACACACAAACGCCGCCGCGCATAATAAATTGTTATGAAAATTCATTTCGTCGGAAATCTCGGCGTGTCTATGCGCGCGCTGGCGGCGCTGGCGGCGGCGCGCGGCCACACCGTAACGGGATCGGACAGAGCGAGCGGCGGACACGACGGAGACAACGTAGTCGGTTGCGATCTTATCGTGTACACCAACGCCGTGCCGCAGGACAACGAGGAGCTCGTAATGGCGCGCGCCCTCGGCATACCCACGGTGGAACGCGCGACGTATCTCGGCGAGCTGTCCAAAACGTACGGCTCGGTGATAGCCGTCGCAGGCTGTCACGGCAAGAGCACGACGACCGCCATGCTCGGCGCGGCGTTTTCCGACAGGAACCCGACAGTCCACGTCGGCGTGGACGGCGGATCGCGCGTCGGCTCGCAGCGATACTTCATAACGGAGGCGTGCGAATACAAAGAGAGCTTTTTGCAGCTCAAGCCGGACGTAGGGATCGTGCTCAACGTGCAGTACGACCACCCCGACTATTATCGCGACGACGCGCAGCTTATAGGCGCATATAAGAAATTCTGCGCCCGTTGCAAAGCAGTGCTCGTAAACGGCGACGATCCGCTCTGCGAAGGGCTTAAGGGCGACGCCATCACATTCGGGCTGAGCGAAACTTGCAAGTACCGCGCGACGAATATTCGCGCCGAAAACGGCTGCTACGGCTTCGACTATTACGGAAGCCGCAGGGCGAAAATAACGCTGTCCGTCGCAGGCAGGCACAACGTGTACAACGCGCTCGCCACGCTCGCCGCCGCCGACATGTGCGGCGTCGGAATTGCGGAAAGCGCGCGCGGGCTGTCCGGCTTTTACGGCATACCGCGACGGTTCGAGCGCAAAGGCATTGCGTTCGGCAAGACCGTCCTCACCGACTACGCGCACCACCCCACCGAGATAGAAGCGACTATCGCCACCGCGCGCGAGATGTTCCCGTCGGTCGCCGTGGTGTTTCAGCCGCACACCTACTCGCGCACCGAAAGCCTCATGGACGGCTTTGTCGGCGCGCTTGCAAAAGCGGACACGGTCGTGCTCGCGCCCATATTCTCCGCGCGCGAAAAGCCCAACGGACTGTCGTCGCACACGCTGTGCCGAAAGCTGCTCGAAAAGACCGAACGCGCGTACTGCTTCGATACTTTTGTCGAAATCGTCGAGTACTGCAAAAAAATCGACACAAAGGCGCTAATATTCATGGGCGCGGGCGATATAGATAAAGCCGCCGAGCTGTTCATAAACTCCGACGAATACAATATTTATTAAACTAAAAACGCCGCTGTCTGCGGCGTTCACTGTGCGATACTGTTTTATATGCCGACTATATGCCTGCGGAAACGTCGGTATAGATCATGAACACGGCGACGGCGACCACTATGCAGGCAAAGATAACGGCGGCGACGACGTTGCGCTTGAGCGTAAATTCTATACCGGCGCAAAACACAGTCGCGAGCGTGCAGTAATTGCGCGCCTGACCTATGCTGAGCGCGGTAGCCGCCGGAATAATGCCGCCGAGCGCGTTGTTTAAATATACAATTAACATCAGCACGAGCGTCGCCATTCCGAACAAGCCCGTAAAGATGTTTATGATCTTGTTTAACAGTCTTCCCGCTATCATGATATCTCCTTTAACGCACGCTTGCCTTTAGCAACGTTACGCCCGAATTATACAGCCGCGAAAAAGCGTTTGTCAACCCGTAAAACGCCCTTACGGCAACATTTAATGGTATTCTAATGCTGCTCTAATCTGCGCTCCCCTCGCGCGTTTTGTCCGCATTTTTACGCCGCGCCTTAAAAAATTCGCGTATCGGCATTAAACATTCGTCTTCCGAAACGCCGCCGACTACTTCCGCGCGGTGATTGAGCTTGTCGCACTCCGCGATATTGAGCGCGCTGCCGCATGCGCCAAAACGCATATCGAACGCGCCGAAAACGACGCGGCGTATGCGCGAGTACACTATCGCGCCGGCGCACATGACGCACGGCTCGAGCGTGACAAAAAGCTCACAGTCGGAAAGATTCCACCGCCCGAGCTTTCGCGCCGCATCGCGGACGGCGACTATCTCCGCGTGCGCCGTCGGATCGCAGTCGGTTTCGCGGCGGTTCACGCCCTCGCCCACGATCTCGTCGCCGCACACGACAACGGCGGCGACGGGCACCTCACAGCTCGGGCAGTCCTTGAGCCGCAAAAGCGCCTCGCCCATAAACTTCGCGTCGCGCGTTTCTTTATCTTCGGCGCGCGCCGCTTCGGTATTTTTCGGTCGGTCTTTCATATTATTTCCTCAGCATGTCGAGTATAAACTCGGGTAATCGTTCGTTCACGGCGCAAGCCTCCGAAAAGTTATCCGCGCGGAACGGGTGCTCGCCCGACGACAGCAGTTCCACGGTGACGGACGGGATATGCAGTTTTTGCACGCACCAATCCTTGTAGCCGCCGGCGGAACTCAGATCGCCGTCCACGCGTTTTACGCCTATCCTTTTCGCAATGGCGTCCGCCAACGCCATATCGCGCGCTCTGTCCTCGGCGCTTTGAAAAAACTCCCAATACAGCTCGCCGCCCATACAGTGATAACTGACGGTGAACGCCGGCATTATGCGCCGCGTAAACGCCGCGAGCGCCGCGCTCTCCGGCGCGCAGAACGGGCGTTCGCCGATATAGTCCGACGCGCCGACAACCGTCTTGTTCTGCTTTCCGCTACCCCAATTCGCGTCGAAATTGCAGTTGAGGTCGATGCCGTCCGCGTTCGCCTTCCACAGCTTATTGCTGCTTTGAAACCGCTCGAGCGTCGGGCTGCCGAGCGTGTCGCCGCTCTCGAAAAACAGCGCGCCGTCGGGATTTACGAGCGGAACGAAGTACGCGCCGTCGCCTTGCGCAAGCGCTCGCGCGGCGCGCTCTATCTGCCTAAGGACGACGAGCGCGGTATAGCACTCGCGCGCGTGTATAGCCGCAGTCACTATTATCTGCCTGCCCGTGTGACCGCCGCAGTGCGCGCCGAGAAGCGGCAGTCCGCACGCGCTCTCGCCTATGGAAAACACTTCCGCGCCGGCTACGGCCATGCCGCGCTTTACAGTATCGAAAATACTCACGGTAACTATATTATGCGTTTACTTTTTAAATGTACGGCTTTTTTCGATTTACTATTTGTGATACGGTATGCGGTTGAGTATGGTCGCCGCGCGATAAAGCTGTTCGCACAGCAAAAGTCGCGCTATCTGGTGCGGATAAGTGACGCAGCCGAACGATATCCGCCGCCACACCGAGGCGCGCACGCTGTCGTCCACGCCCGACGCGCCGCCTATGACAAAAGTTATCTCGTCGCCGCGCACATGCCCGTCGTACACGAGCCGCGCCATTCCCTCCGAGCTTATCTGCTCGCCGCCGATATCCATAAGCACGCACAGCTTGCCCGCCATGCGCCGCCTGAGCTCGACGCATTCCTTTGCCACGGTCGGCTGCTCGGGGATCTCGGTGACGCTTACATCGTAAAAGCCTTTGAGCCGTTTCAGATATTCGGCGCAGCCGTCGCGACAGAACGGTTTACTCGCCTTTCCGACGCACAGTATTTTGATACGCTTCAATAGAAAAACCCCCAAACATACGTGAACACGGTGGTGAGCACGGTGACGACCGCAAGTCCTATAACTATCATGACGTCGCGCAACGTCGGCTTGGTCTTTTCTTCCCTGTAATCCGCGCCGTAGACTTCTTTTTCCATCTCGAGCGCCTCGACGCGCTTGGGGTCGAACTCGCCCATCAAGACGACGCGCTTGTTCGTCGCGTCAAAAGCGGAGTCTTTGAGCACCTCTATCTTGTTTTCCGTCACCTTTTTGTCGCGTATAAAAATCATCAGATACACGAGCCCGATACTGACGCCGGCTACGCAGACGAATATAAGCGCGAGCGCCCAGGCACGCGTCGCGGCGAGGCTGTCCACGGCGTCGAACAGTCCGCCGCCGACCGCCCAATCGTAGTTATCCGCGTAATCGAAAAACACACTGCAAAAATTATTGGTAAAGTGCATGAGCATCGCCGGATAAATGCTTTTGAGCCGCAACGTCAAAAACGCCGCGAGCGCGCCGAAGCACGCCGTGTAGAACACCTGCTTTACGTTTTGATGAAACAACCCAAACGCGATCCCGCACAGCGCCACGCAGCCGACGGTGCCGAAAACCGATCTCGCGGTCGTCAAAAAGCCGCCGCGCATGGCAAACTCCTCGCACACCGCAGGCAAGACCGCCGTGAGCACGACTTCTGCGAGAAAGAACCCGAACACGAAATTTTCGGGCATGTCCGGCGTAGACGTCACCGAAACATAGCCCGTGGCGCGCAACAGCGCCATCCACACCGACGACACGCCGATAGTCGTAAAGTACACGAATATGCCGAGCGGAACGGCTATCAAAAAGTACGGCTTGAACGCAGTGCACGAGCTGTATTCCGCCACCTGCCTAAAAGTGCGCTTGCCGTAAAACTTATAAATGCAAAAGGGCACGGCGAGCAAGAACACGAGCTGAACGGGCAGTGCAAACAGCGCCGTCGCCGCTATCGACATGCCGTAGGTGCTCTGATCTATAGGAACAAAGTACACTATTATGCGCATCAGTATTATGCCGACGACGGCGGAACACAGCGCATAAGACACGGCGCGAAAATCGCGTTTTACACCGAAAAGCGCGGTCATAGCACGCTCACTATCAGGTTGATGACGAACATTATCGCGCACAATCCAACTCCCGTCCAATATTTGAAAGTCCCGTCCTTCTTCTTCAGCTCATCGAGCACCGGCGCGGCTTGCGCCTGCCGCGCGGCGAGCGAGTCGGTTTCGCCCTGCCCGTTCGCTTGGGCACTCGCGTTCTCGACGCTATCCGCGTTATCGACATTCCGGGCATTATCGTCCGCGTCGGGCGCGCGCTTCAATAAAAACCGCACGAGCACATACAATAGCGCTCCGCCGCACACAAACAGCGCAAGCGTTATAAAAAACGCGGCGGCGATGTTTCGAGTAAGCCACTCGACGCAACCGTTCAGCACGTCGCCCAAAGCCGTCATCTGCATGACGAGCGCGAGCGCATTGGCGCAGGCGTGCAAGACGACCGACGGCAATATCCTTTTCGTCCTAATGATAATGAACGCGCTCAGCGCGCCGAGCGCAAACTGAAAGACCACCTGCATAGGGCTCATGTGCATGAGCATAAAGGCGAGCGCCGACAGCAACGCCGCCTTTACGGCGGAAAACCGCTGTTCAAGACCGTCGCAGAGCACGCCGCGATAAATGGTTTCTTCGCACACGGGTGCGAGCAAGACGGACGCAATTACTATCATCACCACTGACGCCGCGCCGTCGAGCTCTATCTCGCCTGCGGACCACGGCACGCCCACGGCGTCGTGTATAAAATATCCGTACCACACCGTAGGCAGATACATGCCTATCATCAGGACCGCCGCGCACACGACGGGCACGGCTATATAGAGCACGTCCGTTTTTACGTCGCGCGTGCTTTTGAAAAACGTCGGGCGTATCTTTTTTCCGCAGAGCCGCGAAAACAGCACGATAAACGCGCCGTTGGCTATCTGCACGACTATCATAAACGCGGTGTTAAAATTCCCGTTCTGCGAAATGTTCGGGTATTTATCTGCAAGCGCCGCGGCGACGAGCCCTGCCGCGGCTTGGCAAACGAGCCCGACCACTATCGCGCACAGATAAAACATGCACGACGAATCGTAGTCGTAATATGTTCTCTTTTCCGCGCCCGTCCTCAGCATACTTCAAACAACCCCGTCATGGCGTTTTGCGTCGCTACGGCGACGTGCGCGTCCGTTACGCCGGCATCGGCTATCGCGCGCTCCACCGCGGACGACGCGACGAGCGGCGCATTGTTCTGCTCCGAAAGGTGCGCGAGTATAAAGTTTTTGACGCCGCAGGACGCAAGGAAAGCGCATGCCGCGGCGCAGTCGCCGTTGGAAAGATGCCCGTGCGACGAGCTTATGCGCGCTTTGAGCACGGGAGTGTACGAGCGGTTGTTCTTGAGCATCAGCGGATCGTGATTGGCTTCGAGCATAACTATATCGCAGTCGCGCAGGCCGTCGAGCGTACCGGCTTCGACGACGCCTATATCAGTCACCACCGCCACCTTTTTGCCGTCGCTCTCCACGATATATCCGAAGCACGGCACGTCGTGCGGAACGGGCAAAGCGGTCACTTTAAGTCCGCCGATCGCGACCGATCTATCCGCCACGGTCGGCGCTATTTCCGCGCCTCTGCCGACGGCATACGCACATTCGCGCTGGCAGTAGACGTGCGCCGTCGGATGCTTTTTACAGAATATCTTAAGACCGCCGATATGGTCGCTGTGCGCATGCGTGACGAAAATATCGACGCGGTCGGGATCGGCGCCGACGAGCGACAGGCACTTTTCGGCGCGCGTCGCCGAAATGCCGAGGTCGATAAGAAGCTCCGTCGTTCCGTCGGAAACGTAACAGCAGTTACCCTTTGAGCCCGACGCAAACGCGCACATTTTTAAACTCATATTGGCATTATACAGGATTGCACGCATAAAATCAAGTGATTTTTGTTGTGTTTGACTGTGGGCTGTGGTATAATCTAAGCATGAAAACTATCGCCCGCAGCGAAATAACCGAGCGCCTTTCTCGGCTGATAACGCAGTGCCTGACCACGCCCGACGCGGCTGTCACCGCCGCGCTCGAAAGCTTAAAAAGCGCCGACACGCTCGAAGCGACCGCCGCCGCGCTCATCGCGGAGAACAACAGGATAGCCGAGCGCGACGGACTGTACTGCTGTCAGGACACCGGTCAGGCGGTGTTTATGGTCAAGCTCGGCGACGAAGTGTACTGTCGCGGACTCAACGCGGCGATAAACGACGCGGTCGTAAAAGCGTACGCGACGGCGCGAAAGTCCGTCGCCGACCCGATAACGCGTATAAACACGGGCGACAACTCGCCTGCCGTCATCGAAACGGAACTCGTGTCCGGCGACACGCTCGAAATAACGTTTTTGGCTAAGGGCGCAGGTAGCGAAAACATGTCGCGACTGTACATGCTCACCCCTGCCGACGGCAGGCGCGGCATAGTGGATTCGGTAGTGGACGCCGTATCGCGCGGCGGAAGAAACGCGTGTCCGCCGCTCATCGTAGGCGTCGGCATAGGCGGCGTGACCGAAACGGCGTGCATGCTGTCCAAGCGCGCGCTCATTCGTCCGCTCGGCGAGCACAGCTCTCGCGCCGACGTCGCGGCGATCGAAGCGGAAATACTCGAAAAAGTCAATGCGCTCGGCATAGGCGTGGCGGCGCTCGGCGGAAATACTACGGCGCTTGCCGTCAATATAGAAACGGCGCCTACGCACATCGGCATGCTGCCCGTGGCGGTAAATCTGCAATGCCACAGCCTTCGGCACGGGACGGTGATATTTTGACGACGGAAAAACGCATTTTTCTAAGCCTTCCTGCGTCCGCAGAAGCGATAGCTCGGCTCGAGCCGAACACCCTCGTATACCTAAGCGGCACGGTGTACACGGCGCGCGATCAGGCGCACAAGCGCATTGCCCACGCCATAGAGAGCGGCGAGCCGTTGCCTTTCGACCTAAACGACGCCGCAATATACTACTGCGGCCCTACGCCTGCGCAAAAAGGCAGGGTCATCGGCAGTTGCGGTCCGACGACGAGCGGCAGAATGGACGCGTACACTCCCATGCTCATAGAGCACGGACTGACGGTGATGATCGGCAAGGGCGTGCGAAGCGCGGCTGTCGAGCAGTCGATAAAAACCCACGGCGCGGTGTATCTTACGGCTATCGGCGGCGCGGCGGCGCTATACATGAGCTGCGTCACTGCGTGCGAGCTCGTGGCATATCCCGACCTCGGCTGCGAAGCGGTGTACAGGCTGACCGTGAAGGATTTTCCGGCGATCGTGTCCGTAAAATAATACAGTAAAAAATAACACAGTAAAATAATTTTCAAGGAGATATAACAATGCATAAACAACTTATCAAGAACCTCGCAAAAGCGGTAGTGCTGTCCGGCGTTCACGTACAGCCCGACGAAGAAGTTTTGGTCATCACGTCGGTGCACGCGGCGGAACTGACGCGCGAGGTGGTGCGGCTCTGCTACGAGCAGGGTGCAAAACGCGTACAGGTAGACTATCGCGACGGCGAGCTGGACAAGCTCACGTACAAGTATCAGTCGGAAGAAACGCTTACGCACAAGCCGCAGTTCGTGTACGACGAGCGCAACTACTTCGCCGAAGTCGGCGGATGCGTTATCAACATCATTTGCGAGGATCCCAACGGCTTGAAGACCGCGGACGCCGCAAAAATAACGTCGTCGCGCCGCGCGGACATGAAAGGTCTTGCGCCCTACTACGACAAGGCGATGTCCAACAAGATAAAGTGGTCGATAATCGCGTTCCCCCACCCCGATTGGGCTAAATTGATGTTCCCCGACCTCGACGAGCGCGACGCGTACAAAAAGCTCGGCAAATACATCGCAAAAACGACGCGCGTGGACTGCGACGACCCCGTCGAAGCCTGGAAACAGCACGCCGACTCGCTGCGGCGGCGGTGCGAAAAGCTTAACGCGGCAAAGATAACGCGCTTCCACTATAAAAACAAGCTCGGCACCGACCTTTACGTCGGCATGCCCAAAAATTACGTGTTCGCCGGCGGCGCGGAAGAATGCAACGGCGAATCGTTCAACGCCAACATGCCGACGGAGGAAGTATTTTCCGCGCCCGACTGCAACAGGATCGACGGCACGGTAAAGGCGTCCATGCCGCTCTGCTATAACGGCAAGATAATCGAGGGCATCGAACTGACGCTCGAGGGCGGAAAAATAGTCAAGTACTCGGCAAAGACCGACGAGGACGTACTCAAAGGCATAATCGAAACGGACGAGGGCTCGCACAGCTTCGGCGAGATCGCACTCGTGCCGTACGACTCCCCCATCAGCAAACTGCACACGCTGTTCTATGAAACACTGTTCGACGAGAACGCGAGCTGCCACTTCGCCATAGGCAGAGCGTACCCCACATGCGTCAAGGGCGGCGACGAAATGACCAAAGCGCAGCAGAAAGCCGCCGGCTTGAACAATTCCGACGTGCACGTGGACTTCATGGTCGGCACAAAGGACCTGCAAATAACCGCCGAAACGGAAGACGGAAAGACCCTCGTCGTTTTCGAGGACGGCAATTTTTCCAAAGACTTCGAGTAAGTCGGCGCACGCGCCGCAAGTGAAGATGTAAAAAGGAATAGTGAATAGGTGCGGTGGTTTGACCGCCTCACCCAATGCCGCGAACTCAAACCACCGTTTTGTCATTTCGACCTACGCGAGTACAGCCAAACCACCTTCATGTCATTTCGACCGGAGCGAGCGACAGCGAGCGTAGCGGAGAAATCCAGGCGCGTAAGCGCCACACATGATTATTGTAGAGCTGTAGTAAAGCTGCGCAGTTCTGCGGCGGATCGCCTGGATCTCTCCACGCGCATTGCTCCGCAATGCTTGGTCGAGATGACAAATCAAGTTAAGAAGTAAAAAGGAATAGTGAAAATGTGCGGTGGTTTGACCGCTTCACTCAACGCCGCACACTCCAACCACCTTCATGTCATTTCGACCTACGCGAGCACAGCCAAACCACCCTCATGTCATTTCGACCGGAGCGAGCGACAGCGAGCGTAGCGGAGAAATCCAGCGGCGCAAGCCGCGCATTGCCAAAGGAACAGCTTTTCATTTCTGCGGCGGATCGCCTGGATCTCTCCACGCGCATTGCTCCGCAATGCTTGGTCGAGATGACAAATCAAGTTAAGATGTAAAAAGGAATAGTGAAAAGGTGCGGCGATTTGACCGCTTCATTCAACGCCGCGAACTCCAACCACCTCTTTGTCATTTCGACCTACGCGAGTACAGCCAAACCACCTTCATGTCATTTCGACCGGAGCGAGCGATAGCGAGCGTAGCGGAGAAATCCAGGCGCGTAAGCGCCGCATGGTTATTGTACAGATATAATATAGCCGCACGGCTTAGGGTCAAAAAGTATGAGTTTTTTATCCGCCAATGAGATAATTGCCCAACGGGTATTCAATCCGCTGTACATCATTCTGGACAGTGTTTTTATCGTGCTGTTACTCAGCGCGCTTGTCGTCAAAAAGCGCTATATGACCGTATTGTTCTCGATATTCGGCGGCGTGCTGTACATGATAGTCGATTACGGGATATTTCACCTCGCCCTGCACACACGGTCGATCGAGGGCGGCAGTATGTTTTGGGTGCTGCTGTGGATGTCGATGAGCTACGGCATAACCAACTTCGCGCTGATCTGGATATGGGTGAGCAAAGACCGATATTACATCGAGTACACCGCCGCTATTTGGATCTGGTGGATATGCTGTCCTATAATAGCGTCGATGGGCGGCGACGCCACCATAAAGATCCAACGCACGACGGGCGCTTATCACGGTTTTATGGCTGTCTTTATGTGCGTATCTTACTTTGCGCTGATAGTATACAACCTTTTGCAAAAGGATAAAGACAAGCGATTTAACATAGTTTGGCTGTTCGCACTCGGCATATTGGTCCAGCTCGGCTGGGAGGTCGGCTTGCTCATAGGCGGCATACGCTCGGCGGAGTTCGACGTGTTCCAAAAACTAATGACGCTCGTCACGAACTCGCTTATCGAAACGAACTTAGGCTTGCCGGCGCTCTACTGCATTTATCTCCTGCTGTCGAGCAGACGCAACGAGGACCTTACCAAACACGACGCGCGCCAAACATTTACCGAACGCCTAAAATCCAACAACGCCGAACGCTATCGCAAAGATAAAAATATATGATATCGAGATAAACGGGTCGCGAGCCTTGCTTGCGATCCTTTTTAAGTCGAACTTTTTGCAGTGTTTATCGAGGCGATGAGCAATCTGCGGATTGTTCCGCAGGCATTTTTCAAATCTTTAACGATAGTTGCATTTGCCAAATGCACGCCGACAAAAAGCTCCAACCAATATTCGGTTTCGTAGCACTCTTTTAACGCTATTTGCAGTTTTGAAATAAAATCGGCTTTACTTTGGGCATAATTAGCTTCGTGAATATTCGCACCGATCGACGTTGCGGAACGCTCCAACTGATTTACAAGCGCACTATGCCCTTTGATATTTTCAGTCATGTCTATGACTTTTATCGAAAATTCCATAGACAGATCCGCTAATTTGTTTTCCCTCATTTTTATCTCCGTAAAGATGAAATATTGCTATCGCAATATGAAATATCTTCGATATGAAATTGCACACGGTGCAATGAAATAAATTCGCCATTAATGTGCGAAGCACATTTCATATTCCGTAAGGAATATTTCATAGTGCAAACTATTTCGCTCGCCGACAGGCGAATTTAATTGAAAAACCCCAAGCGATACGCTCGGGGTTTTTCATGGTAGCGGGGACGGGATTCGAACCTCGTGACCTTCGGGTTATGAGCCCGACGAGCTACCTAACTGCTCCACCCCGCATCAAATTACGTATTCGATTATACAGCATGAACGCCCGTTTGTCAACCGTTTTACGCATGCGCAAGCGGCATTTTTTGTCGAAAGTACATGCGCTTATATTTTTATATCGCACAATTTATAGTTTTATCACATAAATATCCGCCGAAAACCGCGATATTTATGAATTTATATACGGCTTCGGAACATCCGTCGGCGCAAACCATTATGATATTATATTACCTGTCGCAATTATCCGTATACAAATATATTTACATGATTCGACATTTTAAAAAATGCCGAACATAAGCTAAAAACAGCACAAAAAATGCTCAAAATTCGTTGATTAATCAACATTAATTTCGTCATATACGTCAAAACCATTGACATTAATGACCGAAAGTGCTATAATTTGAGCATTAAATCGCAATAGTCGGCGCGGGTTCCCGTTGCCGCGGAGTATAAATGACAAATCAATCGTTAATGAAGCCCAAATCTGTGCTTACAAAGCGCAGAAAAGTTATAGCATTTTTGCTGGCGACCATACTGACCGTCGCAATAGTCACCGGATTTTCGTCCGGCTTTGACAGCGACGGCACCATATACACGCCGGACGGCGAGCGCATCGTCATGTGGGACGCTCTCCCCTCGTCCGGCTCGCCCGAAGATTACGACCTGATCTCCAACATCAAGTACGCCGCGCAGAGGATATACACGGCTAAATACTTCAAAGGCGTCACGGACGGCAAGGTCGTCGCAAACGTCGGACTCGGGATCAAGTACACGCAAAACGTTCACAACACGCGCGTCGTAAAAGACGGCAAGGTTTTTTCGGAAGCCATATCTTCTTCCGCCGCAAAAAGCGTGGCGGAACAGAAATACATCGAAGGCACAACGGTGCTGTATCGCCCGTCAACGAGCATAAACGGCGGCAGCGCCACTTTTGCCGACTCCGTGTACAAAATGCCGATGGAAGAATTCTATCGTTCCTACGGCTCTGTACCGGTCGAGCTCAGCAAGTACATCATCAACGAACAGACTATACTTTCCGTCACGGACGAAAACGCGTCGGCGCGCTCGTCTGTCAATGCGGCAAGGCGCAACGCGGCGGAGAGCGCCGACTCCGAAAACGGCGAAGATGGCGCCGCCGTCAAGTTCGAAGTGCCGCAATCGCTCGTCGCGGACGAAAACGGGCACTACAGGGTCACGCTCGAGCTCGACGCGACGGAAGCGTCCAAATACTATCGCAACGAGGTCCGCACCCTCGGCGGCGCCGACCAAAACCCCGTATTCGATTCGATATCCGTCACCATAGAGATCGACGAGCGCTGGTATCCCGTAACGGTCACTTCCGTCGAGAAGTACGCGATAGCGATACCCATGCTCGGCGCAATGGACTGCACGGGCACGCTTACGGAAGTGTTTTCCGATTTCGACATAGACGGCGAGATCCCCGAATACGACTTCTTTATGCAGCACATCGATTCCACCAATACCGATATAGTCCAGAACCTTTCGCCTGCGGACTATCTCGCCAACGCATTTGCCGGATATCTCGACGGCTCGAGCGATCTCGTCCTTTCGGCGGACGTCGAGATCGGCGACATCAAGCTCGACGGCATCAAGGTGTCCGCCAACCTCGGCACGATGAACGTAAAGGCGAAATACGACAGCCTGTACGTGGAATACGCCGGCGACAAGGTGTACGTCACTCTTAACGACATCAAGGGCTACATAGCCACGGACAAAGCGGCAAAGCTCGCCGACGACGAGGCGATAAAAGCGCTGATATCCGGCATTACGCTTCCCGATTTCAACAGTCTTTTGGGCGGCGACATACTCACCACGCTGTTTGCCGACTGCGAAAAGACGACCGAGGACGGTATTACGCGCATACGTCTGCCGTTCAAGCTCGCCGACTTCGATATCGACGCGTCGCTGTACATCAAGGACGAGGACATGTCGCTGGTGTCTATAGAGGGCACGGTCAAAGCGTACGGTCAAAACATCAAAATAAATACAAAGCCCATAAAAGCTCCGCGCTTCCCCGCCGTCGATTCGACGTACGCCGATCTTTCGGGCGTGCTCGACTTTGTGCCGGACGCCGTCAGGACCGCAACGGGCAACACCTACGGCGTAAGCGGAACGGTGTCGGCAATGGGCTACACCGTCGGCATAGACGCGTATATCGACCGCACGAACGGCATTGCGGCGGACGCGGATATATCCGTGCTCGGGCAGACTGTCAACGTAAAGTACGTAAACGATAAGATATACGTTTCCGTCGGCAACATCAAGTTCGGCGGCACGGCCGACGAGCTCCCCGATCTTATCGAAGCGGTCGCAAAGCTCGCGGATATCGACATACAGTCGATAAATTCGCTGATGCCCATGATAAAAGCCATGCTTCCGAGCACTGTAAGCGACTATTTGAGCATGCTAAATTCCCTCGAAGTCGTTGACGGCAACACGCTCAAAGCAAAACTCAATCTCATAGCCGTTCCTGCGAATATAACGATAACGCGCGGCAACGGCCGCATAACAGGCGTGAACTTCGACGTAAAAGTCGATACCGCGTTCGGCACAAAAACGATAAAGCTCGACGCTTCGGCGCGCCTCGCTCTTTCCGCGCCGACCGCGCGCGCGATCACACCCGTCGGCGAGTACGTCACGTTCGGCGAACTCACCGACACGGTAACGGCGCTTCAGCCGTACGCGGACGCGACGGCGTACTCGGTCACGCTCGGCGGTTCCGTCGCCGCGGACGGCAAAACGTACCCGATAAGCGGCACGGTGTATATCGACCGCACCGACGACGGCGTAGCGGCGGACGGCACATTGACCGCGCTCGGTCAAACCGTCGGCGTAAGATATTTCGGCGACGTCATCTATCTCTCCGTCGGCAATGTAAAGGTCAAGCTTGCCGCGGCGGACATAAACGACATACTTTCCGCCCTGCGCGAAACGGGCATAGACGTTCCCAACATCGGCGCGATGACGGATATTTCCGACCTGTCCGACACGCTGGATAAAGCGCTCGACGCCGTGTATTCGCTGAAAGTGCTCAGCGACGGCAAGCTCGAAGTCGTGTTCGATATCGACGGCTACAAAGTAAAGCTCACTGCCGATCCCGATACGGGCGCAGTCACGGCGCTCGGCAACGTCTACGGCGTTGCGCTGGATATTTCCGCGACGCTTAATATAGAAAGCGAACTGCGCGGGATCGCGCAGCCGTCCTCGCCTGCCGACTATCTCGACGCCGCACAGCTTACCGCGGCGCTCCCCACTATCAGCGACATCATAGAAAAGAACGGCGTTACGGCGACGCTCGCGCTCGACGCAGGCGACATCGAATATCGCGCGACTGCGGATATATCAACGGACGGCGCGATAAGGTTAGCGCACGCGCAAGGCTCGCTGCCTATCGACGTGACGTATGTAAACGGCACAGCGTATATCGCCTACGGCGACATACTGCTGTCCGGCACGATAGCCGACATAAAGTCCGCGCTTTCCATGCAGTCGCTTATGGATCTTCTGCCCGAAAGCGCGCTGTCTGTCATCGACGAAATAACGGGCATGTTAGACGGCATGGATATACAGACCGCGCTTCAGACCGCGCTGTCCGCCGTAAAGAGCGTCGCGCTCGACAGCGGTGTGATAAATATAGCCGTGGAATACAACGGCGTCGGCGTTTCCGTTTCCGCGCCCAAAGCCCTTTCCGCGCTGTCGATCTCGGCGAGCGTAAACGATCTCGATATTTCCGCCGCCGTAACGGGCATCACGGGCAAGACGGTCGCCGTATCGACGCCTTCGGGCAGCTACGCGCGCATTTCCGACCTGCTCGCCGCGGCTTCGACGGCGCTCCCTCTCGCAACAGAAGAGGCGTTTGAAATTGCGATAAACGCAACACTGTCCGACGTAGCCGTTGACGGCGCTGTATATCTCAAGATAGGCAAGACATTGGCGGACACTTCGGCGGACGCAAGTCTCACCGTCGGCGACCTGCCCGTGACCATGCGCCTTTTGAACAAGACGCTGTATGTTTCCGCAGGCAGTGTGCGCGTGCAGGAGCAGCTCTCGCGCGCGGCAGTGCTCGCTATCGCCGAGCGCCTCGACGACGCGATCGACGGCGCGTACGACGGCGCGTACGACTTAGTGACGAAGCTGATCGAAAGTATAGATAACTTCAGCATAACGGCGCTCGCCGACAGCGCTGCCCTATCCTCCGTCGCCGACGGCTTTAAAGCGACGGTCGATCTGACGGACAGCGGGCTCGACGTGACGGCGGATATAACCGCAACCGTAAGCGACGGCGCGCTCTCCGCGCTCGCAGTGAGCGTCGAAGCGTTCGGTATAGACGCGGCACTCGACTTCGACGTGACGGCGGAAGCCGACGCGTCTATCGCCCTTACCGCAACGTCCGTGACTTTCGCCAAAGGCGACACGCAGATAAGCCTACCCGACCTCGCCATTTCCGTCGGCGGCACGCAACCCAAGACGGTAACGCCTATAGCGAACTGCGCTCCGCTGTACTCCGTGATAGACGTCGTTCCGCCCGTGCTCTCGCTCGCAAGCGGCGCCAAGGGCGCGAATACAATAACCATCGATCTCGGCGCGTACGCGCTCACCTCCGCAAACAAGCGGACGGATATAGACGGCAATGTTACGCTCAAGCTCGACCCGAACACGCTCGCCCTGACTGCGGCGGACGCGGAGATAAAGCTGTTCAAGGGCACCGACGCCGAAGAATCCGTGTACGTCACGTACGTAAACAAAGTGCTGTATCTCTCGAGCGGCAACATAAAGCTCAAGTTCAACTTCAACAGCGCCACCGATAAACAACGCCTGTACGATGTGCTCGAAAAGCATTTACCGGCATACATGAGCGACGAGATAGCCAAGCTGTTCAAGCTCAAAACGGGCGACAGCGTGCTCAGCGAAATGCTGCTGCTCAAAAATCGCTTTGTCGAGATCAAAAACGCCGACAAAGACGTCGATCGTATAATATCCCTGCTGTTCTCCGAGCTCAACGGGCTGAGCGGCGAAAGCGCCGTAAAGAAGATAGCGGATATGGCGTCGCTGTCCGCCGACGACCGAGGCAACGTCATAGTGACGATAAGCGCGCTCGGTTTGGATATTAATGTCAAACCCGCCGTAGACAGAGCGCGCGACATAGTCACTTCGGCAAAGGTGTACACTTCCGTAAGCCTGCTCGACGGGCTGTACTTCGACATGACGGCGAGCGGAATAACCTTCGGCGGCGACGCGGCCACGACAATAAGCGCTCCTGCGGACGCCGACGCGTATTTATCCGTAGCGGAGTTCGCGGAAATAATAGAGAGCGCATATAATACGGTATCGTCCAAGGACAAAGCCGGCAATATCACTTTCGAGCTAAAGACGTTCGACTTCGACTACGACATTTTCGAGCTGGAAACGAAAAAGGAAGACGACGGCGAAACCGTCCTGCTCAACGATAAGGGCAAACCCGTCTATGCAACGGACAAACTCGGCAGGAACAAGCCGCTCTTAGACGCAGACAAAAACAAGGTAATAGCCAAAAAAGTGTACGTGTACAACGCCGATTCCAAGGTTTCCGCAGTAAAAGGCAAACTCGTAAAGGACGGAACGACCGGCAAATACAAGGTAAACCTCGAAGCGCACATCGTAATAGACATCAAGACCCCTTCCGTCAATTCCGAAAACGAAACAGTCTTTACGTCCAAAGTCGGCATGCCGATACAGATCGACGCGTACGTTGTGAACAACGCCGACTATCCCAAAGGCATGGCGTTTATCGATTACGGCGAGCTCGACGGCAACGGCAAGGTCACGAACGGCGAACGCATATCTATGGACTACGAGTCGTTGATGCAGATCGCAGTGTCCGCGCTCGAGATAATGGGCGTAAACGACGCGTTAAGCTCCGACGCCGATACAGACGACACAACCGACGCGTTCAGCGAATTCATAGACCAATACCGTCAGGATATAGACACTACGGTATTCGAATCGATGGATATAGGTCTGGACGAGATCCGCAAAATGCTCAAGAACGGCGTTATCGCGGCGCGCAATATCTTCTCCGCAAAAGCGGATATAAAGTCCGCCTGGACCGAGATCAAGACCGCCGGCGATGAACTTCCCGAAGGCACAAAGGCGACGGACGTCCTCAAAGCTCGCCTGCCCGAGATCAAGACCCTTGCAAAGCGCGCGCTCGATAGCGTCACAGCCGCCAAAGCCGCACTCACTAAGAGCAAAACGACGTCGCCCGCGACGCCCGATAACGTAATAAACGGCGGCCTGTACAAGAACGTGGTCAACGCCGTAACGCTTAGCAAAAACGATAGCACGCTTTCCGCCGAAATAGATAACGCGATCGCAACGAACACGACCGGCACGGCGGCCGTCGCCGTCACGCAAAAAGGCGTCGTTATAGACAGTATCGAAGTAGACGGGCTGGATGTAAATACACAGCGGCTCAACACGTTCGAGGCGGTGTTCGACGCCGGCACGGAAATAGACGATATAAAACTGCCTACAGGCTACAATACGGCTACATCGACTTCCGCGTACTCCGACTTTGCCAACATCAAGCACCTGCTGTTCGACATAATGAACACCGCAAACATGATGGAATTCGAGATCGGCGGCGGCGCAAACGACAAGATAACAATGTCGTTGCACCTCGGTCAACTCCCGTTGAAAGACGTCGATATAGAGTACCGCGCCAAAGTAAAGATAATCGATCAGGGCGTCGGCAAAACGCCGAGGTACAAGACCGCGGCGGATATAGAGCTACGCGTGCACGGCGCGCACACCAATGCCGGCAGATTAACTGTATTCCTCGTGCCCGAGTGCACCACTCGCCTGTTCTTCTACGACAACGTCATCTATTTGCATGGCGTCGATAGCTGGGACGGTGTTGTGGATTTCTACGATTGGAAATATCATTACTCTTATAATGTCAATTACAAGGACACCATGTTTACGGTAGCCGACTTTAAGGCAATGTTCAAAGGCGATAAAGGCATAGACAATATGTTCAAGGAGTTTATTTTCCGCCTTGTTCCGCTCAAAGAAAACTTAGTCGTCAATATCCATGACGAGATAATAAAAGCCGTCAAAAATTCGGGCAAAGCCGATCCGACGATGAAGACGTTTGCGCAGATATTCAAGAGCTATACCTATTCCGGCGGCAAGCACGAGGCGGTCATCGGGCTCAAAGAGCTCGCTCTCGATAATAGCCTCGCCGACGTTACGCTGACACTGACGGGCGCAAACAACGCGGCCGACGATACGAATATCCGCGATAACTATGTATCGAATTTGCACGCGGAAACGACTTTTGCGAGTATCGCGACGCTCACTTTGGACGCTACGCTCGACAATACGAGCACGCCTATAAAGTATTACACGGATGCGGAATTTACGGAGCCCTCACCCGATAACGCAAAGACGAAATACTCCCGAGCGGAGCTCGAAAGCACGGGACTTTCCGCGACGACTATAGACGGCAAAGCGTACTCGATAGACGGCAAGCCGTGCAAGGACAACGCAAACGTGTCGAGCATTATCGACACCCTGCTCGCCGTAGTCACCAAGGACGCCAAAGGCAATATCACAGGTCTTACAAACCGCACAGGCGGCATTGCCTGGGAGCGTCTGTGGGCGCAAACCGCCTGACGGCAACATAAAAGCAACATTAAAGGGCATACGCTTTATTCGAGGAACATTTTTGCCCGCTTGCGGGAGCAAAAATGTGACGTCGACAAATTTGGTGTAATACCCCGCCGCTTGCGGCGGAACACCCGTAGGGTGCTCCAGAGCAAGCATACGCACAATTACAAGCGAGAACGTAAGCAATGTTTCGTGCAACATTTGGTTGCCGTGCGGGTCCAGGGCTTGCCCTGGGGTATAATACCTAATTTATTTCAAGCATATGCCCTTTTCGTTTAAAGATTTACTGCGCGGATACCCGAAATTTCGGTTTCCGCTTTTTGCTATCGCTCTTTTACGATCTCGCCGCAGGCGTTCTTTTTTACGAACGCGGTGAGATCCTTAACGTTGTTCTTTACGCCTATCAACAGCTTTACATACAGCGCGGTCTGCGTTATTCCGTGGCACTGTATAACGTTGGGAGCGAGCTCGCCGTCGCCGTACTTTTTCCGTCCTGCGGTGAGATATATCGGTATATCGGGATATCGCGACGCAAACTTATCGAACTCGCCGGCGTTGACCCGTCCCGAATGATACGCGACTTGGACCACCGCCTTATATCCGCGCATGTCGTAAGCGGCGTAATTCATTCCGACGTACGGCAAAACGCACAGCACCGTGTTCTCCACGCTCTGTAGGTCGAAGTCCATACCGTGCATGACGCCCGTGTCGCTAAACGTGCTGTTGCCTATGGAAAAATAGAAGTCCTCGTGCATGTGCGCAGGCACGAGCCGCGCGCCGTGGTGTATGCGCACGACCGCGCCGGGGTTTTTGTACATAACATACACGCCCGACCTTTTTTGCGCAATAAAACTCTTGGCGGCGTTCAGCACGTCGAAGCCGTTGCTGTAGTCGTCCGTAAGCGGTTCGTCCGCCGCGCAGAGCACGATGGGTATACCCGTGTCGCAAAACGCGTACGCAAGATACGCAGACAAAAACGCCAGAGTGTCCGTGCCGTGCGTCACGATAACGCCGTCGGCGCCGACGGCGGCGCGCTCGATAATGCCCTTGAGCTTAAAAAAGTCGCCGAAGCCTATGCCGGCGCTGTGTATTTTGAATTGGCTGAAAACCTCGTTCGCGCCGATGATGTCCGCGATCTGCGCCGTCGCCGCGTCGGAAATGACTATTGCGCCGTCGCCGTCCAAGCGACTGCCTATAGTGCCGCCGGTCGCCACAAGATTGATCTTCATAGTACGCCCTCCTTTGTATCGTTTGCCGTCGGTATGCGCCCGAGCGCATACTCGTTCAAAAGATACGCTATTATCTTCGCGTGGTCGAAAGCTATAGAGCCGAGCTCCTCCATCGCGGTGCGGTCGATATCGACAGAACCGAACGCGTCGCGAGCTATGCGCAGGATAGCCGAAAACCGCGTGCCAAAGCCCGAAAACTCCAGTACTGCGCGCGCACCGCACTCTTTATACTCCACGTCGAACCACTTCGCCGCGTCCGCGTCGTCGCCGCCGACGGCGTTCACTTCGCCGCACACACGTCCGCAGTACACCGACGTTATATTGCGGCAACGCGGATCGCGCCCTACGGTTGACACGGTAACGAGCTGGCGCAACACCACATCTTTTACGCCCGTTTCTTCAAACAGCTCGCGGTACGCCGCAGTCTCGCACGTTTCGAACTGCTCGACAAATCCGCCCGGGAACGCCCACTTTCCCAAAAACGGGTGTCCGCCGCGCTTTATCAAAAGTACCTTCGCGCCGCGCTCCGTCGGCTCGAATAAAACGGCGTCAACGGTAACGGACGGGCGAAAAAATTTTGTTGCGTCATAACTACGCAAAAACTCCTCCTCGGTCTTTCCGTTTCTATCTCTGCCATTGTCCACGATGTCGCATCCCCTATTGATGTATCTGAATAGATTTTAGCATATCTCCGCAAAAATATCAAGCGTATTTATGCCGATACGGCACATAAATACAGCTCAATCTGTGATTGTGCAAGCAGACAAATTTGCTCCTCGAATAGACACTAAAAAATAAATTAGGTATAATACTCCAGGGCGGTCCCCCGATCCCCCTGGACCCGCACGGTAACCGAATGTTGCACGAAACATTGCTTACGTTCTCGCTTGTAATTGTGCGCAGGCTTGCCCTGGAGCACCCAACGGGTGTTCCGCTAGCCACGCGGCGGGGTATTACAACAAATTTGTCGACGTCACATTTTTGCTCCCGCAAGCGGGCAAAAATGTTCCTCGAATAAATCGATATCGTTTTATATTCCTATATACATCACGATATGCCGTACTCCCAAATATCGCGTCTATCGAGATCTATTCGGTCATTCCAAGATATTCCAAACCCACCTGCATCTACTTTTACAGATTCGAAAAGCGCTCTGTTTTCGAGCGGCTTAAACTCATCAAAGGTTTGCAAATAGCCTGTCAAATCAAGACTTTTGACAGTGCCATTCTCGAATACCGCCCTGATGGTCAAACCGTCAAGCGGTTCTACTCTTTTAATTTTGGGAACGTTATACACAAATTACTCCAACGGTGGGATTGCGGTAAATACTTGGCTTTCCCATATTCTCAACAAGTCGTCTTGGTATTTTTGAGCCCATTCCAAAACGATAGCAAGCGCTTTTTGCGGTAGATCGCCGACTATAACTTTTAGCGTATTAATATCGATCTCCGCCATTTTTTCGCCGTATATGGCATGAAAGTGAGGCGGATTGTGTTCTGCCTTAGTAAAATACATCTTGATAAGTATTCCGTAAAATCTGCTTATTTCGGGCATTTCAACCTCCGTATACGTTATATTATATCAATAACCGCGATATTTGTCAATATCGATTTACAGTCTTTTATTCGAGGAGCAAATTTGCTTCTCGAATAAAAAGCCCACAAAAAAGCGGACGAGGATCGCCCGTCCGCTGCGCGCATTTAAATTCAAGTGAGTTTTTCTATGAGCGACAGGAACTTGCCCACTCGCCCTTCGTCCATAGCGGCGATGTATTCCGTAAGCCGCGTAAAGTTATCCGTCTTGTCCTTTCTCGCGTACGGGTCCCAATACTCCACGCCGCGCGCCGACATATCGGACATTATGCTTTCCACGAGCGGTCTGTGCGAGCGCAATACGGAGCGATATTTGTTTTGATATCTCAGCGCCGTTTTTGCGTCGCCGTTAGCCATTTCGGAAATAGCCGCCCTTACGCTTTTGCCGCCGCCCTTAGCGATAAGCACATTTTCCACGAGCCGAACTATCTCGCCGTCCGTAAACGGCACAAACCCGTCGCGCTTGACGTCCGCCGTCTTTATGCCCAATCTTTCCGCTATCTCCGGAACGAGCTCGAAGGTCTTAGCCTGACTGTAATAATAATTGCGCACCGAATTGACGGAACGCGAAGTCTTTTTTGCCACGGTCCGAAACACGACAGACAGGCTGTCGCCCTTGGCGCGCGCCGCCGCGCAAAGCTCAAACAGCTCGCGCGTCTGCTTGACCGTCCAATTAGTGTTATTCATATTCTTCCTCCCGTGCAAGATGATAGACATTACGGGCGGAAAATATACATACGCGCGCGTCGAAAATCATAAAAATAGCGTATGGAACTGCATATAAACAGCGAATTCGAATGTGTGTACTACATCAACGGCGAGTTTTACGAGCGCGCCGACAGCCTAACTATGTCCGAGTACGACGTGGTGTACGTGACGGTGTTTCCGCTCAAGGCGACGCTGTTGCCGTACACCGTCAAGCTGAGCGGCGCAAAAAACATCTCCGACGAGCTCGCGAGCGGCATACGCCTCGACCCCGACCATTATCTATTACTGCTCGCGCCGAGATACATGATAGTTTACGGCAATACGAAAAACGCGCTGCCGGCGCCCAAAAGCCCGATAGCGCGACTGTTTTCACTTGTAAAGACGGGCGACGTCACCGCCGCGTATTCCATGCTGACGGAAAAACTGCGCTCGTCGATAGACAAAAACGATTTGTGCTCGTTCTTCGACGGCTTCGAGCGCATAGCGGAGTGCACCTGGGAGCACGGCAGTAAATTCTATCTTATAGATAAAAACTGCGTCGCAAAGCTCCACTCGTACTCGCTCAAGGACGGATTTATAGACGATATCGTGGAGCCGGACTGAAAAAACTAATCCCGCTTCCTGCCCATAAGAAGGAGCGCGAACAGTCGCAAAAATTGCAGCGCAGTCATCATGAACGAAGCGACATACGTCATCGCCGCCGCCGTGAGCACTTTTCTGACGCCGACGGCTTCTTCCGGCATGAGTTTTGTCTTTAAATACTTGTACGCCCTGCGGCTCGCATCGAACTCGGTGGGGAGCGTCACGAGCGCAAACAGCAGCGACAGTCCCATTACGATTATGCCCGCGATTATGAATATCCTGCCGATATCGGTGTACGGCGACGCAAACCCGAGCACGAAGCCGATAATGAATATCGGCCACATCAGCGTGCTTGCGAAGTTCACTACGGGAACGAGCGCAAGCCGCGCCGCCGAAAAGAAGTATTTTTTATCGTGCTGAACGGCGTGACCGGCTTCGTGGCATGCCACGCCTATCGCGCCTATCGACGACGAGTTGCGCACCGAATCGGACAGCGATATCGTTTTTGTGCGCGGATTGAAGTTGTCGGTCAGCGAGCCGCGCACCGCCGCAAAGCGTATGCCCGAAACGTCCGACGCTTCCAAAAAACTGCGCACATACCCTTGCGCGGATATCCCCGACGCGCACGGCACTGCGTTGTATCGCGAAAACACAGTATGCACGCGTATCTGCGTTATTATGCCGAAAATGAATATCGGCACGATCAAGATTATCGAAATGAGATACAGCAAGTATGCCGGATCGTCGAATAGCGACATGTCCACCTCCCGTCCGCATGAGCGACCGTTACAGTAATTATATCACTTACACGGCGCAAAGTAAAGCCCATAATTAATTATATCGAAAACAGTTTCAATTATAATCACGACTGTTAAAAGCTTTTTCGATAACGCCGCCGCCGAGACAGCGCTCGCCCACATATACTACGGCGTACTGCCCGGGCGTAACGGCGCGCTGCGGCTCGTCGAAGCTCAGTTCGAACTCGCCGTTATCGGAAAGCTGTAGCCGCGCTTTTTGATCGGGCTGGCGATAGCGCGTCTTTGCCGTGCACTCGAGCGTTTTCGGCATATCGAACGCGCCGATAATATTAAATCCGCTGCCGACGAGCCTGTCCGTATACAGCGCGGACTCGTCGCCGCACGACACAATGAGGCTGTTGCTGTGCAGGTCTTTATCGAGAACGAACCACCTGCCCGTTTCGCCGTGCACGCCGCCTATGCCGAGCCCGCGGCGCTGCCCGAGCGTGTAATACATAAGCCCGTCGTGCCTGCCGACCACATTGCCGCTTACATCTACTATATCGCCCGCCTGCGCCGGAAGATAGGTCGAAAGGAATTTTTTGAACTTGCGCTCGCCTATAAAGCACACGCCCGTGCTGTCCTTCTTTTCGGCGACGGAAAGCCCGAGCTCGCGCGCCGTCTCTCGCACTTGCGGCTTAATCATGTCGCCGAGCGGAAATATCACGTTATTAAGCTGTTCGGTCTTAACCTGATTTAAAAAGTAAGTCTGGTCCTTATTGCCGTCGGCGGCGCGAAGCAGCATGTCGCCCGAACTGCGGCAATAGTGTCCCGTTGCGATGTAGTCCGCGCCGAGTTCCATGCAGTAGTCGCGGAAAACGCCGAACTTGACGACGCGGTTGCACAGCACGTCGGGATTGGGCGTGCGATATGCGCGATACTCGCGCAGAAAATACTCGAATACGCCCTCGGCGTATTCCTTGGCAAAATTGACTGAATAGCAGTCTATCCCTATTTTTTCGCACACGCGCCGAACATCGCGCCAATCGGAAGCGGAATTGCACTCATCGCTCTCCTCCTCCCAGTTGTGCATAAATAAACCCGTCACGGCGTACCCGTCGCGCTTTAACAGCCATGCCGCGACGGCGGAATCGACTCCGCCCGACATGCCGACTATGACTTTCTTTTGTGTTTGAGGCCCTGCCATATCGCACCTAAATGTAATCGACGTGTATGTCGGTCGAGTACGGAATGACCTCGCCGACCTTTTCTTCCACGCGTGCTTTTAAGTCGCTCTCGGACGCCTTGACGTCGGAAAGCTCTATATCCAGCTCCACGCAATGCGTTTCGTCGTTGATGGAATAATCGTGCGCCGTCGCGCCGATCTCCCGCAACGCGCCGTCAACGCGCCTGCGGATCTCCTCAAGCCGTGTGTCCGTTATTTCGGGATCGGCGTGCAGGCACAGCTTTACGCCCGTTTCCTCGAACACCGCGCGCTCCAGCCTGTCGCACTCGGCATGGACATCGGTAAACTTCATGTCGGAAGGGAAAACCGCGTCCGCTTCGGCTATCTTATGCGTCGTGCCGTAGTCGTTTATAACGAGATCGTGCACCGATATCACCTGCGGCGCCGCCGTCAAAATTTTTTCGACGCGCGCCACAAGCTCGGGGTCGGGCCGCGCGCCGAGCAATCGGTTTATCGTTTCGCGCAGTATGCGCACCGCAAAAACAAGTATGACCGCCGCCACCGCGAGCGAAACATATCCGTCGATATGCGCCGAAGTGCAGCTTTCCGCAAGCGCGCAAGCGAGGACGACGCTCGTCACTATCGCGTCGGACACCGAATCTACCATGGCGGCTTTGACCGTGCCCGAGCCGTTCCTTTTACTGCGCACGCCGTAAAACACCGCCATAAAAGTCTTGACAGCTATCGAGCAGCCGAGCGTTATCCACACCGCCGCGCCGAACGCGACATCGACGGGCGCTATTATGCGCTCGACGCCGTTTATGAACACCTCGACGCCCACCGCGGCTATGACCGCGCCGAGGATAAAAGTCGCGATATATTCGTAACGCCCGTGCCCGAACGGGTGCTCGCGGTCGGCGGCGCGCGCGGACGCCCACACGGCTGCCACCGTCACCACGGAAACGACCGCGTCGGAAAGGTTATTCACCGCGTCGGACGATATCGACACGGAATCGGACAGTATGCCGACTACGAGTTTCGCTATCCCGAGCGCGATATTGAGCGCAAGTCCGACCGCCAACGTCGCGACGGCATTTTTTGTGCGTTTATCCATATCCCCTCAACGGTTTTTACCGTAGTTATGCGTCGAGTTCGGCATTTGCCACAGTCACTGGAACGGACGGCAAACGCTCTGAAAATCCGAGATAATTCAAAAGCGGTTGCATCGACAACCGCAGTTGAGTAAAATGATTAGTTTATCGAAAGACTATTCCGCAGCTTTTTCGTCATCGGCTTGCTCGTCTTCGGCTGCCGCGTCGGGTTTTTCGTCCGCTTCCGCGTCGGACTGTTTGTCTATATCCGCGTCGGGTTTTTCTTCGGCTTTATCGGCGCCGTCTGCAATGTCTGCGCTTGCGTCGTTCGCCTCAGGCTCTGTCTCCTCGCCGTTCGGCTTTTCTTCTTCCGTCGGCGCTTGCCCATCAACGCCCGTCTTTTCGGGCGCTTTGCCGATATGCTTGTCCGGATGCATGTAGTAATAGACCAAAAACACGCCGCTTCCGATAAAGAACACGAGCATGATCAACAGATTCCACAGCACATATTCCCTTTTGGAAACGTCGAAGTACGCGAGCTTCAGCAAGCAAAACAGCGCTATCGCATACTGCACGGCAACGAGGGCTATCAGAGTGATCTCGATACTTTTTTGTAAGCTCAAAAACATAATTGAATTATACCGCTATTTACTACGCATGTCAAGCGATTGAGAAAAAGTCGCCGCGTTTAAATCTACACCATAAAACGATCCGATTATTTTAGGAAAAGTGTACTTTTACTACAACGCTGTTTTTAGTTGTTTTTTGCTTAAAAACACCGTAAACATTATAGCATATCGCCGCAATTTAATCAAGTAAACCAACGTAGTAAAAGTACACATTAACTACAACGAAAAGGAGACGAAAATGAAAAGAAAACTCTTACTTGCGCTCACGGTTGTTGCTTGTGCGCTCTGCTGTGCGTTATGCCTTACGGCATGCAACGGCGGCAGCGACACGGTAGCTGTTGAAAGCGTAACACTCAGCCAAACAACGCTCACGCTCGAGATCGACGGCACGGAAACATTGACGGCAACTGTTGCGCCCGATAACGCGACCGATAAAACCGTCACTTGGTCGTCGTCAGCGCCTACTGTTGCGACCGTTGACAACGCAGGCAAAGTCACTGCAAAAGCGGAAGGCACTGCAACGATCACGGCGACGACGGCAAACGACAAAACCGCGACTTGCGCCGTTACGGTCAACGCGCCTTCATATGAGGTCACTGCCGCCGAGTGGACGCAAATTTTTAATACCGTATCCAATTATACGTTTGAAACACCGGTAAGCAGTACCCGCACGCTCACGATCAAAATAGACGGGGATAAGCGTTCGATATACGGCGGACGCGCGGACGGCAGCGGTCAAGACGTGATAATTTATGAGGATATCTATGTCAAGG
The DNA here is from genome assembly GCA_023665905.1 of Roseburia sp. GTDB lineage: Bacteria > Bacillota > Clostridia > Christensenellales > Pumilibacteraceae > Anaerocaecibacter. The sequence goes on from JAMPDA010000003.1 coordinate 79,592, forward strand.
ACGGCGAAAATTATTATCTGTATACGTTAGGCGGTGCGACCTGCACGAGATCGGCTTTGCAGGAAGACGATTATCTCGACTCCACTCAGGGTTACGCGCAGATCTTGAAGAATTTTAAAGACGATCACGGGCTGTTTACTTATGCCGACGGCAAATACACCGCCGCGTCTATCGACAAAACATCAACAATGGGCGGCGTTATTACAAATGCCGAAGTTACTTTTAAAAACGGGGATTTGACCGGCTTAACGTTTTATGTCGGCGCTATAAAAAACGAATTTAAGGACATCGGCACGACTACCGTAACTCCGCCCACCGTATTCACCGAAAGCAATAGTTAGTAAAAAGCGGACCGCTTCACTCAAGGCTACGCCAAAGACCTCTCCACGCGCATTGCTACGCAATGCTTGGTCGAGATGACATAACGAGGGTTGTGGTGCACATGATTTATAATAACTTGCTCCGCTTTATTATAAGCAGACAAGCTCAACCACCACCTTGTCATTTCGACCGGAGCGAGCGATAGCGAGCGTAGCGGAGAAATCTAGCGGCTTTGCCGCGCATGATTATTGTACAGTTTTACATTCCTGCGGCGGTTCGCCTGGATCTCTCCGCGCGCATTGCTCCGCAATGCTTGGTCGAGATGACATGATGTTTGTTTATCCGCTTCACCTTGCGGCGGTTCGCCTAGATTTCTCGACTGCGCTCGAGGTGACATGACGGTGGTTGTGGTGCGCGGGACTGATAGTAGTATGCTATGCTGTAATGCAAGTCGATAAGCTCAACCACCGCTTTGCTTATACCCAACGCCGCGAACTCCAACCACCTTCTTGTCATTTCGACCGGAGCGAACGCAGTGAGCGGAGCGGAGAAATCCAGGCGCGCAAGCGCCGCATGGTTATTGTGCAGCTTTTCCTTTCTGCGGCGGATCGCCTGGATCTCTCCGCGCGCATTGCTCCGCAATGCTTGGTCGAGATGACAAGACGGGAGTTGTGGTGCACATGATTAATAAAAACATGCTACGCCTTTATTATAAGCGGATAAGCCAAACCAACGCTTTGTCATTTCGACCGGAGCGAGCAACGCGAGCGGAGCGGAGAAATCCAGCGGCTTTGCCGCGCATGGTTATTGTACAGCCTTACCCTTCTGCGGCTACGCAAAAGACCTCTCGACTGCGCTCGAGAGGTCAAGACGTTTATGTGGCGCGCATCACGCGATGCCTACGCCGCCCAATTATAGTTTGCGAATGATCTTCTTCGCGCTCTTAAGCGGCACGGGCGTAACCTGACCGGAAACGTTTTGTTCTATTCGTAGCACGGTTGCGCAAACCGTCGCGCCCGTTCTTCCCAAAGGCACGCAAACCCTGTCGCCTTCCTCGAGTTCTATATCGCTTATGTACCAGCGCGGCGAAGCTTCGCCGTCCGCCTGCACCTTTACAAAGACGAACGAGCCGAAGTCCCGTATCAGTCCGCCGCTCATCGAGTGGATCATGATAGCTCCTACATTATGCTGTATTGGCTGTTGAACATGTCGGCGTAGAAACCGCGCTCTGCCATCAATGCGTCGTGCGTGCCGCGCTCGATGATCTCGCCGTTATTCACTACAAGTATTTCGTCGGCATTGATTATAGTGCTCAGCCTGTGCGCGATGACGAAACACGTCCTTTCCGCCATGAGCTTATCCATTGCGCGTTGCAACAGTATTTCGGTGCGCGTATCGACGTTGCTCGTCGCCTCGTCGAGAATTAGAATAGGTCTGTTCGCCATAAACGCGCGCGCGATCGTCAAAAGCTGCTTTTGACCTTGCGATATATTCGTCGCGCCCTGCGTGATAACGGTGTCGTATCCGTCCGACATGGTGTTTATGAACCCGTCGCAGAACGCCGCCTTACAGGCGTTTTCTATCTGCTCGCGCGGCGCGTCCTTTACGCCGTACGCCACGTTATCGGCAATAGTGCCGCCGAAAAGCCAGGTATCTTGCAACACCATCTCGAAACAGTTGCGCACGCAGTCGCGGTTGAGCGTTTTGGTGTCTGTGCCGTCTATCAATATTCGACCCGAATCGGGATCGTAAAAGCGCATCAAAAGATTGACTATCGTCGTCTTTCCGCCGCCGGTAGGCCCGACTATCGCTATCTTTTGACCGCGGTGCACCGAAAGGTTGAGATTTTTGATTATCGGAACATCGGGGAGATATCCGAAGTTCATGTCTTGAAACTCCACCGTGTCGCAGGCAAGCTCTTTCGTTTCGCCGCTTTCTTCCATTTCCGGCAGAGCGAGCATGCCGTAGATACGCTTAGTCGCTATCTTCGCACGCTGGACCATGCCCATAGAGTTAGCCAGCGAGCTGAGCGGCGACGAAAGCTGCTGTGCGTACAGCACGACCGCCACGACCGCGCCGACGGTAATGCCCACGTCCGCCGCTATCGCATATCCGCCTATAAGGCAGATAAGCGCAAACGCCACCGACGTTATAAAGGTCATGAGCGAGCCCATGGAATTGATTATAAAATATCCGCGCTTACCGGACTTTAAAATGCGCGCGTTTATATCCGAATGTCTGCGGCGCATAAAGTCTTCCATGCCGTACGCGCGCACGGTTTTCATGCCCGAGTACGTTTCCTCGATGACCGAGTACAGCTTGCCGTTCTGACCCATGTACTCGGTAAAATACTTGGACGAGCGCGCGGACAAAAACCCCGCCGCGAATATGCAGATAAATCCTATCCCCACTATAACGAGCGCCATATGCCAATCCTGCATGAACGCGAACGTCAGTATCAAAATAAGCTGAAATAGTCCCGTGACGATTAGGTCGATTATGTTGTGCACGGTGCCGCCTATGACAGACACGTCGTCGGTCATGCGCTCGATAAGCTCGCCCTTGCTCGTCTTGTCTATGTACGAAACAGGCAGACGCATTATCTTCTCGCTCATCTTTATGCGGAGCTTGTTGTTGAAATGCCGCGACATGACGTTGTTGAGCAGGAAGATATCGAGCATGGTAAAGAGCGCGTAGCCGACGTAACAGCACGCCAAAATAGTGACTTCGCGCGAAAACAGATCCCCGTCGAACACACCGGTGTTTACGTAGTCGTTGATGATGTTGACGACATTTCCGACATACGTCGGCGCAAACGACACGAGAAGGACCGCCGCGAGCGCAACGATAACGCACAACACTATCCAGGCGGAAAGCGGCTTGATATCGTGCGCTATCGCCTTGAGCGTCTGCTTGCCGGAAAGCTCCACCACTTCGAACTTGCCGGACGAAAACGCCGCATTGTCGTTATTCTTCGCCTCCGCGGCTGCTTTATTTTTCTTTTCGGGATGCTTTTTCATTTGTCGCCTCTTGCGCCTCCCGTCTGCGATATGTATATCTCTTTATAGATATCGTTGTTCATGAGCTCCGAGTGCGTGCCGACGGCTATCAGCTTGCCGCCGTCGAAAAGCAGTATTTTGTCGCAGTTGTATGCGGTCGATACGCGCTGAGTGGCTATAATACACGTCTTGCCCGAAAGCGCGGCGTTCATGTTTTGACGCACGCGTTTTTCGGTCAAATAGTCGAGCGCCGAAAAACTGTCGTCGAAAAGATAGATAGGCGTGTTGCGCAAAAACGCGCGAGCGAGCGCAAGGCGCTGTTTCTGTCCGCCCGAAAGATTACTGCCGTTCTGGTTTATCATATAGTCCAGCCCGACTTGGCGCGCAAAGTCGCCGAACTCCGCGCAGTCGAGCGCGGCAAACACCTGCTCGTCCGTTGCTTTGCCGAGCGGATCTATGTTTTCGCGCAACGTGGCTGTAAAGAAATCGCTCTTTTGAAAGACCGTGGATACGTTCCGACCTATCTCGTCCACAGTGAGTATACTACTCGGCTTGCCGCCTATAATAAGCTCGCCGGACGTCGGCTTGGTCATGCCGGTAAACATCATCATGAGCGTGCTCTTGCCGCTGCCCGTGCCGCCGATGAGCGCTATCTTTTCGCCGCTCTTGACCGAAAACGTGACGGGCTGCAACGAGTCCGCCGTCGAGTCGGGATATCTGTACGCCGCGCCGAGCGCGACTATCGTCCCGTCGAGCACACAGTCGCCGCTGCCTCGCTCGATGCGTTTGCTGTCGAATATCTCGTTCATGCGCGACACCGACACGCGCACGCGCGGAAACTGCGCTATTGCCCACGCCGATGTAAAGATCGCGCTCATTATCATGGAAAGATATTGCAAAAGCTGAACGATATCGCCCGTGCTGACAGCCGCGCCCGCAGTTATGCGTTTGCCGCCGATAAACAGCACCAGCACGGTCACGATGTTCATTATGAGCGTCGCTATGGGCGACATCAAGGACATGGTGACGTTCGTCTTTACGAAGTTATCCGCCATGATGTTTGTCGCTTCCGCAATGCGCGCATGCTCGTAAGGCTCGCGATTAAACGCGCGTATCACGCGTATCCCCGACAGCCGCTCGTGGACCAATGCGTTCTGTTTGTCCAAAAATTTGTTGGAGCGCTTTTGAAGCGGCTGCACGAGCCGCGTCACAAGCACGATCATCACGACTATCAGCGGAATGAACACTATCATTATCGACGCCAACGCGCCGTCTATGCTGAACGCCATGGCACAGCCGACTATTATGTATACGGGCACCGTAACGATCGCGTTGAGCGCGAGCGACAGAAAATCCATCAATCCCAATATGTCGTACGTGGACCTGTCGAGCATGGCGGCGACGCCTATGCGGCGAATGTCCGCGTCCGACATATTGCTCGCATGCTCGAATATATCGGTGCGCAAAAGCGCCGTCAAACCCGTCGATATCGCGGCGGAAAGCTTTGCCGCGCCCAAAACAAAGCACAGCGACAGCGCCGCCAGCCCTATCATAAATAAACACGTGGACAGCAGGTCTTTAGGCACGGCGGAAACGCCGATCTCGTTTATCTGTTCGACGGCGACATCTATCAAATACGGCTGCGTCAAATTACACGCACAGCAGCAAAGCAACAACAGCAGATACCCGAATATCTGCCATTTAAAAGGCTTTAAAAGTGATATGTACCGACTAAATTTTTTCATGACAGTAAAAAACTTTTCCTATGGGTGTTTGACCCGTACGCAGTAATTATATAACAAAATATCGCGCCCGTCAAGGAGTTTGCCGCGCCTATATATCTTTTACAGCTTTCAATATCGCAAATGCACAACAAATATATTACCGTGCGCGCTTATCGGGCTTGTGCAACGGACGCCGCGATATTATCTTCTTTAAACTGCTTTATATACAGATTGTAGTATACGCCGCGCTTATTGAGCAGTTCCTCGTGCGTGCCGCGCTCCACTATCTTGCCGCCGTCCACAACGAGTATGACGTCCGCCGAACGAATGGTGGAAAGGCGGTGCGCGATAACGAAGCTCGTTCTTCCTTCCATCAGTTTTTCTATGGCGTTCTGAATGAGCTTTTCCGTCAGCGTGTCTATAGACGAAGTGGCTTCGTCGAGCACAAAGATAGCCGGATCGACGAGTATCGCGCGCGCAAACGACAGGAGCTGTTTTTCGCCCGTGGACAGAGTGTTGCCGCCCTCGCCGACCGCCGTATCGTAGCCCTTTTCCATGCGCGCGATTATGCCCTCGGCATTGACGCTTTTTATCGCCTCGTCAAGCTGCGCGTCGGTCGCGTCCTCTCTGCCGTACAGCAGATTTTCGCGCACCGTGCCGGAAAAGAGGTGCGGCGTCTGAAGGACATAGCCGATATTGCTGTGCAACCACTGCACCGACCGTTCGCGCGCGTCCCTGCCGTCTATGAGTATGCGACCCTCGGTCGGCTCGAAGAACCTGCACACGAGGTTGACGAGCGTCGATTTGCCTGCGCCCGTTTCGCCGACTATTGCGACATTCGTGCCCTGCGGTACTTTTAAATTGAAGTGCTCGAGCACGTACTCGTCGCCGTCGGGATATTTAAACGTAACGTCGTCGAACTCTATGTCGCCGCGGAGCTCCTCCCAATTTTCGCGCTTGGGATTAAAGCTGTCGCCGTACTTTTCTATAACTTCCGGCGTGTCCTTGACGTCGCTCACGCTTTCGGTCAGCGCCGTGAACCGCTCCACATTGACCTTGATGGAAACGAGGTCGGCGAGCGCGTCCACCGCCCACTGCACCGGCTCGACTATGCCCTGCGCGTACGTCATGAACACCGACAGCGTGCCGATAAGTATGACACCGTCCTGCGTGATGATACCGCCGTACCACAGCACGAGCGCGAGCGCCACCGACGCCGCAAAGGCGATTATGGAAAAGAACAGCGCGCGGTGATGTCCGAGCCGCTGCGACTTTCTTTTCATCGCGTCGGTGCGGCTTTGGAAATCGCCGTCGAGCTTGCTCTCCACGGCGAGCGTTTTGGACGTCTGCGCGCCCGTTATCCCCTCGTTGAACGCGCCCGTTATTTCCGAATTGATCTCGCGAACACGCCTATTGAGCTTTGTCAGCTTACGCTGAAAATACACCGAAACGAGCGCGACGACGGGCACGATAACGAGCACGCACAGCGCGAGTATGGGGTTGAGTATAAACATCACGATCGCCGCGCCGAGCGCGTACGCGATATTCCACACGCCCGAATACACGTCCCAGGACAGTATCGACGAAATGACCGACGTGTCGCTCATCACTCGCGCGTGGAGCTTGCCGACGCTGTGCTGATTGAAATACGACACGGAAAGGGTCTGCAAATGATCGAACGCGGTCTTGCGCATATCGCGCAGCAAAAACATCTCGAGCCGACAGCAGCCGTACGAGCCGAAGTAGTCGAGAACGACCGTCGCGACATTGACGGCGACATACGTAAGCGTAAAAGCCAAAAGCCCGTCGAGCGTCTTTTTAGCTATAAAATTATCTATCGCGTATTTTTGAAACAGCGGCGCGATTATATTGAGCACGCCCACGACCAAAGTGCACAGTATGAGCGTCGCGAATATCCCCTTGTACGCGCCGACGTACGGCTTGAGCTTGCCCAAGCCGAAAAACCTAAGTTTTTGCGCGGCGGCTTTTTCCGTCTTGACGGGTTCGGTATTATTTTCCACCCCGCACCTCCTCTTTCAGTTCGTCGGGCAATGCCATCTGCAGGTCGTAAATGCGCTTGTAGATCCCGTCCTTGCGGAGGAGCTCCGCATTGGTGCCGCACTCGGCGATCTCGCCGCCGTCGAGCACGATTATATTGTCGGCGTGCATGACGGTGGTTATGCGGTGCGAGATTATCACGGTCGTCGCGTCCGCCGACTCGCGCTTAAAGTTGGCGCGTATCTTAGCGTCGGTGTCGCTGTCCACCGCCGACAGCGAATCGTCGAAAATTATGTACGGCGTGTTGCGTATAAGCGTGCGCGCAATGGCGACACGCTGTTTCTGTCCGCCCGAAAGCGTGACGCCGCGCTCGCCCACAACGGTGTCGTAACCGTTCACGAAGCCCTCGACGTTCCCGTCGAGGCACGCTGTTTCGGCGGCGTGCTTTATCGCTTCATCGTCGGGCGCGTCAACGGCTATGCCGATGTTCTCCGCGATCGTGCGCGAATAAATATACCCCTCTTGCAGGATGAAGCCCACGTTTCTTCTGAGCGTCGCCGGCGGGATATCGCGCACATCGCGCCCACCGACGCTGACGACGCCGCTGTCCGCCGCGTACAGCCCGTCGATAAGACAGCCGACGGTGGACTTGCCGCTGCCCGTTCCGCCGATAATGCCGAGCGTCGAGCCCTGCGGCACGCGGAACGACACGTTGCGCAGCACCGGCTTATCCTTTTCGTAACCGAACGACACGTTGTCGAAAACGATATCGCCCGAAAGTCCGCCCTCGTCCTCGCCGTAGACTTCTTCCTCGGCGTTCATCACCTCGCAAATACGCCCGAGCGAAACGCCGGCTTTGCTGAGGTTGGAAATTATCCTGCCGAGCTGACGCACCGGCCCTATCATCATCGTGTTGTACGAAATAAACGCCACAAGACTGCCGGCGGTCATTTCGCCGTGCACGCAAAACACCGTGCCGAGAACGACTATAAACAGCAGTTGGACCGCCGCAATAAGGTCGCTCGACGCCCAATACATCGCCATGAACTTCTCGAGCCGCACCCACAGCCCTGTGTAATAATTGTTCTGCTTGTCAAACTTGTCGCGCTCGTAACGCTCCCTGCCGAACGCGCGCACCACGCGCACGCCCGTGAGGTTCTCCTGCGCGCAGGTGGAAAGCACGCCCTCCTCCTCGTCGCATTTTTTGAAATGCTTGCCGGCTTTGAAATAAAAGAACAGCGAATATCCGATGAGCAGCGGAATAAACGCCGCCGCGATCGCCGCCATGCGCACGTCCGTCGTGAACATGAACACGAGCGACAGCACGAGCAGCAGGACTATGCGGAAAAGCGAAACGAGCTGATTGGATATAAAGTTGGAAATGGTGTCCGCGTCGGACGTACAGCGCTGAATTATATCGCCCGTGTTGTTATCGGTCTGCCAGGAAAGCGGCAGCCGCTGAATGTGCGAAAACAGCGTGTTGCGCATGCGCCGCATCAGCGTCTGATTGGCGCGCGAATTGAAATACATTCGGCAGTACTGAAATACAAACGTGACTGCGGCTATCGCGACGACCGCGACGGCGACGATCCATATATCCGACTTGAGCCTGTCGATGCCGCCGAAAGCCGAAACAATGGAAGCATAGCCGGACGGCGTCGGCTCGTCGCCGAGCACGCTGTCTATGGTAAAGCCTATGATCTTGGGAATGACGGTGCTCAAAAAGGTCGCGAAAAAGCTCGCGATGATGACGATAACGAAAAGCGCCACACTGCCTTTAAGAAAATATCTCAACATTCCGAATTTGGTAAACTTAGTATTACGCGTATTGCGCATCTTAACCTCAAAAAGAATGATCAATTAAATGCAATATTAAATCACCACCCGAAGCGGCATAAATTACAGATAGTAATAGCAAATAAGAAATACTATACCTATCAACAAATATACTCCGCCGCAGATAAGCATAGAGGCATACGATCGTTTGCTCTCGTGCTTTCTCGTACGGTATTCATAAAACGATTCTTTATTTTTTTTACGCTTTTCGTCCGATTGGAAAAGCCCTATAAACTTCTTTCCGGCAAAACCGAAGACATCGAATGTGCCGCCGTTACTGCACACGGTAATTACGCCGACGCAGAGCAGCAACAACCCTGCCACCGAAAAACTGTCGCATAACGCAAGCATTATTCCGGTTATATCGGTCTGCCAATACAGCTTTTTGATCAACGACACTATGAGCGCGATAACAAGCCCAACGCCCATAATAACCGAAAACTCGACTATGCTCCGCTTCATACACTCGCCTGAGAAAGTTCGGCGACATATCTATCGAACTCCGCTTGGTTACAATATACGAAGTGTCCTTCCGAGACCTCACGGAACGACGGCAGATCCGTCGAATAGTCATGCTCGGCAAGTGGATTATAAACAAAACGCTTGCGCTTCTTTTCATACTCCGGATCGGGCAAAGGTATAGCCGACAGGAGCGACCGCGTATACGGATGCAACGGATGCGCAAAAAGCTCATCGGATGTCGCAAGTTCGACCATTTTACCGAAATACATAACGCCTATCCGATCCGAAAAGTACTTTACGACAGACAAATCGTGTGCGATAAACAATATTGTCAAGCCCAATCGCTCACGCAGCTCGTTCAAAAGATTTATGACCTGAGCCTGAATAGATACGTCGAGCGCCGAAATGGGCTCGTCGGCAATTATCATTTCGGGATTCATAATGACAGAACGTGCAATGCCGATACGCTGACGCTGTCCGCCCGAAAACTCGTGCGGATACCGCGACGCGTGCTCCGGCACAAGTCCCACTAACTCGAGAACTTTATATACCTGGTTCTCTATATATTTTTTATCTCTTTCTCCGCCGATGACAAGCCCTTCGGAAATGATATCCTTAACGGTCATTCTCGGATTGAGCGATGCTATAGGGTCTTGGAAAATCATTTGTATTTGAGTTATCAGTCGTGACGGATTGTACTTTTCGTTGACCAAAATCAACAATACAATACCCACAACCGCAAACACCGCAAATACGATCAAACATGCCACGCTTGCCGGTGAAGACGGTTTATCCACCACGACCTCCTCGGGATTTTCGGAGTTGAAGTATATACGCATACGCACCATCTGCTCGGGCGTAGTAACTCCCAAAGAGGCATTATAATAATCGAGGTCTTTTTCATAAGTGACATTATTTATCTCATATGTCACGGAAGTTGTTCCGGCGTCGGCGTCGGCAGCCATGATCACTGCGGAAACCGCCTTATAATTACCGTACTTACTGCGGAATTGCGCGAACACCGTAATGGTGGCAATAAGGAATGCGAGGGCTACGGCAAAAATTGCGCCGGCTATAAAGAACCAATTTTTCTTGGGAAATTTCGGCAATATTTCCACGGGTCTGTACTTGACCTTATCTTCCTCGGAAAGTTGATCTGCCGAACCTGCCGCCGCAACGGCTTCCTTATATTCCGCAGTCAGCTTTTTGAGATAGATCTTTTCGCAATTCTTGTGATCGTTTTTAGCCGAACGTATCAGTTCCTTCTGTTCGGCGACTATGGCGTTTTTCTTTTCGAGCGCGGCATTAAGCCTTTCGCTGTACTCGGGACGGATCTCATTAACGCCGTTTTTCTTATCCTCGGCAACAAGCTTTTTGACCTCCGCCGACTCGGCGGCATACTCCGCCTTTGCCGCCTTTATTGCATCCTTATACGAGCGTGTGCCTGCGCATATGCGCTGTCCTTTAAAATACACGTTGCCCGACGTGATATCGTAAAGCTTTATGATCGATCGACCTGTCGTCGTCTTGCCGCAACCGGACTCGCCGACCAGCCCGAAGACCTCACCCTTTTTGACATCGAAACTGACATCGTCAACAGCCTTAAGTTCCCTACCGGGACCCATCTTAAAATGCTGACTAAGGTGCTCCACTTTTAAGAGAACTTCTTGATCGTTTGCCATAATTATTCAGCGCCTCCGTCATTATTCTTCGTTGTGGGCTTTGCGGTCGTTGCGGACTTATTCGCAGAAGCCGACTTAGTAGTCGTAGACTTCTTCGCAGTGCCGGACTTTGCCGCCGCAGGCTTCTTCGTCGTGCCGGACTGTGCAGCTGCAGACTCCTTCGTCGTGTCGGACTTAGTAGTCGTAGACTTCTTCGTCGTGCCGGACTTTGCCGCCGCAGGCTTCTTCGCGGTGTCGGACTTTGCCGCCGCAGGCTTTTTCGTCGTGCCGGACTTTGAAGTCGCGGTTTTCTTTGCGGCTGCGGATTTTTTAGGCGTAACGGGCGCGGCCTCGGAAGTCGCGACCTGTTCTAATTCCGGCATAATTCCGCCGTCCTTGGCATCGCTTGCCACGTCGTCAACGATATTTTCGATTCTTTCCGCGTTTCCTTCATGGGGCAACTCGCCGCTTACCGCTTCGACACGTTCCGCCGCGTTTTCCACAGGCGCATCTTGCGCATCCTGTGTTTCGAATTTAGCTTTCATTCGCGCTATTCTGTCCATGACCGCTTTAGGCGGATCGACTTTAGGTGCGCTCGGATGCAACAGCCAAGTAGCCGCAGAGTGCGTTTCCGAAATTTTAAACATCGGCGGCTGCTCCTCGAAGTCGATTTTCATGGCGTACTTGTTGCGCTCGGCAAAAGCGTCGCCCTTGGGCGGATATATCATATTAGGCGGCGTGCCGGGTATGGCCTCGAGCTTTTCATCGGTATCGAGATCGGGCATCGACGACAGAAGCGCCCAAGTATACGGGTGCGCAGGCGAATAAAATATATCGTTTGCCGTGCCGAACTCCACGATCTTACCCGCATACATAACAGCCACACGATCCGCCATGTTGGCGACGACGCCGAGGTCGTGCGTAATGAAAATAACGGAAAGCTGGCGCTCGACTTTTACTTTGTTGATAAGCTCGAGTATCTGCGCCTGAATGGTAACGTCGAGCGCGGTCGTCGGCTCGTCGCAAATGAGGATATCCGGGTCTGCGGACAGCGCTATGGCTATAACTATACGCTGACGCATACCGCCCGAAAACTCAAACGGATACTGCCGATAACGCCGTCTCGGTTCGGGGATACCGACTTCCTCCATCAACTTGAGAGCGCGCGATTTTGCCATACTGCGGGTTATTTTGTGCGCAACGCCGGACGCTCGCTCTTTTAAATAGTCTATCATGCCGATCGTGCGGCTATCGAGATCGAGCTCATCGGTTTCTGCGATATTCTTTTCAAATCGCTCCTTAATACGCTTGATTATCGAATTGATATCGGCACGTATCTCATCAAGCTCAACGAGGTTTTTATCGATCACTTTCCAATCGGGAGTTTTCCCTTTTTCGACCTTCTTGTTATAGCTTGCCGTCTGTTTGGCGTAGCGTTTTTCTTCTTGCTCGTTACGCTTGATCCCGTCGAAATACGACTTGACCGCCGCTTTTATACTCGATCTGAACGTATACGCCACGTTATCCTTGACCACATCTAACCTATCTATAGCGGTTTCGACGGCGGTTACGATATTCTTTATAGAGGCGGACGCTTCCTTTTTATCGAGCTCGTGCTCGAAAACGGCGTTCTCTTTTTCCAAAACAGCTACAGCCGCCTTTTTATTCTCAACAGACTGCGCATGTGAATACTCGACGCCCATCTTTGCAAGCTTGATAAACTCGAGCATAAAGTTATCGTCGAGATACTTGCGCAAAAACACGTTGAGCTCCTCGACGCTCATATCGGGCAATTCCGCTTCGGCGAACGTCAAGTAGTAACCCATTGCAAAGAAATTGGGCATGACAAACTTCGCCGCTTCCGCCAAAATATCCTTGACTTTGCCGAGATGCTCCGCAACAGCGGCATAATCGGTATTATCGATAATAGCTGCGCCGCGCTTGAATATCGGCACTACAAAGTTTCTGACATTCCTGACAAAAGGTACTTTTATCAGTGTTTTAAGAGTTGTCAGTTCTGCGGTCAGCTCCTCCGCGCGCGCGTGCACGACGTAGCGCGAAACGGATTTTTCCGAGAGTTTAATGAACTCTTTAATATCGCGCAACAGCTTATCCGTCGCATTCTTTTCGATATGGAAAAGCAGATCGTCCACCATATCGAGCGCTTCCGTGCACGACTCATGAGCGGCATTATACTCGTTTTCAAGTTCCAAATGCTTGATCTCGAACTTGTTAAAATTGCTGCAAAGCTCTTTATTTTGCTTTACTATCTCCGGATCGTCCGCACCTCGCGCCGCATTCATGTTTTTCTCGAGCAAAGCGAGCATGCGGTTAAAATCCTTGCGGCAATTTTTACGGTTGATCTTGCCGTTAATTATCATTGCCTCGGTCATTTGCTTGCCGATACGCATGATCGGATTGAGGCTTGACAACGGGTCTTGGAATATCATCGATATCTTGTCCCCGCGGATCTTACAGAACTCCTCCTCGGAGATCTTCATAAGATCCATTCCGTCGTATATGATCTCGCCGCCCTCTTTGATGGAATTGTTTGCCAAAATACCCAAAACGGCTTTGGTGGTGACAGACTTGCCCGAACCGCTCTCGCCTACTATTGCGAGAGTTTCGCCTTTGTACAGGTTGAAGTCGATATTACGCACGGCTTGAACTTTGCCGTTGGCGGTTTTAAACGATATTACAAGATTATTGACCGCCAACTTAACTTCTTTGTTTTCCATATCAGCCCTCCGATCCACGCAAGCTGGGGTTGAACGCATCGCGCAAGCCGTTTCCGAACAGGTTGAAACTTATCATCAGCAGCGCAATTACCAATGCGGGGAACAAGATCAAATGCGGGAAATTGATTATATTGCTCGCACCCTGACCGGCGGAAAGCAGCGTGCCCAAGCTCGTTATACCGCTCGCGGCGTCCTCGAGATTGATTATACCGAGGAACGACAGCATAGATTCGGAGAATATTACGCTCGGGATATACAGCGCCGCGCTCGTTACGATCGTACCCAACGCATTGGGGAAGATGTGCTTTACGATCAGTCGTCTGTCGCGCGCGCCTAACGTGCGAGCCGCAAGGACATATTCTTGATTTTTAAACCGATAGAACTGCATACGGACCGTAGACGCCGTACCTATCCAGCCCGTCAGAATAAATGCGAATGCCAGCGCTCCGACAGTACCGACGAATTTCTGCAAATGCATGTTGAACAAAACGGCAACGACCATAAACGGAACGCCGCTGAGCACGTCGGAAATCCGCTCCATTATCATGTCCACTTTTCCGCCGTAAAAACCTTCGACGGAGCCGTATATAGCGCCAAGTATCAGGTTGATTGCAGCTACGACAAGCGCGAGCAGGAATGAGAATCTTGTTCCCGAAGCGATACACACCAACATATCCTGACCGATATTGTTGGAGCCCAAAACGTACAGCGGCTCATAGCCGTTTTGATATATAAAATACTCGTAATAGCACACTCTGCAACGGTAGCCCGTCTGATTGAGCTGCGCATATCTGTAGCGCGACGTAGCTTGAGCGTCGCTTAGCCCGGGATCGCTATCCAATCTCAAAGAATCGTAATTATCATTGCCGCTCAATCTGTAGATCGGAACAAAATTGCCGTCATCGTCGAGAACGGGCTCGCCCTTATGAGCGCCGGTCAAATAGGTTTTATACCAATAATTGGCGTCGCTCACATTGAACATGACCTTATTGGTGCCCTGAGCGGTCGTGATCTGTATGGGATAGATCACCTGGATCCCCGTTCTGTTTTGATACGCCTGCAAGTCCTTATACTGATCCTCGGTCAGGTCCACAAATTTGAATCCGAGTTTGGTATAGCTGTCCAGTCTGAATTTATAAAGGTCGTTATATTCGACCGTACCGTTCAGTGCGGTCGTAGCCACTTGTTTCTTTCCGTAAAACTTTGTTATGGCCTTTCTTCCGCCTTCGGCGCCGATAGCCATATAGTAATAATAGTTTGCGGTGTTAAGCTCCTCTGTACTCGCGCCGTCCCAAAACCCTACGATCGGGTTTGTGGATATTTTAGGCCGCGCATTTCTGTAAAAGCCGTCGGTATAAGACACATCGTATCGAGAAACCGCGGGCGCGATAAACGCGAACAAAAGCAGTATCACAATAATGACCATGCCTACTATGGACGCTTTGTTTTTTGCAAATCTTCTCGCCGCGTCGCGCAAATATCCGACGGGCTTAGTCTCGAGTTTTTTGTCATGCAGCTTGACGTCTTTCTGAGCAAACTCGAATTTTTCTGCGGGAATTGTTCCGATATCTATGCTCTTCATTATTTAGCCCCCATTCTGATTCTCGGATCGATAAAGCCGTAACTCAAGTCTATAATAAGACCGGCAACAAGCCCTATCGCCGTATAAAATGCCGAAATTGCCATAAAGAAGTTATAATCGAGTCTGTTTATAGATTCGACATACAGCGACCCTATTCCGGGGATAGAAAAGATACTTTCTATTACAAGCGATCCCGACATGATGCTCAAAAACTCGCCCAAGATCATGGGGAATATAACGACCATCGCATTCCTGAGTGCATGCCTTATGGTTGCTTGACGACGGGTAAGTCCCTTAGTTCGAGCAAGAAGCATATAATCGCATGTAAGCACTTCCGACAATTCGGCACGGGTATATCGCGTCAAACCGGCGATCGTGCCGAACGCCAACGAGAATATCGCCGGCATCAGCGAGTAGATCATCTTCGGCGCAAAATAGTTTGTGCTCGTATCTGCCAATAGAGGGAACCACCCCAGTTTGGCGCAGAAAATGTATTGCACTAAAAACGCATAAACAAACGACGGCACCGATATAAATATCATGACCAAAGTAGAGATCGTATGATCCTGCCATTTGTTCTTTTTGACGGCGGCGAATATGCCCAACAGTAACCCGATAGGTATGCTTATTATAAGGGAATACAAATTGACCATGACCGTAGCCGGAAGCTTCTCTGCGATTATCGCCGTAACCGATTGGACCTGATAGATCTGCTCGCCGTATCCCCAATCGAAGCCGGTAAAAACTCGCTTCCAAAACAGAAACAGCTGGGTCAGAATCGGTTTATAATAACCCATGGCTTCCCTACGCCGCTCGATCAGCTCGACCAATTCATCCGTGCCCGTAACAGGCGGCAAAGGCAACAGCTTTATAAAAATAAAGCATAACGAAAGAATTATTACCAGCATGCAAAAAGCAAGCAACAGTCTTTTTAACGTATATTTAAATAAGTACATTATGCGTTCCCTCACTATTAGCAAAATGGGATACGAACGCACCGTTCGTATCCCAAATGCGTAATTAGTTATTAATGGTTCCGATCGTGCATTTAGTTTGTCTTGTAGTAGTTCTCCAAGTTGCCGCCCTGCGCCGAAACCCAGGCAGTCCACTCGGAATTAGTGTAATTATACTTCACGTGACGGATGCCGCCGAAGCCGATGATCGGCAAGTACTGATCGGCGCCGTTCGAAACTTTAGCGCTATCCAGCGAACCGATGCTCTGATAGTAAAGAGGAATATTGAGCGTAGTATTGAGCTGCGCAAGCTCGCAAGCGGCGAGGACCTTTACTTTAAACTCGGTAGTAGCATTGCCCACCGCCATTCCGAGCTCCGTATACAGGTTCTTCGTATCGTAGTCGCTGTTAGCCTGATGGTTGTCGAGCCATGCCGCCCAATCGTACAGGCTTGCGGTAACCGTCTGTCCGTTTTTCGTTCCGCCCTCGACCTGTATATCGATATTTATCGTCTTGGAAAGCGCGTCGAATCCCCAGTTATTGGAGTTTGCGGGATCGATATAGCTGCTGAAAATGACTCCCCACGGATTGAACGTAGCTCCGCCCCAACCGCTGTAAGAGATATCCATTTCGCCGGCTTTCTGTCTTGCTTTGTACTCCTCCTGGCTTGCGGAAGTCCCGACCTTGATAGTAACGCTCTTGAACGTAGTGCCGGCAGGACACAACGCAAGCGCCGCGGCGATATTCTGATTGAACATATTTACGGTGCCGCTGAACATCGCCGAAGCGGACTGTCCTGCGGAAACCATCTCTATAACGACATCTTCGCCGTCGGTATAAAGTCCCTGTTGCTTTGCCTCCGTATACGCCTGCTGGAAGAGCTCGGCGGCGTATGCCGGATCATAACCGGTGATCGCCTCGTATGCATCATCGAGCGTATCGAATTCGGTGCCGCCGAACGAAGTCCACTTGCCGGTGGAGGTATCCTCGGTGAACTGCGCATAAGCCAACGACGTTCTCTTTGCCGCTTCCTGATCGCGGTACAACTCACCCGTTACACCGTCGATAGCGTATAAGTAGTTGAGTATGCCGAAGCCGGGCTGCGAAGCCGGATAGTATGCCGCGCAGTATGCCTGTCTGTTGATACTGTTGGAAATCGCCTTACGGAACGAAGCGAGCTGCAAAGGCCTGTGGTTTTCCGTCGCGGAGCTTTCCTGCTCGAGATACTGCGTATTGGTCGTCATAAACAACTGCATCGTGTAGCTCTCGGGGTAAATATTGTAATGTTTGCTCGAGCCGTAAGTCTGATACTCGTCGTCGGTCTCGAAATCAAGGCCGTCTACCTTGCCCTCGAAGAACAACTCTTTTGTCGTGGCATGGGCGGACGACGACGCCAAGAAACGATAGTTCAAACTCGTCGTCTGGAACTGACCTTCATGCTTGTTGTCGCTATAGCCGTACCAATTCGGGTTGTACGTGAGCTGGAACTCAACGTCGCGCGTGTACTTGGACAGCACGTACGGACCGTACGACGGAGTCGTTTCCTTGCTCGTGCAATATGTAGACGAAATAAGACCGGAGGTCGAAACCTTGCACGCCTCATATACGTCCTTTTTAACGAGCCAGTTGCTGCTGAAATAGTATTTGGAATAGAAATCGTCAAGCTCGTCGGTACCCGCCATGACAATGGTGTAATCGTCTTTCTTCTCGATACCTACGTGATCGAAGTTATCGTCGAGATTGGTATTTGCGACCTTGATAGAGAGATATTGATTGTAGTCCGCTCCGACCTCGAAATATGAAGCATAGTTTGCCCAAGTATAATCGAATACGTCTTTACCGGTTACATAGTAGTCCCCTATATCGGCTTCGGTGCACTTGCCCTCGGCCAAATCATCGTAATATGCGGGATCGAGATAGATATTGGTTTCGTCCGTGACGGAAAGCCATTGAGGGCAGACATCGTCAGTGACGTCGCCGTCAACGACCTTTTCACCGCCTTGCATTCCCCACCAGCTCCACACATCGATGTAAACATCGGCATGCGCGGTAAGCGCGGCGCTGACAGTGGCATAGCCCTGCGATGCTATCGTCTCGTACGTTTCCGTCGTGTGGCTGTAGAGGTAGTCCTTTGCGCCGTAAAGCACAAAGCCGCCGCCGGTATAGCTATCCGCACGGCGATTGAGCATGTCCGGATTGAGAAGCTCTTTCATGGAATAAATGTAGTCGTCGGCAGTGATTTTGGTGCCGTCGTCCCAATACGCGTTTTCATTGAGTGCGATCTCCCACACCTTGCGCGTATCGCCTGCGCTGATGCCGTATTTGCCGACATAATCGCTCGTTACGTCTACGGGGAAAGCCGACGCCATTTCGCATACCCACTCGTAGCCGTCTGCGTCCGCATTGAGCTGAACATCGTAAAGACCCATCGTGGTATATCCCAGGATCACCGAATCGTCGTTCGTTTCCCAAGTATGAGGGCTCCAAGTGGACGGCGACAGGCTGTATGTGGCGTTATACGTATAAACGTCTTCCTTAACAGTTGTAGTCGGTCCGCCATCGCCCTTATCCTTGTTGCAAGCCGCAAGACCGCCTGCGGTTGCGCCGAGCATCGAAATAGCGCTTGCTACTGCGATGAGCTTTTTGAGTCCTTTCTTCATGTAAAACACCTCCAAAAGTGTAAATAAACTTGATATGCGTTTTTCTTTTTAAATAGAAAAATGGGCTTTGGAAGACACCTTTGTCGCATCCAACGCCTGCATCTTGGGTACATTATATATCATATAAACGCGTTTGTCAAACAAATACGCACCCGATTTCGATTTTTTTCGTAATATTATATGGAGTATTAAGGAATGTTTATACAATATTGCATCGCCCAACCACCGCCACTTCTTCACTTTTCCTTTTTACATTTTCACTCCGCGACGCGCGCGTCGCAGAACGGGCGATCCGCCGCAGAACCGCACACCCCAACCACCGTCTTGTCATCTCGACCAAGCATTGCGGAGCAATGCGCGTGGAGAGATCCAGGCGAACCGCCGCAGAATGGTACAGCTTTACAATACCCATGCGCGGCTTGCGCCGCTGGATTTCTCCGCTTCGCTCGCTATGCTCGCTCCGGTCAAAATGACATCGGGAAGAAAAGGCTTCCGTCGCATAGGTCGAAATGACAAGGAGTTGGTTGGGCTTATCTGCTTATAACAAAGCGAAGCGTGCTTTTATCATTCATGCCTCGCACACACCCATGTCATTTCGAGCGAAGTCGAGAAATCTTTGGCGTAGCCGCAAGGTTGCAAAGCCCAACCACCGCCCACCTTTTCACTTTTCCCTATTACATCTTCCCTACTCTCACATCACTGCGACGCGCTTTGCGCCCATAGCTTTTGCCGTGAGCCGCGCCGAATAAAACGCGGGCGCGCCCGTCGCGGCGGCGTTCGCCTTGCCGAAAGAGAGCAGCGAAACGCCGCGCTCCGCGTTCTTCACGAACCGACTGTCGGTGACGCACACGTATGCGTCGCCAACGGCGGAAAGCAACCGCTTGAGCAACGCGTTGTTGCGCCGGCTGTACCGCGTGCCGTCGAGGTTTATGACGACCGCCTTGTCGGTCTTGCCCGCGGTCTTTTCCAAAAACGCCACGCACCGCATCTGCACGGGCGAAAGCCGCTTTAACCGCTTTCTGCGCGAAATGCCGAACGAGCGCAAAAGCCCGAGCGGCGCTTTGTCGCCGCACAGCGCGCGCCGATACCTTAGATATTGTTCGACCGTGAACGACGAAAACGGCACGTCGCCGTACGCGAAGTAATTTTTGCCGTTCTCGCTCACGCAGAACAGCACTTCTACATTGTCGAGCACGACGACGCCGCTCGCCTCGTCGAAGTATGCGCGCTTTTGCCGCGCCGAACCTGTGCAATATGTGACCATGCTCCGATTATCGACATATCGGAGTTAAAATATACATTATCGCGTGTAACACTCCGCCGCAGAATTGCACACCCCAACCCCCGTCTTGTCATCTCGACCAAGCATTGCGGAGCAATGCGCGCGGAGAGATCCAGGCGAACCGCCGCAGAAAGGTAACGCTGTACAATAATCATGCGCGGCTTGCGCCGCTGGATTTCTCCGCTCCGCTCACTTCGCTCGCTCCGGTCGAAATGACATCGAATATAAATTCTTCCGCCACTCTGTGCAGAACGCCGCAATTAAAAAGCTTATCCGCAACTATAACGGGGATAAGCTTAATCGACAGTAAAAGCCAAACAAGACCAAATCAAAAAAGCTTATCCGCAACTATAGCGCAGATAAGCTTTAATCGAAAGTAAAAACTCAACAAGACCAAATAATCAATCTGTGATTGTTAGTCTTTGTATTTGTCGTCGTCCGCCCAAGAATACATTTTACGCAGTTCCGCGCCGACTTTTTCGAGCGGATGCTCCGCCTCGAGCCGACGCCGCGCGTTGAAGTACGCTCTGCCGTTATTATTCTCGGCGATCCAGCGCGACGCGAAATCGCCGGTCTGGATCTCTTTGAGCACGCCTTTCATTCTCTGCTTGACGCCGTCGTCGATTATCCGCTCGCCGACGGTATAGTCGCCGTACTCGGCGGTATCCGAAACAGAATAGCGCATGAACCCGAACCCGCCTTTATATATAAGATCGACAATGAGCTTGAGCTCGTGTATGCACTCGAAGTACGCGTTCTGCGGATCGTAGCCCGCCTCGACGAGCGTTTCGAACCCGGCTTTCATGAGCGCGGTCACGCCGCCGCAAAGCACGCACTGCTCGCCGAAAAGATCGGTTTCCGTTTCGCACTTGAACGTCGTTTCGAGCACGCCCGCACGCGCGCCGCCTATGCCTGCCGCATACGCGAGCGCAATGTCTTGGCAGTGTCCCGACACGTCCTGATACACCGCAAAAAGACAGGGCGTGCCCTTGCCTTCTACGTACTCGCTGCGCACGGTGTGCCCGGGCGCTTTGGGCGCGACCATGAACACGTCCACGTCCTCGGGCGGAACTATCTGCTTGAAATGAATGTTAAAGCCGTGCGCAAACGCCAGCGCCTTGCCGGCTTTGAGATTGGGCAGTATGTCCTCGCGATAGATCTTCGCCTGCTTCTCGTCGGGCGTGAGTATCATTATTATATCCGCCTTTTTGGCGGCTTCGGCGGCGGTCATGACAGTAAGACCTGCTTTTTCCGCGCGCGCCCAAGACTTGGAGCCCTGATACAGCCCGACCACCACATTCACGCCGCTCTCTTTAAGATTGAGCGCGTGCGCGTGGCCCTGCGAGCCGTAGCCGACAATGGCTACCGTCTTTTTCTTGAGAAAATCGAGGTTGCAATCCTCGCCGTAATAAATCTTTGCCATAACTGCTCTCCGTGTTTGGTTTTACACATTATACACGACCGCCGCGCCGTTGTCAAACGTTTGCGCAGTCGTATGCGTCCGCAACGCTTGCGCAGAGTGGAGCGGTAAAACCACCATCCACCCTTTCGCCTTTACTTCTTCACTCCGCGACGCATGCGTCGCGGTGCGCGGCAAAGCCGCTGGATTTCTCCGCTTCGCTCGCTATGCTCGCTTCGGTCGAAATGACATCGGGTAAAAAAAGCTTTCGTCGCATAGGTCGAAATGACAAGGATGTGGTTTTGCTTATCTGCTTATAGTAAAACAAAGCATGTCATTATCAATCCCGCGCACCCCAACTACCTGTTTGTCATCTCGACCAAGCATTGCGGAGCAATGCGCGCGGAGAGATCCAGGCGATCCGCCGCAGAACCGCACGGCAAAACCACCGTCTACTGAAACATGTCAAGAAAAGTAGACACAATGAAGAGAGAAAAAGTTGTTGGGGA
>JAMPDA010000040.1 GCA_023665905.1 Roseburia sp.
GTATGCTCCGGCAGTCAATATTCACCGCAGTCCGTTCTCGGGACGTAACTTCGAGTATTACAGCGAAGACGGCTTCCATGCCGGTATGATGAGCGCGTACGTTATTCGCGGCGCGCAGAACAAAGGACTTTTCTGCTATGTCAAACACTTCGGCGTAAACGATCAGGAAAGCAACCGTTGCGGACTTCTTACCTGGTGCAGCGAGCAGAGCATGCGTGAAATTTATATCCGTCCGTTCGAGCTCGACGTAAAAGTCGGCAAAACGCGCGCGATGATGAGTTCGCTCAACCGTATCGGCTACGAGCCTGCGGGGTGCTGCTACGGCTTGCTTACCGAGATACTCCGCGACGAATGGGGCTTCAGAGGCAATGTAGTTACCGACTCGTGGTCCACCGGCTGGCACGACTGTCTCGACAGCATGATCCGCGCGGGCGGCAATCTTGCTCTCGGCGGCGGCAGTCTTAAGTACAGCGCCACGGCTTCCACGGTTTCCGCAACGACGCTCACCGCGCTCCGCAATGCGGCAAAGGGTATTCTTTACGCGCATGCGAACAGCCTTGCAATGAATACCGGATCGACCCCGGTCGTGCCCAAGCCCATAGAGAGCTATGTTTCCACAACGCTCACTGCGGCGGTCCTCGACGGAACTTACAGCGCGAACGTCGCGAATGCGGTAATATCCAAAGTGCTTTTCCCGAACGCCGACGACAGCGAGATCGTGTATACGATCGCGGAAGGCAGCAGGCTTCCCAACGGCTTGACTCTTTCGACCGAGGGGAAAATAACCGGATCGCCCAAAGAGGAGGTCAATAACTTCCGCTTTACGGTCAATGCGACTTATGCCGATTATACGCGTTCGGCGGACTTTACGATCACCGTCATCAATGCCAACGGCTCGATTATTTACGAAGCGGAAACATTGCTCGGTAACGTGACGATAGGCAAGCCTTGCGATATAAACATCGCCACGGCTACGATCGTCAAGCCCGACGCGGAACCCGACGAAGTGTTCCCGACGATCACTTATAAACTCGCGCCCGGCAGCCTTCTTCCCGACGGACTCACGCTTACCGCGGACGGCAAGATCACCGGTACGACGAATAAGGAAATCAAAGATTACGCGTTTACCGTTATCGCGAGCGCGCTCGGCTATAAAGACGTTTCGGTAACATTCACTTTGGGCGCGTATAACGAAGTCACGTTCGAGGGCGGCGCATTGCCTACCGGCAAATGGGGCGTCAACTACGTACAGCGTATAACCTTTGCTCAAACCGATTCCGAACACCCCGTCAGCTACTCGCTTAAGTCGGGAAGTATTCTTCCCGAAGGGCTTGCGTTCACTTCCGGCGGATTCATTATCGGTACTCCTACCGAAGCTTGCACGGCGCATAAGTTCACGGTGCTTGCGACGAGCGATTATGCCGAAACAAAAGAAGCCGAATTCGAGATCTCGATCGGGCTTGCGTTCAACAGCGTAGAGCTTGCTTACGGCACGCAGAACGTCGTATACGCCTCGAGCGTAAACACCGCGCAGGGCGTTGCGGGCATCACATACGCGCTGAAAGACGGCAGCAAGCTTCCCGAAGGACTTACTCTTGCCGCGGACGGTTCGATAACCGGTACTCCCAAGCTTGCGGGTTCGTTCGTGTTTACCGTAACGGCGAGCGCCGACGGATATGTCGGTGACGAACAGGTAGTCACTTTGTTCGTTGCGAACGGCGTGCCTGCAGACGTATATGTTCCCAACGTGCAAACCGTAGGCGGTTGCGGCGGCGTTATCGGCGCGGGCAGTGCGGTCGTTGCGGCGGTTGCGCTCCTCGGCGGCGCATGCTTGGTAACTCGTAAAAAGAAAGAGGAAGATTAAATCGGGTAGTCCGATAAATTAACTTCCGAGATCGTAACGGAACGATATAATCCCCATACTACAAATAATCGGCTGATGCTTCCCTCGGGTTTGCCGAGGGAAGCGACGGTCGGAAAAAGGAGCTTAAATGGCTAAATCCAAACTATCACATCGAGCAAAGGCGTTACGCGTATGGTTTATCATACTCGCGGCGCTGCTTGCGTTTATGTTCATAGTGACTATGGTACTCACGCAGGTGCAGTTCCTTTATAATACGATCAACTCCGTCATGGGCGGAGAACAACGATATTTAAAGGAAGGCGATCCGTCGCAGTACCAATATTACACATCCGATTATAACAACAAGAACTAGGTGCTAACCGCGGCGAACACGCTCAACGAGCGCATTGTCGAAGAAGGCATTGTATTGTTGGAGAACAAAAACAACGCGCTGCCGCTTAACGAGGGTGCAAACGTCACGGTGTTCGGCAGAAATTCGATAGATGTAGTGCTCGGCGGCTCGGGATCCAATCAGGGCGATACCGACGGCGCGGTTACGGACGTTACCACCGCGCTCCGCAATGCCGGGTTCAATTGCAATACGGTTATCCGCGATTATTATGCGGGGCTTTCCGGCTATAAGCGTCCCGACATATCGATGGGTACTATACTTACCGGCTATCCGGTTTGCGAAGCGTCGTTGCCGTATCCCGACAGTGTTACGAACAGTTATAGGACGTATTCGGACGCCGCGATCGTCGTTGTTTCGCGTATGGGCGGCGAGGGTTTCGACCTTCCGCGTACTATGTTTTGGAACGGTTCGAGCTACGGAAAATGGGATAATACGTCAAACAGACAGTTGATACCCGGTGCGCGCAGCATCGACGATCACTATTTACAGCTCGACGGCAACGAACGGAAAATGTTTATCGAGGCGTGCAAAAACTTCGATAAGGTGATAGTCGTAGTAAACAGCGCGTCGCCTATGGAATTGGGATTTTTGGACGATGCCGCTTATTGGGCGGGTGACGACAATCCCGACGGAATAGCGTGCAACGAAAAGATTTCCGCGGCGTTGTGGCTGGGACACCCCGGTTCGTCCGGGCTTAACGCGCTCGGCAAAGTGCTCAACGGCAAAGTCAATCCGTCCGGACGCACGGTGGATACGTTCCCGCGCGATTTCCGCAACGATCCGAGCTGGCAGAATTTCGGCAACTATCTGACAAACGAAGGCAACCGCTATTATACCGGCAGCAAAGCACGCGGCGCGTACTTTGTCGAATACCGCGAAGGAATTTACGTAGGCTATCGTTATTACGAAACAATGGCAGCCGAACAAGGCGATAACGGCAACGCTTGGTACAAAGAGAACGTCATTTATCCGTTCGGTCACGGCGAGAGCTATTCGACGTTCGAGTGGGACGTTAAGACGCCCGCCGATCTCGAGCTCACCGCCGACGGTAAGGTGGAGATCACGGTCAACGTGCAAAACGTCACAAATAACCGTCCCGGCAAAGACGTCGTGCAACTTTATTATTCCGCGCCGTATACCCCCGGCGGTATCGAAAAAGCAGAAGTCGTGCTTGCAGATTTTGTAAAGACGGAAACGCTCGATAACGACGGCAAAGGACAGGACGTCAAGCTATCGTTCGACGTTCGCGACATGGCGAGCTATGATTACGCCGATAAAAACGGCAACGGTTTTAAAGGCTACGAGCTTGAGGCGGGCGAGTACGAAATAAGCGTGCGCAGGAACGCGCACGACGTAGTGGCGAGCTTTACTTTCACGCTCGATAAAGACGTTCGTTACGAAACGGACAGCGTCAATAAGCAAACGACCGTTGGCAATTTGTTCGACGACGTCAGCGATCACATCGACGAGTATTTGTCGCGCGAGAATGCGTTTGCCAATATTTCGGCGCTTTCGGGCGCGAGCGAAATGTCATACCGCAATGTTTCCAACGAGTTCTTGGCGCCGTTCACTTATAAGTACGGTGACAGCGAAAGCGACCCTTGGTATTCGGCGACCGAACCCACGCAAAGCAAGAGCACGCTTTCGTATAAAAAAGCGGAAATCAAGCTTTACGATCTTATAGGCGTCGATTATGAAGACGCTTTGTGGGATAAACTTCTCGACCAACTCACCGTCGGTCAGCTCGAAACGCTCGTTTCGACCGGAAACTACCGCACATTGCAGATCGAGAACATAGGCAAACCGTTGACTATCGACAGCGACGGACCTATGGGATTTGCAAGCTTTA
>JAMPDA010000041.1 GCA_023665905.1 Roseburia sp.
AGGACGGCAAATACGAATTGAAAGTCCGCGTCGAGAATCTCGAAGAAACACCGGGCAGAGAAGTCGTTCAGCTTTACTACACGCCGCCTTATACAAACGGCGGGATCGAAAAGGCTGCGATGAACCTTTTGGCGTTCGGCAAGACCGAGGTTTTGAGCAAAGGTCAATCGCAGGTCTTGACGCTTTCGTTCTCCGCGTACGATTTGGCGTCGTTCGACGATTACGACAAGAACGGCAATGAATTTGCGGGGTACGAGCTCGAGCACGGCACGTACAAGCTTAAGCTTATGAGCAATTCTCACGACGCGCACGATTGCTATAACGTCGCGGGCGCGAAAATTTCCAACACCATCGATCTTACGTGCGCCGAGGATATTCGGTTCGAGCAAGATCCTACTACCGGAAAAGACGTAGTTACGCGTTTCACCGGCAGCACCGCGTACGGCAGCACGCCGGTCGACGGAACGACGGCTAACGCCAACATCAAGTATCTTTCGCGTAACAATCGGTTCGAGAACTTCTCGAGCATCACGCGATACAACGCGACGGCGAGCAAAAATACTACCAACGAAGTTTACGACAACGAGGATATTTCGGATATTAAGTTCGGTATCGATGCGGGGTTATATCTCATAACCGATACAAACGGCAACAAGGTGTCGCTTGCCGCGCTCAAAGGTCAGGACACCGGCGTCGATCTGGAATACAATATCGACCTTATGCTCGAGCTTGCCGATTACGACAACGAGGAAAAGTGGAATCAATTCCTTAATCAAATATCAAAAACGGAAACCCTCGATCTTATCGGTATGGGCGGCTTCCAAACTATTGCGATCGGTTCGCTCGGCAAACCGCGTTGCGAGGATCTCGACGGTCCCGCGGGCTTCAGCCCCAACAGCGTTACGCGACCGAACGCTTCGTCCGACTGGACGGCGTTCCCTTCCGAAGCGCTTATCGGTTGCTCGTGGAGCCAGCGTTTGCTGTACAACATGGGCAGAGCGCAGGGCGCTATTGCGAGCGCGACGGGGCTTAACGGCTGGTACGGTCCCGGCGTCAACCTGCATCGCAGTCCGTACAATTCGCGTAACTTCGAGTATTACAGCGAAGACGGCTTGCTTTCCGGCAAGCTCGCCGCCGAGGTAATTCGCGGTGCGAAACAGGCGAACACATATTGCTATATCAAACACTTCGCCGCGAGCGAAGCAGGCGAAAATCCGGGCAACTGGTACACTTGGCTCACCGAGCAGTCTTTGCGCGAAAACTATCTGCGTCCTTTCGAGATAGCCGTCAAAGAAGGCGGAGCGAATGCCATAATGTCTGCGTTCAACCGCGTCGGTAAAGATTGGGTAGGCAGGAACGCCGCGCTTTCGATAGACGTATTGCGCACGGAATGGGGCTTTAAAGGCACCATGATCACCGACTGGTACAACAGCGGCTTTATGAATTATCGCGCGGGCGTACTCGGCGGCAACGATTTGTGGCTTGACGGCACTTCGCAAAAAGCGGCGACCGGGTTCGATCTCGACAACAATAAATCGGATATTTACGCCACGCGTCGTTCGGTCAAGAATATTCTTTACACCTATATCGATACGTATGTGACTGCATATGAGTATGCCGAATACGGCGACCCCAACGATCCGTATAAAGTGGAGATCGACTCGATCAACATGACTGCCGAGCCGTTCTCCGGACTGTTCGTTGCGCTGTGGGTTATAATCGACGTGCTTATCGTGGGCGGTATAGCGGTGTGCGTGCTTTTCTTCTTCCTTACGCAAAGAGAAAAGAAGCCTAAAACCGTAAACGCCGAATCGAGTTCTGACGAGTAATACGTCGCGACGCAAAAAATAAAAATACAGTATGACAAACAAAGGGCTGTCCGAATTTTCGGATAGCCCTTTGTTGTTATCGCTTTTGACGTAACGGTCGTGATTCGGCGGCATTACACCGTATGCGGCAGTGTTGCGTATTTTCTGTGGTGCGCAAGCGATTTTGCTCATCGAATAATATTTAATATCCGAAATTTGTTGATTTTGTCTGCCTTCTTTGGTATACTAATATCGAAATATCCGCATGCCGATAGCTATCGAGAGCATTATTGCTTGCGTGTGATCGGAGGCATTACGAAAAACATAGGAGATATATATGGACAAGTCTTACGAATTTGTCGAAGATGAATACGAAGAGGGCATTACGCTAAAGAAGATCGCACACTTTTTCAAAAAGGGTTGGTTGCGCATGATCGTGTATGTCGTTGTTTGCTTGCTCGTAGCGCTTATCGTGGCGTTGCCGATACGCATGTTCTATAAATCGGAGCCTATAGCGCAAACCACCATAGAATATATATACGATGGGATCGAGGACGGTTTGGCGCCGGACGGATCGTTGCTGTCCACCGATAATCTTGTAACAAACAAGATACTTGCCGCCGCAGTCGATAATGCCGATCTCGGCGGAAAGATAACCGATATTTCGGCGTTGCGTCAACATGTTCGCGTCGAAGGTGTGGAAACGGCGAAGTATGCCGCGCTCGTCGAAGCTGCGGCGAGCGGCGATGCGGAGGCTGCGGCGACTTTGCGCACGTACGTTATGCACCCTACAAGCTTTAACATTATCATTTCGGATCCGGCGTCGCTCGGGCTTACCGATTCCGAAGCGAAAAAGCTTCTTAACAGCGTTGTGAGCAGTTACTACAGCGATTTTTTGACGCGGTTCTCCGTGCAAAACATGTTTCCGGCGGATATGTTCGGTTTATCGTCCGACCAAAGCATCGAGTTTCGCAATATTTTGGATATTTACGAAAACGTGTTGGAGTCCATACGCACATCGCTTTCCGATTTCGCTACGGAAAATCCCGACTTTGTATCGCGCGTCAACAATACGTCGTTTGCGACGCTTGTCAGCGAGTTTATCGTGCTTGAAAGCCGACTCGATTTGCTTAACGGATATATAGCCACCAATAATATTTGGCTCGATAAGGTTGCGGCGCGCGATTCGCTTGTCGATCGAAAGACGTCTATTTCCAATAGGATCGCAACACAGCAAAGCTATATAACCGCGCTCAATGCGCAAATCGAACTTATCAATCGCGAGTTCGATCTTGTAGCCGACGGCGATAAACAGCAGGTAGTGATAGGTAAATACCCGGAAGTGTACAATGAATGTCACCGCAAGCTTCAGGAAGCTAACGATATTATGCGCGATTATCAAAGCCAGCTTGCGTCCGTGGAAGTACAGCTCGAAAAGCTCGGCGACGACGATACGGCAACGCCTGCGGTGCTTGTGTCCGAAGCCAAATCGCGGATTGCGGCGCTCGAACAAAGTATCGTGCAAAAGGTGAATGTTGCAAACTCGACTATTGACGATTACTATACGACACAGTTTATATCGTCGTCGGTGCGGCAAATTCGTCAGCCTGTAGTGGTGCGCGTCGGATTGCATTTCAGCATGGCAGCGGTATTCGCGGTGGCGGGCGTAATAGGTTTGCTTGCGGCGTTCATGGTTACGGGGATCAAAATTTCTCTCGCCAATTCGGCGCGAGTAAAGTCGAAAAAACAGAGCGAGACTGCCGCGACAACGACGACGGAAACGCCCGATGAAAATACCGACGAAAAGAAGGTAAAAAAGACTGCAAAAAACAATAAGAGCGACATATAATCGTAAAGTGAGAGTAAGAGGAAGAAAACATGGCTAATACTTGGCTGAAATCGGCTGTATTTTATCAGATATATCCCAATTCGTTCAACGACGCGAACGGCGACGGTTATGGGGATTTTGCGGGGATCACGCAAAAACTCGATTATATCAAATCGCTCGGAGTAAATGCGTTATGGCTTAATCCGCATTACGATTCGCCGTTTATGGACGGCGGATACGATGTGCGCGATTATTTTAAGGTGTCGTCGCGTTTCGGCAGCGAGGCGGAGTTCGACGAAATGATCGC
>JAMPDA010000042.1 GCA_023665905.1 Roseburia sp.
TGCTCGTATCGGCTACGTAATTACCGCCTTCCCATTTGACTTCGTAATACGTAACGCCGCCGAGCAACGCCGCGCCGTCGAATACCGCCGCAAACCGCGTCACGACCGAAGCGCCGGAATTGAGCGTATAAACAGCGGTGTCGCCGTGTTCGGGGCGGAACGGAACAGCCGTAACTTTATCGCCGAACGTGAAGCTCGCAACGCTCGTATCCGTATCGCCGGACATCGTTCGCAACGCGTTGTTGATCGTAACGATATACCAATCTTTTGTAAGCTCTATGAAGTTCGCACCGCCGCTTTCGACAGCCCAGTTTCCGTTGAGGTCGATACGAACGATCGTCGTGATCTTATTGACCTTATCCGCCTCGCCGACAGCGGTATTGCTGTTATTGTATCGGATACTGCTTACAGACGACATATACGCACCGAGCGTAGTATTTTTTATACGATAATCTTCGTTAAGAACGATCGTGCGTTCGGTTCCGGTATAACGCACATACGCATTGTAAAGCGTACCGGTAACTACGTTCGCGCCGTACGCCTCGTCGAACGCCGCATCGGGATCGAAATATGTGGCAAGGTCGCGGAGCTCGGACGTCGTATCGTCGCCGAGTTGCAAAAGCCACAATCTGTTATCCTCGCCGCTTCGCGCATAGTCGACGAAATCGCTCGCGCTCAAATCGAGCGTGCGCGGCGCGATCGTAAGCTCGCGTACATTCTCGCCTTGAGCGAACGCATAGTTAGGCGAACCCGCAACAGTCACGGTGTAAGCAGTAGCGTTCAAAAGTTCCGTAACCGGACTGCCCTCGAACGTGCCGACAAAAGTCAAATACATGTTTGTAGTGTTGAGCTCGTCGTTTTCCGACGCCGCATATACGTATTCGGTAATACCGGATACGGAAAGCGCCGCACGCACGCTGTATGTATAATCTACCGCATTATAGGTAAACGGCGTAGCCGCGGGAATAGCCGACCAATTATCGCCGTTCTTATATTGCCACTCCACGGTATACTCGGCGCTCAACGCTTCAATGGTAAAGTAGTAAGTGACAATGCCCTGATAGTTGCCTTTATAAGTAACGACTATTTCCGCTTTATTTCCGGCGTTGATATTATTGCCGTATTCATACGTATAATCGGTATCGGCGTCAAGCTCGTTTCCGCTCTCCGAAAGCGTGAATGCAGGTTCTTTCGCATTGCCGTCGTAATTAAACGTATCGTTTATCTCGATAGGCGCTTTGGAAACATCGAGCTTTTTCGGCAATACGACCGCAGTATATGCAACGTCGACACCGTTTACATTGACATTAACGGTGTAAACTCCCGCGTCGAAATCCGTCGGTATATCCTCCCCGCGCTTAACGGCAACGTCTTGGTCTTCGCCGTTATACGCAGCCGTTCCGATAACCTCGCTTCCTTTCTCGTATTCAAACTCTTTACCGTAATACTCGGCAGCGTCGGCGGTAACGCCGTTATACGTCGCGCCGATAGTAAGCTCGTGTTCGATTTCGGCAACCTCGCCGCTCGCCGTCAAAACCATATATCTATTGCTGTCCGACTTAATATAAGCGGACGGATCTTTAACGATACGGTATTCTGTGCCGTTGACTGTTTTGAGCTCGGAGTTATGTTCGGCGTAACCGTCCGTCTTGATCTGTCCCGCGCCGCCGTCTATCAAAAACCGAATATCCGCGCCGTCGGTAAGCTCGTCGATAATTTCCACACGATAATTATCGCCCTTATTAAAAGTAATATCGCTTCTGTAGCCTTGCTTGCCGTCCTTATCTTCGATCGCCACAGTCTCGCCGTAATTATTGCTGTAGCAAATATTATCTTTGATAATCGGGTTTCCGCCCAGCTTAAGCACTCTTTGATTGCTTGCACTGCTTGCCGCGATAAAGTGCATGCCGCCGCTCGCCATAGTAGCTCTGTTCCCGGATATTACGCCGCCGGTTACGGTAACGAAACTCGCGACTTCGATCGCACCCGACCGCCCCGCCAAGTTATCGCAGATCTTACCGCCGGTCATCGTAAAATACGAATTGGACGAAACCATAACGCCGCCCGCATATGTTTTGTCGGGAGTATATTCTCCGTCTCGAACGATTTGTCTGTACATCTCGTTGCCGGATATTTTCGCGTCGTCGCTCAAAGTGAACCGCGCGTTGTTTGCATTGATAAACACCCCGCCGCCGTATATTTGCATGGACGCATTTGTCGAGTACGGTGCGCGCAACGTATTGCCTATGACTTTAGCCGTTCCGCTCATTTCCAAAACGGTTTGACTGTTCATCCAGATCCCGCCGCCCATCGCGCTGCCCATAGCATTAGCCGTAGCCGTGTTATACGAAATTTCACCGCCGGACATTTTGAATGTTCCGCTCAATGCCATAACTCCGCCGCCATATGCCCCGGTGCTGTCGACGCTGTTGTTGTGCGACACCGCGCCGCCGGTCATAATGAACGTACCCTCAAAAACAACGCCGCCGCCGTAAAGACCGCATGTATTATCGCTTACGGAACCGCCCGAAACGGTCAAAGCCTTTGTGGAATAAATAGCGCCTCCTGCGGTGGCGGATCTATTTCCGCTTATAGCGCCGCCGGTTATCGTAAGATCGCCGCCGGACGAAAACGCGCCGCCCCAAGCCGTATTGTTACCGCCTATTATCAAACGGCTGTCATCACCGCTCGAGTCTTCGACGACCAAATTTCCGTTAACGAAAAACACCGCGCCTTTATTCACGGCGTCCTTTTCCGAAAGCCCGCGGTCGATTTTGTTGCCGCTCAAATCCAATATAATATCGGCGTCTTTCTCCACCCAAATAGCGCCGGCGTCAAACCCGATACCGTCACCGAACGACGTGTTCGTACCGTCAGCCGACGGCGTAGCCGTCCAATCGCTCGCGACAATAACTTTGATACGATTGTTCCCTTCCTCCGCGAGCAATTTCGACCGCCGCACTGCAGCCGACCAGCCCGCCGAATGACTTGCATATTTATATGTAGCAGGCTGACCGTCGGTAGCCTCTGTAATATCAAACCCATGTTCGGTATCCGAAACATCATCCGCGCCCAACACGTATATCGCCGCAGGCTGTACATCTTCGCCGTCGGCATGCGCAGCGAGGCGCATAAACATAAAGGCAAAAACCGCGCATAACGCGACAAGGATCAAAACCAACGAAAAAACAACAGTCTTTGCTTTGAGCACTTTTTGTTCCATACTGTTCTCCTTATTTTTCTGTGCTTTCCGATATTTTTGTGTGCAAAAATCGCATAAAAAAGACCGCATATATTTTAACTCTCGTACAAAATCCGTGTCAAGTATTTTGAAACACTTGTCATAATAATTTCACATTTGTAAAAAGTTTTCCATAATGTAAAACGACAATCTTTTAATTAAAGATCGTCGTTTCTAATCAATTTAAATATTGTCGAGATTCTTCACTTCGTTCGGAATGACAAAACAAATGTTTACGCCCTAATCGCTACCGCCTATATTTTCTTATCATGCCGACGCAGAAAACATCGTTCGGTTAATGCCGTATTCATCGAGTTTATATTTTTTGTCCTAATTTTATATCGTTGAGATCCTTCACTTCGTTCAGGATGACAAAAAACAGGGATCGTCGCGCGCTAAACAATTTCGTTCGGAATGACAAAACAGATGTTTTATACTCGTTTTATAATCCCTAATTTTCCGTCGTTTCCGGCAAAACGGCGATTTTAACTTCGGCAACGCGTTTTTGCGTCGAACCAGTTACGG
>JAMPDA010000043.1 GCA_023665905.1 Roseburia sp.
GGCAAAAGCGAAAGAACCTAACACGGCAAGTCCGTCGGGAAGCGTTACCGAACGCAATGCCGTAGACGCACCGGCGCCGGAGGACGTAGAATATCTAAATGCACTGACGCCGATCTTATAAACCGAACCGTTAAAAGTTATACGAGCAAGCGACGGACATAGCACGAATGCGTAATCGTCAATTACGTCAACATCATTGTAGAATGTTACGCTTTCGAGACCGGTACAACGAGCAAACGTGTAAACACCTATATTCTTGGAGTAAATAGAAACATTTTTGAGCCCCGAACACGAATCGAACGCACCCAACTGCATGACCGATCCGTCGTTCATTTCCAATTCATACGGTCTGCCCATCGAAACATTTTCGGGAATAACTAGATTAGTCAATCCGTCGCAAACAGCAAACGCTCCACCACCGATCATTCCTACGCGCGAAAGATCCAAAGTCTTTAAGTTGTCGCAGAATATGAACGCGGCTTGATCTATATAAGTACAGCTCGACAAATCGATTTCTTCCATGTCGCAGCCCCAGAACGAAGCCTCACCTATCGATTTGACTTGACCCAAGTTGATCGTTCTCAATTTGTTATCGTTTGCAAACGCAAATTTTTCGATCGTTTCGAGGGTGCTCGGCAATACAACTTCCTCAAGCTCGCCGCAATTGATAAACGCACCGCGCATGATAGTCGTAACGCCTTCTGGAATAATTACTTTCTTGATATATTCGTTACCCAAAAATGCTTGCGGGTAGATGTACACAACGCCCAAATCATCGGGAATCTCGACGACACCGTTCTCATCGCCGCGCCCCGTATACGAACGCAAATACAAATTATTCGTCATAGAGAATTCTTGTTTTACGCTGATATTGCAATAACCCGATACACGACTGCCTTTAACCGTAGCTCGGATCGTCGCGGAACCGCTTTGCAAAGCACGAACGGTAACAGACTTGCCGTCATCCGATTTCGACAAAATCGTTACGGTCGGGCTTGTGCTTACCCATTCGATTTCGGGGTTACCTACATAATTGTAAGGCTTAAACGCAGTTATAGATACCGTCGCTTCCTCGCCGCGCTCGAGAACAAGCGCATCCGACGACATTTCAAGTCCGGTAGGCGTAGAAGACACCGGCGAAGGAGTACCCGATACCGTAACGGTAAACTTTATACAGTGATCTGTATCGGCTTCGTCAAAAACTTCTGTTTTAGGCGTTCTGACTGTCACGTTTGCGACACCAGCACCGATACCGGTGATCAAACCGTCTTTACCGACTTCGACTATGTCGGGATCGGAACTTTCCCATATAAGATCTTTAGTCCAATATCCCTGCAAATACGATTTATCTTCGTCGGCGGCATCGTCTACGGTATTTGCACGAACAGTTATCTGCGCGCCTAAATCGATTTGATCGTTGGGGCGTATTTCATAAGTCAAGCTGGTATTGCGCAACGTAGCGATCGTAAGATCTTCTTCCTGCTTAAGCTCGACAAAATATCCGCGACTGTTTTTCGCATAGTCTACAAGCGTAACATACAGTTTGCCGCCGTTTGCTTGGATTTGACTCCAATACGGCGTAATATTATACGACAATACGGTGTCGGCATTGAAGTTTCCGTCGACCGGGATCATACCGTCTGTCACAGACGCCTGCCCGACAAACGTCTGTATACCGTTATCATTCGTGGTTATCGCTTCATACGTAGTAAGCGCATAACCCTGTATATAATGGTTATCGTACGCTGTCAAATCGAGATAATACCTATCGGTCGATCCCGACGTTTCTTTACGTACCGCAAGATCCGAAATTTCGGGAGCTTCGTTATCGACGGTAAACTCGAACGAGAATTTATTTTTGTTCCCTGCAATATATTCGCCGTCATCGTCCTGCCAATCGAGGAAACACTCCATCGTGAACGTATAACGCGAATTGTTGGGCAAATCGAGTTCGCGAATATCGAGCTGAACATCCACGTAACCGCCGGTTTGCTCGCCGGAAGCGTGGGATTTACGCGCATTATAATCTATTCCCGACCAAATGAGCTCGCCTGTCGCACTGTTGCGTATTTCCATTTCAACGCGTTTTGCTCCGCGCAACAGACCTGCGCTTACTATATAGAATAAGTAATCGCCGTCGGGATTAGTGGTAAGCGCCGCGAATTTCTCCTGCGTAGGCGGAGCTTCGTATCCGGGAGCGCCTATATAAGCAAACTGTCCCATGCCGTAATAAGCGACACCGTCGTCTGCGCTGGACGAAGCGAATCCGCTGTAAGGCAATGTGCCGTACACGTCCGCGACAAGCTTATCGGCGGCTATGACCGAGTCGTCTGCTTGAGACGCACCCACTTCGTACGCAGTAACGTCGAGCATAGGCGCATCTGCCCAATTTCCGTAAAAAGCAAGATACGGTATATTAAGATCGACACCGCCCTTGTCCATGGAATCGAGCATGACATAACCTTCGACATACATTCCGTTCTTGAAAAGTCTGTCGACATATTCTTTATCGTCGGATGTCAATGTGATTGTTGCTGTAATCTTAACTTCGCCGTAACCGCTTACGGAGAGATTATTTCCGTTAAGAACAGCCGTACCAGTTGTCTGCGAAATAGCATACTTGATATCCGCATCGGTAAGCATGTGTGCTTTTTCCGCAACCGTACGGTCATCGGACGACATGCTCTCGGTCATTACATGAGTGCTCAAGCTATAGCTCAACGCATTGCCCGAAGTATTTACGAGATTAAACTCAAGAGTATACACTCCCGAACGGCGAGGATCGTCGCCGAGCGACAGTTTGGGTTTGTTTGAGCCGTCCACAGTCAAATATGCGTTTGTGGCAATAGACCCTGCTATATTGGCAAGTCCGGCGCCCTGCTTACGCGGAGAATACGGATTGCCCTCTTCGTTCTTTACTATAGTCGCGGTACTCATCATACGACTATATGATTCGTCACGCATTTGGTTTGTAGAATATTCGGGATGAGTTTCCTTGACCGCTTGACGAACAAGGACCAAAGCGCCTGCAAGATTAGGCGCCGCCATGGAAGTACCGCTCATTTTGTCGTACGTGTTGCCGCCGGGAACCGCCGAATAAATCTCACCGCCGTGTGCCGTTATATCGGGCGAAAGCGTCAAATTAGGTAAAACGCCCCAGCTTGAGAAATCCGACATGAACGGACCTGCAAGATAATCCTTCGACAACTTGATAGTACCCGATCCCGCGGCAACCATTTCCGCCGACAGGTCCATGGTAACAAAGCAACTCGGGATCAAATAAGTAGTACCTACAGACATGCTTATCGTACCCGAAACATTATTATAAACTATCACGCCTATTGCACCGCGATCGTGTGCAACACGCACCTTTTCTTCAAAGTTGGTAGTGCCGCGACGTACGACTGCGATTTTGCCGGTCACATCGACATTTGAATAATTGACAGTCATACCTACACCGGGAACGACTACGTACTCAAATTCGCCCTCTTGCCTATCGCCCAACAACTCGCCGACGAAATCATTGGAGTCTGTTTTGCCTACCATACGCGATTCGGCAAAATATACCTCTTTGCCGCCGGTCACAAAATATTTTGTTTTAACGCCGCTTATCGAAGCTACCGACAGCGACGCGTCATACGAACCCG
>JAMPDA010000044.1 GCA_023665905.1 Roseburia sp.
GTATATAATGCTTCGCCGAGCGGATTGCCTAAAAGGTCGATCCTGCCGCTGCCTGCCGTGACCCAACCGACGCCGTGCGTAAATTCGGGCGCATACTCTCTGTACTCCCAACTGCCGACGCCGACCTCGCCGAGATAATCCATGCCCGCCCACACGAAATCGCCTATAAGCGCGGGATTTTCCTTTGCAAATTCCCAAAACGCATATGCGTCCGAACAAAACGTCTCGCTGCCGAGAATTATTCGCTCCGGATATTTCTTGATGTCGTGCTTATACCGCTTGATACCGTAATTATACCCTGCAACGTCCATTACCGCATAACAATCTCTTGTCTTTCGATCGCAGCCCGGCAGTTTCGCCATTGTTTTCATAAACTTATCGCCGAACAATCCAGCGAGATTGTTGAAAAACTCGCTTCCCACTTTTTTGTTCGGGTTCTTTTCGGCTTTCTTGTCGCTGTACTGACCGAATCCGAGCGCATACAAATAATTAAAGAATATGTTGACGCCGGTCGTGACCGGACGTTCGGGGTCGAGACGAGTACAGACGGCTTTCATATTCTTAAACAGCTCTATACCGCGTTTCTCGCCCGTTTCCGCGACCTCGTTGCCGAGCGAATACATTATGACCGACGGATGATTATAGTCCTTTTCTATCATATCGGTTATATCTTGTTCATACTCGTTTTCGAGATACGACGCATAATCGTACTTGTTCTTATGTATGTACCACATATCGCAATACTCGTCCATGACGAGCATGCCTAACCTGTCGCAAGCGTCGAGCAAACTCTTTGCCGCTGGATTGTGCGCGCTGCGTATTGCGTTATATCCGTATTCTTTCAGCAACCGCACTTTGCGTTCTTCAGCTTCCGGATAACTGCGCGCACCGAGAATACCGTTATCGCTGTGTATGCACGCACCGCGAATTATCAAGCGTTCGCCGTT
This sequence comes from Roseburia sp., assembly GCA_023665905.1. Lineage (GTDB taxonomy): Bacteria > Bacillota > Clostridia > Christensenellales > Pumilibacteraceae > Anaerocaecibacter. The sequence continues at coordinate 948 of JAMPDA010000044.1, forward strand.
GAGAACAAAGCCTTCCGCAGGCGTCACTCGCAGCGTACGTATACCGAAATGCTGCTTACATTCGTCACCGCCGAATATTACCGTACATTCGCACAGTGCGGGATTGTCCGGCGACCATAATTCAGCGTTTTGCACCTCGAACACGAATACCGCGACGCGATCGTTATCGGTAACTTTAACGTCGTTTCCTATGATCTTACCGTTGCGAGAGATCGCGACGGCTACCTCGCCCGGCTCGCTCGTCGAAACATTCACTTGCACCGTCGCAGGATCGATCCCCGTCGTCTTGATCTTGACGCCGTTGAACGCTATATGTTTCTTATCCGCGACCCACATTGCGACCGGGCGATATATCCCCGCGCCCGAATACCAGCGACTGTTCGGCTGATCGGCATTATGCGCTACGACACGTATCTCGTTACTCGCACCGAATAACAAAAACTCATTTGCGGGAACGTAAAAATTCGTATAACCGTAATGCCGTTCGGCGGCTTTCTTGCCGTTTATATACACTTCGGCATTATGATATACACCCTCGAACTCGAGCGTGATTATCTTATCCGCATATTCTTTCGGCACGTCGAAAATTTTTACATACTCGTAATCGTAATCTTCGTACCACCCGGTATTGGTGCCGCCGTTGCTTTTATACGACCGTTTTTCCCCGATCATAGCGTCGTGCGGCAAAGTAACTCCTACCCACGGTTCGCCTTCGGCGTCGAGATGTCGATATTTCCAATCGGTATTAAAATCGATTTTTATCATTTTTCCTCCGAAAAACGCAATTGCATTAAAATGCGCGCAAATTATAGTGCCGAATAAGTATATCACAAGAAATACGATCTTGCAATATCGGTTGCACAATTAAATGACCTTTATGCTCCGAACCTCTAAATTACAATGAACAAAAGCGACGATCCGAAAACTTCCGAACCGCCGCCTTTTGTACTATTGCAATTTTGCTTTATTCATCCTTGTGCTCGGGTTCGGATTGCGATTCGGTTTTGCCGTCTGTCGTTAACAAACCTTTCTTTTCAAAGATTATCGACGTAACGAACAAGCCGATACTGATTACCGCAAATATCGCGAACAATACGATAAACGAGGTAATAAGCGCACGCCACCACACCGTGACCGGTTTCAACCGCGTAAGGTTGGAATAGCCGTCGAGCGCCGCGCTGTAGTTGGCGATAACGAATAACAATCTGTGCATGGACTGACGAAGCTTGCTGTTAAACGTATTGCTGTTCTGCATCTCCGTAGAGAACCCGGACATCGTGCCTTTGTCGAGGAACAGGTCTGTTCCGTTCATGAAGCCGTCGTCGTAAACCATGAACAACTTACCGTTCGAGCCTGCCATATCGGTAAGAGTATAACCGTCAAACGCCCACTCGCCGCGGAGAATGTTCTCCATAAGGTTGTCGCTCGCGCTCGTCCACAAGCAACCGGCGCGGTTGAACGACGTCATGAGCGCATGACCGTTACCCATATCGGGACGGAGCGCATATTCCCAAGGCAAGAGGTAGATTTCACGAGCGGCTTGCTCGCTCATCCAAATGGATATACCGTTACGATTGGATTCTTCGTCGTTGAATATAAAGTGTTTGGGATGCGCAACAACGCCTTGAGCTTGCATTGTAACGATCTCTTCGATCGCCGCGATTCCGGAAAGATAAGGATCCTCGGAGAAGTATTCCGCAGCTCTGCCGCCGAACGCAACACGGTGAATATTAAGACCGGGTGCATACAAGCCGTGCAAATTCTTTTGCGCCGCATCATGTCCGCTACGCGCGTCGGCAGCGATCGCTTCGCCCACTTTTGCGTAAACGTCAACGCTGAACGTAGAAGCGATTATGCCCTCACAGCTCATCGACGAAAAGCCTTCCGCCGTATTGCTGACACCGTAAGGACCGTCGTCCTCGTCGGTAAGCGGTTTTGCTATACTCGCAAGCGCAGGTGTATAGCCGTAGCAGTTGGTAAGCGTGATAAACATATCTTCTTGCGAGATCTTGTTAAGAAGCTTGTTCCAGCTGTCGTCTTCGTAATCGACGCCCGCCATCATTGCGAGAGTAAGATCGGAACTCATATCGTCGAACGTCGGCATTGTCGCGCCCTCTTGTTCGACAATAGTCTTATGGCTTGTTATATCGTATTTTTCTTCGACAGAGTCTGTGAGTGCAAGATCGGTTTTTCCGCTCGGAAGCGTGCCGAGCCAATTCTTACGCGATACGTACGTAACATCGCCGCTGTTATCCGCCTTGTTAGTCACGCCGGAGAACCTGTTGGGATCCATCCAATCGAGCTGATTGACGATTTTCGTGCCAACGGTTTGACCCGCCTTTTCGGTAAACGCGCCGTACTTTGCCGTAGACGTGGAGAACACCTCTTTATCTACTTCGGCGGCTGTATAAATCTTTTTTGCGCATGCCGCATTGCCGGACGCATCCATACCGTCGGAAGTTTTATAGCCTTTGGCGGCAAGAATATTGTTAATGGCGTCGTGACTGTCGTGAGCGGCGGTCAAATAATAATCGCCCTTGCCGAGAATGTACGTGCCGGCATTTTCCGCATCGTACACACGGAGTTGCTCGAACGCAACGCTCATATACTTGGTATCGCCGGACGCGGTGACGGTGA
>JAMPDA010000045.1 GCA_023665905.1 Roseburia sp.
TATTTAAACGAACTGACCGAACAAGCGACCGGCAAAAAGGTCATCGCTTTGCCGATAGAGGCGACGGCGCTCGGAAATATCAAGCTGCAAATTCAAGCGGATAAAGACAAAAGTCGGTAAAGCCGCGAAATAGAAAGTAAAAAATTTCTCTCAAAGGAGTATTACATAGATGTACGATAAAGCCAAAAAATTATATGCCGCATACGGCGTAGATACAGAAAAGGCGATACAAACGCTTAAGAATATCCCTATAAGCGTGCATTGCTGGCAGGGCGACGACGTTATCGGATTGGACGGCGGCGGCGACTTGTCCGGCGGAATACAAACGACCGGCAACTATCCCGGCAGGGCAAGAAATTTCGAGGAACTTAAATCGGATATAGAAAGAGCGTTTTCGTTGATGCCCGGTACAAAACGGCTCAACCTGCACGCAAGTTACGCGGTGCTTAACGGCGAAAAAGTCGACCGTGACGAGTATGCGCCTCGGCCCTTCGCGCCGTGGGTGGAGTTTGCGAAAAAACTCGGGCTGAACGGTATAGATTTTAATCCTACAATGTTCTCGCATAAGAACATGAAAGACGGATTGAGTTTGTCGTCGCCCGACGAGAAGACGCGCAAGTTTTGGATCAAGCATTGCATTGCATGCTTGAAAATAGCCGAATATTTTGCCGACGAAATGGGTACGCCGTGCACCGTCAATATTTGGATCCCGGACGGCTATAAAGACGTGCCCGCGGATAGGCTTACGCCCAGATTAAGACTTAAAGCGAGCCTGGACGAGATACTCGCTTGCGGTTACGATAAGTCCAAAGTTATCGTTGCCGTGGAGAGCAAGGTGTTCGGGATAGGCGTGGAAAGCTACACGGTCGGCAGTAACGAGTTTTACCAGAATTATGCCGCAAAGAACGGTATTTGCTGCTTGCTCGACAACGGACATTATCATCCTCTCGAGTATGTCAGCGACAAGATACCGGCGCTGCTCGCTTTCTACGACACCGTGGCGCTTCATGTTACGCGCGGCGTGCGTTGGGACAGCGATCATGTGGTGCTGTTCGAGGACGAACTCAAAGAGATCGCAAAAGAGATCGTACGCAACGACGCCATAGACAAGGTGAAGATCGCGCTCGATTATTTCGATGCAAGCATAAACAGGTTGTCGGCGTGGGTCACTGGACAACGCGCATTGCAAAAGGCGTTGTTGTTCGCATTGCTTATAGAACACGGCGAGCTGAAAAAATTGCAGGACGAAAGCGATTTTACCGCGCTCATGGTGCGGCAAGAGGAATACAAAACATTGCCGTTCGGCGCGGTGTGGAACGAATATTTAAAACGTGAAAAGCTGTCCGAGGAATATCTTTCGGATATACGCAAATATGAAACCAAAATACTCAAGGAGCGTGACTGATAATGGGGTTCATGGATGAAATACGTAAGGTAGGTAAAGAAATGAAACGTGCTTGTAAGGATATACTGTCTGCGCCGTTTGTAAAAGAAATGTGCGACACTACAGCCAATATGTACCGTTTGGGTTGGGACGAACGCAACGGCGGGAATATAAGCTATCTTCTCGACGAGAACGAAGTGAGCGAGTATCTCGACCTTAACGAAGTGATACGCACCATTCCGCTGATGGGCGTAAACGCCGCCGATTTCGATGTTGCGCCGCTTATCGGTAAGATCTTTATCGTTACCGGAACGGGCAAATATTTTAAAAACGTCAAAGACGATCCCGAAAATAACTTGGGTATCATACGCATAGCAAAAGACGGCAAGGGCGTCGAGTTGTTGTGGGGATTCTCGGACGGCGGCAGACCGACAAGCGAGTTCCCGACGCATATGATGAGTCATATCGCGCGGCTCAAAGTCGATCCCGAAAACCGTATCGTAATGCACAGCCACCCTACATACACGCTTGCAATGAATTATGTTCACGAGCTTGACGAAAAGAAGTTTACGCACACGCTTTGGGAAATGTGCACCGAGTGTATCGTCGTGTTCCCCGACGGCGTAGGGATACTTCCGTGGATGCTTTGCGGCACCGACGAGATCGGCAAGGCTACCGCAAAGAAGATGGAGGAGTTCCGTCTCGTCGTTTGGAGCATGCACGGCATTTACGGCGCGGGCAAGAATATGGACGAGGTGTTCGGGCTTATAGAAACGGTGGAGAAAGCCGCGCAGATCTATATGCTTACAGCGCACCTTCCTCGCAAGAACACCATAAAGGACGAGGATATGCTTAAGCTTGTCGAGCTTTTCGGTGTCGATTACAGAAAGGATTTTCTAAATATCAAGTGAAAGTAGGAGCTTTTGCGGAAATCAAAATACGCGCTTTTAACATCGATCGCGGAGATAAATGGTAGATGAAAGGTATAAAAAAATTCGTAGTCTTTTTGTTGTCGATTATTTTAGTTTTTACTCTGTGCGCTTGCGCAAACGGAAACCCGACCGATGAATCGAAAGGGCGGGAAGAACAATCGGAATCGACGGAAAATGAAAAAGAGCCTGTGTGGCACTGCTACACTTTAAAACAAGCCTACGATAACAAATGGCTTACGCAAGACGATTTATTGAGTATTGCATATTATTACGACTGTACCGATATTTTTCACGATGCGCAATTCAATTCGGAGCTTATGGGCGATGGATATGAGCCGAAGCCCAAGATCCCGCAAGAATTGGACGAACAAACGAGCAACGGAATGATACAAGCGTATTTAAACGAGCATATGCAAATAAAAAAGGAAGACGCTTGGAAGTATAATATCGAGAACGATAATATTTATTATCTCGGTGCTTACAACGGTTGTGTAGCGGCTATTATTCGCTATTTTGGCGGCACCCAAGCAAATTGGGCGGAAGTAGTAGCAGGCGTGGCGTTTAGTTATCCTCATGGCGGAGTTCAAATACTAATATGGAAAGAAGCTGCATGAATAAATCCAATATCAAAGTCAAGTAAACTATATTAAAAAACGATGGCATATATTGTCGCACGCTTGCAAAAATAATTCGGGCGTGATATAATAAAATTGAAAAGCTTGCTTGCAATGGCTTTTCATGGGGTAGTTATATAATACACTTATTATAAAATCGATCAAGGAGTTAATTATGGGAAGAATTGTTCTTAACGAAACGAGCTACCACGGTGCGGGCTGTGTAGCGGAAATCGCAGGCGAAGTGAAACGCCGCGCGTTCAAAAAAGCATTTGTGTGTGCCGACCCCGATCTCGTTAAATTCGGGATCGTCAAAAAAGTGACGGACGTGCTCGACGGCGCAGGGCTTGCTTACGATATATTCAGCGAAATCAAAGCCAATCCCACTATAGAGAATGTGCAGGCGGGTGTTGCGGCGTGCAAAAAGAGCAAGGCGGACTGCATTATCGCTATCGGCGGCGGCTCGTCTATGGATACCGCCAAAGCGGTCGGTATAATCATTACCAATCCGCAGTTTGCGGACGTACGCTCGCTCGAGGGCGTTGCCGAAACGAAAAATCCGTGCTTACCTATAATAGCCGTTCCTACAACGGCGGGTACGGCGGCGGAAGTCACCATCAATTACGTTATAACCG
>JAMPDA010000046.1 GCA_023665905.1 Roseburia sp.
AGCGTTTGCAGGGGGATGGAGCCTTCTTGATAATGCTCGGCACGCGCGATCTCCGCGCCGTCGAGCCTGCCGCCGACCATGACTTTTACGCCCTTGGCGCCGGCATGCATTGCCTTGCTCATAGCCTGCTTCATAGTGCGACGGAAGAATGCGCGCTTTTCGAGCTGCGCCGCAATGCTTTCCGCGAGAAGCTTGGCGTTAAGATCGGGGTGCTTGACCTCGATGATATTGACATAGATCTTTTTGCCGTCGACAAGCTTTTCAAGGTTCTTTTTGAGCTCGTCGATGCCGACGTGCTTTTGACCGATTATCTTGCCGGGGAACTGGGTGTGGATGGAAACCTGCACCTTGCCCTGCGGACGCTCGATAACGATCTTGGAAATGCCGCACGATTTGTATTTATTCTCGATATGCTCGCGAATTTTGTGGTCCTCGATGAGATACGCGGAAAACTCCTGTTTGCTCGCATACCATTGGGAATTCCACTTTTCGATAACGCCGACGCGCAAGCCGTGAGGATTAACTTTCTGACCCATGATTATTTGTCCTCCTTGGTGTCGAGAATGACGGTGATGTGGCTGGTGCGCTTGAGAATATGGTGCGCTCTGCCCTTGCTGACCGGTTGGAACCGTTTAAGCGTAGGACCTACGTCCGCGTACGCTTCGGCAACATACAGGTCGTCTACCGACAAGCCTTTGTTGTGCTCGGCATTGGCTGCGGCGGAGTTAAGAACCTTAAACACCTGCTCGCATGCCGCTTTGGGCGTAGCTTGGAGTATAGCCATGGCTTCCGCAACCGATTTGCCGCGGATAAGCGCGAGTACGATACGCACTTTATCGGGCGATATGCGGACATGTTTTGCCGTCGCATACGGACGTTTTTCGCGCCGCTCTTCTACCTTGGCGGCTTTTTCTTTCATTCTTGTAGCCATTACCTTTCTCCTTATTTACCCTTCGTCTTGCTTTCTCCGGCATGACCGAGGAAGGTGCGCGTGGGCGCGAACTCGCCCAACTTGTGCCCTACCATATCGGTGGTAACGTATACCGGAACGAACTTTTTACCGTTGTGCACGGCAAAAGTAAGACCTATAAATTGCGGGAATATAGTCGATGCGCGCGACCACGTCTTGATAGGACGTTTATCCGCTACAGCCGCCATAGCCTCGGCTTTTTTCATAAGCTTGGCGTCAACATAATAACCTTTTTTTGTCGATCTTGACATATCTTATAAGCTCCTTAATTTATGCGCTTGACAATAAACTTGTCGGACGCCTTGTGCTTGGATCTCGTCTTCTTACCGAGCGTCGGTTTGCCCCAAGGCGATACCGGACTCGGTCTGCCTATCGGGCTCTTACCCTCGCCGCCGCCATGCGGGTGATCGCAAGGGTTCATTACAACGCCGCGGACCGTCGGTTTGACGCCCATATGACGTTTTCTGCCTGCCTTGCCGAGCGATACGAGCTCGTGATCGAGGTTGCCCACCTGACCGATCGTAGCTTTGCAGCGCTGAAGCACCATACGCATTTCGCCGGACGGCAAACGCAACGTGGCGTACTTGCCCTCTTTTGCCATGAGCTGTGCCGCCGCGCCTGCGGTACGTGCCATTTGACCGCCTCTGCCGGGGAGCATTTCGATGTTGTGAACAAGCGTACCTACCGGAATGTTGGCAAGCGGCAAGCAGTTGCCTGCTTTAATATCCGCCGTTTCGCCGGATATTACGGTGTCGCCCTTCTGCAATCCGAGCGGCGCAAGAATGTAACGCTTTTCGCCGTCCGCATAGTTTAAAAGTGCGATGAACGCAGTGCGGTTGGGATCGTACTCGACCGTCGCGACCTTTGCGGGGATATTATCCTTATTGCGCTTAAAGTCGATGACGCGATACTTTTGACGGTTGCCGCCGCCGATGTGACGAACGGTGATCTTGCCCGAAAAGTTACGACCGCCGTGACGGCTTTGCTCTCTCAACAACGGCTTATACGGCTTATCGCCGGTAAGCTCCGGCGCCGCGATAACGGTTTTGAACCGCGTGCCCGGCGTGATCGGTTTATATCTTTTTATAGCCATGATTGCACTCCTTTAGGACAGCGTCTCAAAGAACGGAATCGCCTTTGAAGATGCGTCCAGCGTGACGTACGCTTTTTTGCCCTTGGCGGTATATCCGCCGGTTCTGCCCTGACGCTTGAATTTGCCGCGGACGTTTACGACGTTGACCGACTCGACCTTAACGTCGAAAACGCTTTCTACCGCCGCTTTGATTTGAATTTTATCCGCACGGGGGTCGACCATGAATACATAGCGCTTTTTGGCTACGCCGTCGTTTGACTTTTCCGTGAGAACCGGACTTTTTATAATGTCGTGTGCCGTCATTATTTCGCCGCGACCTCCTTGTCGGTATATTTGGCTTGCAACGCGTTGATCGCGTCTACGGTCGTGAGCATGACCGCATTTGCAACAACGTCGTACACATTAAGCTGCTCGCTCGCCGCCGTGCGCACATTGGGAATGTTGCGCGCCGCGCGAAGCGCATTGTCGCTGCCCGCGGGGAGCACGAGAACAACTCTGTTCTCTATCTTGAGCGCTTTGAGTACCGCTGCCATGTTTTTGGTTTTGGGTTCTATCTCGAGTTTGTCGAGAACGATAAGATTACCGTCCGCAAGCTTTGCCGAGAGCGCGCTCTTTATTGCTTCCAAACGCACGACCTTGTTGATCTTTTTACGGAAGCTGCGCGGCTTCGGCGCGAATACGACGCCGCCGCCCTTCCACTGCGGTGCGCGGATAGACCCTTGGCGGGCGTTACCGGTACCCTTTTGACGCCACGGCTTTTTGCCGCCGCCGGTCACTTCGGTACGCGTAAGCGTGCTCTTGGTGCCCTGACGCGCGTTAGCCATTTGCGCCACTACCACTTGATGGATTATCGCCTCGTTGTACTCGACGCCGAAGACGCTCTCGTCAAGCTCCATCGTGCCGGCAGAACTGCCGTCTTGCTTATATATCTTTATAGTAGGCATATTCAACTAATCTCCTCGACCTTATTTCACCGTTTCTTTAACGGTAACAAGTCCGCCCTTCGGTCCGGGTACGGCGCCGCGTATCAAAAGCACGCCGCGCGCTTTGTCCACTTTAACTACCTTGAGGTTCTGAATGGTTACGTTCTCGTGACCGTACTGACCGGGCATCTTCAAATTCTTGATGCGGCGAGACGGATTGGAGTTCGCACCGGTCGAACCGACGCTGCGGTGCACGGGACCGGTACCGTGGGTCATTTTGAGCCTGTGGTGATTCCAACGCTTGATAACACCGGTAAAGCCCCTGCCCTTGGTG
>JAMPDA010000047.1 GCA_023665905.1 Roseburia sp.
GTATGAGAAAACACGCCATCTATACTGATTTTGATCCCGCGTTTATACGCCTTTTTGATCAAATCGCACAGGTCGTCGGCTGTGCCGAAATCGGGATCGACGCGCATATAGTTGCCGGTATCGTATTTATGGTTTGAATGAGCCTCGAATATAGGGGTCAAGTATATGCACGTAACACCCAAATTTTTAAGATATGTAAGTTTTTTGGTAATGCCCTTGAGGTTGCCGCCGAAAAAGTCTATGTTGGCTATTTTTCCTTCATCGTCGGGCTTATATTCGGGCACGCCGCCCCAATCGTCGCGATAATGCGCATAGCTTTTTGTTTTGTTGCGTTCTCCGCCTATAAAGAATCTATCCGGCATGATCTCGTACACGACGCCGCCGTCGAGAACGGTGGGTTTATACTCGTCGGCAGTAACGGTAAGCTGCCAATCGCTGCCCTTGCCGAGCAAAGCGTGCAGGTCCACATCGCTTCCGACGCGAAAAACCTCGTCTTCGTTTTGAATATCGAAATGATAAAAATACAATCCCGAGCTGGTTACTTTGACCGAAATGGAATAAGTATACTCGCCGTCCTCGTCGCCGACGAGCGTCATGGCATACCGCACCGCGTCCTCGCCGTCCTTTGTTAGCACCAAAAACACATCGGACGGATTTTGCGGGCGCGTAAACTTAAGCGTAAGGCTTATAGGTTCGCCGACCGTCGCAGCGCCGATAGGCGTTTTGAACTTTTTGCAATTCGGGAAAAACGAAACTGTCTTTTTCATATTTACCTCATTTGCCGCTTTGCGGCACTTATTGATAGAAAACTACCGAAAATCCGATAATTATTTCTTGACTTTTTTCAATTGCCAAATATTTTTCGCATAATCGTTTATCGATCTATCCGACGAGAATACGCCGGATTTGGCGATATTGACGAGCGCCATTTTGTTCCAACGCGCTTTATCCGCATACGCCGCGTCGAGCTCGCCCGCCTTTTTGACATAATCGTCGAAATCGAGCAAGCACATATACGGATCCGCGACATTGTAATGCTCGACGATAAGATAATCGGCAATATCCGAAAAGCTTTCGCCGTCGAATCCCGCGCGCAGTCTGTCCACGACGCGCTTGAGCCTATCGTCGTGAGTATAGATCGTGGAAGAATTATATCCGTTGCGCCAAGCGCGGTCGACATCCTCTGTTTTAAGCCCGAACACGAAAATATTATCGTCGCCGACGTTTTCGCCGATCTCTACGTTCGCGCCGTCCCAAGTCCCGAGCGTGACTGCGCCGTTTATCATGAATTTCATGTTTGACGTGCCCGACGCCTCTTTGCCGGCAAGCGAGATCTGTTCGCTGACCTCGGACGCGGGGATAAGGTGTTCCGCCTGCGTTACGTTATAGTTTTCCACAAACATGACGTCGAGCTTATTCTTGATCTTCGGATTTTTTCCTATCTCTTTTGACAAACAGTTAATAAGCTGAATAATGCGTTTCGCGTGCATATAACTGCCCGCCGCCTTTGCGCCGAAAATAAATGTTTGAGGCGTAACGTCCTTATCGGGATTGTCGGATAACTCGAGATAATAATAAACTATTTTGAGCACGTTCAAAAGCTGACGCTTATACTCGTGCAACCGCTTGATCTGCGTATCGAACCGCGAATCCGGATTGAGCGTAAACCCGGTCGTACGCTTGATATAATCGGCGTAATCGAGCTTGTTCGCTCGTTTTATATTGCCGATACGTTCGAGCACGGCTTTATCCGAAGTGTATTTCATAAGCTCGGCGAGCGTTTCCGGTTTTGTATAAAAACCCCCGCCGATAAGCTCTTTTATGAATGCCGCAAGCTTGGGATTAGACTGGATGAGCCAACGCCTGTGCGTTATGCCGTTAGTTACATTAGTGAACTTATCCGGATATATCTCATTAAATTCGCTGAAAATAGTATCTTTTATTATTTCGCTATGCAATGCCGAAACGCCGTTGACCTTTTCCGACCCGATAACGCAAAGATTAGCCATTTTTACTTGATTATGACGGATAATGCGCATGGCGTCGATCTTGCGTCCGTCGACATGCCGTTCTTCCATTGCGGCTACGAACCGACGGTTGATCTCGCACACTATGGAATATATGCGCGGCACGACGTTGCGGAACGTGTTTTCATCCCATTTCTCGAGCGCCTCCGCCATAACGGTATGGTTGGTGTAATTGACCGTACGAGTAGTAATATCCCACGCCTCGTCCCACGATAAACCGTGTTCGTCCATCAAAAGCCGCATAAGCTCGGGGATAGCAAGCGCGGGGTGAGTGTCGTTGGCGTGGATCGCCGCTTTATCCGGCAAATTCTTGACGCTCTTATAAAGCCGCAAATGATCTTTGAGTATGCTTTGCAAGCTCGCCGAAACAAGGAAATATTCCTGTTGCAAACGCAATTGCTTGCCCTGACTGTGGTCGTCTGCGGGGTATAAAACTTTGGAAATCAGCTCGGCTTCGTTTTCGCGCTGCATCGCTTTTTCGTAATCGCCTTGCGAGAACGAACGCATATCGAACTGCGCGGTCGAAGTCGCCGACCAAAGCCGCAGTACGCTCACGCCCGCATTATCGCCGTACCCGGAGATCATAACGTCGTATGCAAGCGCGTCGACCGGATTGCCGCCGATATATCGTACCTGCATTCTGCCGTTCTCCATTCGCTCCTCGACCTTGCCGCCGAGCTGAACGGTAAACCGTTTATCCGAGCGCGGCATCATCCACACCTCGCCGCTCGGCAACCACATATCGGGTAGTTCTACCTGTTGGTTTTCGACGATACGCTGACGGAAAAGTCCGTACTGGTATTTAATGGTAAATCCCATTGCGGGATAGTTGAGCGTGGCAAGACTATCCATAAAACACGAAGCAAGCCTGCCTAATCCGCCGTTACCGAGCCCTGCGTCCGATTCGATCTCGAAAATATCGTCGAGCGAACAGTTCATTGCCTTGAGGCAATCGTCGAACTGTTTGATCAACCCGAGATTGTAAAGATTGTTTTTAAGCGACCTGCCGATCAAAAATTCCATGCACAAATAGTACACGCGTTTATATTTACCGTCGGCAATGCGCGCATTGTTCTCTTGCTTTTTTTGCAATAGTATATCGCGAACAACAAGCGAAACAGCTTTATAGACCTGCTCTGTCGTCGCGCGCTTGGGCGTGATCGCAAAATATCTTGCGAGCTTGTCGACGATAAGC
>JAMPDA010000048.1 GCA_023665905.1 Roseburia sp.
CGTCCGGGCGCACTATCGATACATACGCGCGAGATTTTAAGAAAGATCCTACATACATGAATTTTGCCAACAATAACGAGGAAAACAGCAATAGGTATTATGTAAACGGAAGCAAGCGCGCGTTCTATTTCGTCGAGTACGAGGAAGGAATTTACGTAGGGTACAATTATTATGAAACACGCGGCTATACCGAAGCGCAGGCGGGTAAAGCCGATTGGTATAAAAATAACGTAGTGTTTCCGTTCGGCTACGGAATGAGCTACACGACGTTTAAGTGGGAGCTTATCAATGCCGCGGAACTTAAATCGGCGGAAAAAACCGCAAAGTCGACGCTTACCGCCAAAGTGAAAGTAACGAATACCGGGAGCTATGCGGGAAAAGAAGTAGTTCAAGTATATGTTACCGCGCCGTATACTCCGGGCGAGATAGAAAAATCGCACGTGAAGCTTGTAGGGTTCGGCAAAACGCCTATGCTTTATCCCAAAGCGCAGGAAACCGAAACACAGCCGAACAGCGCGATCGTCGAAATAGAGATCCCCATTTATTATTTCGCGTCCTATGATTACAGCGACGCCAATCATAATGAGTTCAAGGGGTACGAGATAGAGAGCGGCGCGTACGAACTTAAGGTTTGCCGCGACGCGCATACCGTTTCGGAATCCGTCACGCTCGATATGCCGGAGATCCGCATAGATGAAGATCCGGTTACCGAAAATCCGGTAGAGAACAGGTTCGACGACGTTTCCGAACATATCGTCAAGTACATGTCGCGTACCGATTTCGACGGTACGTTCCCGACGTCGCCTACAGACGCCGATCGCAACGTGGACAAAGAATTTATCGCATCGCTCAACTACAGCGAAAACGACGTCGATCAAAAATGGACGGCTGCCGATACGCCTACGCAGAGCAAGAGCGAATTGAGCTACAATAAAGTCAAAGTCAAGCTTTATAATCTTATCGGCAAAGATTACAAAGACCCGCTGTGGGACGAACTTTTGAATCAGCTTACGATCGATCAAATGGTCAATCTTATCGGCACCGGCAATTACAACACGGTGCAGATAGAAAATATAGCAAAGCCGCGTACGACCGATCCCGACGGACCCGTAGGTTTTACGGCGTTCATGGGCGACCCGAGCGTGTATGACACCTGTTTTTATGCAAGCTGCAGCGTGCTCGGCGCAACGTACAATACCGAGCTTGCGTTTGAAATGGGCGAGATGGTCGGTAACGAGGGGCTTATAGGCAATAAGAACGGCGACGGCAGGACGTATAGCGGTTGGTATGCGCCTGCGGTAAACATTCACCGCAGTCCGTTTGCCGGCAGGAACTGGGAATATTACAGCGAGGACGGCACATTGAGCGGCGTAATGGCTGCCAATGTAGTAAAGGGCGCGTCGAGCAAAGGCGTGTATTGCTATGTCAAGCATTTCGCGCTCAACGAGCAGGAGACCGCGCGCAGCAGCAACGGCGTTCTTACTTGGGCTAACGAGCAAGCCATGCGCGAGATATATTTGCGTCCTTTCGAGATCACCGTAAAGGACGGCAAAACTACCGCCATGATGAGTTCGTTTAACCGCATAGGCAAAACCTGGGCGGGCGGAAGCTATGAATTGCTTACCGAAGTGCTTCGCGACGAATGGGGTTTCCGCGGCATGGTAATAACAGACTACAACTATTCCACGCCGTATATGAACGTCGATCAAATGATCCGCGCAGGCGGCGACCTTAATTTAAGTCAGGGCAAATTCCCTAATTCAAACAAAACGCCGACGCAGATAACTGCGTTGCGGCGCGCTACCAAAAATATATTGTATACCGTTGCCGGCAGTAACGCTATGAACGGTATGGGCGACGGCGTGGTTTATCGTTACGCTATCCCTATGTGGATGAGATACATGCTCGTTATCGACGGCGTACTTGTCGTTATACTCGCGGTATTGGGATTCTTTGCGATCCGCAGGAGTTTTAAACTCGCAAAAAACGAAGCGGGCGGCGGTAATGCCGACAGTAACGACGAGAGCGGCGCGAGCGAAATATCCGCCGAAGACGTCGGCGAAACGCCCGGTGAAGAAACGACGCACGATAATGTTTTGAATGCGGAAATACCGTCGGACGAAACAAACACGAAAGCCGATAGCGGCACGGACGAATAGTATGGAAAAATTTATCCCGGATAAGGAGGGGACGATGAAGAAAAAAAGGACTTGGCTTATAACGACAATACTGCTTATTGTCGTTATGGCGTTTGCGGCAGTAGGCTGCGGCGGCGGAGTGCAAACTCAACCCGAGCTTCCGCCCAAATACTCCGTGTCGGTCACAGGCGGCACGGGTGCGGGCAGTTATTACGAGGGTCAGGTTTGTACCGTCAAAGCCGAAACGCCGAACGGACAACAGTTTTTGAAATGGATCAAAAACGGACAAGAGGTGTCGTCGAACGAGGAATTCGGTTTTAACGTGACCGAGGATACTCGGCTTATAGCCGTGTTCGGCGAAATGCCCGAAAATGCAGGAAAAGAAGTCTGCATAATAAAAGTCGAAGGCGGTATGGGCGCGGGCGGCTACATTAAGGGCGGAAAAGCCACGGTAACTACGCTTGCCGAGGATGAAGGCAGAGCATTCGACGGTTGGTTTGCCGTCACAGCCGACGGATTGTCGGACGAGCCGCTTTCTACCGAAAAGATATATACATTCGACGTTACGGCGGATATTGTTCTTACAGCCAAGTACAGCAACAAATTGCTCAAGGTTCCCGACAATTCCCAAAACGGAATGTTCAATCTTATAGCCGGAAACGGACATATAGATTTCGATAACCAAATGGATCCGGTCACCGGCGAATACTTTACCGCGTTCACCGAGGGCGTGGATCATATCCTTATTTGGGTATACACTTCCAATGCGGATGACGCCGAACCTATAGGCGCGTTTAAGCTTTGGTCGCATGTTCGCAGCAACGGTATGCCGTTCGGGTATATCGGTGCGTCTACATGTACCGAAACGATCGACGAGAACGGCACGATAACCGTTTCGGGCGGCAGTTATATAGAGCTT
>JAMPDA010000049.1 GCA_023665905.1 Roseburia sp.
CCTGATTCCGTTGTCGATAAAGTCGTTGTAAGACTTTTTCTGCACTTCTACCAAATCCGGCATATCGATCACTTCGTGAATTTGCGCAAACGACATGCGCTCGGTATTGCCGTATTTCACCTTGGAAATTTTTCTTTCAGCCATACAAACTCCTAAAATTGGGTTATTTATTTTATCCGCGGCTCACTCGCCGGTAACATAAAATCGGTCAAAACCTTTTGTCTCGGCATATATTTCATATACGCACATCGCCGCAAATTACGTCGCACGACAAGACAAAGCATATTTCGATCGCATATCGAAAAACAACGCGACAAAAGCGGAGCGATAACTATACCGTCCCGCGATTTGCGTTATTCAATGAAAACAGTGATTGACAACCGAATCTGCTCTCTTTATGTTAATTTTGCACGGTATGCTAAATGGCATACTACGCATTTTGTTATTATATCACGAAAAGTCAACCGTGTCAAATGATTTTTATATATATACCGAAAATATTTTACACAAACTTACAATTTATTTTAATGTCGAACCGCGAATCATTTTCTTCGTATGTTAATCGTAGCGAAGCTACACCACTACATTATACTAATTCACAACCGCCAATTAAGTTCTTTAAATCTTAATTGTTCACTCATCTATATTCTAAACCCTATTCTGCCCTGTTTATTCTCGTCGAACTTAAATTCGCTGTCGGAAGCGGCGCGCTCGAAATCGTCGAGCACGAGTGCAACCGTAGTTTCGCCGTTGAGCTGGCACCGCATAGACGCTTTTGCCCATGTACGCTCGAAAAGATTGCGCACGAACCGCGCATTGCTGAATTCTTTTGATTCGAGCACCGAATCGGGAATATTGTCGAAGTATTTACGCGCAGCGTCGAGCACGGCGGGTTCGCATGTAAAACGCGACGCGAGCGACACAAAAATATCGTGGAGCTGCGGGCGCGTGAAATTAGGAAACTCGATAGTATACGGCACGCGGCTCGCAAGTCCCGAATTACCGGTCATCATCTTTTTCATGTCTTCCGTGTACCCTGCCATAATAACAACAAAATCGCTGCGGTGATTTTCCATCTCGGCAATGAGTGTATCGAGCGCCTCTCTGCCGAAATCGCGATCGTTGCCGTCGCCGCGGAACAGCGAATACGCCTCGTCTATAAACAATACCGAACCGTACGCGTCGCGGCACATTCCCGACGTTTTGGGTGCGGTTTCGCCGATGTATCTACCGCAAAAATCCCTGCCGGCATGCTCGAAAAAGTTCCCGACGGACAGTATGCCTTTCTCTTTGAGGATTTTGCCGACAATACGCGCAACTGTCGTTTTGCCGGTACCGGGATTGCCGACAAACTGCATATGTATGCACGGCCGTTCTTTACCCGATTTGACGGCAAGCTCGATTTGCGCGACGATCTCATTGACGCGTTTTTCGATATTCTCGCTGCCGACAAGCCTTTTGAGCGCCGCAATACCGTAATCCGACGTATCGATATTCGCAACGATCGGCGCGGCGGCACGTCCGTTAATGAGTTTTTTGTCGCTTGTCTGTCGTTTCTTATTCTTATCGCGTTTGGCGTCGTATACTTGTTTTGCATACAACAACTCCATAACCACCTTACGCACAGTATCGAGTCCGTAAAATTTTCCGTCGGCGCGCTCGTCGTCCAGCCTCGCGAAAAACGCAGTCCACGCCGCCTTATCGAGCGTATAGCCGTAATGTGCGAAAGTACGCCTTGCATACTCCTCGAGCTCGGCATGAGTATACGGCGGAATAGCCACGCTATGAATAAACAAAACGTCGCCTAACGACTTGACTAACTTATTCTGCACATATTTATCCACGTACGGCACGCGAAATACCGGTATGTATGCGGTTTGCTTGGCAAGCGCTTTCAGAAAAACCTTGAAATATCTGTTATCGGTAGCATTTATCCATTCGCTGATGTCTATACTCAAAAGCTGTACCGCCGCCGACAATTCGGACATGCGCAGCGTACGCATCGCGTTCTCAAACGGCTCCTCGCTGTCCTTTACCGTACCGAGCGTACACTCTGCGACCTTGCGCGAAGTAGCCATCTTTACGACCCCGGTCGCAGAAATTAACTTTGCGAACAATTCGAGATCGTTATCATACCCGCAACCGTCGTTGACGAAGAACACATAACTGCGCGATAAAAAAGCGTCGCTCGTATTGTTGCGCTTGATGATAGGCGCAATATCGGCGAGCTCATAACACATAGCCTTGAACTCACGCGAACCGGGCAACCGATAGATCTCGTCGAGAAGCTTTTTGACATCCGCACCTTCGCTTTCGCCGTGCGACGGTTTCTCGACCGACGCGCCGACATCGTTGCCTATCGAACCGAAACGAAACGGTCGCGGTTGCGACTCGGCTTGAACTTCATCTTCATCGTCATCGGCGCTAACGGCGGCAGATTCGCCTGCACTCTCCGATTCGGCGTCTTCGCGGTCGCCCGCAAGCAACGCGGAATACTCATCGTCCGAGAGTTTGCGGCACATAACGGTAACCGTTTCGATCCCGATCTCCTCGCCGTACACATCGGATAACTTTTTACGTACCGTATCGGGAAGATTCTCGGTATCGAGATCTGTGTCAAGCGCCATTTCCGCATACACAAACGTCGAATGAGTGATCTTAAGCATACGGCAATCCTTGCCTATAGCTTCGGCTACATTATAAACCGGCAATTTCTCGTCGTTACGGTGTTCAAGCACCCAACTGCCGTTAAAACTGACAGTAAGTTCGATTTTCATAAATTCCTCCGCGATGATCGCACAATAGTTTTTTGCACCAAAATATTATACTACAAAACAACCGCCTTGTCAATGCCGAAACATAAAAAAGCCGTCGCAAGTCCAAACTCGCAACGGCAATAATTAATATCGTGAATTAAACTAAACTATTCTTTTTCGGTCCAAATAAATTCCATTTCGAGTATATAGCCCTGACGCACAGTTCCGTTGGGCGTGGAAGAAATCACGCCGAGCGAAGTTT
>JAMPDA010000004.1 GCA_023665905.1 Roseburia sp.
GCACATATGATGATGAGTATATAATGGTAAAAAAACTATATAAGAATTAAAAATACACCATATTATAAATAAAATTCGTTTTAGGTTACGACTGCTCCACCATATGGTAACTATCCGAACCTATATGTTTAAATACATAATATTCGGGTAGTTTTTATTTAGGACCATAGTAGCTCTGCCAAATGCCGTTGCGTACGGACTCCGTCTTACAATCACTATATATCCTTGTAGACAGAGTTCCAAAACACAATATTCTTACCAACAGCAATGCAATAACGCATTGCTTTTATATTTTACCATATTACAATATTCAAATCGAACAATAATACAGATTTCATGATTTCAAACCAAACAAGAACTATCTGAATCTATATGAAGAATTACCTACTTACGAAAAATACATGTTATATACTTATTTATTATGTAAATTCTTCTCCCCTTCAATGATATCTTGTATTTCTTGAATTAATTTTCGTAACTCAATAGCCTTTTCATCGATTTCTTTTTTATCCCCATCATTTTTGTGAAAAATTAATGTGGAACATCTATAGTTATAAACAGTATTAAAAAGCGATTTTATATCAATATTAAACTTTTCAGCATCATTTTTTGAACTAATAGGGGTTTGATTGTCACACCTACATAACAAATCAATTATGCCATTAATTGAAAAGTTAAAATCTCCTTTTTGCATTGAAGTAACATGCTTATTTAAATCAATATTTTCTGAATAGCAGTATAGAACATTTACTTTATTATTTTCATTGAGTCCAATGCTTTTATCCAACAAGTCTAATAACCAACTTAGTTGAGAATAAAACCCATATATAGCATCCGTTCTTTTTTTGCTCATATATTTTAGTATATTCACAACAGTAAATACTCCTATTACTATGGCGTTGATGGTTCCTAAAATGGTAAATATAACCAATAAAATATCAGTAGCATTTACATCACTAATTATATGATATACCTCATTACTCATATTACACATATTTCTTATTCTTTGTTCTCCTTTAATTATATTTTTTGATTATACAATATTCTAATACGTTTACTCTTGCTTTTTCTATATTGCTAGCAAAACCTTTATAATACTGTTCCCTGTCTCTTAATCGCCGTTTTGATCCTATATAATACACTAATTCTGGATTATTTGATTTCTTTGTATCAACGACATCTTGAAGCTTATCAACATATTCCTGCATTACATCCAATATTTTGCTCGACAATAAAATACAATCTTGCTTACTAATAATTCCTTCATTTTTGTATTTATATAAAATATAATTACGATAGTAATCCAAATAGCTGATATGACTATCTATTAAACGTTCTACATGAGTAACTTCTACGCCATCATTTTTTACATAAAGATACCCTCTTTTTTCAGCTTCACCATTACTATACATAAAGGCGTAGTTTAAATTAGGAGAGAAGAATAACTCATCCTGCGTAATAATTTCATTAATGCAACTCATTGCTTGTTGCTTTATAATTTCAATAACTTTTAAGCATTTAAACTCTTCACCATCTTTTTCCAAATACATGCCATCAAAAAGGGATTTGCTTTTCTCTATATATCGACAAATGAAATACTCATAATCAGACATTCGATTTAAATAGAATCTTCCCGCGGCTGTAATTTTTACACTATAATTTTCGTCATCCTCATTATGGTAATAAAGATAACTAATCACATCATATAATTTCGATTCATTAAATTGCTCGCTATTAAACTTAATAACAACATTTTGACACCAATGAGTTTTTTTCTTACTCGGCTTATTTAAATTATATAGTACGTGAATTATATTATTAAGTTCTGCTTCATCAATTAATTCATTACCCTTTTGAAAAGCTCCTTTAATCAAATTAACAATTGTAATATAATTTTCAGTTTCAGGAGAATACTCCTTATCCTTTTTTGCAGAAATATATGTTAAAATTTTCCTTGCATAAGACTTACCAACATTAGGATGTTTACCCTTTACATAAATATCATCAAAATAGCCTTTATTATCTATTCCATTAAAAAGCAGATGAACGATTAAATCTCGAGAGGCGCGCCTATGCACATCAGCCAAATAATGCGACATTTTGCTATCGCTGTTATCCCCCTTCCCGCTATTTAATGCCCCTTGTCTAATCTTTTCTGCTTCGTTATAAAGTTGAATATATTGTTCGGCATCCTGTTCTAAAATAACATCACACAGATATTCATTCATCCGTCGTTTATTTTGATTGTGCATTTCTGATATCCTGTTCAGTTTGCCATGATACTTTGCATCGTCATCTAACGCAATAACTATAGCTTTAGCAATGCTACTATTTGCTGATTCCACACCTTTTTTTGCGAAAAATTCAATTCTTTTTTTAGCAATTTGAGCTGGAATAAACCAATCAGAAATATTTATTTCTTCGCGATCATTATCCTCGTCATTCGCAGTAGGCAGAATTTTAGCAGTTGTATCTCTTAACGCAATTATGAAACTAAAATTTTTCCAAAAAACATCTCGCCCCATCCAGCTCTCATATTGTTCTTTCAATTGTGTCAACTCATTTGTAAAAATATTGCAAACCAATATGATATCACGATCATACACAGCATCCGGACCTATATAATGCTCAATACTATCTAAAGCAATAAAACATTTCTTTCCTTGTGGGATCTCGGCCCACTTAAGCATAATAAAAAAAGAAAAAAAGTATCTTATTAATGTACTTAAAGCATTTTTGGTAATATTCTGATTAACCACATTTAATCTCTCAACTATAAGATTACGAATACTATATCTAAATGATTTATATAAATCGGCATAATCTATTTGCTCTGATTCTTTGTTTACATATTCTTCTATACATGAATAAAATGCTTCGTAATCCTCATTATTATTTTTTATATTCTTATTATAAAATGTGACGTATTTGTTTAACTTTTTTCTATGCGTAGGCACATCTTCATCAGCTTTTTTCTTAAAAATATCGATGGTATCATTAACTATTTTAAATAATAGTTTACTGAGTGTTTCCTGTGAGATTAGATTTTCAAACCTAATACCCAAGATATCTGTTGAAGAAGTATCTGTTGAAGATAAATCAAATACATGGGTTATATTCTTATTTTGGCGACAGTTTAAAAATAAGTGTCCTAAGTATGTACTCTTACCAGATCCAGAATAACCACATATGTAACGAATTTTAGGATCATTATTTGTATAAAGATCATTTTCAAATTTATTTTTTAAAGCATTAAGATTATTAAGCTCTTGTATTTCCATTTCAATTTCAGCAATAGCATCTTTATTTGATTCCTGCTTATTCCCTATTAACTCATCCAATTCACGATTTAATATTTCAAGCCTTTCTTCAAATACAGGGGCAACATATAGTTGCTGCATAAAATTATATTCATCCAACCCGCAAGACGGTGCATTAGTATAAGCCGATGTATATGGAGTGCATTTTAATATGTCTTGTAATGCATATTGTTTAAAATAAACTGATTTCTTTTGTATTTTATGTTTCATTTGCACACCTCACTTATAAAGATATCATATTAGTAACTTAAAGTCAAATATATTAGTGTCCAAATATATTGCCTTTTGGCGTTTAGGTTTGGCACAGATAAAAACCATAAGTCAACGGCTAAACATATTTCTTAAAGCATTTAGGTGTCATCAGGTCGAGTTCATAACGAGCTTATCGTATCTACAAATATCGCAAAGAAAATAATTAATAAGGGTTCGCAGCGACTGCCTTTGCACGCTCGGCGTTCATTTCAGTTTTTTCGTTCGTTTCTTTGCGAGCGGATGCATAATTAAAGCCACGTGCGGCGCACTTGTATCAAGACAAGTACACGTTTAATAGTCAAAAAAGGGTTTTCATTATAACTATTTGACTGATAGATAAATTGTATTTTTTATTGTGTTTATGTTATTCCAAGACGATGCCTTCTCCGACTATCCTAGTACCCTCAACAATATTAAATCTGACTCCTATCTTCAATTTGTAATAACCAACATCATCATACAAAAGTTTTACGACCGCATTTCCAAACACGCCGTATTCTTTTGAATCTAATTCTATAAATTCTACTCCGAGAAGTTCGTTATCCCCATTTACAACAAAATGTGGTCTATAATTTATTGACGGTAATGAATTCCTTGTTCCGCGATAAAATTTCACGTTTGCCTTTATAGTTCTCATAAAATTTCTCCGTTAAATTACTTTTTTGCCCTATCAAGCAATTACATTGTAACATAAACAATACGATTTTTCAAGCATATATGAGCGTGTCAACGTAAAAGCACGCAAACAATGTTTCTGTCCGTAAAAAATAGGTTCGGATTTGTTACATTCTCGTCAAGAGTAGGACTATCCGAACCGTTATGTTTGTATCGTCCTTTTTCTTTTGCGTTTTCAATCGTTTGCTCCGCCGTTTCGTCGTAGTATTCGTCGGGCAATTTCTCTTGCGAAGTTAAGCCGAACTTAAAGAATATTACGGTTACGCCGTCGAAAAGTATTGTATTGGTTTGAGTGTCGATTTTGAACCGAGATCGACTTTTGTGATAACCGTGCCACAATCGCAACTCCGAAAGGCTAAGTCAAGGACAGCATCGGAAAATATATCTTATATTTTTTATCAGTCTTCCCACATTACTTGACTGTTCGACATTAAATCTAAAATTTCTTTTCTTTCTTTTAATTCCTGTCGAGAAAAATTTGTGTAAGCATCCTCAACAAAATCATTAAGTAAGACAGAAGATTTGAAATTTGTTATATCAAGCAGATATTCCGGTATCATATATTCATCAAAATCCAATACGGCGAGCGATTTAAAAAACTTTAAAAACTTAGTTTTCTTTTTGGCAGATAACAAGTAGATTAAAAATTCTTTAAATGCGTATTCTTCGATTTGCAAAATGTCGTATAGTTTCTCTTCTTCTCTTCTATAAAAAATCTTAGCGGCATTAGAGTCGGAACTCATTTCACATGTAAACAGACCAAGGCCGTTTGCTTTTTCCCAGATTTCATTATAATACTTATATGAAATTTGTCCTAAAAGATTGATAAAGTACGACTTCATTTTTCTATAGTCTTGTTCTAAAAACGGCGCACCGATCGATATGCTTGTACCCGTTCTTTTATTGATAAAGTCTATAAGCATATTACATAATTCGGTTTCGTTATAATCAATTTGATATTCGGCATAGCGAAAGTCATCATAATATCTTCTGAATAATTCCAGCAACGCAATTTGATTTTTATTAAAAGTAATTCCGAAAATCTCTTTAATTTTATTTTGCAGAATAATATGATTATGCTCTTTAAGACATTTCAATGGCGTTTCCAATTCACTTTCTGAAACCATGTTCATGCATAATAATATTTTTTGCAGCCTTTCTATACCGACAGCGCCATTATAAAGAATAGTATTCACATTAAAGTGATTACCCACAAATGAAAGGGCTTTCATTTTGATTGCAGACTCATAAATAAATTCACCGGCGATTTCAAGCTCTCTCCCCATATTAAAATTTTTAAAATATTCGATATTCGAAAAACCTGATTTATACGCCATATTAATATACTCCGATAAATTGCTTAGCCCATTCAATAGGGTTTTCACGATATAATCCGCAATGTCCGTAACCTTTTATTTTACGAATATGATACTTTTTTAATCGCCCATTGCAAAATCGGGCTATATCCTTATTGCCATAGATAAACGTGACTTTTTCCCGTTCATCTTCAGACAAGTTATAAATTTTTGTGTTGTAACAACTTTCTACAAGGTTGTTCAGACTTTCCTGCGAAACGATAGGCGCAATATCCTTTTGGTATTCACCCATACCGTTAAAATGTTTGTTTAATTCTTGGGCAATATCATATTTGCCCGATTTAATTCTGGTTAAGCATTTAGTATAATTTTTAAGAAACCGGTTTTTCACAAACTTCGGGAAATCGAATAGCGGCGCGCTGTCTATCACTGCTTTTTCAATCATGGCGGCATTGTTACAAAAGAACTCATAGGCAATATTTCCGCCCAAAGAAAAACCCGCAACGGCATAAAGAGATAAAATATTATTTTCGGACAAGAACTCTTTAATTTGTCTGATTTCATCTGCCGTCGATATGAATGTGGAATTTTCATAATGCCCGGACAACGTAGGAACGATAACAAAACAATCGTTTGCAAGGAACTGTGTTATAGGCGCAAAAAAGTCCGCGCTCGTAAACAACGTATGAATTAGCAAAACCGCTTTATTATTTTTGTTGCCGAATGTCCGGAATATCATATCGTTATACCTTATTTGAATTACTGTTTATTGCCCTATTCGAGCAAATACATTGTAACACAAACGACACGGCTTTTCAAGTATATATATGTGTGTAAATGAAGTAGCACACGAACAATGTTTCTATCCGTAAAATAGGGGTTGTATTTGTTTTACCCCGTCCACAAAAGGAACTATCCAAACGTTATATCGTGCAAAAAGGCGCAGGTTTAAAACGAATTGCACGGCAAAATATAGGCGCAAATTATTTCATCACCCAATAGCCGTCGTACTTATACCCTGTTTTGCCGACAAGCAGATGTTCGGACTTTGCAAATCCGACTTTAGAGATCGCATTGATCCTTTCTATCGCATAAATCGGCGCTTTGGTAATAACGCCGACGCAACCGAGCATTTCGGGAATGTGCGGCGTTATGAGCGAAATTATGCCGAAAAGCGCGTCGAAGTTTTCGTAGGCGCTGCGCACATCTACGCGCAAAATGCCCGTATTGTTAAACTCGTCGTCGGAAACTCGCAAACACAATTCTATCGTACCGACTGCTTTTGCCGCTGTCTTATCCACAACGGCAAGCCGCACAAACCAACCGTTTTTGTACGACAGGTCCCAAAATTTTATTGCTTCCGCCATTCTCTCTTTTGTGGCGTAGTAAAAATTATCACCGTCGCAGTTATCGCTATTAAAAAACGGCAGTGCGTTTTTGTCGCTGTAAACTTTCAACAAATCGTCGAGATCGGTGTTCTCGACTTGTCTTAACACAAATCTATCGTTTTCGAGCGTCGGGCAGTGTTGATAAATATTCATACATTTCTCCATGATGTTTTTTTGATTGTACCATAGAAGCAATCAGCGTGTCAAGAAAACGGCGCGAGCCTGCGTAAACCGTTGATGTAAGTCGCCGAAAATATTGCCGCGAGCACATATTTTGCTTTACCGTCGATTACGCGCACACAATACATTCCGACGCTCATATATTGAATTATATATAGTCGGAGGTATACGCATACAATGAACCCGTTTAACGAAACCCCCATGCCGCTGATTGCGGCTTTTGAAAATTGGTCGCAGATCTATCCGAAGGCGTACAACAAATGCGAGGTCGATCCGTACACAAAAACACGCATTATTCTTATGAACGGCACGGAATTCGAGGCGAACTGGTTTTCTCATCAATTTTCACGACACATAACCGACACCGATCTGCGGCGCGAGCTGGCGCTCACACGTGCTATAGAAAAGCAACAGCAGCAAAAGGTGTCGCTGCTGAAACCGGCTAACGAGAGCGCGCTCGAGCACACCATCGCCTATGAGCAGCTTGCCGTCGATCTCACCGCCGAGCTCGCCAAGCGCGAAACCGACTGTTACGTAAAAAAGGCGCTCGATTTTGCACTGCTCGAAGACTTCGATCATCTTTACCGCTACTCCGACCTATTGCAGATGACGCAAGGCGTTTACGCGGAAAAGCTCGTGGGCTGCTACACCGAAATAATGCCCGGGCGACCTACCATATCGCATCACCGCTTCCCCATCGACAATGTTCGGCGCAGTATCAGCTCCTCGACCGCCGACAAGCAGACTATGCTTTCCACAATGATAATCACCGCGGCGGAACAGCAGACGATGAACTACTATATGAACATCGCCAACCTCGCCACCGACGATCTGTCGCGGCGGTTGTATCAAGAAATCGCGCTCGTCGAAGAAGAGCACGTAACGCAGTACGAGGACCTTATGGCTGCCGACTCGACCTGGCTGGAAATGCTTTTATGGCACGAATATAACGAGTGCTATCTTTACTGGTCGTGCTATGTGACCGAGACCGACAGACGTATCAAAAAGTTGTGGGAGCAAAACCTTTCGATAGAAATAGCGCACCTGCACAAAGCCGCGGAACTGCTCGAAAAGTACGAGAGCAAAACATGGCAACAAGTCATTCCCGACGGGGAATTTCCCCCGCCCATATCGCTGCACGAGAACATCGACTACGTGCGCAACATACTCGGCTCGACCGTGCAGTTTACTTCGGTCAAAGAGGATTACGCAAAAGTCGATGAACTGCCTGCGGAAGCGGACTTTTTCGCATATCAGTCCATTATCAACCCCACGCCGAAAATCGAGCCGGCGCACAATGTCATCGATATGCACATCTGCTCTTTCGGCACGGACTATCGCTTCGAAACAGATAAAAACCCCATAAAACAGCTTCGAAACAGATGCTGTGACAATACTTCCGTCGGCAGAGTGCCTAACGCCGCTACAAGCACGGACTTTACGTGTAACGAAGAATAACGATAGATGTCGCCAAAATTCGTCTTAGATTAAAAATACTACACCGCGAAAACTGCACCGCACGTCGGTGCTTTTTTCGTGATAATATGCGTTTGAATTGTATATAACTTAAAAAGTATACGGTACTTGCCTGCGGAATTATCGATTGCCGCTCGACAAGGCGCATGCAAAGCTATCCTATAAGAACTCAGTCTTACTCCCTATTGACAATTACAATGCTTTGAGATATACTGTTTACAGTAAAATATTGTGAGGTAATAAGCATGTACATATCTATTATAGTATTCTTCATTGTCTTAACAATGCTTTATGTGCCCATCTCACAACGACAGTTGCACGAAATTAATACGGATAATTTCAAAAGAAAAAGAATAACACACTTTGCTTTTTTGTTTCGAGAAATAAACGGACGCGATGTGAAAACTTACGGAATAATTTATCCGATATATTGCTTTTACATTATAGGACATGTGCTTACTGTTGCGTTGATATCCCTCGTATTCATATTGCTGTTTTCATTCGCCGTTCAAGTGGAAACAGTAAGCTTAATAGTTTCTTTAACGTCGATACTGTTTATGTCTGCATATGTAGTAACCGTCTTGGTTTTGATACACATATCAAACAAACGAAATAAAGAAAAAGAGATAGTTTATTGATTTTTGTTATTTGCTATCACCTACTTATACGCAGTATACCGCCCGAAACGGATAGCCGTTTCGGGCGGTATATGTTACAAGCTAAATACTAAATCGATATCGGTCTTATGCTTTCAATTCCAAACTACCGTAGGTTGACGCTTGGATTTTGCGCAATCCGAAAGAAACATATTAATCAGCGTTTGATAAGGTATATTCGTCTTTTCCGACAACGCTTTAAAATACTCGATCACACTTTCGTCGAGATTTATTGTTATTTGCTTCTTGGTTTTTTTGACATACGGATTTGTACGTGCATTTGAAAAGTCGTATTCTTTTAGCATATCAGTCACCTCGATTTTCGTAATATTTGGATTCGTTCTTAGTTGCTTTTCGTGCGGATATTATTCTTATCACCATATCCGATTCACGATAACAATGACAAACTACAAGTAGCTTCGCTTGATTACTAAACCCCAAAATAATGAAGCGGTCTTCAGTGTCAGAATGTTCCGGATCGTCAATCACAAGCGCATATTCGTCATAAAACACCGTTTTTGCTTCTTCAAACGAAATATGATGCTTAGATTTATTAATCGAGTTTTTGTTTTCATCCCATTCGAATTTGAGTTCATCCATAATTACATTATAATTATATTATATGTATTTGTCAATAGATTATTACAAAATTTTTCCATAATATCAACGGCGCGAAAACGCGCTTGTATCGCTCTGTTTATTTCCGCGCGGAGCTTACAGTCCGACGCAGCGGATATACTTGTGATAAAGCTTACGCTTGCCGGCGCTATTTAGTATTGCGCTTGCGACCGATTCGATATATTCTTCTATAAATTCGCGTTCGTACTCTGTAAGGGCGTAGCCACCGTACACGTTGCGCTCGACAAGCTGTATAAATCTGTTAGAGCGGACGCTGTCTACGCCACGCTCGGTAAGCTTATCCACGTCGAACCCGCCGAACGGCTTACAGTCGGAATCGACGATACGGTAAGCGACGCGACCGCTTTCCGCTCCGCTGTTCAACGCCTTGCGCTTTTTACTCAAAATGTATTCGCGGCGCGCGACGACGGCGAGCACGGCAATCGCAAAAGCGGCAAGCACCGCCACGATGGGAATAAGCACGCGCAGCGGCAATTCCAGATCGGATTTTTTGCTCTCCTCCGTCTGCGCGGAGTTCACGATCGGGTCCACCGGCTCGGGCGATTCCTCCGGATCGGGAGTTTGCACATCGGGACTTTCGCTCGAATGATCGGAGCTCGTGTCGTCGGGCAAGATCGGATCCACAACGGTATTCGGTTGCTCGTCGGAAAAGAACGACGGCGACACCTCGATCGGCAACCAGCCCATGCCGTCGAAATAAACTTCGGTCCAGGCGTGCGCGTCGCGGCTCGTAACATACAACGGAGCGCCGCTCCCGTCGTCTACTGCAAGATATCCTTCGGCGTAGCGCGCGGCATAGCCGAAATACCTGAACATCAAAGTCGCGGCGGACGCAAAATACGCGGAATTGGCGTGCGTGATCTCGCCGCCGAAAAACGCGCTCGAAAAATCGTCGCCCACGCTGTCGGCATGCTCGCTGTAAATAAAGTCCTTTAGAAAATACGCGCGAATGACCTGCGTAGCCGTGCTTATCGACGATACCGACCATCCGCCCACAGCCGCGTCGATAAGCGCCATATCGCCTGCGCCGACGCTCGCGTACAGATCGTACACCAAAGCGCGATAATGCGCTTCGCGGTCGAGATAATCGGTCCTTTGCTCTATCCTGTTCTCGGGATCGGATACCCAGGCGGACTGCTCGAGCCGCTCGTAACCGTCGTCGCCGCGAAGCACATCGAATGTATATGTCCGCTCGGTGCGAATTCCGCCGCGCATCTGCAAGTCGTAATACGCAGACCCCACCGAAACGTCCTGTGCGGCGTACGGCGTATACACATACTTGCGCGACGCGCCGACATTTTCCACTCTCACCGTATAGGCGAAGTTAACGCCGTTTAGCATGTCGTACGCGGCGAACTGCCCGAACGGCAAGTTTTCGACAGCCAAGTATTCCATAATACCCTGCCTGTCGTTTTCGACATACGCGTTTTTATCCGTTTCCAACCAAACATTGCCGTCGAGAGTGCTTCCGACAAAGCCTTTGAGATATAGCTTTTTCACATCTTCGTCGAACGTCACGATAAGACGCGTTTCGTCGTCGTCGCACATGCCGCTCGCTTTGTACAGCCGTCCCTCGGGAAGGCTGTCCGAGCCGTACATCACGCTCTCGAAAGTGCGCACGACGTTTGCGCGGAAAGTGCGCAAGCTCCTGCTTCCGCCGTACAGAAAGCACGGGATTATTGCCGCGAAAACGACCGCTGCCGCCGCCAAGCACAGCGCCGCCGTCTTGACGGGAAATCTGCGATCGACGAGGAGAAGTCCGACCGCCGCGAGCGTCCACCAAACGACGACGTAATACGGCGGCACGAGCCCGACGAACAGCAATGCGATAAATATAATAACTCCGCCGCCGAGCGCCATTATACAACTCCGCTCGACGAGCGCGGCAATGCCTATGCCGAGCCACACCGACACTGCCGACAAAACAAGCGCGCATCCGCCTTCCGTCGAAACACCGAGCACGCCTCTCCAGCCGCGGTGCATGGAAAGATTGACGGCGTACGCCGTTTTGTTCCAATAGGTAAACAGTCCGTCGCGGAACAAATCGAACCCGACGCCTACGGCAAGCGCGGTAAAGACGACGGCGACTATGAGCATGCCGCGGCGCACCCACTTGTTGCCGCCGAATACGAGCCACGCCGCTGCGAACGCCGCGCCCGTCAAAACCGTTGCGGCGCAAGCCGTGTGCGGCTTGGGCACGAACAGCAAAAAGAGCGCGCAAAACCATAGCACGCCGATAACGGTCGTCGTTATCCGCACCGTGCTCGCCTCTGGAGCCATTACTATGATCTTGTCTTTTCCCTTTCGCATAAGTCCTGCCGAAAAATTATTTACAGCGCCGTGCGCATGAGCGCCGCGCCGATATTGTCGAGCGGCACGTCAACTATTTTTATGCCGCGTTCCTCGGTTTCGCCCGAGCGGTCGCCGGCGACCAAAACGGTAACGCTCGCAGAGCCTGCGTCGTTAAGTTCGCTCGTCTGCACCGCAGACGTGACGAAAAGCACTTTTGTAAACGACAGATGTTCCGTCGCGCGCGAAAAGTAGAACAGCGTTTCGGAGTTGCCCTCGCACACCTTTATGCTCATAAGCTTGTAGACCATTTGCACGAGCGTTTCGCTGTCCACGACTTCGGTGCACTCGAACTGTCCGCCGTTGAACCACCCGACGCTGTGCGTGATACCGCCGTTTTTAAGCGCGGCGGACAGCGACACGGCAATATCGAGCACGGCGTTTAGCTGTGCGTCGGTCGCCTCCTCGCCGAACTTTTTGCGGCTGAGATCGACGAGAATGAGCGTGCGGTTGTCGTCGGTGCGCCCGAATTCCTTTATTTGCAGGCTGCCGAGCTTTGCGGTCAGCTTCCAGTGCACGGTGTTGGGCGCGTCGCCTGCTTCATAGTCGCGCACATTGTAGATCTCGGTGATGTCGCTGCCCTTTTGCGGCAGAGCGTCCTCGCCGTTCAACGAGTCGGTCTGCGTCGCGCCTATGCGCACGCGCAGGTCGTCGTACAGCACGGGCGAAACCGACGCTTCGGCGACTATCGAGCACGGCAAGGATACGGCGCAAAGTCCCATAAGGTCTGTAAGCGTTATCTTGGTGAACCGCACCGTAATGCGTCCGGCGTTACTGCCGACATACTCATACACATGCTCGGCGAACGACAGGTCCTTAAACATGAACGTCTTGATCTCCGTCTTGCCGAAAGTGGAATTTTCTATTTCCGCGGTCACGATCACCGCGCCGATAGACAGCCGCGGCACGCCGACGCGCATGGCGATACGGAGCGCGCCGCCGCGTATGCACGACTCGCGCACCTCGGCGGAAAACTTTACGCGGCGCTTACATATAAACAGAACGGCGAGCGACAAAAACGGAAACACAAACAGGCACACGCACAAAAACAGCGCGACGCCGTTATCGGTCACAATATAGCCGACCAAAGCCGCAATGGCGGTCAGCACATACGCGATTCGCATACCCTTCATGTCGGTCTTAACTCTCCGCCGCCGTTTTCGCTTATGCGCCGAGCGACGGCGCAGGCGTAGTCGTAAGCAGTTCTTCCAAGATAGCTCGCGCCGTCATGCCCTCGAGCTTGGCGCGCGGCTGCAATATAACACGGTGCGCGCACGTATCGCAGAACACCGCCTTGATGTCGGCGGGGATAACGTAGTCACGCCCTTCCAGCACCGCGCACGCTCGCACCATACGGGAAAGCGCCAAAAGTCCGCGCGGGCTTACGCCGAGCTCTATCAACGGGTGATTGCGCGTACCGTCCACGAGCGCGACCATGTACTTGAGTATCTCGTCGGTGGTCTTTATCGAGCCGAGATAATTCTGTATCTCGACGACGTTGTCGCGGTCGGTCACGGCTTTGAGCGAATCGAGCGGTTCGCTCGCCGCGTGCCGACGCAGTATCTCCACTTGCTCGTCCGCGTCGGGATAGCCGATCGACAGCCTTACCATAAATCGGTCGAGCTGAGATTCCGGAAGCGGCTGCGTACCGGCGGAGCCGACGGGGTTTTGCGTGGCGATACAGATAAACGGCGTAGGGAGCCTATGCGTAACGCCGTCAACGGTGACTGCGCGCTCCTCCATTGCCTCCAAAAGCGCCGACTGCGTCTTTGCGGACGCGCGGTTTATCTCGTCGCCCATCAAAAGGTTGGTTATCGCCGCGCCCGTTTTATAGTCGAACGCGCCCGTTTCGCTGTTATATACCGTAAAGCCGGTTATATCCGACGGCATGGTGTCGGGCGTGAACTGCACGCGCTTGTAGTCGAGCCCTAAGGTCTTGGCAAAAGCCAAAACCAAGGTCGTCTTTCCGACGCCCGGCGTGTCCTCGAGCAAAACGTTGCCCTTGGCGTAGATCGCCATCAACGCTTTACGGATGACGTTCTCTTTGCCGATGAGCACCTTGCCGATGCTCTCCACGATTTCCTGAGATTTTTCTATTATCATACTAACGCTACCTCGCTAATTTTGTCCATATTTGCGGATCGCCGTTTTCGTCCAGGCGGAACCATTCGTATTCGTCGTACCATATCATCGGTTGCGACTCGCTGTATAAGTACTTGCGCACGCCTTCGCCGTCGTTTACGCTGTACTTGCCCGTCGCGACGGTTAGGCAGCCCTCGGTGAGGATATTGATGTTTTTGCCGCTGTTTGCTATGAGCACGTCCACAGCCGTTTTAGTGCGCATCATAAAGTACAGGTCGCAAATGCCGTACTGACCGGAAAACGCCGAATCGCCTATCTCCTCGATATTTGCGTACAGGAACACGGTCTTGAGCGTATCGCTCACGTGCGTGCGCTCGTCCATATCGTTGCTCGTCACGTTCTCGAACGAAAACGCGTACGACCCGATAGTGCGTAGCGCCTGCGACCCGACAAAGTATTCGGCGGCGCGACACTCGTAAAACGCGTGATCGCCCACGGTTTCCGTTTTGGACGGAAGGACGATTGTTTTCAACGTCTTGTGCCAGGCAAACGCGTAATCGCCTATCGTTTCGACGTTTTTGTCTATCGAAGACAAATCCGTCAGTCCGTTATCCGCGGCGCACAGAACGAGCGTCTTTCCGTCCTTGGTGTACAGCACGTTATCCACACTCTTAAAGTATGGGTTGGCGGTGTCAACGGTTATCGTCTTGAGGCTCTTTATCTCGGCAAACGCCGTCGGGTCGATCGTCTTGACGCCTTTGCCTATCGCAATGGAAGTGAGCTTGGTGCACTTTGCAAACGCGTTTGCGCCGATACTCTCCACGCTGTCGGGTATGACGACAGACTTGATATTGGCGTTGTTGTTGAACACGCCCGTGCCGATAGCGGTCGTTCCGGCGCCCACAGCGACTTGCCCGCCGTCGTTCAGACCGATATACAGCGTAACGGTTGTGCCCTGCGACAGCAGATTGCCGTCGAACGAATAGAACGGATTTGCCGCGTCTATTACAAACGTTTCGAGCAGCGAGCAGCCCGAAACAATGCCTGCGCCCATGCGCTCGACCGTTTTTGAAATGTACACCTGTTTGATAGACGTATTATGCACGCTGCTGCTCGTGCGCGCGGCTACGTAAAACGCGCCCGTGCCTATCTCTATCGCGCCGTCGTTTACGGTGATCTTTGTTAAGCTGCTCTGATTGTAGCACGCGTACGGCAGAATGATCCTGACCGAAGCAGGCATGACATACTCTGTCATGTTAATTTTCCCGGGAATGTGATACAGCACGCCCTTAACGCCGAAATTTTTGCCTGCCACGGTACTGCCGTACAGTATTCCGTTTTCCGTCACAAAGTATTTATTGCCGGCGGCGACGAGTATTTTTTGCAGGTTGTCGCACCCGTACAGCGCGGGCGTGCGCTCCGAAAATGTTATGCCGTCCGCCTCGTATTTGTAACGCCCGAACGTTTCCACGTTTTTGCCGACGGTGAACGACGTTATGCCGCGACAGCTTTGGAACGCGTACTGATCGATAGTTTTGACCGTTTCGGGAATAACGACGCTCGTAAGCCCTGTGCAGGAAGAAAACGCGCGCTCGCCGATTTCGGTCAAGCTGTCACCCCAATCGATCGTCGTCAGCCTCGAGCATGCGGAAAACGACTGATAACCGAGGCTTTCGACTTTGTTCAAATGTATCGTCCGAAGCGTAGAAACGGCGGCAAAGCACAGCCGCGGCACTTCTTTAAAGCGATCGGGAATGTTAAGTTCCGTAAGTTTTGTATACGCAAAGCCGTACTGCGGCAACGTTTGCAGTTTGGGACACTGTTCGAGATCTATCGACTTCAGTCCCGAATAGTAAAACGCATAACTGCCGAGCGTGCGCAGTTCTGCCGGAAAATCTATCGCGGTAAGCGAGCTACATTCGCGGAATGCATAACTGCTTATATAATAAATTCCGTCGGGGAGCGCTATATCGGAAAGCTTGCCGCATTCGCGGAACGCCGACGAGGCGATTTGCCTTGTGCTGTCGTCGAGCGTAACGCGCGTCAAAGCGGAACAGCCGCGGAACATATCCTCCGGTACGGTATGCACGTACATCTGTCCGTCCGCATCGACGAAAGTGACGTCGGGCAGATCGAACTCCGTCAGCGAACTGCAGCCGTAGAATATGCCCGAGCCGAGATACGACAAATCGTCGGAAAATACGACTTCGCTAAGCGACGTACAGCCCGAAAATGCCGAACTGCCTATATACGACACTCCGCTCAAATCGATAGAGCGCAAATTCGCACACTTTCGGAATGCGCCGCTCGATATCTGCACGGTGCCGTCGAGCACGGTGTACGTTTCGATATCGGTGTCGTACACCATGTCGAGGATCAAAAGGTTTCGCCCTTCCGACGGACCCGACGTCGGCGTGTACGGCGTGTACAGCGCATGGCTGTCGTCTATCTGATTGACGCGCGAGCGGAAAAACGCGCCCGACTGTATTGTTGTCACGTTTTCTATGCCCGTGACCGTTTCGAGCGCGGAATAAGCAAAGCAATAATGTCCGAGCGTGTGCACGGACGAAGGAATGTCGAAGCTCGACTTCCGCCAATACGCGCATGCCCAATTAGCTATCTCCTGCACGCCGTTTTGCAGTCTTCCGACCCATTGCGACGACGGCATAAGATACAGAGTAGAAAAGTCGCGAGAATACAGCGCGCCGTAGTACGACGCGTAGAGCATGTTGCCGCTATCGACCGTGATCTCCTCGAGCCCGTCTGTATTTACGCCTTGCACGAAGTCGTCTATTTTCGCAGTAGACGGGATATGCAACCGTCGATAATTAACGGGCGTTGCCGCAAACGCTTTTTCAAAATCGATTTTTGTCACGCCCTCCGGAACGTTCACCGTTTGCCACGAACCGACATAGCCGCGGAAAACGCGCTCGTCGCCGTCGTATGCTATATCGTACTGCG
The DNA here is from genome assembly GCA_023665905.1 of Roseburia sp. Taxonomy (GTDB): domain Bacteria; phylum Bacillota; class Clostridia; order Christensenellales; family Pumilibacteraceae; genus Anaerocaecibacter. The sequence continues at coordinate 17,295 of JAMPDA010000004.1, forward strand.
CGATCTCCTCGGGCGTGAGATAGTTTGCGTACAGCGCGACCTTGCTTTCGTTGCCGATGCTCGGCGCAGACAGTCCGTAAAAGCCGGTTTGGTTTGCGCCGTACACGTCGCGCCAGCCGTTGAACCGCGTCGCGCGATCCTCGTCGGCGGCGCGAGCGAGCTTATCCGTCGAATAGTTGCAATCCGACAGATCAACCCACACCATCAGATCGAGATTTTCGTTATGGACCGCCGAAACAGTCGCCTGTTTCCACAGCTCGCCTCTGTCGAGATACAGCTCGACAATATAATCGTTTACGTCGTAAAATAAGTAGTTGACTGCGTCGCCGTATGAGAGCGCTACGCTCTTGTTGTCGCCCACCGTTTCCACATCGAACTTTTGATAGGAAACCGTGCCGTCTCTCAGCATATCCGCTGTCACCGCCACCGTTTCACCGTCTATTTTGAGCGAAACGCCGCTTTTCGCGATTATCTCCGCGTCGTCCACTTCCATGCCGCGTGCAAACGCCAACCGACTGCGGTCTATACTCAAGACCTCGTTTACGCGAATATCCGGCGCTTCGGGCGAGCCGCGATACACGCCGCACGCTAAAAGCCCGAAGCAAAGCAGCGCGACGGCGACGAGAACTATCGGAAACAGCACGCGCTTTTTCATTTTCCGCCGCCCTTCTTTATCGCAATTATCTCGCCCACCTTTTGCGCCAGCGCGTCGAAATCGATAGGCTTTGCAACGTGCCCGTCCATGCCTGCCTCTTCCGACAGCTTGACGTCCTCGACAAACGCGTCGGCGGACAGCGCTATAAGCGGAACGCTCTTTGCGTCCTTCTTTTTGCTCTTGCGAATCGCGCGCGCGGCGTCCCTGCCGTTCAGGCGCGGCATTTGTATATCGAGGAGCACCACGTCGAACGCGCGCGCCGGCTCGGCTGTGAAAATATCGACAGCCTCTTGCCCGTCGTGCGCGAGCGTCACCTTTGCGCCCATGCTTTCCAATATCTCGACTGCGATCTCCGCATTGACTTCGTTATCCTCCGCCATCAATATCTTGCAGCCCTCGAAAGTAAATTCTTCGGCGGCGGCTCCCGCTGCCGGCGCCGCGGTTTCGGCTACGGCTTCGGGCTTGGCGTCGGACTCCGCAAGCGAGAGGAACACCGAAAAATCTGTGCCCTTGCCGAGCTCGCTGTCAACGACGATATTGCCGCCCATAAGGCGTATTATCTGGTCGCAAATAGCAAGCCCGAGACCCGTTCCGCCGTAGTTGTGCGCCGTTGACGCTTCCTCTTGCTCGAACGGGCGGAATATCTTGCGTATATTTTCGGGCGCAATACCTTTGCCCGTATCGCGCACGCGAATGAGGAGCTGAACATTGCCGCCTATGTGGTCGAGCTGTTTTAGCGTGACCGTAATCTTTCCGCCCACGGGCGTAAACTTATTGGCGTTGGACACGAGATTGGTGACTACCTGCGTCAGGCGCAGTTCGTCGGCGCGCACCATGCGCGAGGCGATATCCACCGTTTCGACTGCGAATCCCACGCCCTTGCCCGTGACCGTGCCGTTGAACATATTGCGGATCTTATCCGCAAACGCGTAAATATCGAGGTCGGTTTCAAACAACTGCATTTTTCCGCTCTCGATCTTGGATATATCGAGTATGTCGTTTATCATGTTGAGCAGGAACACGGAAAGATCGCCCGCGCGCTCCAAATAGTCGAGCGCCTTTGCCCGATCGTCGATATTCATTTTGGCAAGCGACATCATGCCCATAACGCCGTTCATGGGCGTGCGGATCTCGTGCGACATGCTCGAAAGATAGCTCGACTTGGCGCTCGCCTGCTCGCGCGCGTCGTTGAGCTCGGCAATCAACGCCTCGTCGTTCTTTTTGCGCGCGGTGATGTCACCGACCGTCAGCGCGGTGTAAACTTTGCCCTTATATGTCGTTTTGAATGCCGAAGCGACCGCATATCGCCCGTCCCCGTATCGGAACTCGAACTCGAACGGAGCGGCGACGTTCACGCCTTCCGCGGTATTACCGCCTTCGCCGTTATCTGTTTCGAGATGCTCGCCGACGTCCGCCTTGCGATCCTGCTCTGCGTTTTTCCAAGCGGCAAACGCCTGCTTGAACTTGCGCACCTGCTTTGCGTCGAGGTTTTTGGCAAAGAGCGACAGATCGCCGTACAGCTCGTGCGCCGTCACGCCGAAAAACTCCGCGCACGACTCGGATACACACACGGGATTGTTGTCCGCATCGAGAAGAAAATACGCGGCATGAGTAGAGCCGAACGCGCCGAAAAAGACGCGCTCGTTATCGCGCGCCGTCGCCTTGCTCATGGCGCGGCGCTCGAGCGTACGGGACCGCGCCCGAACATAAAATATACACAGCAACACAGTTGCCGCCGATAAAATAAGCAGTAATACGCTGTAAACAATCACAAAAACTTTCATAATTTGTTCCCGCCACAGCTACGTCCATAGAGCCAGTACAAAATCGGCACGACCCGACCGAACGCGGATTTCGGGTAGATATCCTGTCGGATATCGTTCACCCCGTGTAATAATAATAGCAAGCTTATCGATTTTTGTCAACATTATCCCAATGCTTTTCGATTTTTTAATAAATTAGCTGTTGCTATTCCGTCTGCGAGTGTGCAAGCAAATTTTCCACTCGAATTAAAGGCAAGGCTATGCGCATATCACCTTATCGAACCGTCTGTTCGGCAACAGATAGTTCAACAGATTTCCTTCCTCGTCTTTGGCGCGCGCAAGCGATCCGATATAATACGAAGTATGCGGCGGCTGATTGTAGCCGACATTTTCGCTCGAAACCTGACAACGATACTGGCTGTCGTGCATTAAGGTATACAGTCGAAATTCGGTGTGATCGCCCGTCATATACAGTCTTATGCCGTCACAGTAGCCGTCGCCGTTTAAGTCGTTCAGTCTGAACAGCATTTCTTCGCGCCAATCGCCCAGGATGTCGGCGGTCAACGCCGGCACACCCTTGCTTCCGTTATTCGTCCCTACGTCGGGAACGGTGGTCTGTAAGTGATTGCCGAAAGTAATACGATTGGTCTGACCTTTAAGTCCGTTTTCTTCGACTATATCCCAGTCGTCGGGAGTGATGTAGTCGATATAATGGTGCGCCAAAAACGGCGTGCCGTTGCTGCCGGCGATATCCAGCAATTCCACGTCCAAATTTCCGTCCCAATACACTGTGAAGTCCATGCACCGCGCCCTGTTGGAATCAGGTGCGAGCGCCGCGGGCAAATCGGAGTCTTTGGCTCTAAACCCTTTTAATTCCGAACCGTCTTTAGCGCTGTATAGCGAGCCGTTCATGATCGAATAGAACACCGCGGGGTCGTTATATTCGAGCGCATACGCATCGTGAAGATTGCCCGCCATACCGCGGCCTATATCCCAGCCTGCCCAACCGCTCCAATACAGATCCCTATAGCCCTGCGCGCTTTTGTCGCTGTACTGAATAAGGTCTACGCCCGGACCCTGTTCGTGCACAGTAAAAATTTCGATCTTGCCGTCGTTGTTGAAGTCGTTTATATGGTGAGCGTCGCCGTGTCCGCGGCCGGTCGTCGCCAAAACGAGCCCGTTATCGTCTATGACCGCAGAACCGTACACTATTTCGTGTTTGCCGTCGTTGTCGAAATCGGTTGCGCCGAGCGAGTGATTGCCCTGCCCGTGCGCCGTCATCGTCCCCGTTTTGTGCGGGCGGCTGTCGGGGTCATAGTTGTAACGGTCGTTTCCGTACCATACTACATTATTGCCGATAACAATACCCTCGCGCACATCGCTCGCGCCGTCGTCACCGCCGACCCAATTATTCTCGGACAGCCAAAGCTGATTTATATTTTCGCCGTCCCAATCGTATGCGGTAAGATAAACATAGGAGTACAGCCCGCGCGTCATCACGGCGGAAGGATGTTCGCCGTCGAGATAAGCGACGGTTCCCAAAAATCTTTCACTGCGGTTTCCGCAATAATCTCCCCAGCGTGGCAATCCCTCGTCCCTGCCGCCCGTCCATTTGGGCGGTATATTCCAATCCGCTTCATAGCCGATCGTTTGCATAGCCATACCCGTTTCGCCGTTGAATACGGTCAACAGTTCGGGTCCCGACCAGCATCCCCAATCGGGATTGCCGTAATAACGGGAGTTGTCTATATCCTTTACGTCGTACAGGGTGCGACTGCCCGTGTGCGTTTCGTAATCCCAAGAAAACTCGCTGTATTTGCCGCTGCCCGCCTCGCTCACGTAATGCTTGACGGCGCTGTTATTTTTGTCTACCGTATACACGCCCGGCGCGGTTTTCATAAACATTTCCGCTTTTCCGTCGCCGTCGAAGTCGTATACGAGAATGGGATTATAATGCGTGCCCGCGCAGATATTTCTGCCGCAGTTGATCTCCCAAAGCGTTCTGTTTTCGCCCGTAGTCCAATCGACGTCGATACCGCGAATTATAACCGGACTCGAATATCCCGGCCAGCTGTGCTGAGTGGACGCGTAGAACATTACCACCAATTCGTATTCGCCGTCGCCGTCCAGATCGCCTGTGGTTATGTCGTCTACGCCGTACTTGCATCGTATCCTATTCCCGCTATCGTCCAATCTGTCGGTCAAGATTATATCGCCGTTTGCGTCGGTCTTGGAAACGGTTTCGTACTGCTTGACCATATTGTGCGTGACGGGATCTTCGATTTCCAACTGACTTTCCACGCCAGTATCGGGATCTGTCACCATTACGGGTATCTTCTGTCCGCTCGAATCGAGCTTATAAGTTTGCTCGCTCGTCTGCTGGATATCGTCGGGCGGCATGTCGAATAGGATATCAACATATCCCGACCCGCCTTTTGCGCTGTTCAGCGTTTTTACCGGTTTATTTATCTTTTTTACATTCGCGTCGTTCGGGTCCGCGCCCGCCGGAACTACCTGATAAGTCGCGTCCTTGGGCGGGTTGCCGTAATGATTCCACTGCGTGGCGTCATGCGGTCCCGTGGTATGTACTTTTTTACCGTTGCAGTAGATATCGAAAGCCTGATTTTCCATGCTTTCGTATCCCAGCAACCGCCAGCTTAAATATGTGTTATCCCAACCGCCGTTAACGGCGACAAGTCCTCTGTCGAGATTTTCCATTCGCTTTACCGTCGACGACTCGAACGGCTCGACGGGCTCGTCCGCAACTTTGGAACACGACATACACATGAGTGCGGTGTACAGTATGCCCGCCGCCGCAAATATGATCGCGACCGCCATAGCCGCTATTCTGATCGCCGGCTTAGTTGCCGTCGCTGTAGAGCTTCCGTTTACTTGCGACGCGTTTGAATTGCTCGCGTTCCGCACCGCGCCCAAAAACCTCGCCGCGAGCTTTGGCGCGCTCGCCGATCTTTTACCGTCATTTCGTCCGCTTTTCGCCATGATACGCCCTCCGTAAATAGTACTGCGCTTAAAAATGCGTCAAACGCGCATTGCGACGCTCTGCATTTCGGTCTTGCGAGCAGAACACAGTCAAACACATAGACTTCGCCCGTATATAACCGTACATACCTAATAATATCACATGATTTTGAAATATGCAAGTACGTACGGAACATTTGCGACCGTTATGTATCTGCCACACCGCGTTCACTGTCGCGCCGCGCCGCACGATCTGAAATCATACCGACGCATACTTGTTGATTAGTCTACAAGTTTAGCAAACTGTTACACTTTTGGTATAAATGAGTCCTAAATTCATATTATGGCTCTTATTTACTTGAACTGCGCGGAAATACATGTATAATAGTAAGAGTTAATTTACGGTCGGGCATGCCCGACGCCGAGAGGATAAAATGAACGTTTTTAAAAAAATGTACTGCCGAATTTTTCAGTCGGTATTTAAGATCGCAATACCCTTACTGCCGTACAGACAACCGCAGATACTCCGGTCGGTAGCCGAAGCCGCGGAAACGGCAAAAGCACTCGGCGTGACGCACGTGTTTATCGCTACCGATAAGGGTATCGTAAACTGCGGGCTTTGCGACGGGCTCGAAGCCGAGCTTACGCGCTTAGAGATACCGTTTTATGTCTACGACAGAACTATGCCCAATCCTACCGTGGACGCCGTCGAGGAGGCGCGCGCCGAGTATGAAAGCAACGCGTGCGACGCCATTATCGCCATCGGCGGCGGCAGCGCCATGGACCTTGCAAAAGCCGTAGGCGCGCGGATAGCAAAGCCGAAAAAGAGCTTGCGCAAAATGGCGGGGATATTGCACGTGCGCAAAAAACTTCCGCCGCTGTTTGCCGTGCCGACTACTGCCGGAACGGGAAGCGAAACGACGCTCGCCGCCGTAATAACGGACGGAGAAACGCACCGCAAGTTCGCCATAAACGACTTCCCGCTCATTCCGCGCTATGCGGTGCTCGACTACAAGCTCACGGTAGGTCTCCCCAAATCGATGACCGCGCAGACGGGCATGGACGCCATGACGCATGCCGTAGAGGCGTTTATCGGAAAGTCCACGACGCGCGACACGCGCGCCAAGGCGATATCCGCCGTGCAGCTTATCCATGCCAATCTTAAAAAATGCTACGACGAGCCGACCGACGAGGAAGCGCGCAAAAATATGCTCTTAGCCGCGCACTACGCGGGCATCGCCTTTACAAAAAGCTATGTCGGTTATGCTCACGCCGTGGCGCATTCACTGAGCGGCAGATACGGGCTTCCGCACGGGCTTACGTGCGCGGTCCTTTTGCCCATAGTTCTCGAATTTTACGGAAAAGCGGCGCACAAAAAGCTCGCAAAGCTCGCGCGCGCATGCGGCATCGCCGACGAAACGGATAAACCAGCGACCGCCGCGCTTAAATTTATCGACATGATATATCGCATGAACGAGTATCTCGGTATTCCCAAGGGCTTTGCCGAGATCGACGAGAAAGACATTCCGCAAATGGCGGTATACGCCGACAAGGAAGGCAATCCCCTCTATCCCGTGCCCAAGCTTTTCGGACGCAAGCAGTTGGAAGAAATTTATCGCGCCGCAAAGCTCAAATAAAACATACCGATTAAGGAGTATTTCTATGTTAGAAACAATTATCGCGTCGCAACGCGAATACTTTAAAGCGCACAAAGCGCTCGACGTAAAGACACGGATCGCGTATCTGAAAAAACTGAAAGCCGCCATTCAGACCGACGAAGCGGAGATCTGCGACGCGCTCAAAGCCGACCTCGGCAAGTCCGCAAACGAGTCGTACATGGCGGAAATAGGCATGGTCCTCGAGGACCTCGGCTATCACATAAAGCATCTTAAAAAGTGGGTAAAGCCCAAGCGCAGACGCTCGCCGCTTGCGCAGTTCCCGTCCAAGAGCTATATACTCCCCTCGCCGCGCGGAAACGTGCTTATAATCTCGCCCTGGAACTATCCGTTTCTCCTTTCCATGCAGCCGCTCGTCGGCGCTATAGCTGCGGGAAACACCGTCGTTCTTAAACCGTCGCGCAGTTCGGCGGCGACGAGCGCCGTCATGACGCGCATTATCGAGCAAGTCTTTCCGCCCGAGCTCGCCGTCAGCGTGTACGGCGACGATCAGATCAACGCGGAAGTCTTGACGTACAAGTTCGACTACATCTTTTTCACCGGCGGCAAGGATGTCGGACAAAAGGTGTATGAGGCGGCGAGTAAATTCCTCACGCCCGTAACGCTCGAGCTCGGCGGCAAAAGTCCTGTGGTCGTGGACAGCACGGCAAAAATAGCTCTCGCGGCAAAGCGCATAGTTTTCGGCAAGTTCCTCAATGTCGGACAGACCTGCGTCGCTCCCGACTACGTTATCGCACACACGAGCATTGCCGATAAGCTCGTCGAAAACATCAAGGCGTACATAAACAAGCTCTATCCCGACGCGCTCGGCAACGACGACTACGGCAAAATAATCAATACGCGGCACTACGAGCGCGTTAAAGGCCTTATAAGCGACAACGTCGCCTGCGGCGGCAACTTCGACGACGCCACGCGCAAGATCGAGCCGACGGTGCTTTATCCCGCGACCTTGGACGACGCGGCTATGAAGGAGGAGATCTTCGGACCCGTCCTGCCGGTTCTTACATACTCGACCGACGAGGAGCTTGCCGAGATCATAGACAAAAATCCGCAACCGCTCGCCTTTTATCTCTTTACGAGCAAGCGCAAAGCCGAAAAAACACTGCTGCCGCGTACCGCGTTCGGCGGCGGCTGCGTAAACGACGTAGTTATACACCTCGCCTCCACGCAACTCCCGTTCGGCGGCGTGGGCGGCTCCGGAATGGGCAGCTATCACGGCAAAAAGAGCTTTGAAACCTTTTCGCACTTCAAGTCCGTGCTCAAAAAGTCCAACGTCATCGACCTGCCGTTCCGATACACACCGTACACAAAGGGCAAGGATAAGCTCATAAGATTTTTCCTGAAATAGTTATATATAGGTTGACAAAACGCCGCTCGACTGCTAACATATCAGCCGAGCGGCGTTTTTGTGCCGCAAATATTCACCGCAAGCTCTCAAATGAAAAAACTTTTCGGACTGTTTAATATTTTCGATATTACGCTCTGGACGGTATCTGTCGTAACCATTGCCCTATCGTTCGGGCTGTCGCCGAGCCGCGACTATCTGACGCTCGTGTCGTCGATAACGGGCGTTACGGCGCTTTTGTTCATAGTAAAGGGCCACGTCCTCGGACAGTTCCTTACGGTCGCTTTTGCGGTCGTGTATGGCGTCGTTTCGTACTTTTTTCGATATTACGGCGAAATTATAACGTACCTCGGCATGAGCGCGCCCGCGGCGATAATGTGCATAATATCTTGGCTGCGTCACCCGTACAAAAAGCGCACGCAAGTGGAAATCAGCAAGCTGACCGGGAAAAAGGCGATCGCCCTGCCCTTTTGCACCGCGGCAGTCACTGCGGCGTTCTACTTTATACTGCGCGAGCTCGGCACCGCAAAACTCGCCGTCAGCACGGTGTCCGTCGCGACCAGCTTTTTCGCAGCGTACCTGACGTTTTTCCGCAGTCCGCTCTACGGGCTCGCCTATGCGTGCAACGACGTCGTTCTGATAGCGATGTGGATACTCGCCGCCGTCGCCGATATAGCGTACGTCCCGATGATCATTTGCTTTGCGCTGTTCCTTGTATACGACGTATACGGCTTTATAAACTGGAGCCGCATGCGAAAAAATCAGACGGCGGAAAAAGAAAACGTTGCAGACCGCGGCGACGGTGTTGACACCGACGCAAGCGCAAGCGCGGAAGCCGACGCGACGACGCACGCAAGCAACGCCGACCGCGACTGATCACTTTACCCGACCGCGCCGACGCGACGGCGGTATGTCGTCGTATATGCGCTTAATAAGCTCGGCGAGAAAGAGCCCGTCGCTGTCGTCGTCCACGCACAACATTCTGCGCGAGCCGTCGTACGGCACTATCGGCTTTACGCTCGGCATGAGCTTCCTTGCAGACTTGGTAGCCCTTACGTACAGTCTGTCGCCGTAGATCACGCCGACGGCTTTGCCGTACATCGACACAATATATTCGCCCATCACTTTGCGATACGTTATCCCCGAAATATTGGACAGTCGCTCGGACACGCGATTGTAGTACTGTTCGCTGGAAGCCATATTATTACTCAATATGCGCCGCGCCGTTCGGTTATGACCATAGGCGAATTTATGCCGAAAATCGCATTATTTCCGCTTCGACATATTTATACATATCTCGAAGCTCCGACGCTTGAGGGCTATATATTCTACCTTAAATAATCGGTAACGTCTTCGTCGATGTGCGTTGTTCCGACGTCTTCTACGCTTGCTCCCTTCAATGCGCGTTCTGCGCTTATTCTTTCAATACTTTTGACTTTGCCGTCTTCGATAACCACCCGATAGATGTACTGCTCGCCGTTGCTCGTTACGACGCCGACATAACTGTTGGCATAAGTGTCATATTCGCGATCATTATAATCATATGTAAACTTATCGAATTGGCTTGCGATCTCGGCAAAATCGCCGTATATCGAACCGAACGACGGCGCCGCGCAAGCTGTGAGATCACTCCAAACATAGTCGTATTCTTCCCAATCAGCCGTTTGAGAGTACCAGTTCCCGCCGTCCTTATACGTGATCTTCGCGGAATTACCTTCGCTCGAAATTTTTAATTCGGCGTACGTGTCGCCTTCGCGCATAATTGTTTTGCGCTCGCCTAACTCGCCTAAATTGTTGTCCCAATACCTTGCCGTGTAATTAGTGATATCGGAAAGATCGAAGGCGGCAGCCCACGCCTCTGCCGACGCGACCGTGTGTTCATTTACGTTATCGTCAAGCTCCGCTATATAAGCATCAAGCTCCGTCATCAGCGCCGCATCGGGCGTAAACGCGGCTACATTGCCGAAATCCTTGATCTCGATGCTGCCTTTACTCCATACACGTTCTCCGTCTTCCTCCCACTCTGCGCCGCTGCGAATTTTTACGATAGTCCCGTTATCGACGTCGAACTCGAAATACAGATCCTTTAACTGATCCGCCATTTCGACAAAGTCGGAAGACATCAGCTTCAGATATTCCGCAGACGCCTTAAATCCCGTTTCGGTCTTTTCGAATGAAAAATAGTAGTAGTTGAGTATATCGAAATAGTCACCGATAACAACATCAAACAATGCGTCGTTCCAAGCCGAATATTCGTAGTATTGACTGCCGTAGTTGAAATCATCATCCGTTTCTACTTGTTTGTAATTCGTCATTACGTTCCAAGAGGAATTCCCGAAATAACTCCCGCGACCGAACGCTCGATCGCCGCGTTTTACGTATATATTATCAAACGCCGCCGCTTCGCCGTCATCGTCATCGTCGTCGTCCTCCACGAGCTGCATTTCGTCGCCGACTTTTTTGTAGCGTATCCATTCGCCGTACTTCATGCGCGCCGAATCGGAGCTCGTTTCGACAACATCGGTTTCTATTTCTCTTGTCAAAATAAACTCAAGATCCGCAGCGCTTGTGCCGCCGTCGGGCATATATTCGCTGAATTCCTGCTCGTCTTCGGTGATCTCGATGACGCAGTTGGCGTATTTCGATCCGTCGATGAAAGAATCGCGATAGCTTTTTGTAAGGTACTCCCCGTTTTCCGGACGCGGCGAGTAGTATTTGAACGTGCCGTCGTTGTATTCTATCATGTAAGCCTTAAACGTGCTGTCGTAGGCGCCGTCGGCGGAAGCGCTGACGCCGCCGTCATCTTCTTCTTCCGTAAATTTTACGCAGTTGTATTTGACGTCGATCGCGGTAGCGGTCTTAACGTTCGCTTCGTCCGACAAACCGAGCGCGCTTATGCTCGACGCGGGTAATGTCCCTTTGCTGTCGTAGCCTACATACTCGCCGTTGAGTTCGTTCTCAAAGAACGCTTCGACCGCATCCGCCTCATTCGAATATGTCGCGCTCGACACCGCGCCGATAAACGTGTCTACTGCTGTTGCAACGGGAATAGGCTTTGCGCCCTCCGGAATGTCGTCGCCGCCCTTATCGCCTTTGCCGCAAGCCGCGACGGAAAGCGACAGTGCGGCGGTGAGCGCCGCGCAGCCGACTGCCGCAAAAATCTTTTTTGCTTTCATAAAAAGTATCTCCTTTTGTAGTTTTCAAAATCAGTATATAGTGTTCCCCCCCCCCGTGTCAAGCACATTGGGGTGGTTTGTAAAAATTTTATATTATTTTTTGAAGATACAACGGCACACTTCATTCCCGGGGTGGTGCCACGAAAAAACCGATTGCGTATGCCCACCGGGAATGCCCGCGGACTGCGCGGGCGACCTTTGCGCTCCGCGCAAGCGGTTATGACATTCATCGAATTTATGTCGAAAATACAAATATTGTCTATTTCAAAAACTGCTAACGCGGCACGTGTATTGTCAATTTCTGTTTCACGCATTTTATGTCGTCAAAATATTTGCATATCATCCCATATTAAAAGCATTGAAATCAAAGGCTCAAAATACAGATGACAAATGATATGGCGTTTTATATCACTTGCAAAATATTACAGTAAAAGTATTGATTTTTGTTTCGAGATATGTTATAGTAATTTAGCGAAACAATTCTTATAGTCCTATTGGGAGTACGGGCTTTTTATTTTTAACAGATATCTTTTCTACACCCATTTTGAATTTGGTAAAAATGCAAATTCCATTTATGTGGGTGTGGTAATTCCGTACTACGTAAGAATTGTTTCGCGACAGTCGGAGTTTGCGTTTTTCGTGCGCTACTTCGGTTGGCGCATTTTTTTATTTTCAGGAGGTATATATGGAAAACAAACTAATCACCACTAATGAAATTGCCGACACGCTAATAAATTTAAGCGCGCATACAGGTATTTGCGATGAAAGAACTGCTATCGGCTTAAAGTCTTCGCAAAAGAAAAACATTTTAAAATCAAGTAAAGAAGGGTCTTTTAGCGATTTTACAAATGAAATTAAAAAAAGACAAACAAAGAAAAATTGGGAGGATTAAACAATGACTATCCAAGAAGCCGAAAATATTTATAATCAAGACGTTGCAAACTATATAGAACAGCACGAAAAAGCTTGCAAAAAGCAGAGCCGCATTTATATTATTATTGGCGCTGTACTTCTTCTAATTAGTTTAATATTGATTATAATAGGATTTGCAAATAAAAGCGACTCAATCGGGATTATATTTGCAAAAGTCTATGGTATAGGCACAATACCGATAGGCTTAGTCTTCGTATTATTATTGCCGAAACTGATACAGAAATCAATAAAAAAAGGTCCGACCAGTTTTTTACCGCAAATAAAAAATTTATATTTCAATTATTTAAAATGCGAGGATATGAGCAAAGACGAAAAAGATTTCTATAAAGAAAAATTAGAAGATATACGAAATATGGAACTTGTCAACGCCGTGCATCGCGCGTCAGCCGCCGCTTCGACAGCTATTATGTTTAGTACTCTAAAAAAATAATTTGATACCTAATTACTAAAAATAAGAGTTTTGAAATCGCTTATAATATCCTCACCGGGAATGCCCGCGGACTGCGCGGGCGACCTTTGCGCTCCGCGCAAGCGGTTAGCGAACCTGCGCCCAAACGTCTGCTCTACGCACTGTGCTTCCCTTTCTTTTACAATGTAAATATATTCTTCGGCTTTGCTTTGGGCGCTTCATTCTCGGGGTGGTGCCACGAAAAAACCGATTGCGTATGCCCACCGGGAATGCCCGCGGACTGCGCGGGCGACCTTTGCGCTCCGCGCAAGCGGTTAGCGAACCTGCGCCCAAACGTCTGCTCTACGCACTGTGCTTCCCTTTCTTTTACAATGTAAATATATTCTTCGGCTTTGCTTTGGGCGCTTCATTCTCGGGGTGGTGCCACGAAAAAACCGATTGCGTATGCAATCGGTTTTCGTGGCACCACCACCGGGAATCGAACCCGGGTCTTCGGCGTGAGAGGCCAACGTCCTAACCTCTAGACTATAGTGGCTCAAAGCTTTATAATTATATCATGCATAAACGAATAAAGCAACCGTTTTTTCGGCGTTTGCGAAAAATTTTTAACAGCGGACATCTTTGCGCATGCTTATCGCAAAAGCAAAGCGGCTCGACATCTCGAACCGCTTTTTTACACAACGGTATTTTAATGGGGTTATGCCGCGTCCTTGATGACTTTCGGCGGCTTGCCGTCCTGTATCGTTTCCGACGTAATGATTATCTTTTTGATGGTCTTGTCGGAAGGAACTTTATACATTATGTCGAGCATTGCGTTTTCCACTATCGTGCGCAAGCCGCGCGCGCCGGTGTGCAACGCTATCGCTTTATCCGCGATAGCCGACAAAGCGGTGCTGTCGAACTCGAGCTGCACGCCGTCGAGGTCGAGCAGTTTGACGTACTGCTTGACGATAGCGTTTTTCGGCTCGGTGAGAACGCGCACCAAGTCCTCGGACTTGAGGTCTTTCAAAGCGACCGTCACGGGCACGCGCCCGACAAGCTCGGGGATCAAGCCGAACTTGATGAGGTCCTGCGGTTGGACCTGCGGAAGAATTGCGTCGGGGTCCGTGGCGTCGCTGTGCAACGTTCCGCCGAAGCCGATCCGCGTCTTGCCCAAGCGGTCGGACACGATCTTGTCCAGACCGACAAAGGCGCCGCCGAGGATAAACAGCACGTTCGTGGTGTCCATGTGGATAAATTCCTGCTGCGGATGCTTGCGACCGCCGTTGGGCGGTATGCTCGACACCGTGCTCTCTATTATTTTAAGCAGCGATTGCTGTACGCCCTCGCCCGACACGTCGCGAGTTATGGACACGTTTTCGCTTTTGCGCGCGATCTTGTCCACCTCGTCGATATAGATTATTCCGCGCTCCGCCGCCGCTATATCGTAGTCGGCGTTCTTTATAAGGCGCAATAGGATATTTTCCACGTCCTCGCCGACATAGCCGGCTTCGGTGAGCGTGGTCGCGTCCACCATTGCGAACGGAACGTTGAGAATTTTCGACAGTGTTTGCGCGAGCAGCGTTTTGCCGCAGCCGGACGGGCCGAACATCAAAATATTGCTCTTGTTGAGTTCCACGCCGTCGCCGCTATTGTTACGCTCGGCTACGGTGCGCTCGTCGTCGCGATTTCTCGCGTTCTGCGGCATATTGCGCAGGTTGTAGTTTACTCGCTTGTAGTGGTTGTATACCGCAACCGACAAAACACGCTTCGCCTCGTCCTGACCGATTATATATTTGTCCAGCTCGGTTTTGAGCTGTTCGGGCGGCAAGAGCGCAACTTTATCGGGGGTCGGCTCGGCGGACTGTTCCGCGAGCTGATCCCTGCATATCGCCACGCACTCGTTGCATATATAAACACCGTCGCCGGGCGCGGCTATAAGATGCTCGACTTTCGCTTCGGGCTTGCCACAAAACGAGCAATGCGGTTCGTCGTTTTCGATATTTCTTTTTGCCATTAAATACGGGATCTCCTTTTGCTACGCGCGCTTATCGACAATGCCGTCGATAATGCCGTACGCTTTCGCCTCTTCGGCAAACATGTAATGATCGCGGTCTACGTCGCGCTCTATCTTTTCGAGCGGCTGATTGCAGTTGCGCGCGAGTATTGCGTTCATGCGTTTTTTGACGCGGATAATATGCTCCGCGGTTATTGCGATGTCGCTCGCCTGTCCCTGCGCGCCGCCCGATGGCTGATGTATCATGATCTCGCTGTTGGGAAGCGCGAAACGCTTGCCCTTGGCGCCGCTCGACAGCAGGAACGCGCCCATGGACGCCGCCATGCCGACGCAGATAGTTTCCACGTCGCACTTGATGTAGTTCATGGTGTCGTATATTGCCATGCCCGCGGTGACCGATCCGCCCGGGCTGTTTATATACAGCGATATGTCTTTGTCCTCGCCCTTGCTCTCGAGATACATCAACTGCGCGACCACGAGGTCGGCGGTGACGTCGGTCACTTCGCCGGTCAAAAACACCACGCGGTCTTCGAGTAACCGCGAAAATATGTCGTACGAACGCTCGCCGCGGTTCGTTTGTTCAACGACCATAGGAACTAAGTCGTTCTTTATGTTTCCCCAATTTCTCATAGCGCTCTCCTATTTATTTTATGCGCAAGATCATTCTGCCTTTCTGCCTTTCTGCCGGTTCCGCTTATTCTGCCGCTTCGGGCTTTTTTGCGGTCGGTTTCTTGGCGGCGGGCTTTTTGGCTGCCGGCTCTTTTTTCTCCGCCGGTTCTTTATCCGCGGACTTTGCCGCCGCCGGTTTTTTCGCCGCGGGCTTTTTTGCCGCGGGTTTTGCCGCCGGCTCCTGCTTATTCGCGTCGTCCTTATCGAGAACGAACTCGTTGGAAGTTAGCAACAGGTCGAAGAACTTATCCGTCAATATCTCGTTTGCCGCGAACTCCTCTACCGATCCGCCGCGGTGCCCGACTTCGTGCTCGAGTTCATGACGCACCGAATCGTCCTTGAGTTTTTCCGCGATCTCGTCCTCGGAAACGCTCAGCTTTTCCGCTTCTATGATAGCGCGCATTACCTGACGGATCTTGACATTGCGCTCGGCAGGCTCGCGACGGTCGGCGCGGAACTGCGCCACGGACGAGTTGCTGTACTTGAGATAGTCCTCTGGCTTGATGCCGTAATGCGACATCTGGTGCTCGAACTCCGCGTACATTCTGTCAACTTCCGCGTTGACGATCTTTTCGGGGACTTTGCACTCCGCATTGTCTGCGACCGCTTTCATCACCGCGTCGATGCGCTCGTTGCGCTCGCGGCTCTTGGCGGCTTTTTGCATGTCCTCGACAAGGCCCTTTTTGTACTCGTCTACCGTTTCGTACTTGCTGTGCTCTTTTACGAACTCGTCGTTGAGCTCGGGAACTTCCTCGACGCGCACCTCGTTGACTTTGACGTGGAATACGGCGTCCTTGCCCTTAAGCTCCTCGGCATGATACTCGTCGGGGAACTTGACTTTTACGTCGCGCTCCTCGCCGGCTACCGCGCCTATGAGCCCGTCCTCGAAGCCGGGAATGAACGCATTGCTGCCGAGCTTGAGTTCGTGGTTTTCGGCTTTGCCGCCTGCAAACTCCTTGCCGTCCACCGTGCCGACATAGTCTATGACGGTGACGTCGCCGTTTTCGGCGGCTTTATCGGTCTTGACGAGCCTCGACGCGCGGTGGAGCTCCGCGTCGATGCGCGCAGCCACATCCTCGTCGCTTACATTATACTCAATCTTCGGCAATTTAATACCTTTGTAATCGCCGAGCTTGACCTCGGGATAGAGCGTTACGGTTATGGAAAACGCGAACGCCGCGCCGTCCTCCGGCTTTTCGAAAGACACGTCGGGCGAGCCGAACGTTTCCAATTCGGGATGTTTGGAAAGCTCCTCCGAATACGCGCGGTTGATGCAGAAATCGACGGCGGCGTCGAAGAACACGCCCTGACCGTAGTGCATTTCTATCATTCTGCGCGACGCCTTGCCCGGGCGGAAGCCGGGAATTTTATAGCGCTTTTTGGTGCGGTTGTAAGCGTTTTCGAGCTCGCTTTCCCACTCTGCGTTGTCGAGAGATATTTTGAATATCGCCTGCGATTCTTTTTTCTCAAAAGTAGATTTCATGTACTCCTCCAAATGTGTACGTGACTTTGCAATACGCAACTTTACTATTTTATCATTATAAGTTGCGGTTGTCAATCTTTTACAGCCCGTTTTCACATTTATCCGTATTCACCCTTGCCGTAAAACCGTTTACAAAATGCCGACACTGTGGTAAAATATCCTCGAGAGGAACAGAAATTGCCCAAAGACGCACTTACAATATACAGAGCGGCGTGCGAGCTGGACGCGCTCGTCGGCGGCATCGTCGATAAAGTGACCATGCCCGACCGCGACACGGTTATCCTTGCGGTGCACACCAAAAGCGGCAACCGCCGACTTTTGCTGTCCTGCAATCCGTCGTTGCCGCGCGTCCACCTGACGACGCGGCGTTATGCCAATCCCGAAACGGCGTCGGGCACGCTGATGTATTTCAGAAAACGCCTGACGGGCGCGGTCATCGAGGGCATAGAAAAAGACAGGTGCGAGCGCATGATAACGTTCGTCTTTTCGGCGCTCGACGAGCTGAAAGAGCGCGTCGGCTACAGGCTCGCCGCCGAGCTGACGGGCAAATGCGCGAATATAATATTCGTCGAAAAAAACGGCGTCATAGGCAACTGCCTGCGCCGCGTCACGGCGGAAGTCGAGGGCAAGCGCGCCGTGCTTATCGGGCTCGATTACGCACCGCCCAACGCGACAGGCAGGATAGGCGTGTTCGACGGCGACGCGCTTAAAGCGAAGATACGCGAGTGCGGCGAAATGAGCGCTCGCGCCGCCGTAAATAAATGCGTGGCAGGGCTTGCGAGCGCCACCGTGGACGAGCTGTTTTTCAAACTCGGAACGGGCGACGCGCCGCCGACCGACGACGTGTTAGACGGTTTTATCGCCGCGGCGCAGGATCTGTACGGCATAGCGGTTTCCCCCACCGCCGTTTTCGGAGACGACGGCAAGCCGCTCGACTACACCGTCGTGCCGTACGCGACGCTCGGCGGCAGGGCCGTCGGCTTCCCCACCGTCAACGAGGCGATGGACGAATACTACTCGGCGCTGTTTACGGCGGCCGATATGGCGGCGTACCGCAAGCCGCTCAAAAACGCCGTAAAGACGGCGGTGAACAAAAACAAAAAGCGGCTCGCCGAAGCGTGCGCCAAGCTCGAGGAAAGCGCGTCGGCGGAAATAGACAGACAGCTCGGCGAACTCATTACCGCAAACATATACAGGATAAAACGCGGCGACGCGCGCGTCACGGCAGACAACTACTTCGACGCGGACATGAGTCCGATAACAATAGAGCTCGATACAACCAAAAACGCGCAACAAAACGCCGCCGCGTACTTTAAAGCTTACTCCAAAAAGAAAAAAGCCGCCGTGTATGCGGAAGCCGCCGCCGACGCCGCGCGGTCGGCGCTCGACAGGCTGGACGGCATATCGCTCGAGCTCGAGCTGTGCACGGATAAGCGCGAGCTGGACGAAGTGCGCGCGGAGCTCGTAGCGCTCGGGCTTATGCGACCCGAGCAGAAAAAGCGCAAAGCCAAACAGGAAACATCGGAGCCGTACGTATTCGACGTTTACGGCGCACAGCTTCTCGTCGGCAAGAACAGCGCGCAGAACGAACGCATAACGCGCGGCGCGGCAAAGACGGACACCTGGCTGCACGTCAAGGACGCGCACGGCTGTCACGCCGTGCTAAAGACTTCCGCGCCGACGGAAAAGCAGCTCGAACGCGCCGCCGAGATCGCGGCGTACTACTCGCAGTCGAGAGCGAGCGAAAACGTCGCCGTCGATCACACCTTGATAAAACACGTCTTCCCCCACGGCGGCGGCAAGGCGGAATACAAAGAATACAAAACGCTTTTCGTAACGCCCAAAGCATAAACGGACGTCAACGAAAAGCGCGTATATAAATCCGTATAAATAACAGCAATCGGCGTTGCCGCTTGCTGTTATTTCGACGTGTACAACTTGTACAGCGCGACGGACACCGCGACGGACAGATTGAGGCTGTCCACCTTCGACGACTGTTCTATCCGTACCGCGCCGTACTCGGCAAACTCTTGCGGCAGCCCTGTCGCCTCGTTGCCGAACACCAACGCGTATTTTGCTCCGTTCGCCGCAAACGTTTTGGACTTGAACGGCGCGCCGCCGAGCATGAACGGGACGACCTCGTGCGCGCCGAATTTTTCGCGATACTCGTCGAACGAATCGAAGCACTCGAAATTTATCCCGAATATCGCGCCCATGCTCGCGCGCACGGTCTTAGGGTCGAACGTGTCTACCGCCGGACGGATTATCGCAAGGTCGCAACAGTCGAACGCCGCGACGTCGCGCATTATCGTGCCGAGATTGCCGCTGTTCGACGGGTTTACGAGCACGATATGACTGCGCTCGCCGCTTATATCGGCGTCGAACTTATCGAACTCCGCTATCACGTAGCAGTTTTCTTTAGGGCTCAAGATATTGAACGGCTTTTCGCTCTCCGTTACGGGCACACCGAGCGAAACGGCGGTATCCGTCACCGCGGTCACATCCGACTTCGGCGAAACGTAAATGCGCCGCACGTTCTTCGGGCGCGATCTCATAAGCTCCATTGCGAGCGTCGCGCCGAGCGCATATGAATGACCGTCGTCTTTTTTGTATCTTTTTACCATGTCTGCTCCAATGACAGGAATGTGCGACAAAGCCGCAAATTCACGCAAACAAAAAACCGCGCCATAGGGAAAGGCGCGGAATTTTTGCTCTCTACACTATCAAAGTCCAAACAATGCCGAACACCGCGAGCGCAAAAAGCACGCCCATGATGCACACATTGATTATCGCCGACTTGTACGTCGGGTCGCGGTGATTGATCGTTTTGGAAAATAGCACCAGACAGCAACGAGCTATCGAACCCGCCGCGCCGACGGCGTAGCAGATAAAGCCTATGAGCAACACCGTATCGGTCGTGCACAGCCCTACTATGAGCAATACAAAGCCGGCAAGCATGACGAAGTCGCATACCTGTCTGAGCCCGAACGGAGTGAAATAGCGAACGAACGCATTACGTTTTTTTCTGACAGCCATGATATTTCCTTAACGTGTTCCGCAAAAGTGAAGATTTTTTTAGATTACAGCATCGCTATGATAGACGAGATGATACCGAACAGAATGAGCACCGTGAATATTATCCACAGAACGAACCATACGGTGGTCTTGCTTCTCGCTACATCGAAAGAGATGAGTACGGGCACTATGAGCGCGAGTATATAGCAGATACGCTCTATCCAGCGAGCGACGTTTGCGCACCAATCGAAACTCAGAAAGCTGAATACGCCTGCGGCGAGCATAGCGAAGCCTATGACGATCACCAGCCAGAACGAAAACTTCTTGAGCGTAAAGGTGCTGCTCGACCTTGTTGTTCTTCTTGCCATAATAATTACCTACCTTTTGTTTATTTATACTTTAGCGCAAGCCCTTACTTCCCGGCTTGACCGCTTCGGTACCCTGTTTGCACATCGGACATTCGTCGGGCGAATACGTCTTGACGTCTATTTGAAGAAGCGACTCGTTGGGAACGCCGAAATCGACTTTGCCGCCGCTCCTGTCTACGACTTCCACGACCGCCGCGACGGAAACGCCCGTTTCGGTCAGCATGTCTATGACTTCCTTGACCGAGCCGCCCGTCGTAACGACGTTTTCCGCGACTATTACTTTACTGCCCTTTTTGAGCTCGAAGCCGCGCCGCAGAGAAAACGTTCCGGCCTTTCCGCGCTCGGCAAACATGTTGGGGATACCGAGCTGTTTCCCGAGCTCGTAGCCGAATATGATAGCGCCGACAGCCGGCGACACCACGGCGTCCGCACCGTACTTTTTTACTTTTTCCGCCGCCATGCGGCAGAGCTCTTGCGAGATATTGCCGAATTCAAAGAGTTTGGCGCACTGCATATACGTGTCGGAATGAAGTCCGGACGTCAAAATAAAGTGCCCGTGAAGCACGGCGCCCGATTCTTCGAACAACTTCATCACGTCGTTATTCAACGCGCAGACCTCCTATGATCGACTGTATATCACTAATGTTATCACTTTCAAAGAGCGTTGTCAACTCATTTACGATCTTTATGGCGGCAAACGGGTCGAAAATATTGGCTGTGCCCACCTCTACGGCGGAAGCGCCGCACAGCAGAAATTCCCCTACGTCGCGGCCTGTCATGATCCCGCCCATGCCTATTATCGGGATCTTTATCGCCTTGTAACACTCGTACACCATTCTCAGCGCTATAGGCTTTACGCAAGGCCCGCTCAAGCCGCCGCCGACCGCTTTCAGCACCGGCTTTCTGCTTTTAAAGTCCACCGCCATGGCGGCGACCGTGTTTATAAGGCTTATCGCGTCCGCGCCGGCGCGCTCCGCCGCCTTTGCGTTTTCCGAAATGCACGACACGTTGGGCGTGAGCTTGACTATGAGCGGTTTTTTGCACACCTTTCTGACTGCGCGAACTATATGCTCGACGCCCGACGGCTCCACGCCGAACGCCATTCCGCCCTTTTTCACGTTCGGGCAGGAAATATTCAGCTCTATCATGTCCACGTCGGTATCGCTTAGTATACGCACGATCTCGACGTAATCTTCCTCGCAGCTTCCTGCGGCGTTGGCTATTATGACAGTGTCAAGACTGCGCATAAACGGCAGCTCGTCGGCAATGAACGCCTCCACGCCCGGGTTTTGCAACCCGACGCTGTTCAACATTCCCGACGGCGTTTCGGCAATGCGCACCGGCTCGTTGCCCTGCCGCGGCTTAAGTGTCAAGCCCTTGGAGCATATCCCGCCGAGCTTGCCGACGTCGTAAAACTCGTTGTACTCCCTGCCGAAGCCGAACGTGCCCGAAGCGACGATGACGGGATTTTTAAATTCCACACCGGCTATTTTCGTTTTGATGTTCATAGCGCTATCTCCCGTATATCGAACACAGGCCCATCGGCGCACGCGCGGAGCAACCTTTCCTCGCCCTCTCTTTTGACCTTGACGGCGCAAACGAGGCACGCGCCCACTCCGCAGCCCATGCGCTGTTCGACCGACACAAAACCGGTTATGCCGAGCGTTTCGCAGTATTTCTGCGCGGTCTTGACCATTCCGGCGGCGCCGCACACGTACAGCACTTCGGGCGCGATCTCCGTAAGCAGTTCGGTCGGGAACCCGTGATATCCGACGCTCCCATCGTCCGTGCAGTAACAGACCTTTCGGCACACCTTATCGAAATCGTCGCCGTAAGCGTCGCGCGTCGCGGCGTTCGGGAAGCCCAAGAGCGCGGTGCAGTTGAGCGACGGATTGTCGGCGGCTATCTTGTACAGCGGCGCACAACCCGTGCCGCCGCCCAAAAGCGCGATATTGGTCTTATCGGGGAGCACGGGAAACCCGTTGCCGAGCGGCAATATCGCGTCAAACCTGTCGCCCTTTTTCTGCGACAGAAAGGCGGCAGTGCCGTCGCCTACCGACGCTATAATAAAAGTTATCGTATTTTCGGTATTTTTATACACGCATATAGGACGTCTTAACTGTTTGCCCGGCACCTGCAAGTGCGCAAACTGCCCTGCGGATATCTTGGGCAGGCGCGTTTCGGACGCACACTCCACCCTATACACATTGCGCCCGTAACGCTCGACGGACTGCACTGTAAGATCTGTTTTAACGGCTTTCATTTTATCTCCGGTAAAAATTTATGCGCTGTATACGCGGCTTATCTACTGCGCAACGCCGCGCTCAAATCGGCTTGCATGTCCTCCGCCGCCGCGCGCGCGGCTTTTGCAAAAGCCATGCCCTTGTATTTTTCTGACATGTGCGCGGCGATTATTCCGCGCGAATTGTTGACGATCGCGCCCTTGCCGTTCTCGTCGAACGACGCCGCGGCGTCGCGGCCCTTGCCGCCCTGCGCGCCGTAGCCGGGAACGAGGAAAAACACAGACTTGAGCTTTTTGCGCAGCTCTTTCGCCTCTTGCGGATTGGTCGCGCCGACAACCGCGCCCACGGCGCTGTAGCCGTGCTCACCGATAAGCTCCTTACCCCATTCCGAGATGAGCTCGCCGACGTGCATATACAGCGGCTTATCCCCCTCCACTTTTAAGTTCTGTATCTGCGCCGCCGACGGATTGGACATGCGCGCGAGCACGAAAATGCCCTTGTCGTTGCGCGCACAGCAATCGACGAACGGCTTGATGCCGTCGTAGCCCGGGTACGGATTTACCGTTATGTAGTCGAAACCCGTCGCGCCGAGATACGCCGCGGCGTACGCTTCCGCGGTGGTGCCAATGTCGTTGCGCTTGACGTCCGCCATTACGACGAACCCGTTGGCGACTGCGTGCGCGGCGGTCATGTACATCGCTTGCACGCCGAAATGCGCGTACATCTCGTAGTACGCAGACTGTATCTTGACAGCCGGAACGACGCCCTTGAGCTCGTCCAAAAGCGCGCAGTTGAACTCGACGAACGCCTTGCACACGTCCTCGCCCGAACCGACATACTTGCGCAAGTTTTCGGGCAAAAATTCTATGCGCGTATCGAGCCCTACGACCGTCGGATTGTCGAGCGCGGCTATCCTGTCTATAAGTTTGTCGGTGATGTTTCTCATACCGTCTTGAGCTCTCCTTTGACGAATACTTTTTCCACTCTGCCGTTGAGCCGCCAGCCGTCGAACAGCGAGTTTTTGCCCTTGGAGCGGAACGCGGACGCGTCCACGGTATACTCCGCGTCGGGATCGACCACCGTTATATCGGCGCGTTCACCGGCGGCTATCTTTCCGCCCTCGAGCCCGAGTATGGCGGCAGGCGCAGTGCTCATAAGCCTGCAAAGATCGGAAAGCTTGATGACGTCCGGAAGCACGAGATACGTGTACGCGACGGAAAACGCTGTTTCCAGCCCGACAGTTCCGAACGGCGCATAGTCGAATTCCCTGTTCTTTTCGTCGCGATGATGCGGCGCGTGGTCCGTCGCTATCGCGTCGATAGTTCCGTCCGCTATGCCGTCTATTATCGCGTCTACGTCCGCCTGCGAACGCAACGGCGGATTGATCTTAGCGTTGGTGTTGTACGAAAGGATCTCGTCGTCGGTGGCGGCGAAATAATGCGGACACGTTTCGCACGTCACCTTTACGCCGCGCGCCTTAGCTCGCCTTATTATATCGACGGAAGCCGCCGTGGACACGTGGCAAATGTGTATCTTTGCGTCGGCTTCCTCGGCAAGCAACACGTCGCGCGCGACCGCGGCGCTCTCTGCGGCGCGAGGAATGGCGCGCAGTCCCGACACTGTGGCGTTTTCGCCCTCGTTGACTACGCCCGAGCCCGAAATGCTCTTGTCTTCGCTGTGCGACAGCACCGTAAGCCCGAACGTCTTGGCGTACTTGAGCGCGTTCAGCATTACGCCGCCGTCGCTCACGGGCACGCCGTCGTCCGATACGGCGACCGCTCCCAAACTTTTCATCTTGCCGTACTCGCAAAGCTCCGCGCCCTTTTGTCCGCGCGTGATACATCCTATGGGATACACTTCGGCGTTTGCGCACGCGGCCGACCGCGAACGCACGTAAGCCACTGCCGCGCCGTTATCGAGCGGCGGAACGGTGTTGGGCATACAGCACACCGCGGTGTACCCGCCTGCGACGGCCGCGGCGCTACCCGACGCGATGTCCTCTTTGTGCGTCTGCCCGGGCTCGCGCAAGTGGCAGTGCATATCTATAAAGCCCGGGAATACGAGCTTGTTTTCGCAGTCTATTACTTCAGCTTCGACCGATACGATATCGGGCGCGACTCTCGAAATTATGCCGCCGTCTATAAGGACGTCGGACTTTGCCATTCCGTCGGCATTTACGACGGTCGCGTTTTTGAGCAGTATCACTTTGTGCCTCCTTCGACGACGAAATCGAGCATAGCCATGCGCACGGCGACGCCGTTTGTCACCTGTTCTTCTATAACGCTGTTTTCGCCGTCCGCAACGCCGCCATCGATTTCCGCCTCGCGGTTGACCGGCCCGGGGTGCATGACTATATGCCCGGACGAACAGAGTCCGAGGCGCTTTTCGTTTACGCCGTAATATTCGTGATATTCCTCTATCGAGGAAAAATACGCTTGGTTCATGCGCTCGAGCTGTAGCCGCAACGGCATCACTATGTCCGCGCCGACGATCGCCTTGTCGAGATCGGTTTCGACGGCACAGCCCATGCCGTCTATGCCGACGGGCATCAGCGTGTACGGCGCGCACACCGTGACGTTTGCGCCCAGCTTGGAAAACGCAAGCACGTCGCTGCGCGCGACGCGCGAATGTTTGATGTCGCCCACTATCACGAGCTTTAAGCCCGAAAGATCGCCGAAGCGCCGCTGTGCCGTCATTACGTCCAAAAGCGCCTGCGACGGGTGTTCGTTCATGCCGTCGCCGGCGTTGATGACCGACGCCTTTACCGTTTCGGCGAGAAGGCGCGGACTGCCTGCTACGGGATGACGTATAATGATGACGTCCGTCTTTAACGCGTCGAGCGTTTTGCCCGTATCGACGAGCGATTCGCCTTTCTGTACGGATGACGTCGCGACCGAAATGCCCGTAGTCGTCGCGCCGAGATTTTTGGCTGCAAGCT
Organism: Roseburia sp.; assembly: GCA_023665905.1. Classification (GTDB taxonomy): domain Bacteria; phylum Bacillota; class Clostridia; order Christensenellales; family Pumilibacteraceae; genus Anaerocaecibacter. Next base: position 42,943 of record JAMPDA010000004.1, read on the forward strand.
CGAACGACGTGCGCGTGCGCGTGGAGTTTTCGTAAAACAGCGTCACTACGCTCTTGCCGCGCAAGTTCGACAGTCGCTCGCCGCGATCGGTCGCTTCGCGCATGTCGCCTGCGAGGAGCAAGATCGACTTGATCTCCGATCTCGAGAGATCTTTTATCCCGAGAATGTCCTTTTGCTTCATTGCGTCTCCTTTGGTGAATGCCGTCCGGTTTTATATAGGCGTCAATATGTGGCGGCGGACCGCAGCTTTTCGAGCGCGGTCAAAAAGTCTTTCGGCTCGTCCGCCGTGAACTCCAAGGTCTTGCCCGTTCGCGGATGCGAAAACACGAGCGTCCGCGAGTGCAGTAACTGCCCGTCCGCGCCCAGCTTCGCGCTTCCGCCGTACACGGCGTCGCAGGATATGGGGTGACCCAGGTACGCGCAATGCACGCGTATCTGATGCGTCCTGCCCGTGCACAGCTCGAACTCGGCGTAGCAGTTGCTCTTGTACCGCTCGATAACGGCGTACTTAGTCACCGCGCGTCTGCCGTCGCGGCACACCGCCATTTTAAGACGGTTCTTGACGTCCCTGCCGATAAAGTTGTCCACGACGCCCGTGTCCGACTTGAGGTTTCCGTCGAGAACGGCGCGATACAGCTTTTTTACCGTGTGCGCGGCGAACTGCTCGGAAAGCGCGGCGTGCGCGAAATCGGTCTTTGCGACCACCATAAGTCCCGTCGTGTCCTTGTCGAGCCTGTGGACTATGCCTGCGCGCGCTTTGCCGCACACGCCGGACAGCGCCTCGCCGTAACGATACATCAACGCGTTGACGAGCGTGCCGTCGTGATTGCCCGCGCCCGGGTGAACGACAAGTCCGCGCTGTTTATTGATGACGGCGATATCGCCGTCGTCGTAAACGACGTCGAGCGGAATGTCCTGCGGCAGTATTTCCGAGCTTTCGGCTATATCGTCGAAAGCGACGGTTTCTCCGGTCTTTACAGTCCTGCCCGCCTTTTCGACGGGCGCTCCGTCTATGAACACTTTGCCGCAGTCTATCAACCTTTTAATGTGCGATCTCGTGAGCTCCGTTTCGTCGCTCAAAAACACGTCCAGCCGTGCGCCGCCCTCGGTACAGTATACCGTCGTAGTCATGCCGACGTATCCTCGTCGCCGTCGATGTCCGAAGCAATATCGCTTCCGCCGTCGTCCGTATTTTCGGCAACAGCGCTACCTGCGTCAGCAGTATTTTCCGCGACGTTATCGCCGTCCGCAGTATTTTCCGCGGCGTCCGAAACTTCGGTTTCATTGCCGTCGGCGCTCGGCTCGTCCGTTTGCTCGCCGTCCGTTACTGCGTCGGAGTTCGCCGCGGCTTGCTCGCCGTCCGCTGTCGCGATTGCAACGTCCGCTTCGCCGTCCGACGCCGACTTTTCTTCGGTGGAAGTCGAGGAATCCTTGTCGTGATAAATAAAGATAAAATAGATCGCCACCAAAATAACGCCGATAACGAGCTCCGCGTCGGCGATATTGAATACGTAAAAACTTTTGCTGCCGAATATTTCCAACCCGAAATATTCAAACTCCACGAAATCTCGCACGTAGCCCAAAAACATCCTGTCTATACAGTTGCCCATTGCACCGGCTACAAGCATAGCGAGCGCGACGCGGAACAGCTTGTTTCCGCCCTTGCTCTTTATGAGCACCAACACAAACACCACCGACGCGGCAACGGCAAACACGCCGAAAAATATGCGAGTGCCTATGCTCCCCAATAAATTCGTCATAAACGACGAACCGAAAACGGCGTTGTAGTTGTGCAGGTTGTGTATATTCAAAAACTTGGGAATAAGCACGACCGAACTGTTTACGTCCACCGTCGCGTTGACTATCGCCTTGGATATCAGGTCTGCCGCAAAAAGGCTTATCATTACGATATACTCCATTTTTGCGACCTTGAGATATCGCCACACGCGCGCGGCGATATTCTTTATAAAAGCCCAAACTGCTGCGACTTTGTTTTTAAAAGAGCCGTTCCCTTTCGACATACGATTTTACGCTCGGCTTTCGGGTTTGGAAACGTCGATACCCTCCGGCACTATCAAAAACAGATTGCGCTTTATGCTGATTATCCGTCCGCCGAGCGCATAGACCGCGCCCGACGTAAAATCGAGTATGCGTTGCGCGTCCGGCGATTCCGCGATCGGGTCGAGGTCGATTATAGCCGGCTCGTGCCGACGCAGATAGTCGATAAGCCGCTCGACGTCCGCAGATGTGCGCGGCGAGTAAAACACGATATTTTGATACATCTGCGGCGAGATGTACTGGTCTATCTTGGGAAGCGGCGCGGCCTTGGGCTTTTTTTCGGCAGGCGGCGGCGCAGTATAGAACTTAAACTGCGGCGTGCTGTTTAACGCGCTTTCGGTGCGGTTTGCCGCGTCGCTTTCGGGCACATGATACGGCTGCTGCGGAACGTACGGCGCGCCGCTTTGCGCGCCGCGACTGCCGATGTAGTTCCCCGACAGATCGTGCGTGTCCTCGTAATACTCCGGCTCGCCGCCGTTGTAGTTGCTTGCGCGCCGCAAAAACGTATCGAAATCTTCGTTCATGTCAGTTACCTGCCTTGTAGTTTCTCGCTCCGAATAGAGCCGTGCCCAGTCTTACCATATTGCTGCCGAACGCTATCGCGCGCTCGTAATCGCCGCTCATTCCCACCGACAGAATGTCGAACCCATCCGCTCTGTTCCTGTCGAAAATGTCGTACGCCGTTTTGTACGCGTCGTCGCCGCACTCCCGCGGCGGCACTGCCATGAGCCCGCACACGGATATGTTTTTGAGCGACCGCGCGTATTCGATGAGCCCGTCGGCGAGCTCCGTCGGCGCGCCCGTCTTGCCGGCTTCGCCGCCGACATTGACTTCTATCAAGACGTCCTGCACAACGCCGCGGCGACAAGCGAGCCTGTCTATCTCGGCGGCAAGCGCCGCGCTGTTTACCGACTGTATAAGCGCTACGTTGCCGACGAGGTACTTTGCCTTGTTGCTCTGCAACGTGCCTATAAAGTGCCAATCCGCGCCCGTAACGGCGTCGCGCTTTTCGAGATACTCCTGCACGCGGTTTTCGCCTATGTTCTTTACGCCCAACGCGATCGCCGCGGAAATGATACGCGGCTCCACCGTTTTTGTCGCGGCGACTATCGTAACGTCGCCGCCGAACGCTCGCGCCGCTCTTTCCACGCGGCAGACCGCCGTTTCGATATTACGTTTAAGCTCGTCGATCTCCACGTTACATACCGCCTTATGAATTATACACCATTTCGCCGCGTAAATCAACTGTTTTGGAATACTATATTATCCCCTATGAAACGTGCCGCCGATCGCCGCGTGCGCGCATGCGCCGCACGAAAAACGGTTTTCCGAAGCTTCGGAAAACCGTTTTAAACTTAAAGCTACTTGCCGTATCTGTCGCGCTTTACGTATTCGGTGTGCAGCACCTCGTGCGCCTTGTGGCTGTTGGGCTTTCCGAAATACTCGGCATACAGAGTTTTGACGATGGGGTTTTCATGGCTCTTGCGCAAATTCGATTTTTTGTCCTTGTCGTACAGGACCTTGGCGCGCGCGGCGCGGATATCCACGAGATTGCGCGTCGCCGCGTCCACTATGGGCTGACCGCCGCCGTTTACACAGCCGCCCGGGCAGGACATTATCTCAATGAAGTGATACTTGCTCTTGCCGGCTCTTATCTCGTCCATGATCTTGCGCGCATTGGCAAGTCCGCTCGCGACGGCGATATTGAGCTTTTGACCTTTCAGATCGATCGTAGCTTCCTTTATCCCCTTTACGCCGCGAACTGCCTTGAAGTCGATATTTTTGAGCGGCTCGCCGGTGACGACTTCCGCCACGGTGCGCAGCGCCGCTTCCATGACGCCGCCCGTCGCGCCGAACAAAAGTCCTGCCGTACTGCCTTTGCCTATGGGGTTGTCGAACTCGGTCTTGGGATCGAGCGCGTCGAAGTTGATGCCGAAATTCTTGATCATTCTGGCGAGCTCGCGCGTCGTTATGGACGCGTCGATATCGGGCACGCCTGCCGCCGACTGGTGGTCGCGCGTTATCTCGAACTTTTTGGCGATACACGGCATTACCGTAACGACGGCGACGTTTTTGGGGTCTAAGCCCAATTTTTCCGCGTAATACGTCTTCATGATAGCGCCGAACATCTGTTGCGGCGATTTGCACGACGAAAGATGTCCGAGCTGATCGGGATAGAAATACTCGATAAATCTGATCCAGCCGGGACTGCACGACGTTATCATGGGAAGCGGCGCGGTCTTATCCCTGAGCCGAGCGAGGAACTCCGTGCCCTCCTCCATTATCGTCATGTCCGCCGTCATGTTGACGTCGAATACTTTGTCAAAGCCGAGCGCCTTTAACGCCGCGACCATTTTGCCTTCGGTGTCCGTTCCGATAGGATAACCGAACTCCTCGCCGAGCGCGGCGCGGACTGCGGGCGCAGTGCCCACTATCACCGTCTTGCTCTTGTCCTGGAGCAGTTTTTCCACTTCCGCGATACTGTCTTTTTCGCGAAGCGCGCCCGTCGGGCAGACGTTTATGCACTGTCCGCAAGCAACGCACGGAACGCCGTCGAGCGTTTTGTCGAACGGGCTCGCCACGCGCGTGGCGAAGCCGCGGTTGCCTGCGTCTATGACGCCAACCGACTGAAGCTTGTTACAGGCGGCGACGCATCTGCGGCAGAGTATGCACTTGTTGTTGTCGCGCACGAGGTATTCGGTGCAATCGTCAACGTCGTACGAGTTCATTTCGCCCTCGTACTTCTGCGCGTCGCAACCGTACTCGTTGGCGAGAGCCTGAAGCTCGCACTTGCCGCTGCGCACGCAGCTCAAGCACTCTTTGTGGTGGTTGCTGAGCATGAGCTCGAGCGTTATCTTGCGCGACGCTCTGACCTTGGGCGTATTAGTGAGCACTTCCATGCCCTCGGCTACGACCGTCGAGCAAGCCGTCATCAGCTTGTTGCGGTTGTTTTTGATCTCCACAACACATATGCGGCAGCTGCTCTCGTTGCACAGGTCTTTCATATAGCACAGCGTGGGGACTTTGAACCCCGCTTTGATCGCGGCGTCGAGTATGCGCGTGCCTTCGGGCACTGTTACGGGAACGCCGTTGACTGTCAAATTTACGTTTTTCATGAAATATCTCCTGAATTATTGGTAATATTGAAATTTATTATACCGTCGATACGACGTTCCGTTATTTGGATATAGCGCCCTTAGGACACTTCGACGCACACACGCCGCATTTGATACACTTCTTCGGGTCGATCGAGTGCGGTTGCTTTACCGAACCGCTTATCGCGCCCACAGGGCAGTTGCGCGCGCAAATGGTGCAGCCGATGCACTTATCGGGATCGACCTTGTAGCTGACGAGCGCCTTGCAAACGCCTGCCGGACATCTGCCCTTGCAGTGCTCCTCGTACTCGTCGCGGAAATACCGCAGCGTCGAAAGCACGGGGTTGGGAGCTGTCTGACCGAGACCGCACAGCGAATTCTCTTTTATGTAGTAGCAAAGCTCCTCCATCTTGTCGATGTCCTCGAGCGTTGCTTCGCCTCTCGTCACCTTGTCGAGCATTTCCAAAAGCCGCTTGTTTCCGATACGGCAGGGCGTGCATTTTCCGCACGACTCGTCTACCGTGAACTCGAGGAAGAACTTGGCGATATCGACCATGCAGTTGTCCTCGTCCATTACTATAAGACCGCCGCTGCCCATCATCGAGCCTATCGCCATGAGGTTGTCGTAATCGATGGGCGTGTCGATGAGCGAGGACGGTATGCAGCCGCCGGACGGGCCGCCCGTCTGCGCCGCCTTGAACTTTTTGCCGTTAGGGCAACCGCCGCCTATCTTTTCTATGATAGTGCGGAGCGTCGTGCCCATGGGGATCTCGACAAGACCGGTGTTGTTAATCTTGCCGCCGAGCGCGAACACCTTTGTGCCCTTGCTCTTTTCCGTGCCCATGGACGCGAACCAGTCCGCGCCGTTGAGGATTATCTGAGTTATGTTGCCGTATGTTTCGACGTTGTTAATAAGCGTCGGCTTGCCGAACAGACCCTTGACCGCAGGGAACGGCGGACGCTGACGCGGCTCGCCGCGCTTGCCCTCGGCGGAGTTCAAAAGCGCCGTTTCCTCGCCGCAGACGAACGCGCCCGCGCCCAGTCTGAGCTCGAGGTCGAACTTGTGACCCAAGCCCATGGCGTTGTCGCCGAGTATGCCGTATTCGCGCGCCTGACCGATAGCGACTTCCAAGCGGTGCACAGCGATCGGGTACTCCGCGCGGACGTAGATAACGCCGTGCTCCGCGCCGACCGCATAGCCGGCTATCATCATCGCTTCGATGACCGCGTGCGGATCGCCTTCCAAAAGCGATCTGTCCATGAACGCGCCGGGGTCGCCCTCGTCGGCGTTGCACGCGACATACTTGCAGTCGCCGGGCGCGTCGTGGGTGAACTGCCACTTCATGCCCGTGGAAAATCCCGCGCCGCCTCTGCCGCGCAGACCGCTCTTTTTGATCTCGTCGATGACCTGTTGCGGCGTCATTTGCGTCACAGCCTTTTCGTACGCCTTGTAGCCGTCGTAAGCGAGATACTCGTCTATATTTTCGGGGTCGATAACGCCGCAGTTTCTAAGCACTATACGGCGCTGGCTCTTGTAGAAATCGGTGTCGTTTATCGACTTCGTTTCGCCGCTCTCCTCTTTTTCGGAGTGCATGAGCCGAGCGACGGGACGGCCTTTGAGCAAATGCTCGTTTACTATCTCCGTAACGTCCTCGGGCTTTACGTGCGCGTAGAACACGCCGTCGGGATATACGACCGCGATCGGGCCCTTGGAGCAAAGCCCGAAGCAACCCGTCATTATGACGCGGACTTCCTTATCGAGTCCCGTTTCGCGGAGCTGTTTTTCAAACTCTTCGAAAATCAACTTGCTGTTTCCGGACGTACATCCCGTGCCGCCGCAAACAAGTACGTGCGCTCTTTCTATCATTATTTATCCTCCGTATGCTCGCAAGCATAAGTATATGTGTATTCGTCTACGGGGTTGCCGTTTACAAGGTGCGCGGAAACCACCTGACGCGCTTTTTCGGGCGTCATGTTGACGTACGTGACTTTTTCCTTGCCCGGCATCATGACTTCCACGATAGGCTCGAACTTGCATATGCCTATGCAGCCGGTCTGTCCCACTTTGACGTTGCCGAGATTGCGTTTTTCCACTTCGTCGAGCAGAGCGCGCATGACGGGACGCGCGCCGGCGGCTATTCCGCAAGTCGCCATACCGACGACGACTTTGATATCGTTGACGTCAGCGGTGCCGCGATTGGCTATTTCCGCCTTCATTCTGTTGCGGATCTCCTGTAATTCCTGTAAGGTTTTCATAGATAAACTCCTTTTTTTACCGATTGTATGTTTTCGTCGATCATCGCCTCGAGATAATTGACGACGACCGGTTCGCTCAGATCGTCTGCGCCGAGCTCGCGCTTTATCTGCGCCGTGTCGAATATGTACGTCCTGTCGTCCACCGAAAAGCGAAGCGTCGTTTCGTAACCTCCGCCGGCTATGAGCACGCTCATGCACGAGCCGAGATCTCCGAGCGGCAGTCTGTCCACGCTTGACAGTACAAAATTCGCGTTGACGACCGTGCCCTTTCCCACCTCGCTCGTGACGGAAAAGCTCCCGCCCGTTTTTTCGGCTTCCATTTTGAACAGCGGCAGTCCCATTCCCACTTTACGGGTGGTGCGCGACGTAGTGAACGGGTCCGTGACCTTCGCCAAAAATTCGCCGTCCATGCCCTTGCCGTCGTCCTTTATCGTTACGGAAAGTATGTCGCGCGCGGTGTCGGCAGACACGGTTATGTCTATATGCTTTGCCGCCGCCGCGACCGAATTTTGAGATATGTCGAGTATGTAGAGCGCAAGCTCAAACATTGTTGTACTTGGACAGTATCTCGTCTACGCTGTCTTCGGTGACTTTGCCGTAAACTTCGCCGTTGACCGTGAGCACGGGCGCCAAGCCGCAGCAGCCTATGCACCGCGTCGCCTCGAGCGTAAAACGCCCGTCGTCCGTCGTATGTCCCGGCTCTACGCCGAGTATGCGCTGGAACTTTTCTATTACGTTGCCGCTGCCCTTTACATAGCACGCCGTTCCGAGGCAGACGGCTATCTTTATCTGCCCGGGCTGTTCCAAACGGAACTGCGAATAGAAGGTGGCAATGCCGTACACCGTAGCGAGCGGAACGCCGAAAAAGTCGGCTATCTTGAGCTGCACGTCGAGCGGCAGATATCCGTAAATATCCTGCGCTTTTTGCATAGCAATCATGACGGGTCCGGGCACGTCCTTAAGACTGTCCAGAACCGCGGCGAATTGCTTGTCCTTTTCATCGGTCATTGTGTATTTACTCCTTTTTTGGTTTTTAACGTTTCTATTACGGTCGCGGCGTCCGGCGTATCCACCGTGAGCGCGTTGCCGTCGTTAGGTATATTTATGCTCTCCAGCCGATGCGCGTCCGAGTTTTGTATGACGCGATATCCTCTGCTTTCGAGCCGTGCGACGAACTCCGCGTCGGCGTTGGGCGATACTTCCACCGTGGAAAAGCCCATGCCGTCGTCTATGTCGCCGAGTATCGCTATAAGTCCGTTCGACTCCCTGTCCACGTGCGCGGGGATCGCCACGCCGCCGTACTTTGCCGCGAGCGCGGCGCAGTCGTACACGCCTATGTCGGACGCCGTCAGCAAGAGGTTGCTTTCCGTGCCGACGATCACGTCGTTCTCGTCCGTTATCGCCTGCTCGCCGAAGATCTCCGGTCGGTTTTTCATGCGCGGAAGGTGCGGCGTAAACTCCCTGTAAAATTCCATACCGCGACTGAGCGAAGCGAACAGCATGAGTATGTGCACGTTTTCCGCCGTTTCAAGCTCCATAGCCGGCAGTACGGATATGCCGAGCCTTGCTCCCGCTTTTATCACCGCGCCGCTGTTTAGCATGCTGTTGTGGTCCGACACCGCTATAACGTCCAGCCCGAGCATTTCCGCAAGCGCGGTTATGTTGCATGGCGTCATCTCGTCGTCGGCACACGGCGAAAGGCAGCTGTGGATATGCAGGTCGTAATGAAGCTTCATAGCTTTTTACACGCATTGTATGTGTCAAGGTCCGTGCGCATAAGCGCAATATCGTTTGCCCTGCATTTTTGCGTGAGCGCCGGATCGGGCTCGACGCCTTCGCACAGGACTACTATTTTGATATCGCCCATGACCGCCGCGCCCGCGACGTTCACATTGGACATTATCGTCAGCCAACAACTGTTTTCGGGAGCTTTGGATATGACCCTCGATATGAAGTCGCCGGCGTAGAACCCGTCTACACTGACGCCCGTCGAAACAACGATGTCCGCATCGAGCCGCTCCGCTATCTCTTTTTCGGTCACGTTTCGCCTCCTCCGTCCGCTTGGACTTTTACGTACTTACACTCCGCCTTGACGCCTTTTACGATGTCCTCGGCAAAAGCCATGCAGCACGGCGCGCCGCAAGCGCCGCAATCCATGTGCGGAAGGCTTGCGTATATTCGCTTGATTTCCATAGCCTTTTTCATTGCGACGGCGCGGTCATCGTCGAGCTTGAATATGTTTTTGGGCTCGTAAGCCACCGTGCGCGTGCACATGCTTATATCGATGTCGCCGCCGCCCGTAGCCGCCGTTTCGCGTCCGCCGAGGTCGTCGGCAAGCCGCACGAGACGGTTGCGCGCAAGGAACGGGTTTTCTATATTGAGCGTGCCGCCCACGCAGCCGCCGTGGCATGCGTAGAGCTGAAGATACTTGACGTCGCCAAGCTTGTCATGCTCGAGTTCCTCGAGCACTCCGAGCACGTTGTCTATGCCGTCCGCCACGAGCACGGAGCGCGCGGGAAAACCGCAGATGGGCTCTATGTTTGCGCCGGACATGACGCCGACGGCGCCTAATCGGCTTGCTCCGGACGGTTTTTTTATCTTGTTCATTTCGGCGAGCAGCTTTACGTACAGGCCTTTGATCGAAAGCACGCCGTCCGTATCGGGATCGGCTCTGAATTTTAAAATATCCGCCGCGCACGGCGCGATGAGGAATACGCCCACGTCTTTGCGGTCGAGCCCGCGCTCCGCGGCGCGCTTTACGGCGAGCTTGACGGCTATGCGCTCGGGCTGACGCACGGGCGGAATGTGGCGTATAAGGTGCTCGTACTTTAGCTGTATAAGCCGAGTTACGACAGGACAAACCGGTCCTATAAACGGCAGTCCGTCGCCGGTTTCGGACGCCGCGACTATCGCTTGGGAGTATGCGGCGGCGCACTCGCCCACATCGACTACGTCGTCGAAGCCGAGCGCAATGAGCCCGTCGCGCACGTAGTTGGGGTCGCCGAGGTTGGCGAACTGTCCGTAGATAGCCGCCGAAACCACCGCGATCTTATATTTGAATTTTTCTATAGCGGAAAGCGGATCGGGCGTTTCGAGCTTGGCTTGAGTGGGACAAACGCGCACGCACTCGCCGCAGCCGACGCAACGGTCGTACATTATCATCGCTTTCCCACCGCGCACGCGAATAGCCTCCGTCGGGCACCGCTTCATGCAGTTGACGCAGCCGTTGCATTTGTCGCTATCCAGAATGACAGGTATGTTTTTGTCCATTGCCGTCCTTGAGATCTATGTCTGGTCAGTGTGGCGCGAAGGTCTTGTCGCGCCTCGCGCTCACAGATCGAATGTAAGATAAATAGTCGTTCCTACGCCGACCTCGGACTCTATATCGAGTTTATCCGAGTATTTTTTCATATTGGGCAGTCCCATGCCGGCGCCGAACCCGAGTTCGCGTATCTCGTCGGACGCGGTGGAATACCCTTCTTGCATAGCCTGCTCTATATCGGCTATGCCCTTTCCGGTATCTTTAAGCTCCACGACCACGCTGTTATCCGTGATCTTTACCGTAGCCACGCCGCCGCCGCCGTGAATGACCATGTTCACTTCGCCTTCGTACATAGCTATGGCGACTTTTCTTATGACGTCGCTCGACACGCCTATGCTTTTTAGCGTGCGCTTAACGTCCTCGGACGCTTTGCCGCAGGAAACGAAATCGTCCCCGTCGACATTGTATGTAAGCGTCATCGTTTCGCTCATATTGCTTTTCCGGCGTCCAGACCGGCGCGGTACAGCAGTCCGCAAGCCAGATACATGCGATAATCGGTGGACAGCAAAATTATACCCTTGCTTTCGGCGAGCTCTATGACCGACTTGTCGGGACGCTTGCCGCGCACAAACGCTATGCACACGATGTCCATCATCTCCGCGGTACGAACGACCTGCGGATTGCAAAGCCCGCTGAGCAAAAGCCCTTGATCCTTGACGTAAGCAAGCACGTCGCTCATCATATCCGAGCCGCAAGCGGAGTGTACTTCCGTGTTTTCCGCCAGATCGCCGCAGCAAAGCACTTCGGCGTTAAGTATCTGCGCTACTTCCGCTATCTTCATCCAAACCTCCAATACTCATACTTGCGTCAATGATAACATATTTTTCGACGGATTTCAAGTATTACAAAGATTATTTTATACAAACTTCGCAAAGTTAGTTATTGCTAACTCCACAGCAAGCAAAAAAAACGAAGCCCGTATTTGCGAACTCCGAATTTTTACCGATGTACACTTATGTAGACTTACGATATCGTCGCGATCTCCGCGCCGAACGGCGTAAGAGCAAGACCGGCGAGCTTAAAGCACTGTTTGCCGAACGGTATGCCGATTATGGTTATGCACCACAGGATACCCGCAAGTCCGAACCCTATCGCCAAGAACAATCCGCCGAATATTATCCAGATGACGTTGGCAATGGGATGCTTGCCGAAATTCTTTTGAGCGTCCCTGCCGAACGGCCAAAGCGAGAGCTTTGCCAACTTGAACGCCTGCAGACCGAACGGTATGCCGATTATGGTTATGCACCACAAAAGTCCGGTAACAAACCAACCGATAGCCGTCCACAATCCCGTAAACAATAGCCACAAAATGTTTCCGATCAACCTCATTTTCGTACCTCCTTATAGATTTTTTTATAGTCTAACATATATGTATGTCAATGTCAATATCAATACATTTTAGAAAAAATGTCGATATTTTATGAAAAAACCGTGTATTATTTCAACATACGCGAGAACTGCTAAACCACCTGTTTGACATTTCGACCGTAGCGACGAAGTATAACCACTCGCTTGCCATTTCGACCGTAGCGACGAAAGCCTTTTCCACCCGATGTCATTTCGACCGGAGCGAGCAATAGCGAGCGGAGCGGAGAAATCCAGCGGCTTTGCCGCGCATGGCGGCGCAAGCCGCAAGTGAAGATGTAAAAGAGAAAAGTGAAAATGTAAGTGGTTGAGCTTTACCACCTTGCGGCGGATCGCCTGGATCTCTCCACGCGCATTGCTCCGCAATGCTTGGTCGAGATGACAAGATGTTTGTTTTACCGCTTCACATTGCGACAACGCCCAACCACCGTTTTGTCATTTCGACCTACGCGAGATAAGCTCATATCACCGTTTTGTCATTTCGACCTATGCGAGTACAGCCAAACCACCTTCTTGTCATTTCGACCTGCGCGAGATAAGCTCAACCACCGTTTTGTCATTTCGACCGAAGCGAGCGACAGCGAGCGGAGCGGAGAAATCCAGGCGCGAAGCGCCGCACTTGTATATTGTAAAGCTGTAGTAAAGCCGCTCAACCCTGCGGCGGTTCGCCTAGACCTCTCGACTGCGCTCGAGGTGACAAAACGTTGATTGGGGTGCGCGGGACTTATAAAAGCTTGCTTTGATTTAATGAAAGCAGACAAGCTCATATCACCGTCTTGTCATTTCGACCTATGCGAGAACAGCTCAACACCTTTATGTCATTTCGACCGGAGCGAGCGATAACGAGCGGAGCGGAGAAATCCATGCGCGTAAGCGCCGCATTGCCAAAAGTATAGCTTTTCATTTATGCGGCTACGCCAAAGACCTCTCGACTGCGCTCGAGGTGACATGACGGTGATTGGACCGCGAGGCTTTATGACTTTACCAAAGCTCATTCGACGGCGCCGCCGCCACGCGTTATTTTATGTCGGCTTTCAACGCTCTGTCGATCTGTTCCGCGGCGGACTTGCCGGCGCCCATTGCGAGTATGACGGTAGCCGCGCCCGTGACCGCGTCGCCGCCGGCGTAGACGTGCTCGCGCGTAGTCATTCCGTTTTCGTCGGTGATGATCCCACCCCACTTCTGCGTCTCTATGCCCTTGGTGGTGTTTTTAATGAGCGGATTGGGCGATGTGCCGATAGCGACTATGACAGTGTCCACATCGAGCTCGAACTCGCTGCCGGCTATCTGGACGGGACGGCGGCGACCGGACGCGTCGGGCTCGCCGAGCTGCATTTTTACGCACTTGAGCGCGCGAACGTTTTTGTGCTCGTCGCCAAGCACTTCCGTCGGCGCGGTGAGCATGACAAACTCCACACCCTCCTCTTTTGCGTGCTCCACTTCTTCCTTGCGCGCAGGGAGCTCCGTTTCGCTTCGGCGATACACTATCATGACGCGCTCCGCGCCGAGGCGCAGTGCACAACGCGCGGCGTCCATGGCGACATTGCCGCCGCCGACGACGGCGACCGCGCGGCTGTCCTTGACGGGCGTTGCGGAGTCCTTTTTATACGCTTTCATCAGGTTGACGCGCGTCAAAAACTCGTTGGCGGAGTACACGCCCTTGAGGTCCTCGCCGGGCACTTTCATAAAGTTGGGCAGTCCTGCGCCGCTCCCTATAAAGACCGCGTCGTAGCCGTCGGCAAAAAGCTCGTCGATCATGACGGTGCGCCCGACTACGGTGTTCGTTTCGAAAACGACACCGCGCTCTTTTAAATTCCGTATTTCGCACTCGACGATCGATTTGGGCAGGCGGAACTCGGGTATGCCGTACACCAAAACGCCGCCGGCGGTATGTAATGCCTCGAAAACGGTGACGCCGTAGCCGCGGTTTATGAGCTCGCCGGCGCACGAAAGTCCTGCCGGTCCCGATCCGACGACGGCGACGCGCTTGCCGCTTTCGTCCGCTTTTTTTCCGCCGCCGCGCTTGTGCGCGTTGTGATAGTCGGCTACGAACCGCTCCAAACGCCCTATCGCCACGGGCTCGCCGTTCTTGCCGCGGACGCACTTGCTCTCGCACTGCGTTTCCTGCGGACAAACCCTGCCGCAGACGGCAGCGAGCGAGCTGGACTGCGCTATAACTGCATACGCGCCCTCGTAGTCGCCCTGAGCGACCTTGCCTATAAACTCGGGAATATCTATGCCGACGGGACAGCCGCTTCGGCACGGCTTATTTTTGCAGTTCAGACAGCGTTCGGCTTCCGCCCGCGCCTGTTCTTCGGTGTAGCCGAGCGCCACCTCGTCGAAGTTTTTGGCGCGGACCTTAGGCTCTTGCGTGGGCATGGGATTTTTTACTTTAGACATATTCATAACGGTTTATCCTTTTGTTGACCGCGTTGCAAGGACGCGACGCGGCGGAGTACGGCGCACTGCGCCGACGCACGGGATATGCTTTTTCGGACATTATTATTTAAACAGATTACATTCTTTTTCGTAAGCGCGGCGCTCGAAATCGGCGTACATCTTGCCGCGCTCTATCGCCTCGTCGAAATCGACCTTGTGCCCGTCGAAGTCGGGTCCGTCCACGCATGCGAACTTCATTTCGCCGCCGACGGTGAGGCGACAGCCGCCGCACATGCCCGTCCCGTCTATCATTATCGGGTTCATGGACACCACGGTCTTTATCCCGTACTTTTCGGTGAGCTTGCAGACGAACTTCATCATGACGAGCGGACCGATGGCGATGACCTCGTCGTAATCGTTGCCGGCGTCTATCAGCTCTTTGAGCGCGTCGGTGACGAGCCCTTTTTTGCCTGCCGACCCGTCGTCCGTGACCAAGCGGAACTCACGAGAGCACGCCTCGAACTCGTCTTTGAGTATTATCAAATCCTTGTTGCGAAAGCCGATTATCGAATGTACTTCCGCGCCGAGCGCATGCAGCTTTTTGGCGGTGGGGAGCGCAATGGCGCAGCCCACTCCGCCGCCGACGACGGCGACGCGCTTAAGTCCGTCGAGCTCTGTGGGATTGCCGAGCGGACCTACAAAGTCGCTCAGACAGTCGCCGACTTTAAGCCTGTCCAGCCGGTGCGTCGTCGCTCCGACTATCTGATATATTACGGTCACAGTTCCGCGCTCCGCGTCGTAGTCCGCGATAGTGAGCGGTATCCGCTCCCCCTCCGAGTCCGCCCGAAGAATGATAAACATGCCCGGCTGCGCCTTTTTTGCGACGCGCGGCGCGCTTATCACCATTCGCGTGACGGTGGGATTGAGCGGCGTTTTTTCGAGTATCTCGTACATACTTGTTTCCTTATGTGTTTTTGTGCGGACCGCAGACAGCTTTACGCGCGACTTTTGCGGTCGATTACATTCTACCACAATCCGCGCGATATATCAAGTATTTGAAATGACACATTTATGCATTGAGCACAGCAATAACCTCCGCCACGGCGCGCACATGTATGTACCGTATGTACGACAGCACGCTTCTGCCCTGTGGAATGGAATACTCGCACACCGCTTCCAGCGCTGTCTTTAAGTACTCGCTGTCCGCAAGGCATGCCGCTTTTTCGAGCCTGATAAGCGCGGCGCGCACCGCGTGCTCCGCCGCCGAATCGGAAATATTGCCGCGGTCGAGTTCCGTCGCCGCGGTCATGACCGTATCGAACCATTCGCCTGCCAGATACTCGAGCGCCGCGCGGTCGCCGTCCGCATGCGCGGACTGCGCAAGCGACAGTGCAAAGTAGTGCGAGCCCGAATTGACCGAAACGAGCGTCTTGACGTCCGCTTCTCTGTCGTACACCGCCGCCACGGTGTGATAACTGCCGTCGTTGTAGATATAACCGGCGCCGCCGCGCTCGACGGCATACTGCGAGGTCTTGAGCGCTTCCGTCCTGTCCGTTTCCTGCGCGATAGCCAAAAAATAGAATGTCTTTCCGGCAAACACGGGCGTGCCGCTCGCGGTTTGAGTTCGTGACAGAAAATAAACGAGCGCGCATATCCCTGCCGTAAGCATGAGCAATATGGCTATCAATACGCCGGCGGCGGCCTTGCCGCGCCGCGGCTTCTTGTAGTCGGACGCGCGCTTATACGAGCCTCTCGACACTAAATATGCGCCCGAATCGTATTCTTTCATGCGGTCCTTGCCTTTGGCGAAATTATGTGATAAAATATATGAGTACGGGGTGGCGACTAACGCTTTCTGTGTAAACCATTATATTAATTTCGAGGTGACATTATGCGCTATCAGATACGCACCGCGCCGATATGGGACGCGTACCGCGACAGCAAAAACGGCTGTCCGCTCTGCGCGCTGCACAAAAGCCGCGAGCAAAAACTCGTTTCGCAATATCTTGCCGACAACGTTATGGACCCCGATTTTCGCGTCGCGTCGAACGCCGTGGGCTTTTGCGCCGATCACATACGCGCGATGTACGCCGGTCAAAACAAGCTCGGGCTCGCATTGCAACTCGAAACGCGCGCGGCGGCGCTTTGCGAACTCATAGACAAGCCGCCGACGGACAAAAAATCGGCAAGAAAGACAAAAGACTGTCTGGACGCGCACTGCGGTTGCGTCATTTGCTCGTCGCTCGACGAAACCATGCCGCGCTATTACAGAACGGTCGCGGAAATGTACGGCGCAGAGGACGAGTTCCCGTCGCTTTTCGCCGAGGCGACGCATTGCGTCAAGCACGCGACGCTGTTGTTCGGCACGGCGGAATACGCCGGCAAAAAAACGGGTGCGTTCCTCGCCGACCTTACTGCGTCGCTCAAGCGCGACCTAAAGCGCACCGAAAAAGAACTGCGCGCCTTTGCGGACTGCTTCGACTTTAAAAATGCCGGCGCGCGTCCCGACCCGACGGCGATAACTCGCGCTATCGCGCTTTTGATAACACCCGATATAGAACACCCGTAAACCGTTCGGTTTACGGGTGTTTCCTTTGACATGAAGATTTTATTGGACGGCTCAACTGTACTTTACTCTGTGTCCGTTTATGTACAATGCGGCTTCGTACGCGAGCGGCGACGAATACTTATCGGCATACTTCGTCGCGCCGAACTCGGCAACAGTTCCGTTGTAGCGCACCGTTTTAAGCGAGGCGCATCCGCCGAACGCGCCCGAGCCCACGCTCTTTATTCCGCTTCCCAAGGTAAGTTCGGCAAGCGCCGAGCAGTTGTCGAACGCCTTGTCGCCTATCGCGACTAAACCCGTTTCCAATACGACGTTTTTCAGACCCGCGCAGTTTTCAAACGCGCTCGCGCCGACGTTTTTCACCGACGCGCCGATGCGCACATTTTCTATAGCGGCGCAACCGCCGAACGCATGGGCCGTCACGGGGTTTGCGCCAGTGATGTGCACCGACTTGAGCGTCGCGGGAACACTCGCGCCGTTTTGCGAATAGCTTTCCGCGCCGAAAATATATCCGAAATACTTTTCGTCGCTCGACGCGCCGAATGAAAACGGCATAGTCACGGATATCATGCCAGTGCAACCCTCGAACACACCCTTGCCGATAGAATTTATCGAGTCGGGCAAACTCACCTCGGCGAACAATACACAATTTTCAAACGCGCCGTCGCCGATAGCGCCGAGCCCGCTCGCCACCGTCAATCCCGATAGCTTTACGCAGTCGCGGAACGCGCCGTCGCCTATACTGCTTACGCCCGTTCCTATCGAAACGTCGGTTAGGCTCGAACAGCCATTAAACGCGCCGTCGCCTATCTCTTGCGCGCCGACGATATCGACGCTTTCGATAGCGCAACCGTAAAAGGCATTTTCCGGCACGGGCAAAGAGCCGACTATACCGACAGACTTCAACGCGGACGGAACAGCCTGTATGTTTTGCTCATACGTCGCCGCGCCGAATATGTATCCGAAATGCAAGCGTTCGATCTTTTCTTTTTCTTCGTCCGTATCGGCGTCGAGCTCGACTACTGTCTTGCCCATCG
This sequence comes from Roseburia sp., assembly GCA_023665905.1. GTDB lineage: Bacteria > Bacillota > Clostridia > Christensenellales > Pumilibacteraceae > Anaerocaecibacter. The sequence continues at coordinate 61,021 of JAMPDA010000004.1, forward strand.
CCATTGGAAGTTCGGCGCTCGCAAGCGCGGCACAACCGCCGAACGCATTGCGCTCGATCAGCGTCACACCGGACGGCAACGCGACGCTTTTAAGCGCGGTACAACCTTCAAACGCATCTTCGCGCACCGTCTTTAAACCGTTGCCGAACGTGATATCGCCGACAGCCGTACAACCCTTGAACGCGCCTACGCCTATCTCTTGGCACGCGCTCGGAAGCACTATGCTTTCGAGCGCGGTACAGCCTTCAAACGCGCCGTCGCCTATCGTTTTGCACGAACTCGGAAGCACTATCGCTTTTACGCTATTTATGTCTTTGAATGCCGCGTCGGCTATGCCCACTACCGATTTTGCGCCGACGCCTTCTTCGGAATGAGTGCCGCTTATCTTCAGATATCCGCCGATTTGCGAACTTCCCACCCCGCTGACGGCATACGATGTCACGGTCGTTCCGTCCTCAGCGTACACGGGCATATATTCCAAACCGTCCGTAACCGGCGCGTCTTCGTCGAGCACGCCGCAACGCTCGCAAAAATAATCGATATACGAATGCCCGAGCGCTTTGACTTCGGTGTCGGTATAACTGAAATCGCAACCCTCGTCCGTGCATTTATGGAGCGTGTACCCTGCTTCGGTGCACGTCGGCGGCACGACTTCATCGACATAATTGTGTTGCGATCCCGATCCGTTGCCGCATGCCGAAAACACAAACGCCGTCGCGACAGTCGCGACAAGCGCGGCAATGGTCTTGTATTTATTTTTCATACTGACTCCTCCGATGATCACCGCTTTACAGGCTTATGAATATCTTGTTCAATTTCACGTATTGTCGGGTCTTTGAGCTCCATTCTGCGCCTGACGATTTCGCAGACAATAGACAGAACTATGCACACGAGCTCGCCTATCAGCACCGTAACGGTAGCCGCGCCGAGCTTGATGACGCCGAGCCATCCGTCCATTGCGAATATCCTGTATATCACCGTCAGGTCGAGTACCGCAAACAGTATATAAACCACATAAAACCCCGAACACACATTGCCGGCATACGTAGCGCCCATACCGTCGCTCGTCACGCGTCTGCCGAACTTACCGTTAAAACACGAAACCGCGGCGAATGCCAAATACAGCGTTGCTATGACTGCCGCGATATACAACACGATTACACTGTTGCGAATATGTATGTCTATCTCGAGCAAATTCGCGAGCGCCGTATATATGTTGCCCGGCGCGTTTGCGGATATGCCCGAATTGACGGAATTGTACGTCGCGATCGGCAAGCCGAAAGCGACAAACGACAGCACGACGAAAACCGCATACAAAATAACAGGAACATATTTAAGCGCCGCATAAAATTTATAGCGACCGCTCTCCCTGTCCACACCCGAAAAAGCACCGATGTCCGCGCCGTCTCTCATGTCTGACATTATTTTCCTCCGTTTTGAATTTAAATTAATACGAGTAATTCTCGTAAAGTTAAACATATTATATACGAGATTTACTCGTAAGTCAACTACTTTACGAAATTTTCTCGTATAATTTTTGTATGGACGGCAATCGTGTTCCGCAAATCGACGCAGACTTCGACGCGCAGCTCCGAAAGGTAGCGACGCGCTTTAAAGCCGTGCGGACGGACAATAAGCTGACGCAATCCAAGCTCGGCGATATGCTGTCGGTTTCTCAAGACACGGTGTCGTTATGGGAAACCGGGAAAAGCATACCGACAGCCGAGTACATAATCGCCATTTGCAAGCTGTTCGGCGTATCGGCGGATTATCTTTTGGGACTGTCGGACTATTAATGCAGTATAAAAAAACCTTCCGTAAAAGCGCATGTGCGCTGTTGCAAAAGGTTTTATTTGATATCGATCCGTCTACGGGGTTGACGACCCCCGTAAAGACGTATTTTACATAAAGATCCCGCCTGTGCCGCAGAGTTCGCCGTATTCAAACCCGCCTTATGGCAGGTGGGTCGGCTGATGCGGTTTTTTGTCTTCCCCTGCTTAGCTTTCGCCAAAATTACTGAGGCCCGACATATGGCGCATACGCACCGTCCCTTTTTAGAATTGAGGTTATAAATAAGGCTTGATCTCGTACACCGCAGGATGTACCTATATTATATACAATGCGCGCAATAAAATCAATATCCGCCGAAAAATATTGCCGAATATTTTTTAGCAAACCCTATTGACAAACGCGTATTTTTGTGATATATCGCCAAAAACTCGGCGTCACAGCTTTAGCTGTTTATTATGACAGATCGCGCTGTTTTACCTCGCTCACCCACGACGAACGCGCCGCGATGTCGCCGACAAAGCGCTCCGCGATCGTCACTTTTTCTTCCGCCGGCGCGTCGCCGATAAAGTTTTTGACATAATACTCGAGAAAAGACATAAAATGCTTTTTGTCGTTCATCTTTACAGCCGAGCGTATCTGCAATGCAACGGTTTCGAAAGTCGGCTCGGACTTGGCGCTAAGCGCCTCCAGCGTGCGCGTCGCCGGCAAAATATTGCCGGAAGCCGTCAAATACGTCGCGAGCAAAAGCAAGAAGTCGTCGGGCAGTTTGTAGACCGCATTGGAAAGCGCGACGCCGTGCTTTTTGTATTTTGTTATATACACGGCGTAAGCGGCGCCGTAGTAGTACGGGCTCTTTTTTCGCTTCAACATTCTCAGCATCGATATACTCGTCTTGGTGTCGCCCGTCTTTGACGCCGTCACAGCCGTCATCGCCGCATATTTGTCGTCCTGCTTTATTGCGTTGTACAGATACGAATAGTTGCGCATGCTTTCCGAAAAATTGCCCAGAATGAGCTGTGCTTCGGCGCAAACGCTGTAGCCGTACTCCTTGTCCGGTCGCAATCTTATATACTCCTCGGCGTAGCGCGCGACGGTGTGATAGTCCTGCATGAGCATTTTTATATCTATCAAAAGATAGAGCGCCGGCATGTACTCGCCGTCGATGTCGTGCGAGGTTTGAGCGTAGCCGTAAGCCTCCGCGTACCGCTTGCGCTTAAATGCGATATATCCCTTGTAGTACCAATACTGCTCGTAATTTTCGCGCGCCGGATGACGTTCGAGCACCGTGTCCGCCCTATCGTACTCGCCGAGCTCAATAAGGCACAGCGCCTCGTCGAATAGGTTTTCATACAGCTTAAACGCCGACGCGAGGCGCTCGTACATTTCCGCCGCCGACTTAAAATCCATAGATGACACACAGCACTCCGCGTATTTCATATTGGCTACGGGGTCGTTCGGTCTGTTTTTTAGCATGCGCTCGGCTATGCGCTTTGCGTCGTCGTTGCGCTTTGTAAGCTGATACAGGTCTATGAGCCTTACGTACGCGCCGGCATAAAAGTTGTCGCCCACTTCGAGCGCGATGTTCATGAGCCTTATAGCCGACTCGTAATCGCTTCTCTTGCAATATATCTCGGCGGCGTTGTCGTACACCGACCAAGCGCGCAGTATCTCGCGGCTGTCCACCATTTTTTTGCTGTATTCTATAGCCGATTCGTAATCGGAAAGCGCCGCGTCCAAGTCGTTCATCGCGTGATAAGCATAGCCGCGGCGCGAATACGCGCGCAAAAGCTCCGTTTCGTCCGTCACGGTTTCTATTATGTGCGTGCACTGCGCGATGTTGTTTTCCCGCTCGCTCTTAGACGGGTCGTACACGTACATTCTGTGATCGGACGTTTCCACTTCCACGTCCTCGGGCTCGTCGTCCGTTTGCGGATAGTCTATCATGCCGAAATCGACAAACAGCGCGATCGGCTTGCCGCTATCTGCGTAGCCGACGTAACAACGGTATCGCCCGTCACCCCAGCCCGACGAAAACACTGCGTACTTGTTTCCGTTGTATTCGATAGCGGTGTGCGTCTGTCCGTCGAGCACTATCTGACCGGCGAGCGGATCCTCGCCGCGCTTCAGTGCGGCAAAATAATCGTCGTACGCCTTTTCGTCCGCCATACAGCACACGCCCGACGTTATCGCTACGGCAGGCGCGTCGGGGTCAACGGGGAGCATGCCTATCGTCTTGTCGAGGCGCAGGAACGACCACTTGACCGCGCGTTCCTCGCCGAAGCGCAAGCCGCAATACGCCACGCGTTCCCCGTCGTCCGTCATGCAGTTCAGATAGAACGGAAAAGCGACAACGCCGAACTGCACGTCGAAGCTGTCATACTTATGCGCCGTCGAATATGCGTCGAACAGCACGACGCGCTGCGAGCCGCACAGAATAAACGGCAGTTCCGCGTAACGGAGCTTTACTCCGCACGCTTCGTGCTCGCGCAAAACCGCGCCGAAATCTATTGGCGCGGTCATTAGGTTTTTTGGTATTTTTATTGTGGTCTTCACTACTTGCCCACGGGCGTGAAGCGTTTTTCGCGCACTTCCGTAAAGTCGTGCCAAAACGCCTCGAAGCGCTTGACCGCTTCCGCGGTGCGCTCGAACGTGTTGAACGCCGTCAAACGCACCCAGCCGTTGCCGTTTTTGCCGAAGCCGCTACCCGGCGTGCACACCAGCCGCGCGTTCTTGAGCAGATAGTCGAAAAACTCCCAAGAATCGACGCCGCACTTAAACCATATATACGGCGAGTTTACTCCACCCGTGTATTCTATACCGAGCTCGTCGAACTTGCGCGCAATGGTCTTGGCGTTTTTCATGTACGCGTCTATCATCTTTTTGCTGTCTTCCAAGCCGCCGCGCAGTGCGCACTCCGCCATGCGCTGAACTATGTACGACGTGCCGTTGAACTTTACGGCTTGACGTCTGAGCCACATGCGGTTCAGCGGCGAGCCCATGGGAATGATCGTCCAGCCGCACCGCACGCCCGTAAATCCCGCCATTTTGGACAGCGAGCACAGTTCCACGGCGCAGTCGCGCGCGCCCTTTACCTGAAAAATCGAATGTGCCGCGCTGTCGCCGTCTATAAACGCTTCGTACGCCGCGTCGTAAAGTATGACCGCGCCGACGGAAAGCGCATAGTCCACCCATTGCTTCAACTGCTCGACGGTGTACGCCGCGCCCGTGGGGTTGTTGGGCGAACAGATGTAAATGATATCCGCTTTTGCGCGCTTGGACGGCATCGCCAAAAACCCGTTCTCGGGCGTCGCGTCGGCGTAGATTATCTTATGTCCGGACAGGATATTGGCGTCCACATACGCAGGATACACCGGATCGGGGATCATGACGGTGTTGTTTTCCGCAAACAGGTCCAAAATATTGCCTATCCCGTTTTTTGCGCCGTCCGTCACAAAAACTTCGTCGGGGTCGATAGCCACTCCGCGCTGTTTATAATAATCGACAATGGCGCTTTTCAAAAACGGATAACCGTCGTACGGGCCGTAGCCGTGAAATCCGGCTTTTACGCTCATCTCGTTTGCCGCCGCCTTACACGCGTCCACGACCTTCATGGAAAGCGGCAGCGTGACGTCGCCTATGCCGAGGCTTATGACGTCCGAATTGGGGAACGCCGCCTTATAAGCGTCCACGCGCTTGCTCACTTCCGCGAACAAGTAGTTATCGGGCATTTTTGCGAAATTTTTGTTTAACTTCATGATACTCTCTCGCTTTATGATATTTAAAAGCTTTGTGAAAAAGAATTACTTGTCGCGCCGACGGGCGTACTTTTTGGCCGCGGCGATAAACTCCCTGAATATCGGTTGCGGACGCGCCGGACGGGACTTGAACTCCGGATGATACTGCACGCCGAGATAGAACAGCTTATCCGTCACTTCCACCGCTTCCACGAGATTGCCGTTTGGCGATATTCCGCACAGCGTAAGTCCTGCGTTCTGCATGGGCTCGCGCATCGCGTTGTTGAACTCGTATCTGTGGCGATGGCGTTCCATGACCGAATCGACGTCGGCGCCGTAACAACGGCGCAACTGCGTTTTGGGCGTTATCACACATTCGTAAGCGCCGAGGCGCATGGTACCGCCCGTGTTTTCAAAACCTATCTGGTCGTCCATTATGTCGATGACCTTGTGCGCGGACGCCGGATCGAACTCGCGCGACGTCGCGTCGGCATAGCCGAGCACATTGCGCGCATACTCGATGACGGCTATCTGCATGCCGAGGCATATACCGAAGTACGGCTTGTCGTTTTCCCTGCAATATTTTGCGGCGGTTATCATTCCCTCTATGCCGCGGTCGCCGAAGCCGCCCGGCACGATTATGCCGTCCGCCTCGCCCAAATAGTCCGCAACGGTGCTGTCCGTAAGTTTTTCCGCGTCTATCCACTTGAGGTCTATCTTGACGCCGTTGTGTATGCCGGCGTGCGTCAGCGACTCCGCCACCGATATGTACGCGTCGAACATCTGCACGTATTTTCCGACGAGCGCTATCTGCACGCTGCCCTTGCGCTTTTTCGCCATGTCCACCATGGCGCGCCACTCGTCGAGCTGCGGCGGCGTTTCGGGAAGATCGAGCTCGCGCGTCACTATTTCGTCTATGCCGCCGTCCAAAAGCAGCAACGGCACTTCGTACAAAAGATCGGCGTCGCGGTTTTCTATTACGCAGTCCGGCTCGACGTTGCACTGCAACGCGAGCTTTTGCTTGAGTTTTTCGTCTATCGGCTTGCTCGTTCTCAGCACCACGAGATTGGGCGAAATGCCGAGCGATCGTAACGTCTTTACGGAGTGCTGCGTCGGCTTGGTCTTGACCTCGCCGCTCGACGTGATCGTGGGTGCAAGCGTTACGTGCACGAACAGGCAGTTTTCTCTGCCCACCTCGTTGCTGACCTGACGTATCGCTTCTATAAACGGCAGGCTTTCGATATCGCCCACAGTGCCGCCTATCTCCGTTATGACAACGTCCGCGCTTATCTTTTTGCCGACGGAGTATATGAACTTTTTGATCTCGTTGGTGACATGCGGTATCACCTGCACCGTTTCGCCGTTGTACACGCCGCGCCGCTCGTTTTCGAGCACTGTTTCGTACACCTTGCCGGTGGTTAGGTTGGAAAACTTATTGAGATTTTCGTCGATAAACCGCTCGTAGTGCCCGAGGTCGAGATCGGTTTCCGCGCCGTCCTCGGTGACGAAAACTTCGCCGTGCTGGAACGGGCTCATCGTTCCCGGGTCCACGTTGATATAGGGGTCGAGCTTTTGCGCTATGACCTTAAGTCCTTTGGACTTGAGTATGAGCCCGAGGCTCGCCGCCGTTATTCCCTTTCCGAGACCGGACACAACGCCGCCTGTTACGAAAATGTATTTTTCCATGATCTTCTCCGTATTTACGAATTTCTTTTGTCTGCCGAAATAAGTTATGCTCTACAGCCGCACGGTGCCGCGGAACACTTCCGTCGCCTCGCCCGTGAGGCTGACCGTTTCGTCCGTATATTTTATGACAAGCTCGCCGCCCGGAAGCCTGACGGAAATATCCGCGCCCTTTTCGCACTTGCCGTTGAGGACCGCCGCCACGACCGCCGCGCAAGCGCCCGAGCCGCACGCCATCGTTTCGCCCGTGCCGCGCTCGTACACTCTCAGCTTTAGGTGCGTAGCGTCTATCACCTGCACAAAGCCGACGTTGACGCCCTCGGGGAAAAGCTCTTTATCCTCGCCGAACATCTTGCCTATCCCCTCGACGTCGGCGGTTATTACGTCGGGGACGAACAGCGTACAGTGCGGATTGCCCATCGACGAGCACGTTATAGACATCTTTCCGCGCGGCGTATCTATCTCGCGCCCGACTATGCTGTCGCCGGCGAGCGCGACGGGCACCTGCTTCGGGTCGAGTATGACCGCGCCCATGTCCACTCTTACGGAATTGACTTTTCCGTCGCGGGCAAACAGCTTTAGCTTGCGCGCGCCCGATATAGTGTCCACCGTTATATCGAGCTTATCGGTCTTACCGTAGTCGTACAGATACTTGCCGACACACCGTATGCCGTTGCCGCACATTCTGCCTTCCGAGCCGTCCGAATTGAACATGCGCATGGTGGCGTCACACGTTTCCGACGGATATATGAATATTACGCCGTCGCCGCCCACACTGAAATGCCTGTCCGAAAGATTGACCGCGACAGACTCCATATTGCTTATCGGGCGCGTCAGGCAATCGACATAGATATAATCGTTGCCGCAACCGTGCATCTTGATGAAGTTGAGCTTTTGCCGCTCGGTGCGCATGTTGTTGATGTCCACAAGCTCCGTGTTGTACTGGCTGTATCTGCTCTTGAGCGCGCGAGCAAGCGCGTTGGCGGTGTCTATGGAAGTAAGACACGGTATGCCCAGCATGACGGAACGGCAGCGCAGCCGAACGTCGTCATGCGTGGGTATGCGCCCGCGCGTCGATGTGGAAATAAGGTAGTCTATCTTGCCCGAGTTCAAAAGGCCCATAGTGTTTTCTTCGGGCGTTTCGCTCAGCTTTTCCACCACAGTCACTTTCATGCCCGAGCGCCGTATCACTTCCGCCGTGCCGCGCGTCGCGTACAGCTCGAAGCCCAATTCGTAGAAATTTTTGGCGACGTTTGCGATCTCCGGCTTGTCGCCGTCGCGCACCGTTATGAGTATTCCGCCCGTGCGCTTCATCTTGTACCCTGCGGCTATAAGCCCTTTGTACAGCGCTTCGTCGAGCGTTTTGCCTATGCCGAGCACCTCGCCGGTGGACTTCATTTCCGGTCCCAAGTGCGTATCGAGGTCGGTCAGTTTTTCAAACGAGAATATCGGCACCTTTACGGCAACGTACGGCGCGGGCGGATACAACTCCGTGCCGAACCCGAGCTTTTTGAGCTTTTTGCCGACCATGCACTCCGTGGCGAGCTTTATCATGGGCACGCCCGTAACTTTCGATATGTACGGAATGGTGCGCGACGAGCGCGGATTGACCTCTATTACGTATATCTTTCCGTCGCTTATTATGTACTGGATATTGACAAGACCTTTGGTGTTGAGCGCGGTCGCGAGCATGCGCGTATACTCGATTATCTCCTCTTTGTTCTTGTCCGAAATGTTCTGCGACGGATAAACGGCTATCGAGTCGCCGCTGTGCACGCCGGCGCGCTCTATGTGTTCCATTATGCCCGGAATAAGTATATCCTCGCCGTCGCAGATGGCGTCCACCTCTATTTCCGTGCCCATGACGTACTTATCTATGAGCACCACATTATCGGGGTTTTCGTCGAGGATTATGGACATGTATTCTTTTACGTCGTCGTCCGAAAACGCTATTATCATGTTCTGTCCGCCGAGCACGTACGACGGGCGCAACAGCACGGGATAGCCGAGCGCCGCGCTCGCTTCGAGCGCCTGCTCCGCCGTCTTTACGGTGTGTCCTGCGGGACGGGCTATGCCGAGCTTTTCCAGCAAGCCGTCGAAACGCTCTCTGTCCTCCGCCGCGTCTATCGAATCTGCGGAAGTGCCGAGTATACGCACACCCGTTTCCGCAAGGTGCTTCGTGAGCTTTATAGCCGTCTGACCGCCGAAAGCGACGACGACGCCGTACGGGCGTTCCGTCGCGATAACGTTGTCCACGTCCTCGTCGGTAAGCGGCTCGAAATACAGACGGTCTGCGGTGTCGAAGTCGGTAGAAACCGTTTCGGGGTTGTTGTTCACTATAGCGACGTCGTAGCCGAGCTCTTTGAGCTCCCACACGCAATGCACCGACGCGTAATCGAACTCTATGCCCTGACCGATGCGTATGGGACCCGACCCGAAAACTATGACGCGTTTGCTGTTGCTCTTGGACGCTTCGATGTACTCTTTCGCCTCGTTCTCGTCGTCGTAGGTCGAATAGAAGTACGGCGTTTCCGCCTTGAACTCGGCGGCGCATGTATCAACCGTTTTAAAGACCGCACGGCGGTGCATGGGCAGTTCCGCGCCCGATATTCCTTTAAGCGCGGCGTCGGGATAGCCGAGCTTTTTGCCCTGCATGTATTCCGCTTTCGATATGGGCCGTCCGGATATGGACTTTTCGTAGTTGACGAGGTTGGCTATCTTGCGCAAAAACCACTCGTCGATCTTAGTCACTTCCGCGATATGCGCTATATCTATGCCGCGCTTTATCGCCTCGTAGAGTATGAAAATGCGATAATCGGTTGCAGGCATGAGCATGCTCTCTATCTGCTCGTCGCTCATATCGGCGTAGTGCGGATTGCCGAGCGTGTTTATCCCGAGCGCGCCGCGAACAGCCTTTAAAAGCCCTGCCTCGAAGCAAGGCGCTATCGCCATAACCTCGCCCGTCGCTTTCATCTGCGTGCCGAGCGTGCGTTTTGCGTAAACGAACTTGTCGAACGGCCATTTGGGGAGCTTGACGACACAGTAGTCTACGGCAGGCTCGAAGCATGCGCACGTCTTGCCCGTGACGGCGTTTTGTATCTCGTCGAGCGTATAGCCGAGCGCGATGAGCGTCGTCACCTTTGCGATGGGATATCCCGTCGCCTTGGAAGCGAGCGCGGACGAGCGCGACACGCGCGGATTTACTTCTATTACAGCGTACTCGCCCGTCGTCGGGTGGAGCGCAAATTGGCAGTTGCAGCCGCCCTCTATCTCGAGGTGCGTTATTATATCGAGCGCCGCAGTGCGCAACATCTGAAACTCTTTGTCGGAAAGCGTCATCGTCGGCGCGACGACTATACTGTCGCCCGTATGTATGCCGACGGGATCGAGGTTTTCCATCGAGCACACCGTTATGACGTTGCCCACCGAATCGCGCATGACCTCGAACTCTATTTCCTTCCAGCCGTAAATGCTCTTTTCTATCAGCGCCTGATGTATGGGCGAAAGCTCGAGTCCGCCGCGCGCTATCTCGCGCAACGCCTTTTCGTCCGCCGCTATTCCGCCGCCTGCGCCGCCGAGCGTGAACGCAGGTCGCACTATTACGGGATATCCTATCTTGTTCGCAAACGCCACGGCGGCATCGACATCCGTCACCACTTCCGACGGCACGCACGGCTGGTTTATCTCGAGCATTGCTTTTTTAAAGAGTTCGCGATCTTCCGCCTTGTCTATGGTGTCGGGTTTGACGCCCAAAAGTCGCACATTGTGCTTTTCCAAAAACCCCGATTTTGCGAGCTGCATGGACAGCGTAAGTCCGGTCTGTCCGCCGAGCCCGGGCAGTATGCCGTCCGGCTTTTCGCGCGCGATTATGCGCTCGAGCGTGGGGAGCGTCAACGGCTCTATATAAATAGCGTCCGCCATGACCTTGTCCGTCATTATCGTCGCGGGATTGGAGTTGACCAGCACGACTTCCACCTTGCGGCTTTTGAGCGTGCGACACGCCTGAGTGCCGGCATAGTCGAATTCCGCCGCCTGCCCTATAGTTATCGGGCCCGAGCCTATAACAAGTACCTTTTTTATGCTTTTATCTCTCGGCATGACTGTTCTCCATGAGGTTTATAAAGCGCTTGAATAAATATTCCGTGTCCTTCGGCCCGCCGCACGCTTCGGGGTGGAACTGCACCGAAAACGCCGGCGCGTCGATATAGTCTATACCCTCGACCGTCTTATCGTTCGCGTTGATGTAACGCACTTCCGCAACGCTTTTATCTATGCTGTCCGCCTTGACCGCATAGCCGTGGTTCTGGCTCGTGATGTACGTCCTGCCCGTCTTGAGGTCCTTGACGGGCTGGTTCGCGCCGCGGTGCCCGTACTTGAGCTTAGTCGTCGCCGCGCCGTACGAAAGCGCGAGGAGCTGATGTCCGAGGCATATGCCGAACGTCGGGATCCTGTGCGCATTGAGCTTTTTGAGCTCCTCTATGACCGCAGTATTGTCCGCCGGATCGCCGCCGCCGTTGCTGAGCATTATGCCGTCGGGCTGCATGGCGAGCGCCTGTTCCGCCGTCGTGTTGTACGGAACGCGCGTAACGCTGCACCCGTACTTGATCAACAGCCGCTCAATATTGTACTTTGCGCCGAAGTCGTAAAGCAGAACTTTGTACTTATGCTCGGCGTCCTTGGGGTTGAGCTGTTCGGCATGCTTACACGACGTATTTTCTACGGCGCGCGTCACCTTGAATTTTCTTATTTCCGCGAGCTTTTTCGGCAGGTCCTTGATGTTGTCCGTTATCATGGCGTTCATTACGCCGCCCGAGCGTATCTTGCGCGTCAGCGCGCGCGTATCCACGCCCGCAATGCCCACAACGCCGTGCTTTTTGAGGTACTCGTCGAGCTCGCCGTCCTTGCGGTAGTTGGAGCCGACCTCGCAAAGCTCGCGCACTATATATCCGAATAGATGCGGCCTGTCGCTTTCCGTGTCCTCCTCGATGACGCCGTAATTGCCTATCATCGGGAAAGTCTGCGCGACTATCTGCCCGTAATAGCTCGGGTCGGACAGCGTAAGAAGATATCCGCACATGGCGGTCGTAAACACCGCTTCGCCTATCACCGTGCCGTCCGCGCCTATCGCCGTGCCCTTGTACACGGTCCCGTCTTTCATTATCAGGTAACGATCCATGTCCACCTCTAATCGTAATAGGTTTTATCGCCGTCGAACGTGTGCTTGAACGACGGAGTGACGGGCGCCGGATAATCGCCCGTAAAGCAACCCAAACAGAAGGAAGTCGAAGGCGATATCGCCTTTAAATTCTCTATAGACAGATATTCCAAGCTGTCCGCGCCTATCTTGTCGCGTATGCCGTCCAAATCGTAATGGTTGGCGACGAGCTTATCCCTGTCGTCCACGTCCGTACCGAAATAGCACTCATACTTGAACGGCGGCGAACTGACGCGCATGTGCACTTCCTTTGCGCCGGCGCGACGCAACATTTTTATGGTGCGCATGCTCGTAGTGGAGCGCACTATCGAATCGTCGATGAGTATTATGCGCTTGCCTTCCACCGTGGCGCGTATCGGATTGAGCTTAAGGTTGACCGCGTTTTCGCGCTTGACCTGATCGGGCAGTATGAACGAGCGCCCGATATACTTGTTCTTTACGAAAGCCGGAAGCATGGGTATGCCCGATTCCATGGAATACCCTTGCGCCGCCTGCAAGCCGGAGTCGGGCGCGCCGCACACGAAATCGGCGTCGGTCGGGCGCTGACGATACAGCGCTCTGCCCATTTTTACGCGCGCTTCGTACACGCTTATGCCGTCTATTATCGAGTCGGGACGGGCGAAGTATATGAACTCGAACGAGCAAAGTCCGCTCTGCGACGCATTGTCGAGCATGAACGAATTGATGTTGCCTTTAAGGTCGCAGCTTACGACCTCGCCCGGCTTGACATCGCGCACAAACTCCGCGCCGAGCGCGTCGAGCGCGCACGTTTCTGACGCAAAGACCGTAGCGTCGCCCAAGCGGCCCATACACAGCGGCTTAAAGCCGTTGCGGTCGCGCAACGCTATCAGCTTGTCCTTTGTGGCAATGACTATCGAAAAAGCGCCCTCGACGAAGTTCATCGACTTTACTATCGCTTTTTCCAGGTCGTTGCACTCTATCATATTGCGCACTATGAGTATGTTCAGTATCTCGGTGTCGTTTGTGGTGTGCAACACCATGCCCGACTGCACGAGCTCGTTTCTTATCTGCACGGAATTGGTGAGGTTGCCGTTGTGCGCGAGCGCGAGCGATATTTTGGAGTGCACCGTTTCTATCGGTTGCGCGTTTTCAATATTGCACGAGCCGGTGGTCGAATATCGCACGTGCCCGACGGCGACTTTCGTGTTTGACACGAACTGCATATAATCGGACGAAAATACTTCGGAAACAAGACCCATGCCCTTTTTGCATTTAAGCGCGCCGTCCGCAAAAGTTGCGATGCCGGCGCTCTCCTCGCCGCGGTGCTGTAACGCCAAGAGCGCGCTCGCAGTCAACGGGACCGCGGCTATCGGGCGCGGCGAGATAATACCGAACACGCCGCATTCTTCTTTGAGTTTTCTATCCGACATCTTGTTATATCGCCTCGTAAGTTTTAAGGATATCCATTGCGACTTTTCGGCGCGAAACGCGCAGATCCATCGATTGTTTTTCTATATGTTTGTGCGCCTGCTCCTCCGTGTAGCCGAGCGAGCGCATGAGGACTATCTTTGCACGCGTTATGTACTTCATGTCCTCGAGCTTTGCCGTCAGCGCGTCGTTTTTGGCTTTGAGCCGGCGCACGCGCACGTTCGACACCGCGACGAGCTTGACCGCCTCCAACAGCGAGGTCTTGGTTATCGGGCGCACAAGCGTGACTATGCCCGAATCGTTGAGCTCGCCCGATATGCCGTCCACACGCGTAAAATCGTCTATGAACACGCCGCCGCAATCGTTTGCTTCGGCGAGCGCAACAGCCAATTCGTTGCCGTGCTCGTCGGCAAGTCCGCTGTTTATCACAAATACGTCAAAAGGTCTTACAAGGAATGCGCGGCGCGCTTCCGCGGCGGTCGTGCAAACGACGCAATCGATATCCGCCCGATACAGAACATCGGTCAATGCGTGTTGCTGTTTTACCGTACCGGCGACGATAAGCGCGTCCAAATTCACCTCCTGCGATATTTTTGCGCGATGCGCGCGTCCTTATATATCCAAGTACAGCCCGAATCTTTCCACATCCGTCTTTAATTCACGCTCCGCCGCGGCGCGACTTTCGAGCGAATTCAAAACATCGTCGAGATAATCGGGTATCTGCTCGCGCAGCCAATCGCTGCGCCGCGCAAACGCTATCGCTTCGTCTATAGAGTCGAACAGGCAATCCTTGCCGGTGTGCGGCTTTCTGAGCGCGTACTTGTTTTCTATGCCTTCCCTGCCGGCGGCTATGATGAGCGCAAGCACGGTGAACACATTGCACGTGGAGTCGGGAGTGCGGAGCTGCACCGCGCCGTCGGCAAATATGCGCATAGCCGCGCCGCGGTTTTCGCCGTAGTCCACCTTGTACGATTTGCCCAGCCTCGCATAGCTGTTGCTCGTGGGGTTGGCAAAGCAGGTTATCTCCCTGTATCTTTTGAGCACGCCTTCCGCAAACGCCGCCGCAGCCTTAGAGCCGTTTTTGCCCGAAAGCTTTATGGTAAGATGCAGCCCGCTCCCCGGCTCGTCGGCGAGCGGCTTGGGCATGAACGACGCGCACGTGCCGTTGACGGCGCACACGTTTTTCACAGCCGTTTTGAACATAATAAAATTGCGCGCGGCGGCAACCGCATCGGCGCTTTCAAAATCTATCTCGTTTTGTCCCTTGCCGCGCTCGTGGTGCGAAGAAATGGGCTTAAGACCCATATCCTCAAGACCGATTATCACGTCGCGGCGCAGGTTTTCGCACTTGTCGAACGGCGAGCACGCGCAGTAATCGGCGTTGTCTATCGGGTCGAGCCTGTCGCTGTCGTCCTTGAACACGTAAAACTCACATTCGGTCGCGACGTCCGCGGAAATGCCGAGCTCAGACAGCTTGCCGACCTGACGCTCGAGCAGCACCATGGGGTCGCAGGTGTACGGCGTTCCGTCGAGGTTGGCGATATTGCAGAACACGCTCATCGCCCTGCCCGAATGGGGTCGCCACGGCAGTATCGACAGCAGCGAGCTGACGGGCTTGAGCTTGAGGTCCACGCCGCCGACGCCCGTCATTGCCGAGCTGTCTATAGCTACGCCGTTTTCAAACGCGTCCTCGAGCTGCGAGGACAGCACGGAAATATTGCGCTGTCTGCCGAGCAGGTCGCAAAACGTCAGTTTGACGAACTTGACGTCGTTTTCCGCTATGTATTCCATTAAATCGCTTTTAGTATAAGTCATGACCTCTCCAAACCTTGCCGGTAGCGCAGTCGCGCCGCTCGTCGCAAAGTCACAGAAATTTTTTAACTCCGTCCAAAATGGCTTCGATACGCCGCTCGCCGCCCGTCGCCGCGGTGATGTACACCTTGATGAGCGGCTCGGTGCCCGACGGACGGATTATGAGCTTGCTCCCGTCCGCCGCCTTGAACGACAGTACGTCGGACTTAGGCAGTCCGTTTACGCCGGTCAAGTAGTCCAGGCTTTCCACGACAGCCGAGCCGTCGATATCCTTCGGCGGATCGTTGCGTATATCGGACAGCACGCGCTTCATCTTTTCCACGCCGGCAACGCCCTCGTAAGTAAAGGGCACGGTGCGGTGGAAATATCTGCCGAACTTGCCGTAAATGCCGTCTATGGCGTCCGCGAGGGTCTTGCCCTCCGCCGCATAGTCCGCCGCCATTTCGGCGACGAGCATGGACGCTACTACCGCGTCTTTATCGCGCACGTACGTGCCGGACAGGTAGCCGTAGCTCTCCTCGTAGCCGAACACAAAGCGATCGCGCTCGCCCTTGTCCTCCAGCTTTTTAATGACGTCGCCTATGTACTTAAAGCCGGTGAGCACTTCCTTCACCGTCGCGCCGTAGCTTTCCGCGACGCGCGCGGCGAGGTCGGTGGTGACTATAGTCTTGACCACAACGGGGTTCTGCGGGATGTTTTTCGCGTGCGAAAAGATGTAGTCTATCAAAAGCACGCCCATTTCGTTGCCGGATATGAGCCTATACCCGTCCGCCGTCTTGACTGCGGCTCCCAGTCTGTCCGCATCGGGATCGGTGCCGATAACTATATCCGCGCCGCGCTTTTCCGCGAGCGCGAGCGCAAGCCCGAGCGCTTCCGCCTTTTCGGGATTGGGGTATGTGCAGGTGGGAAAATCGCCGTCCGGCCTTGCCTGCTCAGGCACGACCGTAACGTCGGTAAATCCGCGCTCGCGGAACATCTGCGGCACGATGTCGCAGCCCGTTCCGTTGAGCGGAGTGTACACTATGGATATCTTGCGGTTTTTGCCGACGGAGCGCGCATACACGCTGTCCAGATATTCGCGAGTTATGTCGATCTCGACTATCGTGCCGCGCTCGACGGAGGTTTGATAGTCCGACGCGACAACGCCGAACATATCGACGCGCTCGATAAACCAAAGTATCTCCGACGCGGCGTTATCCGTGACCTGACAGCCGTCGGGACCGTACACCTTGTAGCCGTTGAACTTTGCCGGATTGTGGCTTGCGGTTATCATTATGCCGGCGTCGCACTTGAGCTCGCGCACCGCAAAGGAAAGATACGGCGTAGGCTTGAGCTCTTTCGTTATGTACGACTTTATGCCGTTTTGGGCGAGCACAGCCGCCGCCCGACGCGCAAACTCCTGCGAGCCGCGCCGCGAATCGTAGCTTATTGCGACGGAGATATCCGATTTTTTGTGCGCAAGCAGATACTTGGCGAGCCCTTGAGTGACGCGCCCTATCGTATAAATATTCAGCCTGTTCGTGCCGGCGCCCAAAACGCCGCGAAGACCGGCGGTGCCGAATTCAAGGTCTTTATAGAACGCTTCCTTTTTGTCGTCGGCGCTCATTGCTTCGAGCTCGGAGCACAGCGACGGCGCTTTTTCGAGCCATTCGGCATACTTGGTTTCGATGTCGTTCAAAATGCACACTCCTTTCAGAAAAAAGAGAACCGTCGGGCGATACCGTTGTTCCTTACCGACTTGCGTACGGCGCCGCTTTAGGCGTTTCGGCGTAGACGCACGTATCGGTCACGAAAACAGGCTGTGCCTGCCCGTAACTGCCTATCGCGATCGGACGCGGCGCCGCCGGTCGAACACCCGAACACTTCTCCGATGATTTACCGCAAAAAGTATTCATATGTGTATTCTATCAAATATCCGCACAACTGTCAAGCGTAGCGAGTATGGCTGTAGGTATTAATTTGCGCGGCAAAAGGCGGCGCCGTATCGGTATTCCGCGCGTTTCTTATCGCCGCCGATACAGCGCCATAGCAACAAAAAACGCCGAAAATACTCGGCGTTTTTTGCTTACGACCTATTGTTTAGAAGTCGTTGGGATCGAAGTTGTCTGCAGGGTTGACGCTCTGGCTGCCGGCAGGATTGACGGGCGCGCTCTGCGGCGCGGAAGGCTGCGGCGCTACCGCCTGCGGTGTGGAAGCCTGCGGCGGCACTTGACCGGTGCCTGCGTTCAGTTGCAGATTGTTGGGAGTCGGGTTGTTGGCCGCGCTTCCGAGCATGAGCCCGGGATCGTTCATAGTCCGCGTCGTCGGAGGCAGATAGCCGTAAGACTGATACTGCATTGCGCCGCCGCTGAGCCGCATCATTTCCTCTTCCATTTCGGTTTCGGATTCCAAAAGCGCTTCTATCTCGGCGCGCATCTTGCGCTTCTTGTGGACTACTATGATTATGATTATCAGAATGATAATGAACAGCAGCACGCCGCCGGCGATGAGCCCGTACATGAGCGGATTGCTCTGGACCATTGCGAGCGCCTTTCCGAAGAACGACAGCTCCGCCATATCGTTACAACCTATGGTGATGGTGTGCGAATACAGCTTGCCGGACATGTCGCCGATGTTGAACGTGAGTTCGGTTTCGCCGCGACCCAAGAACTTGAGAACGATGTTGTTGCCGTCCAAGTGCGCTTCCGCGTACGCGCCGATCTTGACCTTGAGCGGACTTACGAACCGCATTTGGTCGTCGATATCGGGATCGGTGAACCACTTGCCGGGCTCTATCGTGATCATGTTATTGTCGTCGAGGTCTGCCGTCGTAAACACGCCGGAAGCCTCCGCGCGCATTACGGGCGCTCTGTTTTCGGTGACGTTGATCGCTATATCGCGCTGCACCGAACCGCCGCTGACGCCGAACGTGACCGTTACCGCCGCCTCGGACGACATCTTGTCTGCGGTTATGAACCAGCGCGTTTCGTTGGCGGAAGCGGATATGCCGCCGTACGCCGAAGTCTGCGCCTCGGGCGCTTCCGACGAGATGATCAAAGCGTCGTTCTTGGACTCGATACCGGTTATTACGTAGCCGTCGGCGTTGTGCTCCTCGTCCTCGGTGTTGAGGAGAAGCTCGGGCGTAACGGTGCGCTTTACCTTGTACGCGATATCGAACGAAGGAAGCTCTATATCGTCTATCGGGCGCATGACGATTATCTTGACGTTGACCGTTGCGGTCAAGCCGTCGATAACGTCCGCCCTTACGCCGTCGTTGTAACCGTCGTCGCGCACCTCGAATGTGACGGGCTGCGTGCCGTACACGCCGGGCGTGAGCATAATGCCGAACGTCTGGTGCGTGTCGTACTCCGCCCACACGACGTCGCACACGCTCGTCGTGACAAGCACTTTGTCGTCGTTGGGATCGGGTTCTACGACGCCGCTTCCGTAAATGAACGGTTTATCGCCGCTTCCGTCCGTTCTGTTGACGTTGATCTTGCTGATGTTGATGTAGGTATTGGACGGCGACACGTAGTTTTCGGGACGGTTATCGGGCGTGACGTTTACGCGGTCGTTGGGGTTGATATCCGACACATAGTCGATTATGTTGCCCACGTACGACGGATCGTCGGGCGCTTCCGCGGTGGGCGCAAGACCCATTACCGTTATGACGATGTCGTTGACGCTCTGCCTCGGCGCGGTGTTATCCACCGTGAGCGTAATAGTCATCTTGCTCGTCAAGCCGTCGCGGCCCGTAGAGTCCATTATCTTAAGCGTGCACACCGCCGTCGCGCCGCGGTCGTTGGACCGGCAACGGAACGTGAACGCGCTCATAGTGGATATCTGGAAGTCGTTGGACGTAGTGACCGTGCCGAACGAGAACATATTGCGGTCTTCCGAGTTGCCTATTGCCGTTGTCGTTTCGGACAGTGCGTCGGAATCGCCCGTAGCGTTAAAGTAATACACGTCGATAGCGATATCGCTATCCGTCAAGATGTCCCTGAGATTGACCGTGAGCGCCTTATCGGTAGCGATCGCCGCTTCCATAAAGTACTCGCCGAAGTCCTCGTTGTAGCTTATGGTGTAGCCGAGGTTGGCGTCCGCGGCGACCTCTTTGAACTCCGGTCTGTCGTTTTCGACGCGCACGTTGATGACCGTCGAGGAGTAGACGCGCGGCGAAGCCTTGTTGCCGAGCGTATCCGTGCAGCGTATCGTTACGGGGATATCGACATACGTGGGCGAAGGCGTCGTCGCGCTCGGCTGGCTGACGCGAGCCTTGCGGAGTATCTTTATCGTGACATTGCCCTTGTCGTATTTTACATCGAGTATTTTGCCGTTGCGCTGCTCGTACGTCTGACCGCCGAAGCTGCCCTCGTTGATCGAATAGGAGTAATCGACATAGCTTATCTTGTCGCCGCTCGACGCATATCCCGTATTGATCGCGTCGTAGTCGTAGAACAAGCCGCGGTTGATATTGGTATCGTCGGAGAGCGCCCAGGTAAGCTCGTCGCCGGCGGTTCCGACAAAGGTCAGGAAGCCGTCGTCGCGCGCGACGCCGTTGGGCTCGTCGTCGGTGATATCCGTGTGCGGATATCCGTAGTTATCCACCGACTCGATGACCGCAACCGGCGCGGAGTTGGCGACGCTAACGTTCATGTACGCCGACTTGGTGGAGAGCACAAACTTATCTTCGCCGTCGTCGTCCCAATCGTAGCGCTTGCCTATTTCGATGAAGAAGCGTATCGTATCGATGGGATTGATGGACGCGGAGTTGGGATAGAACGTCAGCGCCTTGCCGTCCGAGGTTATCGAAACGGTAAAGTACTTATTCACGAATTGCTGTACCGACGTCGATGACGGCGTGGTTATCGAGCCCGCGACCGGTGAGCCGTCCTCATTGCGCGGCTGCAAGCACTCGAGAATGAGCGCGTCGTTCCTGTCTATCGCGTTTTCGTCGGCGGAAACTATCTCGCCGTCCGTATCTTTGAGCAACGCGTAGATCCTTACGTCGTAAGAGGACGAGGTCGCCGCGAACGACTTATCGTACACGAGCGTGGTGGCGGTGTCATCCGAAACGAGGTCTATGACAGTGGGCAGTCCGTCGTCGTAGAACTCCGCATAGCTCTTAAGCGATATCAAGTTGGTCGTAGAAGCGAGAGCTTTTGTCGCCCGCACGTCTATGTCCTCGGGGGTTACGTACACGCGAATGTGTATCTCGTCGGACATTGCGCCGTGCGCGTCGGAAACGCGGAACGTGACGACTGCGTAATCGTCCTTATCCGTAATGAGGTCGTCGGCGGATATGGCTATCCTGTTGGCGCTGTTGCTGAGATACGTCCTTGCCGACACCGCGGTGCTGTCTTCCGGATTGACCACGCTGAAGGCGTCGCCGCCGTAGACCGCGGGAATGGAAAGATTGTACGCGTCGCCGCTGTCAACGTCGGTAATGAAGCCGTTATCGGCGCCCGTCTTGCCGCTGTCGTAGCGGAGCGGCTTGTCGAACGTTTCGCCGTACTTGAGGCTGAGACTGTAAGTGTTGGGATCGACGTCTGCGCCGGTCACGGGCGTCAAGCCGATAGCCGAAAGCTTTGTCGTGTCGGTTATGGGCGTAGGCGCGGTGGGAAGCACCGTTATGTTGAGCGTGGCGGAATATTCCGTGCCGTCGTCCACAACGGTAACGGTGTACGGAGTATTGGCAACGCCTTTTGCGGTAATGCGCAAGCTCATCGCGCGAGTGGTGGTACCGCTTCCGGACAGGACCTGCTCGGTACGAACGGTGTTAAGCGGCTCGACGGTAAAGTAACCTTGGGAGTTCACTTGCGTCGATGTGTTCATGAACGAGCCGTTATTCTGGAAGCGAAGCGTACTCGGCGCATCGTCGTCGAACAGTATGAGCTCGGTGCCCGTATCGGTACTTCCGCTCGTGCCGAACAGGCTGAAATTACCGTAAAGGTCTTGCGCGGTAGCCGTCATCGGATACGACCAACCGGAAGCTTTCGCCGCGGCGGTAAATCCGGACGGCGAGCTGTAACCGCCGTTCATGTCGCTGCCGAAGTAATACTCTTGGCCGTAGGTGTATCTGGTGTTGGTCGTGTCGGTATAAGTCGCCTTTTCGCCCACTTCGGCCACGTGCAACACAAAGCTGTCGCCCGTATGCATGACTATATCGATGCTGTCGTTGCCGAATACGGAGTGGAGATTGGGCGTTTCGTTGGTATATTTCAACACAAACTTGATCGCGACCTTGGAGCCGGCGGTGTCCTCGAACACGTACGTAAGCGATGCGTCGGTCTTGAACGCGCTGATCGCCTCGAACGCGTACGACGTGCCTACTGCGGAAACGCTGACCGAAGTATACGGGCCGCTGCTTTCGCTCGCCGTCGGGACTTTCTTGGTCACCTCGTTTTCGGTCACATCGACCGTTTGCGGGACTTCGAGGTAGTCCTTGACATACTTGCCGTCATCCGTAAGGTTCGTATAGCTCGCATCGGTTTTAAGCGCGTATGCGGAGCCGTTGTACTGCATATCGGCGTCTTTGAGGATAGTCGATACATCTAAGGATATCGGGCTTCCCTTGGAAAGCGTTACGGTGCGCGTGTACACCTTTACGCTGTCGGCGCCGACGGTAATCGTAGGAATATTCGTCAAATTCTTGTTATCGATCTTGGACGTATCTACCGAAATAGGATCGTTATCGATGTACACGTTTATTACGGTAAGCGCCCAGCCGCAACCGCCGTTGCCGAAGCCGGAGTTGTTGAGGTCGTCGTAGGAAAGCACTTTAAACGGATAGTATATTTTTCCGTCGCTATCCTGCTTTAAGTTGTAGGACTTGAGAATAGCTTCCTTTTCGGTGCCGCTCTTGCCGTTCAAATTGAGCTGAGTCTTCGCCACAGGCTTGAACTGCAATATATTTGAAGTTCCGTTGTCGGGCGATACCGTAAAGAACTGTTTATACCCGGGATTGGGGATAAATGCTTTCTTTGCGGTAAGATCGCTTGCGACAGTTCCCTCTATATCCGTAAAGTAAGTCGTAACATATGCCGCCTGACTACCTATATTGGTATCCAGGTTGATATATTCTATCTGCTCTTCGGTGAGCACCGAACCGAGCGTCGAGTCGGTAGCCGACGGCAGATAGAACACGACTTCATCTTTGCTATCGGCGTCGGAATACTGTATCGTGGTCTTGAAATCGCTGTCTATTTCCGCGATATTCGTGCCGCTGCCGCGGTAGAACTCCACATACTTGCCGTAGATAGTATTCTTGCTGCCATTCGCCACTACGCCCGACGCGTTTGCGACGGTCATTTTCATATCGATTTCCGTTTGCGAGAAACTCGGTCTGCTGTTGGCGACGGATATCTTTACGGACACGGTGGTCGCTTCCGTTTCGGCATTGCTGCTGCTGTCGAACGTCTTAAGGTCTACAAACAGCTTGAGCGTGCCCACGGGGAACTCCGTCGTTCCGTTGCCTGCAGGGCGTTCTCCGTTCGACTTTTTGCTTATGACAAAGCCGAACTTATCCTCTTGGAAGATACTCGAAGCGGCTGAGCCATAGGTCGGATTGAGGGTGCTCATCGTCTGATACACATAAGCGTTATCGCTTAACTGAGCATATGCTTTATTTATAAGCTCGCAATTAAACGGTACACTGCCCGTGTATGTGATATTTACATAAGGGTTGCTGAGTATATCGGCGCCGGACCAGGTTTTGTTGCCGTCCGTAAGAGCGAGGTTGGCGAACACGTCGGCGTTGGTCGCACCCCAGGTAGCGTATTCGCTGTCCACGAGCTTTACGTCGCCGCCGACAGCCGCGCCGGCGTTGGCAAACGTGACGTGATTGCCGTTTACAGTGCCGCCGCCCGTGGTTATGGAGAAAGTCTTGGGCATAGCTATATAGCTTATCGGCATGGTAGTACTGCCGGTCGCGCCCACCTCAACGGGCTTGTAATAGAAAGTACTCGCTCCCGTGGAATCGAACGTCTTGGGTCTGCTTACCGGCGTTTCTTCCCTATTAGATCCCTCGCCCGTGGCATAGATAGCGCTGTTTACGAAGTACTGATATTGGAAGTCCTCGCTATACGTCGCGTTTCTGACCGCCGTTTGTTTGTCTGTGCCGGCGGCAGGCTTATTTCCGCTTTCGAACTGATAGCCGTAAAGATAATCGTAGTCTATGGAATACAGCGTGGGATCTTCCGCTACGCGTTTTTCCACAGCCACGGCGGACTCCGAAACCGGATCGTTGCGATAGGTCTCGTGCGTCGCTATAAGTCCGGGACTCTTGTACTGATAGTAGAAGTTGAGTATCCGCACTTCGGTATTGCCGGTAACGGCGTCTTCCTCATGCGTTCCGCCGGTGTACGTGGACGCATTGTGATGGTCGTCGCAAATGGCTATAGCTATCTGGGTGGACAGTCCGTTGTTGGTGTCCTTGGCTCTGCCGGTAAGCGAGTTTTCGACGATCTTTATCGCCCAGTACTCGGTCGCGTAAGCTGCGTTCTCGAAGCCTTCGTCGGTCTTTCTGAAGAACTGTACGGTAATATCGAGATATTCGCTTAAACCTTTCTCATTGTCCTCGTCGGTGTTCTTGTACATCGGAGTGTACATGATCGCCGCCGACGCACGGCTCTCGAACATATCGGACGTTATCTTGCCGTACTTTAAATTAGCGGCGTCGTAAGCGACCGAAGCTCTTGTAACGTAGTTTCCCGCATTGAAGCTTGCCGCCTCCGTCGCAGGGCTCAACTGCGGCAGTTGCAGTCCGTCGGCGTCGGAGAACAGAACTATCTTGTTCTTGGCGGAAGCAGGTATCATGCTCGAGGACGCGAGCTCGGAGCTGCTTACGATATAGCGCGCAAGGCCCTTTTCCACCTGCTGCTCGTACTTGATCTGCCAGGTGTAGCTGTCGTCGTCGTTTTTGATGAGTGTATTGTCCTTCACCAACGCCTCGAAGTCCGCTTGCGGCTTGGAGTTGATGACTTCTATCTGAATATGCAATGTCGGCCTTTTTTCATCCGCATCGTAGTTGTCCGTCACTTGGAACTCGAGGTATACGGGGACGGGCAACGTCTGCGTGGACGACAGTCCGACTACGCGTATTACGTCCGTGCCCATTGCGCCGCTCTGCGTGCTCTTTGTGAGCGTCGCCGTTGCATACGACGACAGGATGTATTTAGCCGACGCGTCGGTGACGTCCGATACGCCGCCGTAGCTTGCGTTCAGCGCGGGATAATACTCGTCGCCTACTTTGGCGACTATTTTTGCCGTGCCGGAAATGAACGTCGGGGAATCGCCGTCCTTATCCTTTACGATACCGGGGATAGTCGTAGAGCCGGAACTTACGCCGTTTATCGAAAACTCCCACGCGTTGGGCAGTGAACCGGACGCCGTGCCTGCAGTCAACGAATAGTACGGCTGCAAGCCGCTTTGAAGCTCCGGCGCGCCGTTGTTTACCGTTATGGTTATCGTGCAACGCACCGCCGAGCTTCCGTCGCCCACGAGGAAGCTGAACTGAACATTTTCGGCGCCAGTACGCGACTTGGCGGTAAACGTTATGGTCGGTATTCCGCTGACCGTCTGTACAGTAGAGGATGTTTCGATTTTCAAATAATCTCTGTACGCGCCGGTATCCTGATTGACCTTTGACGATATATCCGAATAATCGGTAAAGCTGAGCGTCTGGCAGGTCACGTTGGTCGTGTTGCTCGGCGAAGCGTCGGTAGCCGCCGAAACGCTCTTGACGGCATGCGTAGCCGTTATAATGGCGCTCCTACTCGCAAAGTCGGAGTCGTCGGCATACGGCAGACTGTAATTGGCGGTGCTGTCGGTCGCGCCGTTGGCTACGTCGAAGTCGTACGCGAAATCGTACGGCGTGATCTTTATCTTGCCGCCCACTTCGGTCTTGTAGGAAATGTAGCACGAGCCTATGCCGGCTTCGTACGGTTTGTACTCGCTGACGCCGCTCTTAAGCCCGACGGCATAGAGCGAATTGGAGCTGTCCTCGTTAGTCGCACCGGGAGCGCGACGAAGGTTGACCGCGCGGTTTTCCACCTTGATGTAGACGGGCACGGTCGCTTTGCTACCGTGCGTATCTACGACCTTGACGTCTATCTGGAAAAATTTGTCGCCGGTGGAGCGCACGGGCGTTATCTTAAGTCCCTTGTAGACATAGCGCGTCGGGTTGCTTCCCGCGACCACGTTTATGCCCATGGCGGTGAGCTCCGCCTGCGTCATTCTGTTGTTTTCGCGCAGATATGCGAACACGCTGCCGCTCGCGTACAGATCGACGGTTTCGACCTTAAAGAACGCCTCCGTATCGTACGTGTTGATCGTGTAGCTCGCGCCGTTGCCGACTGTTATCGCCGACGTGCTGTCGATAGCCGCAAAGTCGTTGAGCGCATACGTGTATATGTTTGCGCTGTCTGCGCCGTAGCTGCTCGAGAAAGCGAAGGTATCCGCGTCCTTTACAAACGGCTGTGCCTGTTTGTTCGCCTGCAAGTAGTTGGTCTGGTCGTAAGCGCCGATACCGTTGAGCGTGCCGCGCGTATCGTAGAAGCTTATAGGCGTAATGTACTGCGCGATCTGACTGCTCGTCGCGTCGTTAGTGGGCGTGCCCTGAGCATCGACCGTGCCCGCCGCGTAATCGAACCCGAGCGTAAAGTTGGCTGTAGGCGTCAGCTTTTCGGGCGTATTGTCGGTAACCTTTATGGAGATAGGCACCCAAATTCCGCTGTCGGCGGTGTCGCCCGAGTCTTGCAGGCGCACCATAAAGTAGAAGTCGCCGTTGCGTTGCCTCAAGCCCGTCGTCGCCGTGCTCGAATATTTAGTCCTGTCGTACTGGAACTGCGTCGCCGCGCGCGCCGTCAAGCGCAGCGTGTTGTTGTTGACGTAAGTGTACGTCACGCACGCCGTCGATGCGGCAGCAGTGCCCGTCGGCGCAAGTATGGGGTTGTTGCTGCCGAAGCCCGTAGTCGCCGCGCCCGTACCCGTGTACCAGGAATTGGACGACGCGGCGTTTCCGGTGTTTGCGCCGCCGACTACCGTGTTGCCCGTAAGGTTGTAATAGTTGGACGTGGACTTAAGCGTGAGCGCCGCGTTCTGCTTGGTGACGGGTATATACTCGTTTGCCGGAACTTTTATATTGGACGAGGAAGTGCCCGTCACGTAAGTTACGGTGTGCCCGTCTCTGTCGCGCACGAGATCGGATATATAGATATCTTTGGTCTGCCCGACCGTGAGCGTGTAGTTGGGCTCGGTCAAGCTCGACGTGCCCGATATCTTGCTTATCTTATCCGCCGAAACGTAGTAAGGACGCGTGTTGCCTATATAGAATGTAAGGTATATAAACGCCTCGTCGCCTATCGCCGCTTTGGACGCCTTTTCGCACGCTTTGGCGTACAGCCGCAACGTCACGAACTGATTGACGGGCGGAACGGAGGACTTTGGCTTTATCGTTATCGACGGATAAAGACCCGAGCTTCCGTATGTAGTCGTATTGGTATTGAACGTTATCGTGTAATAATCGCCGCTCGTAACGTTGGACGTGCCCGCTTCGTTAGTCACCTTGGATATTCCCACGACGTCGTACGCGGAAACGGTGGGAGAAGCGTTGTTTTCCGTGCCCTTTTGGAGAACGCGGAACAGCTTTGTCGCATCGAGGGTAACTCCGCCGGATATTGCGGAATTGAGCGGCGCGGCGATAAACGCGGTGTCTCTGTTATTGGTCGTGTTGTAAATGTAGCTTGACGTATCGCGATAGTCGAGCGTGGTGTTGGTCTGATTGGACTTGCCCAGCCGTATCTCGCTCGTCGTGCCCGAGTTCAGCGTTGTCGCAACGGCGGGCTTGACTACGTCCGGCGACACGTAAATATCGAAGTACACTACGGCATAGCCTCTGTGCGTGTTTGCATTGGACTGCGTTTCGCCGTAGTTATCTCTCACCTTGGTGTATACTCGAAGCTTGCCGTCTTCCGTACAGCCATCCACGTTCTTGCGCGGATATTTGAGTATCTTTTTAATGCGTACTTCCGAATTGGAATACACCCACATATTATTGGATGCGTTTCTGTAATCGACATAACTGTCCGCCCAGTTTTTGCAGTCCTTGTCCAGCCACAGACCGCAACTCGACCAGGCGCTCAAGTCGCTCGTATCGTTATTGGAAAAATACAGCGTTTTCGCCGCCGCGGAAGTAGAAAGACCGGTATCGAGATCGGTTGCGATGTCGGAAGGTTTTACGGTCAATGCATGATCTCCGCGCGCCCAACGGTTGGTCGTGGACGTTCCGCAGGTGTAAACCGTAGTCTTGGTAACGGGGTCCTGGTTGACCTCGAGCACCGTTATACGTATATAGCCAGCGCCGGCGTTTGCGCCGCTGGTCGAGGACTGTGTAACGGTAGTGTTTACATACTTGTTGCTTACGGTTACGGTGCCGAGCGTTACGCCGGTAGAGCCGACCGCGCCGTTTTTGAGGTATCCGGAGCCGCCGCCGCCGCCTGCACCACCACTCGAATAGTATCCGGTCGCGCGCGCCGCGCCGTTTCCGCCCGCGCCGCCGCTGGT
>JAMPDA010000005.1 GCA_023665905.1 Roseburia sp.
CAAATCAGCATTTTATAATCTTCAAGACCGAAGATAATAACGTCGAAGTGGACGTACTGTTTGAGAACGAAACGGTGTGGCTTACGCTCGATCAAATGGCGGCGTTGTTCGATAGGGATAAATCGACGGTTTCTCGGCATATCAAAAACGTGTTTGAGGAAAGTGAGCTTGAGCGAAATACAGTTGTTGCAAATTTTGCAACAACTGCTTCCGACGGCAAAACCTATCAAGTGGATTACTACAATCTCGACGTTATTATTTCCGTCGGTTATCGCGTAAAGTCCTTGCGCGGCACGCAGTTCCGTCAGTGGGCGACTAAGCGGCTCAACGAGTATATCCGCAAAGGCTTTACAATGGACGACGAACGGTTGAAAAATCTCGGCGGAGGCGGTTATTTCAAAGAGCTGTTGGAGCGTGTCCGCGATATCCGCGCGTCCGAAAAAGTGTTCTATCGGCAGGTGCTGGATATTTACGCGACAAGTATCGACTACGATCCGCGAGCGGAAATTTCCATAGAGTTTTTCAAAAAGGTGCAGAATAAAATCCACTATGCCGTACACGGACAGACTGCGGCGGAAGTTATATATTCACGCGCCGATGCCGAAAAAGAGTTTATGGGACTTACTACTTTCAAGGGCGACAAGCCGCATTTGCGGGACGCGATAGTCGCAAAGAATTATTTGAACGAGAAGGAGCTCCGCGCGCTCGGGCAGATCGTTTCCGGATACTTGGACTTTGCCGAGCGTCAAGCTGAACGCGAACAAGCAATGACTATGGCGGATTGGGCGGCGCACCTTGATAGAATACTCACAATGGGCGGCGAGAAATTATTGCAAGGCGCAGGAACCGTTACTCATGAGCAGGCGATAGATAACGCCAAAGGCGAATACAAAAAATATCAGGCGCGGACGTTGAGCGACGTCGAGCAAGCCTATCTCGACTGCATAGAGGAGCTTTCCGCAAAAACAAAGAATAAGAAGTAAAGCAACATTGCGCGAAAGTATTGCATGTGGTTTTTCGTATAATAAAAAAGCTCGCTTACGGCGGGCTTTTTACATATTACGTTTTATCGTCGCTTTTAAGCTTGAGCGCGGATTGCAGAAAATCTTTCATTTCGGGCGAGAGCTCGCGGAACGATTTTACCAGCTTGGCTTCCTTGGGCGACAGTTCTATATCCGTCGCGACGGTCGCGGCGTCGGGCATGGCTGCGGAAGGCGGCTTTACTTCGCGCCGCGTTCCGTCGTACACGGTCACCTTTGCTCGGTGCGGATAATATTCGCCGTCCTTGCCTAAGAGATAATCGGCAGTGCAGTCGAAATATTCGGCGAGCCTGACCAAATAGCTCGCTTTGGGTTCCGCTAACCCGTTTTCCCACTTGCACACGGCGGCGTCGCTGACCCCGATCGCCTTGGCAAGCTGAAGCATGGAAACCCCGGCTTCTTCGCGCAGCTCCCTTAGCCTTATGGCAAATTTGGTGTGTTTCCCCATAACTTATCCTTATCTTTGTTCGGCGTACTGCGCCGTATTAACTTTAGTATACTAACTTTACTTAATAAAATCATTGACACGAACTTTAATTAATGATATAATCGAACAGTATTAACTTTAGTTAGTGCAATATCGGCGGAGGCTATATGTATGAAAAAGCGGGGATTGAGTATATTGTGCATGGCGATATGCGCCGTTTTGCTTTCGGTGGGGATCGTCGCGTGCGGCGATAAGAGTTCTTCGAGCGACGGCGGCAAAGACGTATACACGATAACGTTCGACGCAAACGGCGGCGAGCTTACCGGTCCGTCTACGGCGACTACCGATGCGGACGGGCGCATTTCAATGCCGTCCGACCCGACGCACGCGGAGCTCGATTTCGCCGGCTGGTACACCGAGCGCGAGGGCGGCGAGGCGGTAAACGCGGCGTATGTCTTTCGCGGAGATCACACGGTGTACGCGCATTGGAGCGGCGGCAACGGCGGTGACGTCGGCGCGGGGTTCGACACGCTTGCGCTGTCAAACGTCGGCGCGCTTACTTGGAATGCGATCGACGGCGCGAGCAAATATGTGTTGCGTGTGACGCTTGCCGGACTGCCGACGGAAGTGCAAGCCTATACCGTTTTGGGAACGTCGGTCGATCTGAATGATTGGGCTGTGTCGTTGGGCTTGGGCTACGATAGCTTTCCCGACGGCAAGTCCACTGCGGAGCTTACGGCGTACGAAATCGCCGACGTCGAAATAGACGGCACGCACGGCACGCAGGAAGTGGCGATCGACGGCGCGACCGTCATGTTTGTAATAGTAAAATCGAGTTCGCAATTCACTCTGAAGCGGCTGGGCTTTTCCGACGGGCATGTGGCGCTCGGCGGATTCTATGCTGAAAAAGTGGGCGATGGCAACGACGCGTACTATCTTTTCGAGCAGGTCTTGCCCGACAATAAAGCTTCGCGCTTTCGCATAAACAACTACTTTAAGGTAGCAAGCGGGCACAGCGCTGTGTTCTACAAGTCCGAAACGGCGCGCGCCGACGGGGACGACATGCAGGTGTGGAGCGCGAGCGAACTCGCTACGGGTTATCCGCAGATCGAGCACGGCGACAACATGTATTACGTGCGCGTAATTAGCGGCGGTGAGCATTACGACTACAATTTGTGCGTGCGCGGACTGTACACGGTCACGCTCAGCCGATACTTGCGCACTTACACTGTGAACGGCGGACTGCGCCAAAATACCGATACGCCGCTTTCTTCCGCGGCGGAGTACGTCGAGGGCGATATCATTCCGCAAGCCGCGTTGTACGCCGGTGTGGACGGCGCTAAGCTCGGGCGCGACAGCGGCTATAACGTTTTGGAACGCGACGGCGCGCTTACACCAGTCACCGTCACTGTGCCGCAAAACGCCTATCCAAACGCGCAAAACAAAGTGGAGATCGCGCACTATTTTTACGACACGCAAACTGTGCTCGACGACTGCGCGGCGTACGCGGAGCTCAAGCCGAGCTTTGCGAGCATGACCGAAACGGAGTACGGGTGGGCGCTCAGCGCGAGCGGCAACACTCCGAATAAAGTAAGCATACCGGCTGTGTTCGTAGGAAAAACGGTGCTTTCCGCGTCGTTCTACAATTCCGCGGTAAAGACGGTGACGCTCGAGGAGGGTGCGACGGCGTTTAACGTCAGCTTTGCGTACTGCGACGGCATAACGGATATTTGGCTGCCGTCCACGCTTACGAGCGTGCGCGCGCATGCGTTTTTCAACAACGGCTGGGCAGTCCCCACAACCGCGACTGTACACTGCGCGTTTTCCAAAGCGTATGCCGACGCGCATTTCGAAAATAATTGGAACCACATTTCGGGCGCGCCGTCATCGTCCGTGTACCCGACGGTCTATAACGATTATGCGCCGATCGAGGCGAGCGGAATGACTCTCCGCCTAAAGGACGGCGAGCTCGCCGTTACGGGCGTTACGGGCGCGTTTAGCGGCGTTATTCCTGCCGCTATATCCATACACGGCACGGAATATCCCGTGACCGCTATCGAAAATATCGAATACGGCGGCAGTCTTACTATCGGCAGGAACGTCGCGAATATAGCGAGCGGCGCGTTTAAGCGCGCGGTGTCCGGTATAACGGTGGAAAGCGGCAATACTGCGTTCAGGGCGGAGCAGGGCGTGCTCTTTAACACCTCCGGCTCGCGCATAGTTGTAGCGACGGTCGGCGCGGACGATGTTTACGGCAACGCGTATGTGACCGACGTCGATTATAACGCGTTCAAGGGTTGTAACGGCACGATACTGTACTTGGCGCAGCAAAAGTCGCAGTTCGACGATTTTTACGCGGACGACATATCGGCGGTGTACGGCGTAAAGTCGCTCGTGCCGCACGGCGGATTCACCTTTGCCGTACTGTTCGATAACACCGCGACGGTTACAAGATACGACGCGAGCGCAGGCAAAATAGCGACGATCCCCGAAACGGCAGACGGCAAGAGGGTGACAAGGCTGTCTGCGAGCACGTTCCGCGGCTGCGCGGCGGTGGAGAGCATTGTCGTGCCGCAAAGCGTCGAGCATATCGATAAAAATGCGTTTAAAGACTGTGTGAAACTCAAAAATTTGACATTGCCGTTTATAGGCGAAACAGCGGACGCGCCGGCACAACTTTACGAGTTTGTGGGGTCCTATCACGAAAAATTAGAGTCGGTTACGGTGACGGCGGCTACGGCGATCGCGCCGCTCGCTTTTACGCGCAGACTCTATGACCCGCAGCCGTTATTCCCGTCGCTTAAGACCGTATCTCTGCCCGACACTATCGAGAGCGTAGGCGAGGATGCGTTTTTCGGGTGCATTCTCGACATGTACGAAATCGGCGGAGCGAGCTATATAGGAAACAGCGGGAACAACAAGCTCGTGCTCGTGTCGGTGGACAGCGGCGTTTCGAGCTTCGAGATCGACGACAACACGCGCATAATTTACGGCGGCCTCGACGGCGCGTTCAAAAACGCTACGGGTCTTGACGAGTTGTTTATCCCGAGCGGCGTGATATATGCGGGAAAGAACATTTTGCCCGAGGGCGGCACGTTCGACGTTACAGTCGATTCCGACTGCGATACGGACGTGTGGCATTCCGAGTGGAGCGCCGGCTTTGACGGCGGCATTTCCGTCGGCACGGTTGCGGTGTCCTCGGACGGCGAGTTCAAGTATGCGGCGGCGAACGGCGAGGCTACGATCGTACGCGGCTTAAAGCCGACATCGACGGCGCTCACCGTGCCGCAAACATTGGACGGCAATACCGTCACGGGCGTGGCGTTCGGCGCGTTCTCCGACTATACCGAGCTAACCGAGATCACGCTTGCCGTGATAGGCGACGGCGGCGATAACGGGCACTTGGGCTATATGTTCGGCGCGAGGGAAGCTTTGGAACAGCAAAGCGCGCTCCCCGCGCTTACGAAAATAACGGTGCTCGACTGCGTGCAGGAGATCGTAGAGAACGCGTTTTACGGCTGCGGCGCGATAGAGGAGCTTGTCGTGCCGTTTGTGGGTACGAGCAGGACGCCCGGCGCGACGTCCAATCTTAGGCATGTCGGCGCGATATTCGGCGTCAAACGCGGCGATATGTCGGCGTTCGACGGCGGCGACGTTTTGTCCATAACCGGCGTGGGCACGTACTTTGTGCCGTGCACGCTCGAAAAAATAACCGTCACGGACAGCGGAACAATAGGGAACAGCGCGTTGCGAGGCATGGGCTTTACCGAGATCGTGATAGAAAAGTGCGGCGAGATACGCGGCGCGGCGTTCTACGGCAATACCGCGCTTGTGACGCTGGTACTGCCCGCCGACGCGACGTATCAGAACAGCCTTGCGATCGTAGACAAGACGTGTGCTTCGCTCGAAAACGTAACGCTTCCGCTTTGCGGCAAGTCGATAGTTAAGATTTTGGGCGGCGGCAATGAAAGCGACATAAGCGGTTCCGCCGCGAAGTACGTAAAGCGCGTCAAGGTAGTGGACAGCTACCAGATAGAAGGCGGTGCGTTTATGAATATGAGCGAACTGCAGCGCGTGGAGATAGCCGGCGCGGTAAGCATAATTTCATACAACGATCAAACGGCGTTCTATAACTGCGCCGCGCTGTCCGAGATAGTGCTGCCCGCAAGCCTGCGAAAGATAGGCAGGAACGCAGTGCAAAACTGCGCCGCGCTCACGAGCGTCGTTTTCGGCGCGACGTCGGACTGGACGGTCACGCCGAGAAATTCCACGACGGCAACAAATATTGCGGAAGCGGATCTCACCGACTCCGCCACCGCCGCGAACCTTTTGACTTCGACGTACGCCGCCTATAATTGGCAAAGGGCGTAGCGTCCTTTGCTCGTATCGGCTTTTACGATAGGGGAAAGAACGATAAGACCCGCGCAGAAAGCGCGGGTCTTATCGCAACTATAGGTTTCAGTTTCGGGCTTTGATAGCGCCGTTGTCGCACTTGTTTCCCCAACTGTCTATCAGCTCGTCCTCTCTGTAAACGCAGATTATTTCGCAATGATTTGCGCATTTTCCGCACTCTATGCCGCGAGTTTTGAACGCTATGTCGGCGACATCGAATGAAAATGCCCGCTCTTTTCCGCTCTTTTTTGCGAGCACGGCAACGCCGAACGCGCCCATCAAGTGCCCGTTTTCATCGACGATGACTTCGCTTCCGACGGCTTCCTCGAACGCCTTTTTTACGCCGACATTCTTGCTTACGCCGCCTTGGAACACGATAGGGGGATTGATCTTTTTGCCCTTGCCGATATTGTTCAAGTAATTTGTCACCACCGCTTTGCACAGTCCGGCGATAATATCTTCTTTTTTGTGGCCTATCTGCGCTTTGTGAACGAGGTCGCTTTCCGCAAAAACGGTGCATCTCGCGGCAATGGTCGTGGGCTTTTTGGAAGTTAAGGCTATTTCGCCGAAGTCCTCCACGGAAACTCCCAATCTGTGCGCCTGACTTGAAAGGAACGAGCCCGTGCCCGCTGCGCACAGCGTGTTCATTGCGTAGTCTACGACGAACCCGTTTTCGATTATGATTATCTTGGAGTCCTGTCCGCCGATCTCGAATATCGTGTTGACGTCGGGGTGGATCGTCATTGTGCCTATCGCGTGGGCAGTGATCTCGTTTTTGACCACAACGGCGTTAGTCATAACGCCTATGAGTTTTCGCGCGCTTCCCGTAGTGCCGACGGCGACAATTTTGACGTCGCTGCCCGAAAGCTGTTTTTCGAGCGCTTTCAAAAGCCTTTTTACGGCGCCCATGGGGTCGCCTTCGGTCCACAAATATTCCTTAGCGAGAATGTTGTTTTCGCCGTCGATGACCACGCCTTTGGTGGAGATCGAGCCTATATCTATACCTAAATAGCACTTCATGACTGTTTTTTACTCCTTGCCGAAACCATGTCGTAGAACGCTTCGATCCTTGTCTTTACGCCTGTTTCGCTCGTTTGCGAATCGAAGCTGAAATGTAAAATGGGGATATTGAGATCGCGGCTCACGTTTTGCAGTATGGGCATTGCGTCCACTTCGGGCGTGCAGCCGAACGATTTTACCTGAATGATGCCGGCGCAACCGTCCTTTGCAAATTTGATAGCTTCGGCAATGGTGCAGTTAGCCGTCGCGCCTATATTGTACTTGGCGTATTTTTTTGCGAATTCGCGTTTCTTTTTGTTTTCGCTGTGGATAACGGAGCAGGTTATGTTCATTTGGCGATAGACTTCCATGCCGAATTTTGCCAATTCCTTTTCCATAAAATAGTTCGAAAACGGTTCTTGAACGGTGTAATAATCGCCGATCAAACCGACTTTAATCGTTTTTGCCGGTTTGTCGAGCCGTATGGAGTTCAGTTTTTTCCAATACTCCTTTGACAGTTTTTTCAAGTCTTTGCCGTCGGCGATGTTTTCGAGCTTTTTGAGAAATTCTTTGTAAGTCGCGTCGAATTCGCCGTCGTTTACCTCGAAGCCGACGTTGCGCCTTATGTATTCCTCGAATTTATCCAATGTTTCGATTATCTTGAGCGTTACGCGGATAGCCATTCCGACTTTTACGATGGACATTTCGGGATTTACTATCCTGAAGTTTTCGAAAATGGATTTTATGGAATGCCAATTAACAGCCGCCATGTCGAAAAATTCGAATTTATATCCCATGTCGCGCAGAATGGTCGCGGCGAGCTCGCCGTAATAATTAAGGCGGCAACTGCCGTAGATCTGCATTAGGCAGTTCGCGCCGAGTTCGAGCGCTTCGAGATAACAGCCCATGGTGTACTTGAACGGAGCGCACACGTAGTCGGGACTGCTGTCGCTCCCGAGCTCCAGCGTCCTCTTGCTTATGGGCGGCGGAATAAGATACTTTACTTCAAAGCCTTTTTCGCATACGTATTTAAAGGCATAAGCGTAGTTTGCCATGTGCGGAAAACACGCCACAACTTCGCTGTTGATCATTGTTTCTCCTTCTTGAGTTGTATGATATCGACAAAGCTTTCTATGCGCGTTTCCATGCCGGCGGAACCGTCCTGCGAGTCTACCGTCAATGTCATTATCGGCTTGTCCTTGTATGTACGCACGATAAACTCGTTGACCATGCTGTCCGTGCCGCAGGGGAATGTGGTCAACAGGATAATGCCGTCAACTTTATCTTTTAAAAGCTCTATTGCGCCGACGAGATGGCGGTTATACGCCCAGGGCATATTGGCGGTAACATTGTGCGAGGCGCGTATGCACTTCATTTCGTCCGTATATTCGGCGATAATGGGCTCGCAACCGAGCGATCTTATAAATTCCGTAACGGGTCCGCCGACATATTTGTCGCCGACGTTATACGCGTGTGCGACGAGCAGTATTTTGGGCTTTGCGCTTTCGTTCAACAGCTTTTCCTGATTTTGCTCTCTGAACATCTCGTAATACTGCTGCGCCTGCTTAGCCATGATGTAGGCATATTTCCGTTGCGAACGTTTGACGGACAGATATTTGCCCATCTTGCCGACCGCTTTGCGTTCGCGATAGATTTTCTTGTCCTTAACGTCGTAAAAAAGCAGTTTGATGTTTCTGTCGCGAAAAATATTGGCGACCAGATCGATCTGCGCCAAAAACTTGGTGCACATGTCGTATCCGCGATGATAGGCGACGCGCGGAAGAAAAATGTAATCGCACTTGCCGATAAGCCAATCTATATGCCCGAGCAACAGCTTAGAGGGCAGACAGGCTTCGTCTATAGCCAAATTTTCGCCGTTTGTCAGTATCTCTTTGTTCGTTTCGGGACTTATGATATAATCGACGCCGATCTCATTGAAATACGTCGTCCAAAACTTTTCGTTTTTGTAATATAAAAGCGCCCTCGGTATGCCTACTGTCATGATACTTTGCAAAAAATCGCAACCGCCGTTGCGTTGTCCGTTGTGTGCCTATCGCATTGCCGTTAAAGCAGATAGGGTAGAGTTTTACACCGTCATTTGTTGATTAATCAACTAAAATACAGTATATCCTTTTACGGCAATACTGTCAACGATTTTCGGCGGAATTGTCAACTATTCTTTAAAAATCGCGTAGCGGTTGTATTAAAATTTCGGTTTTATGCTTTCAGCAGCGAGATGTAAAAGGTGGTGCCGGTTTCCGAGCTTTCGAAATAAAGTTCGCCGTTCATGCTCTCTATTATGTTCTTGCAGATATACAGACCGACGCCGCCCGTTTCGCTGTCGTTTTCGGAAATGTACGGCTTGAACACGTCCATATCTTTGTCGATGCCCTTTCCGTCGTCGGCAATGGCGAGAACGACGCGGCTCCTACTGCGTTTGACCGACAGCGTCACGGTCTTACAGTTCGCGTGCTCGATAGCGTTGATGATAATATTGGAAACGACGCTTTCGAGACCTTTTTGCTTGACGAACGCTTTTACGGGAGTAGTCGCCGTGTTTTTCAGCACTATGCCGTTGGCGCTGCAATCGAACTCGTGATATTTGTACAAAAGTGCGCACAGCTTTTGTATATCGACGACCTGCGACGATTCTTCCAAATAATTGAGCTTGGCATAAACGGCGATTTCGGAAAGACTGTTTATAACGCGCTCCGCGTCCTGCTTTATGATGCTCATGGTCTTTATCTGTTCGCCGTCTTTTTCGCGCTCTATCGCCGTATTGCACAGCATGACCGCGGAAGCGAGCGGCTTTTTCATATCGTGGGAAACGAATTGCAAAAGATTATCCCTGTCGGCAATGACGGCTTTAATGTCCTTGACCTGCCGTTCGACTTCCTTGTGTAAGTTTTCGGTAAGATACACATTTGACTTTTTTATGTCCAGAATGACGGCTACCACGCTGACGAATGTCGCCGCGGTGGTCGCCGCGCACAGCCAGAACATGGGGTTAAGCTGAGCGGGGAAGATCTGCGGCAAAAACAGCGAGGCGATAATGGCGACCGCGATAACCGCGGCGCAGGACGTTTGCAGAGTGTCGTGCCCGTCGCCTACGACAAGCGTCGATACTGTAAACGCCGAGAGCGCGACCGCGCCGACGCCCTTGATACATATGCAGACTATGCGCATTGCGCTCGCCGCGGAGAACGGAATATACGGGCATATAAAGGCGAACAGCGCGCCGACCGCCGAGAGAGCGGGGAAGATATATCTCGTCGGAACTTTGCCGATATTCGTGCATATTGCGAACTGCGCGCCGCCGAGTATTACAAAGGACGTTGCAAGCGACACCGCCGTCCAAAACAGGGGAGCGCCGGTTGCGCTGCTCAAAAAGAACCTGCCGAGCAGCATAGCGGTAATGCCGAATATCCACACGATAGCCGACACGAATTTCAGCGATTTTTCCACAAAGGAAAGGACGGCGAGAACGGCAAGCACCACGGCGGCGAGAATGGCGAACGCGAGCAGAAGGTTGTGCGAGCTTTCATCCAAGTCCTTTACGGCATTTTCGGTGCCGATAAGAGGCGCGTCTTTAATGGCGGAGTACATTCCGCCCTGCGACTGATAATGCACCGTTACTACCGCCGCCGAATTGAGTGTGTTTGTGATGGCGGTGCGGCGCGTGTAAAACGATAGGTCTATATATGTGGTCGATGTTCGCGCGTCGAACTTTTCCGTTTGTTTGTCGTAGTTCGTGTTGTAGTTTGTAAAATCATAATTTGCGATATCTCCGTTGCGCTCGATCAAAGTCGTTTTATAATAGACGTTCGATGCGCAGAATATTTTGGGTAGCGACAGCGTAAAGTGCCAGTTGTCGCCTATTTTGTATTCGTCCAGCTTTTCCGACTGTTCATTGAAGTCTTCGGCGTACGGGTCTAAATTCAAAACCACAAAGATGAGCGTGCCCTTTTCGGCAAACTCGAAAGGCTTTGTCAAATCCACGACTTGTATATCTTTGCTTAAAAGGTTGGTGTTTACAAACTCGTTTGCAACGTAATTGACCTTGGTTATTTTGCCGAGAGAGGTGAGGTCGCTTATGCGTACGGCGGCAACGTCTTTGCCCATTTCCGCCTCGATGTTTTCCGTGACCCATTCGCCCTCGTCCGATAAATAGCTCGACCTGTAAGTAAGCTCGCCGGTCGCTTCGGGCACGGCGTAAATTTTAGGCGCACCGAAGTAGAGCGCGACGATAAACGCCGCCGCCAAAACAGCGCAAACGGCGACATATATCATCTTTTTAATACGGCGGTCGAGCATTTTATTCACCCTTAAAGGCATAGCCCTTGCCGAACTTGGAAAGCAACAGCGCGGCGCAATCGTCCGAAACGGCAAACAGCTTTTTTCTTAAATTGGACATGTGCTTTTTTACGGTTTCGGTGTTGAGATGCGGCATCTTCCACACGTTTTCGTAGATCTCGTTCGCAGTGAAAAATACGCCGGCGTTCTGCATCAAAAACGCGAGTATATTAAACTCGTTGGACGTAAGATTTATTTTAGTGTCCCCGTATATGACCGTGCGATCGGAAACGTTGAGGGAAAGTCCGTGCAACGTCATATTTGCCTTGGCGTCCGGCAAAAGCCGCAGATACATCTTTGCTTCTATCACCTCGGGCGAGCATGGCTTTACGATATAGTCCGCCGCGCCTGCCGTAAGTCCTTCTATAATATTCTCGTCCGCGCCGAGGTCGGATAAAATCAGTACGGGCGTTTTTCCCAAATAGTCCAAAAGTCTCAAGCCGTTGCCGTCGGGCAATATCAGATCCAAAAGTACGATATCGTAAATCTTTTCGCTTATTTCTTTGACGGCGCTTTTTAAGTTCGCGCAAGCCGTGACCTTGTTTGCTGCCGAAAAATATTCGGTCAGCGAATTTCGGAGTGTGTCGCCGTCCTCGACTATCAAAATATTTTTAAATTCGACTTTATTCATCACGGGTATTATAACACAGTATTACGGAAAATACAACACATATCGATTCGTGAAGAAAGTGTGAAGAATAGCCGTATGCGCGCTTTGTATGTTTCCAAAAAAATCGAAGTTTGATAAAATGATAATGCTTATAATGCCTGTGGAAAGAGGTGGTCGTATGTTTACGAAAAAGAGAAACGGGTTTGCGGTTTCGGTAGTTGCGCTCGTCGCGACGCTCGCTGTGCTTGCCTTAGGGTGCGTGTTCTTGCGAGCGGGCGGTAAGGTATATGCCGAAACCGACGAAGCGCCCGTCGGCGCGACGGTAAGAGTGGGCTACGGCGTGAGCGGATCGGAGT
The DNA here is from genome assembly GCA_023665905.1 of Roseburia sp. GTDB lineage: Bacteria > Bacillota > Clostridia > Christensenellales > Pumilibacteraceae > Anaerocaecibacter. Next base: position 12,178 of record JAMPDA010000005.1, read on the forward strand.
TTTTCGATAGCTTTGACGAAGCATTGACGGTTGCGCTTACAAAGTATTCGCCGCGGGTGACGTTGTTGGACGACGTAACGGTGGGCGAAACGGCGGTCATACCGCAAAGCAAGTACATATCGCTGTATCTTAACGGTTTTATGTTGGAGTACACCGGACAAAGCGGCGCGATATTCGATGTGTCGGGCGCATTGTATATTTACGAAAGGGCAAACAACGACAATGCGGGCGGATATGTATATGCCGCCAAAGAACACACGATCGTCAGTCCGGTAACGGGCGGCAACGTTGCGATAAACGGCGGACTCATCACCGGCGGTAAGGGCGCGGTAAAAGGAAGCGTCGTTCTCGGCGGCGCGTTCTTTATCGATTCGACGGGTCTCGTCCATCTGAACGAGGGGACTGTCGCCGGAAATACCGCAGTCGGCGGCGGCGACGGCGGACACGGCGGCGCGATACGCAACAACGGCGAATTTAAAATGCTCGGCGGCACGATAAGTCACAACAAGTCCGGTTGCGGCGGCGGTATATGTGTGTGTAACGGCACTTTGGAAATAACCAACTCGACGCCTAAAATAGAGTATAACGAATCCACGGCGGACGGCGGCGGAGTTTTTTTCGAGAGCAACGACGAGGATAAAAAGTTCAGCTACATAGGCGGCAAAATCAACAACAATATAGCCGCGACGCCGGGCGGCGGCGTTCATCTGTATTCGGGCACAATGGAAGTCGGGGTCGGCAGTTACTTGGCGTCGGCTATCGTGTCGAATAACGAAGCCGGCACTTTCGGCGGCGGCATAGCCGTAAGCGGCGGCGTTCTTACGGTGGGCAGGAGAGCTATAATAGAAGAAAATACGGCGGCGACGGGCGGCGGCGGAATAAGCATAAACGCCGACGTGACCGTTACGATATCGTCCGCTCGCATTTTAAGTAATCATGTCACCGCCGGTTGGGGAGGCGGAATATGCATGACTACGGGATCGCTCGATGTGACAACCGCCGATATTCGCGACAACGATGCGCGCGTCGGCGGCGGCGTGTATGTCGGTGACGGAGATTTCGAAATGACGGGCGGTACGATAGGCGGGAACTCCGCCGAGAATGGAAATACGGCGAGCGAAAGCGGCGGCGGAGTATACGTTGCTTCGAGCGGTACGTTTACTATGAACGGCGGCAAAATCTCGGGCAACGGAGCGGAGAAAGGCGGCGGCGTATACATAGCTTACGGCGCCTCCTCCGCCGGAGAGTTCGAAATGATCGGCAGCACGATTTCGGGCAATGAGGCAAGCGTTAACGGCGGCGGCGTATACGTAGACGGTTATTCTACGAAAAGTACGTTTAGCGTGTCGGGCGCGGTACAAATTACGGGCAACAAAAAAGGCGACAGCGCAAACAACGTCTATTTGGCATATACTTGTAAAATCACCGTTGCGGGCGAGCTCACGGGCGCAAGCATAGGCGTCACGGGCGAGCTCAAGGTCGGAAAAGATAAATATTCGGGTACATTTACGCAAGGCGGTTACAACAGTTATAACTCGTCGGGACAGATCGGAACGATTTTTTCGGGCGACGAGTATGAGGATGATTCGGCTTGTTTTTCTCTTGCCGGCTCGGAGGTAACTCTGGACGACCATAGACCCCAACGCCAAGCTACCTGTTTGGCAAAAGCGAAATGCCTTATTTGTGCCAACGAATACGGCGAATTGCTTGCTCACACGGAAGTTGATATTCCCGCCGTCGCGGCAACCTGCACGCAAACGGGCTTATCCACAGGCAAAAAGTGCTCGGTATGCAACACCGTAACGGTCGCACAACAAACGGTTGATGCGCTCGGTCATACGGGCGGCACAGCGTCCTGCACGGTAAAAGCAACGTGTGAAAATTGCGGCAATGAATACGGAGAATTGCTTGCTCACACGGAAGTTAACATTCCCGCCGTCGCGGCAACCTGCACTCAAGCGGGCTTGTCTGCGGGCAAAAAGTGCTCGGTATGCAACACCGTAACGGCCGCGCAACAAACGGTTGATGCGCTCGGTCATACGGGCGGCACAGCGTCCTGCACGGTAAAAGCAACGTGTGAAAATTGCGGCAATGAATACGGAGAATTGCTTGCTCACACGGAAGTTAACATTCCCGCCGTCGCGGCAACCTGCACGCAAACGGGCTTGTCTGCGGGCAAAAAGTGCTCGGTATGCAACACCGTAACGGTCGCACAACAAACGGTTGCCGCGCTCGGTCACACCTTCGGCGATTGGGTGGCGGAAATTGCGGCTACGGCGACGCAAACCGGTACTAAAGCGCACAAGGACTGCACGGTTTGCAATAAGCATTTCGACGCGCAGGGCACGGAAATAACCGATCTCGTCATTCCGGCAACGGGCGCAAGCGCTACGCCCGATCCCGACCCGACACCTACGCCCGATCCCACGCCAAACCCTGAGCCGGACGACGCCGAGCCCTCGGCGCAGTCGGATAAAGGGCTTTCGGGCGGCGCGATCGCAGGTATAACGATAGGCAGTATATTGGGTGCGCTCGCTGTCGTTTACGCCGTCGGGCTTATCCTGTACAAAAAAGGCGTTATCGGTTGGAAGATATGTAAGCATATTTACCCGTACATAAAGCGTGGCGATAACGGCGGCGGTAGCGACGGCGGCGATGATGTAAGCGCCGACTCCGCGGAAAAGTGAGGAGCAGGAAAAGCGTAACCGTTTGCCGCGATAAAAAATAAAGGCAACAAAAAGACCGCCGTATGACGATAGGGCGGTCTTTAAAATTTCGAGATATATTTGTCGCGATTTAGGCTTTGCCTGCGCAGCCGAGGACGTGTACGAGCTTATGACGCACACATTCCGTAACGAGCGCTCTGCCGTCGCCGAGATATTGGCGAGGGTCGAAGTGCGCGGTGTTTTCGGCAAAGTGCTTTCTGACGGCGGCGGTGAAGGCGAGGCGCAGGTCGGAATCCACGTTGATCTTGCAGACCGCCATGGACGACGCTTTTCTGAGCATGTCTTCGGGTATGCCCTTTGCGCCGGGCATCGTTCCGCCGTAGTCGTTGACCATTTTTACGTATTCGGGCAGAACGGAGCTCGCGCCGTGCAGGACTATGGGGAACTTGGGCAGGAGCTGAGCTACTTTTTCGAGTATGTCGAAGCGCAGTTTCGCTTCGCCCTTGAACTTGAACGCGCCGTGGCTTGTGCCTATGGCGATAGCGAGCGAATCGACGCCCGTCTTTGCCACGAACTCGGCGGCTTCTTCGGGATTGGTGTAGCAGGAGTCCGCGTCGGCGACTTTTACGTTGTCCTCGACGCCGGCAAGTCTGCCGAGCTCGGCTTCCACGACTACGCCGCGGTCGTGCGCGTACTTGACCACTTGCGAGGTTATTTTGATGTTTTCCTCAAACGGGTGAGCGGAAGCGTCGATCATGACCGACGTAAATCCGTCTTTTATGGCGTCCACGCAAAGGTCGTAGGAATCGCCGTGGTCGAGGTGCAAGCATATGGGAAGACCGGAGTCTTCGACGGCGGCTTGGACCATTTTGGTGAGATATTTGGGATTGGCGTACTTACGCGCGCTCGATGAAACCTGCAAGATAAGCGGAGCTTTTTCGATCTTTCCGGCTTCGACGATACCTTGGATAGTTTCCATGTTGTTTACGTTGAACGCGCCTATTGCGTAGCCTTCCTCGTATGCCTTGGCGAACATATCCTTGGTTGTTACTAACGGCATAATGTTTTACCTCCAAAAAAACATTTTCCATATTATATCATATACTCAAAGATTTGACTACTGTTTTATTGACTTTTTTTTCAAAAAGAATTATACTGATTTCGGAGGTCAATATGAAAGACGAAAGAATAGTAAAATTGGCGCGCAATCTCGTAAACTACTCGATTGCGGCAAAAAAAGGCGACAAAGTGCTCATAGAAGCGTTCGACGTTCCGTATCCGCTCGTGACCGAGCTCATCAACGCGGTGTATGCCGCGGGAGCGCAGGCGTTTGTGACCAATATCGACACGCGCGTTCGCGCCGCGCTTTTAAAGGGCGCGACGGACGAGCAGCTCAAGCTGTGGAGCGAGCACGACGCCGCCGTAATGAGCGATATGGATTGCTATATCGGCGTGCGCGGCTCCGACAACGCCTACGAAAACTCCATAGTTCCGCCCGAACGCATGGATAAATACATGAGCATATATTCTCATCCCGTGCACCACGAGATACGCGTAAAAAAGACGCGCTGGACCGTTCTGCGCTATCCTTCGCCGTCCATGGCACAGCTTGCCGGCGTTTCCACGGAGGAGTTCGAGGATCATTACTTCAACGTGTGCAATCTCGATTATTCCAAGATGGACAGGGCTATGACGCCGCTTCAAAAGCTCATGGACAAGACCGATAAAGTGCGCTTGGTGGCAAAAGACACCGATCTAACGTTCTCCATAAAGAATATCCCGTCCGTCAAGTGCTCGGGACACATGAATATCCCCGACGGCGAGGTCTACACCGCGCCCGTCAAAAACTCGGTAAACGGCGTAATAACCTACAACACGCCCACCGTGTACAACGGCACCAAGTTCGAGTGGGTGCGCCTGACTTTCAAGGACGGCAAGATAGTCGATTCGGACAGCTCGAATAAAGAGAAGGCGGACGCTATCTTCGATACCGACGACGGCGCAAGATACGTCGGCGAGTTCGCGATAGGCGTAAACCCGTTCATTACCGACGCGATAGGCGATATACTGTTCGACGAGAAGATAGCGGGCTCTATACACTTCACGCCGGGCTGCTGCTACGACGACGCGTACAACGGCAACGTGTCCGCGGTGCATTGGGACCTTGTTCTTCGCCAAACGCCGGAGATGGGCGGCGGCAAGATATATTTCGACGACGTGCTCATTCGCGAAAACGGCAGGTTCGTTTTGCCCGAGCTCGAGTGTCTTAATCCGGAAAATCTCAAGTAGGCAGACATGTTTGAACTCGAGTATAAGATAACGGAAAGCGATATCAAGTCGGTGAACAAGGGGATAATGCTGAAATACTTTTTCCCGTATCTCGCCGTTTCACTGCTCGGTCTTGCCGCGGGTTTGACCGCCGTGATCCTCCGTCCGCGCGTCGATCTATTGGTGCTCGGAATAATCCTCATAGTGCTCGGCGCGATGCTTTTGGTGTGCGCGCTGCTGCTCGCGATCGCGCCCAAAAACTTCTTTGCAAGCGCCGTGTTCGCAAGCGACGAAACGGTGCGCAAGGTCGCGATAGACGGCGACGGAATAACCGTCAAGACCGACGGCGCGTCCGACATAGTGTTTCGCAAGGGCGAAATTAACAGGGTGGCAAAGTGCCGCACGGGACTGCTCGCGTACGTGGGCAAGGACACCGCGCTCATAATAAAAGACGCGTTTACCGACGGGCATAATTTGACCGAACTCGGCGAATTTTTAAAGCGCGGCGCCGCGCCTGCGCCCGAAAATAACGGCGAGCAAATGCCCGAAAACGACGGCGAAAACGCGCCGCAAGTCACGACCGACGCCGCCGTATCGGACGCAGATGTCGAGGCGAACGGCGACGGCGAAAACGCGTAAAAACAGGGCGAAACGCCGGCGCTTTTAAAAAATGCTGTCAACTAAATCGGCAAATTTGTTGACGTATTCGAGCAAAGGTGTTATACTGATAAAAACAAAAAACTCGGAGGTTTTTTATGGCTAACGTAAAGGTTGCAATCAACGGATTCGGACGTATCGGTCGTCTTGCTTTCAGACAGATGTTCGGCGCTAAGGGCTACGAGATAGTCGCTATCAACGATCTCACCAAACCCTCCATGCTCGCCAATCTTCTCAAGTACGACACCGCGCAGAAAGGCTACTGCGGCACGATAGGCGAGAATCTTCACACCGTTTCCGCCGACGACGAGGCTAACACCATCACCGTTGACGGCAAGACCTTAAAGATCTATGCGGAAAAAGACGCTAAGGACCTGCCTTGGGGCAAGCTCGGCGTAGACGTAGTGCTCGAGTGCACGGGCTTCTACTGCTCCAAAGATAAGTCCATGGCGCATATCAACGCCGGCGCGAAAAAGGTCGTTATTTCCGCGCCTGCCGGCAGCGACCTCAAGACGGTCGTTTACGGCGTCAACGAAAAGACGCTCGCTAAAGACGATCAGATTATTTCCGCCGCGTCCTGCACGACCAACTGCCTCGCGCCCATGGCGAAAGCGCTCAACGATTTCGCGCCCATTCAGTCGGGCATCATGAGCACCATTCACGCGTACACCGGCGATCAGATGATCCTCGACGGACCGCACCGCAAGGGCGATATGCGCCGTGCGAGAGCAGGCGCCGCCAACATCGTTCCCAACTCGACGGGCGCGGCAAAGGCGATAGGCCTCGTCATTCCCGAGCTCAACGGCAAGCTCATCGGCTCGGCACAGCGCGTGCCCGTTCCGACTGGCTCCACGACCATACTTACCGCCGTCGTAAAGGGCAAGGATGTCACGAAGGAAGGCATCAACGCCGCCATGAAAAAAGCGTCGTCCGAGTCCTACGGCTACAACGAGGATCCCATCGTGTCGTCCGACGTTATCGGCATGCGCTTCGGCTCGCTGTTTGACGCGACGCAGACCATGGTTTCCAAGGTCGGCGACGACCTCTATCAGGTGCAGGTCGTTTCCTGGTACGACAACGAAAACTCCTACACCAGCCAGATGGTCAGAACTATCAAATACTTCGCCGAGCTCAACTAAATCGGCTTAACTTAAAAGCTCCCTTTGGATCAGTTCCGAAGGGAGCTTTTGTTTTGCGCGATATTTCGGGCGTATCGTCGCGCCGATGCCGATAAATTTATGCCGACACTAAATCCAATCCCGAAAGCCAATTATTAACACGGCTGCTTGCGCTTGAAAGGGTAGAGCTCGTCAAGTGGAGATTGCTCCCGATAGTTCCGGATATCCTGCCGCCGATGCTGTTATGCGCCGTGCTTCCGCCGCTCGATGCGGCAGTGCTGAACGTGTGAACGGTTTTTCCGGGTAAGCCGTTATAATGCTCGATGAACGTGCGTATGATCATAGGCTCGTCGCCGTTCCATATGGGATAGCCGATAATTACGGTGTTGTATTCGCTCATATCGATTTGGCTGTATGTCTGATCCGATATTTCGGGACGGGCGTCGGTCCGGTGCTCCACCTGGCTTCTTGAATCGGAATTGTTGTAGTTCACATCATCCGCAGTGTAGGGAACGGCAGGTATTATCTCCACGCCGTCGCCGCCCGACCGAGCGATGATCTCGTCGGCTACGCTCGCGGTGTTGCCCGAATAGGAAAAGTATACGATAAGTACATCGTTCCGCGCCGCCGCGCCGAAAACGACTTCGACATCACGGTTGCCGTAATTCCACATCGTTGCCGATTTGTCGATAGCGTTCCACTGTTCTTCCGTGCCTTGATAGCGTACCGTCGCGATCGTGCTGTCGGCTATAAAATAATTGCCGATTGTCGTTACGGATAGCGGGATAAACAGGGCAGTCAGCTTGTTCGCTTTGCGGAAAGCGGCGGGTGCGATAGCGGTTACGCTTTGCGGGATTCGACTGTTATTGCTTCCGCGTATAAGCGTGTTCGTCGCTTTCTCTATTAAATTATTGCCTTCGCCCGAATACGCCGTATTTGACGTTGCGACCGAAATGCTGTCGAGCGAGCCGCAGTTGTTGAACGCGCTGTCACCGATTTCGGTCACGCTTTGCGGAATGTAAACGGTTTTCAGCGCGCCGTTGCCCGAAAATGCGTTTCCGCCTATGGACGAAAGGGCGCTGCCGCCGCCTATATCGACCGTTACAAGCGCGCTCTGATTGTGAAAAGCGTTCAAGCCGATTTTCGTTACGGTATCCGGAATGGAAACGTATGTTATTTCGCTCGTATGCCGGCTGTACGCAAACGCGCTTTCTCCGATTTCGGTCACAGGCAGATCGTCGTATTCCTCGGGGATGATAATTCTTTCTTCCTGTCCGGTAGACCCCGTTACGGTATAGCCGATCGAATTGCGGTCGAAAGTTAGGCTTGCCGTAGCCGTTTGATTTTCGGCAAGCTGCCATTTCGCATAAAGGGTGATATCCGAATCGACCCTGTCCGTTGAAAAATTCCATTGCTCGGCGTTTTCCGCAGTCGCTTTGTACCAGCCGATAAATGAATAAGAATCGCGTTGCGGCGTTTCGGGATTGCGCGCCGGATTGCCCTCCATAACGCGCTGACTTTCCACCGTACTGCCGCCGCAGCTGTCAAAGGAAACAGTGTAGTAGGCGCGATCGTTTCCGTCGCCGTCGCCGTTATCCGTGTCGCTTTTGCAGCCTGTTAGCGCAAGCGCCAAGCAGGCGATAAGCACGAATAAAAGTGTAAACAAATTTTTCCTTTTCATTATATGCTCCTTTAAAGATTTTCGATATAGCGACTACCGGCTTACCTCGCTTAAAAACTCGCGTTAAAAACGGCGCGGATATCGGCTTCGTTCATGACCTTGTAACCGCCGTCCATAACGAGCGTGCCTTTTACCAAGCTGTCGAGCATTTCTTTTGTCGCTCCGAGTTCGGTGATGTTCATTACAAGCCCGATTTTTTTCATCCAGGCTTCCATAGCTTTTAAGCCTTCTTCGGCGACCTGAGCGTCGGTTTTACCTTTGGGATCTACATTCCACACGTTCACGGCGTAGCGCGCAAACTTTGCCGTGCCGTAAGGCAGGATATACCGATAATAGGGCATAGTGACGGCGGCAAGCGTCATGCCGTGCGTGGCGTCGGTGAGCGCGCCGACCGACTGACCAAACATATGCACCATCCAATCGGTGGTTTTGCCCTTGGCGACGAGAGTATTCAAAGCCCACGTCGCCGTCCACATAATGTTGCTTCTCGCTTCGTAGTCGGTGGGGTTTTCCACGGCGATATTTGCGCTATGTATAAGCGACCGTAAAAGCCCTTCCATAATGTAGTCGCTCGTGTTGTCGTCCGTGCCCGAAAAATACTGTTCGAGAATATGCGACATTATATCGTAAATGCCCGACACCATTTGATACTTCGGTAAAGTATAGGTAAATTCGGGGTTCATTACAGAGAATTTAGGGAATACGTTTTCGCCGAAAACGTGTCCGATTTTGAGTTTCTGTTCGCGGTTGGTGATGACAGAGCCGCCGTTCATTTCGCTGCCCGTGCCGACCATCGTCAGCACACACCCTACGGGTACTATCTCGCAATCGGGTTCTTCAAAGCGGATAAAGTATTTATCCCACACGTCCTTTTCTTTGCAGTTTACCGAAACAGAAACGGCTTTTGCGTAGTCGCACACGCTTCCGCCGCCGACAGCAAGAATTAAATCGGCTTTGGCTTTTCTTGCGCGCTCTATCCCTTCGTACAATTTTTCGACAGTGGGGTTGGGCATAACGCCGGCGTCCTCATGAACGGTTTTTCCGCACTCTTTTAAGATCGCAACTACCTTGTCGTAGATACCGTTCTTTTTGATCGAGCCGCCGCCGTATATGAGCAACACGTTTTTGCCGTACTTTGGCAGTTCTTCCTTAAGACCGTTCAATGCGTCTTTGCCGAAGTACAATTTGGTGGGGTTGCAGTAAGTGAAATTTCCTAACATGGTTTTATATCTCCTTAATATATGAATTTTTAAATTTCGAGCGGGAACGCCTGCGGCGACCGCATAAATATCGGTTGCTTATTCGTCCTCCCGAATATCGCCGCTATTCGCTTGCCCGATCAACCGCATTTTCGTCGCCAAGTTTTCCAAATCGGCAAGCAGGGTTTCCGCATTGTCGATGCTCTTATATATTTCTTTTTCTCTGCGGTATAAATCGGATAAAATATTATCCGCATAGACTTTACCCGTATCGGTGAGGGAAATAAGCAGCTCGCGCCGTTCGCCTTTAATCGGGGTAAGTCTGACGTATCCCTTGCTTTGCAGATCTTTAACGATCGTGTTTGCCGTGCTCCTCGGGATAGCCCAGTCGTCGCAGATTTGCCTTTGGCTGTGTTTTCTGTTATCGCCAAGCGCATATAATATCCACAACAGATTGGGCGAGCCGATTTTGCTGTTTCGCCCGTACTCGTCATATACGCCGTCGATTTGATAAACGAGCTTTCCAAGCCTATAAAAAAACTCTTTTTCGTCCATATGACACCTGAAAAATCCTATTTCGTATTTTAATTATAATACGACTTCGTATTTTTGGCAAGCGTTTTATGAAAATTTTTCAAAAAAATTCGAGCAGGCGGTACGGGGTGGCGACCTCAGTTGAACACGCCCTAAGCGGCTCTTTTGTGTTTTGTCGGCGTTAAGCTCGCTCGACGTAGCGCCGAGGCTACGACATCGCTCGCTTGCCTTGACAAAGGCAACAAAATAGCTCGCTTAGGGTACAGGGTATTTTTACGAGCAAAATCGCGAGGATAAACGGGCGAAACGGCGCGAAATTGTACTTGACAGTACTATGAGCGCCGCTTCGTGCGTTTAGACCGCGATTTTGCCGTAAAAACGTGTTCTACCGGGGTCGCCACCCCGTAAATCTACTACAGCGCGGCGAGCCAGACCGTTATTGCGGTAAACGCGGCGACAGTCGCGCCGATATCTATAAACAGCGCTATGCGGCACAGTCTGTCGCGCACGAAAAGCGCGTTGACTCCGCAGGACAGGAGCGAGGAAACCGCTCCCGCTATCGCGAAAGGAAGGGCGACGAGCGCGAGCTGCGGCACTGCGGTCGCGACGCATACCGTAAGCAGTCCGACGGCGGAAACTGCCGCATTGAGCGCGGCAATGCAAATGGAAAGTATGGGAATGATTTTCTTCATATGAGTTCCTATAAGTATATCGCAAAATTCCGTCGTTGTCGAGTAAATATGCAATTTTGCCTAAAACCGTTGATTTCGGCTGAAATACGTGATATAATTAAGTGATGTAATTTGGGCTGACAGGGACAATGCGGCGACAGCCGCGCGTCGAAAGTATTTTTCGGGGGTCATGTCTTATTGTGAAAAAAATAGCTTGGTTTTTATGTGTGTTGGCGGCTTGCTTTTCCATAGTCGCGTGTTCGCATACTTCGAGCAGCAGCTCGGGCGGCGGGTCCGGTAACAACGACAGCATAGGCGGCGGTTCGGAGAACTCCGAAAACGGCGGCGGTTCGGGCGGCGGCTCGGGCGGAGGTACAGGCGGCGGCGGTTCCGGTAGCGGCGTCGATTTCGGCGGCGGATATGTTCCGTCCATGAAAGCGGACAACACGCTTTACATACACTATCTGCGCGACGATGCCGATTACGAGGATTGGCACGTATGGCATTGGGGACAGACGGGCGTTGACGCCGCTTGGTACGAGGCTGTCGGAACGGACGCTTCCGGCGCGGTGTACGCGATACAGCTCAATACGCCCGTAAACGAAAACGACTTTATCAATTTTATCGTCGCAAAAGGCGAGTGGGAAGAAAAGGACGTCAAACCCGACTGTACCGTGCGGCTTGCCGACGCCGGCAAGGTGGATAAGAGCTATCATTGGTTTGTGGAAAAGGGCAAGTCAGATATGGGCAACGGCAGCCTCGGCGGACAGTCGAGTAACGTCCACGAACACACTTACGATATGACGACCTGGGGTACTGACGCCAACTATCATTGGCGTAAAGCCACTTGCGACCATAAAGATAAAGTAAAGGACAAAGCGCCGCATACTTTCAACGGTAACACGTGTACGATATGCGCGTACGTGCGCGCGTCGCAGGGCGACGGCGAGGTCAAGATCGTTTTCGATGCCGGAAGCGGCGAGTTTTCGTCGGGCGACAGCACTGTGACCGTTCGTCCGGATAGCGACGGCAAGGTGGATATTTTCGAATCGCCTAAAAGCGACGGTTGCGCTTTTGCCGGCTGGTACAACTCGAGCAACGTCAAGTTCGACGCCGACACCGTGTACAGCACTTCGCAGACGTTTACCGCAAAATACATGGTCGGCAGCGGCAACGGCGTGTACACCGCGCTGTTCGATCCCGATTCCACGGTGTCCGTCAAGATAGATATGTCCGACGCGGAATGGCGCAAGCTCAACAACGACATCGTTCAAAACAGAAAGTCGGATATATACCGCAAAGCCGATTCGGTCACGGTGGGCATCACCACCGACGAGGGACGGCTCGACTATTATTACGAAGAAGTGGGCGTGCGGTTGAAGGGCAATACGTCGCGGCACGATTTTTACGGCAGCAACGGGTTCTATCAGAGCGTGCACTTCAAGCTGTCGTTCGGCGAAACTTTCGACGACGTCACCGAGTATTCGCCGTCGGAGATCAAGACCTGGAACAGCTCCGCGGAACGCAAGGCGCGGAAGAACAGGACGTTCGCGACGCTGGAAAAACTCGATATAAAGTACAACGCCACAAAGGACGAGAGCTACGTGCGCGAGCTGTTTGCGTTTAAGACCTTCCGCGACAACGGAATAGCCGCTCCGCAGGCGACGCTCGGCGCGCTTACCGCAAAGAACAAAAACGACGACTTTATCAATCTCGGCGTCTACAGGATAATGGAGCCCGTAGATAAAATATTCATACAGCGCAACTTCCCGGGCGACGACACAGGCGACCTTTATAAGTGCACCTGGACGAGTATGGGTTCCGACTTTACCACAACGGAAAACGAAGACGGCTGCAGTCTTATAGGCGTCGAGGACGTGTCAACGGGTAAATTTTACACCTACGATAAAAAGACCAACAAAAAGGCGCTCGACTTGAGCGGGAACGCAGACGTTTCATCTATGTCCGACTTTATACATGCTGTCAACAGCGCGTCCGCCGCGGGACTGGCGCAGTATATCGATATAGATTTGTTCGCAAAGTTCGAGGCGGTCAATTATCTGCTCGGCAATCCCGACTGCATACGCAACAACAAAAACAACTTCTACACGTACTTCCGTCCGAGCGACGGCAAAGCGGTGTTCATTCCGTTCGACTACGACAGATGCTTGGGCGTAACGTATCAGTGGGATCCTTCCGGCGACGCGTGTACGGGACTGTCGCCGTATACGACGCGCACCGCCACGAGAAACTGGTCTAACGGACAGAAAAATCCCATTTACATCAAGCTCATCGACAGAGGCGCGCCTTACGGCAGCGGCTCCGCACTCATGAAATATCGCGACAACCTCATCGCGCTCAAGAACAGCAGCGCCATTACGGCGTCGGCGTTCTCGACGTACATGAACGCTTACAAGAGTAAGTATGAAAGCGTCGCGTCGAACGCGATAGCGTTTAACGATAAGATATCCAACAACTTGCAGTTCGGCAGGAACGACGGCGGCAACATGTCGTATTCGGAGTATATCACCAAAAAGCTCAATACGCTCAACAGCAATTTGGATAACTACAGTTAGGCGTTTGAGATAAATTCGTTCGTACGCGCCCCGCATTGATTAAAAGTTGACAATTTTTTGCGGTGCGAGTATAATTGAATGTGCGTATGAAGTTCGAAGAGGTTTTCGATAATTATACAGACGCGGCGCTTAGAGCGGACGCCGAGGCGCGCGCCGCCATTGCCGAGTTCAAACGCAATATACCCGGGCGGATAATGCAGATGCAATTCGACGGGTCGCGCTCCAACAAGCAGGGCATTGTTGACGGGCAAAAGGTGTACAAGCTGGGTTTGGATCTTTCGACATCCGCGGCGTTCATAGAGTTTTACGAGGATCGCAGTCAAGGCCAACCCACAATGGCTATACGCGCAACGCGCAATAAACGCCGAATCGACATAACGGGCTGGCGAATAGACAAACAGCTCCATGTCCGCTTCGAAGCGAGCGGCGGCGCGGTAAATAAGACTGTAAGGATAAGTTGACGGTTGCTCTTGCGGCAAGACGGCAAAATTCAAGGAAGTAAAGTAAATGATTTGTCCGCAATGCGGTTACGATGTAGGTAACAATCATAAATGCAAGCGTTGCGGTTACGAGATAAAGACGCTCGCAACCGTTGACGAGTCGGTCAAAAACAAGAGCGACGACGCGGAAACGAAGGTCATCGACCCGAACGACGTGTATATAAGCCGCGAATACGTTTCGGACGATTTCGGCTTCGGCTTTTCCGACCCGTTTTCCTCGCTGTTCGACGACTTGTTCGGCGACCCCATATCGAGCCTGCTCGGCGGTCTTTTCGGGTTCGACCTGGGCGGACCGCGAAGCGAGCCCGACGCGCCCGAGCCGAAAAGCAAAAAGAAGGGTAGCGGCAAAGTGGTGGAAGTCAACAAAGTGGAAATACTCGACGAAAACGGCAACCCCGTAGACGAGCAGAGCGGCAAAAAGTCAAAGAACCCGTTTAAGCGCAACGGCAACCGCGATAAAAAATAACAGATGTTATGATCGCGACAGCAAATAAAATGCATTGACTAATGTGTTTTATAGTTTTTATTTTTGATATAAAATCAATACAAAAACACTCCGCTTGGACTCAAGCGGAGTGTTTTTGCGTTTTACATCTCGGGGAGATGCGGCTTTCAGTAAATTATTATTCCTTGCCGGCGCGCTTTTTGTAGCCGTCAAGACGCGCTTTTGCTTCCTGCTCCGCGCGAGCGAAAAGCTCTTGCGCGACGTCGGGCTTGGATTTTGCGAGCGTCTTGTAGCGCGTTTCGCCTGCGATAAACTCCTGATAGCTGCCGGTCGGGTCTTTGCTGTCGAGAATGAACGGGTTTTGACCCTTGTCGGCGAGCTCGGGATTGAAGCGATAGAGCTGCCAATATCCGGCTTTGACGGCTTTGTCTTCTTCCGCCATGCCGTTAGACATATCGATACCGTGGTTTATGCACGTCGCGTACGCGATAATGAGCGACGGACCGTGATAAGCTTCCGCTTCGGCGATAGCTTTTATCACTTGGTTCTTGTCTGCGCCCATAGCGACCTGAGCGACATATACGTAGCCGTAGGTCATAGCCATAGCGCCGAGGTCTTTCTTTTTGGTGCGCTTTCCGCCGGCGGCGAACTTCGCGACCGAGCCGGTAGGCGTGGACTTACTCGACTGTCCGCCGGTGTTGGAATATACCTCGGTGTCCACAACGAGCACATTCACGTCCTCGCCGCTTGCGAGCACTTGATCGAGGCCGCCGTAGCCGATGTCGTAAGCCCAGCCGTCGCCGCCGAATATCCATATGGACTTTTTGACGAGGCAGTCTTTTTCGGCGAGTATGGCGTTGACGTATTCGAGCTTCTTGTCGGCGTCGCACGGCGCTTCGTCCTTGCCGGACTTGCCGTCGCAACCGCACTTTTTGCCGCCGAGCTTAGCGGTAAGCTTTTTCTGTGCCTGTTCGAGATGCTCGACGAGCGCGGCGGCGGCTTTCTTGCTGCCTTCGGCGTCGTCCATATTGTCTATCCAAGCGCCGCAAAGCTCTTTGCATTTATCGCATGCGATCTCGCTGAATTCTTTTATCGTCGCTTTGAGCGCTTCTCTGCGCGCTTTGTAGGCGAGGTTCATGCCGTAGCCGTACTCCGCATTGTCCTCGAACAGCGAGTTCGCCCAGGCCGGACCTTTGCCTTCCGCGTTCTTCGCGTAAGGGCAGGTGGGCGCCGAGCCGCCGTATATGGACGAGCAACCCGTCGCGTTGGCGACTATCATGCGGTCGCCGAAAAGCTGGGTGATGAGCTTGATGTACGGAGTTTCGCCGCAGCCTGCGCACGCGCCCGAGAACTCGAACAGCGGCTGTTTGAACTGGCTGCCGATGACCGTTTCGGGCTTTACCTTGTCGGAAACGTCCGCGAAGGGAACGGTTTCGCTGAACGCATAGTTTGCGGACTGTGCGTCCACTTCGGCTTCGAGCGGCTTCATTACGAGCGCTTTGGTCTTGGACGGGCAAACGTTAGCACAGCTTCCGCAGCCCGTACAGTCGAGCGGCGAGAGCTGCATGCGGTACGTATATCCCGCGGCCTTGAGTTGAGGATTTTTGGGCTCGACGGCGGTATACGTTTTGGGCGCTTTTTTAAGCTGTTCCGCCGTGGTGAGCACGGGACGCAGGCATGCGTGAGGGCAGACGAGCGAGCACTGGTTGCACTGTATGCAGTTTGCTTCTATCCATTGCGGAACGGTGGGCGCTACGCCGCGCTTTTCGTATTTTGTGGTCGCGGTGGGCACGGAGCCGTCGGGTGCGAAAGTGGAAACGGGGAGTTTGTCGCCTTCCTGACGGAGAATGGGGTCGATGACGTTTTTAAAGTACTCGTCGCCGACGACAGTCGCTCCGCTCGCGCCGGTTTTAGCCGTCGCCCAGGATTCGGGGACTTTGATCTCCACGAGCCCGTCGATAGCCTTGTCCACGCAAGCGTAGTTCATATTGACGACGTCGTCGCCCTTTTTGCCGTACGCCTTTTTGATCATCTGCTTCATATAGCCCGCGGCTTCGTCGTACGGGATTATATTGGCGAGCTTGAAGAACGCGGCTTGGCAAACGGTGTTGACGCCTTTTCTCGCGCCGATCTCGTTGACTATCTTGAGCGCGTCGATGGTGTAGAGCTTGATGTGCTTTTTGGCGATGGTGCGCTTCATTGCGGCGGGCAGCTCGTTTTCGAGCTGTTCGGGCGTCCAGTGGCAGTTCAAAAGGAACACGCCGCCGTCTTTTATATCGTCCACCATGTTGTAGTGCGTAACGTACGACTGGTTATGGCAGGCGACGAAATCCGCCTGATCGATGAGATACGTGGACTTTATGGGCACGTCGCCGAAACGCAGGTGCGAAATGGTGAGTCCGCCCGACTTTTTGGAGTCGTAGAAGAAGTATCCCTGCGCGTACTTATCGGTATGATCGCCGATTATCTTTATGGAGTTTTTGTTCGCGCCGACCGTGCCGTCGCTGCCCAAGCCGTAGAACTTGCAACGGATAGTGCCGGCAGGCGAGGCGTTGACGAATTCGGAGAAATCGAGCGACGTGTTGGTAACGTCGTCGTTTATGCCGATCGTAAAGTGATTTTTGGGTTCTGCGGCGACGAGGTTTTTGTAGACCGCGTTGACCATGGACGGGTTGAACTCTTTGGAGCCGAGTCCGTATCTGCCGCCGACGACGGACACGTTGCGCTTGCCGGCTTCGGTGAGTGCGGTGCACACGTCGAGGTACAGCGGTTCGCCGAGCGAGCCGGGCTCTTTCGTGCGGTCGAGCACCGCTATGCGTTTGACGGAGGCGGGGAGCGCATCGACAAAGTGCGATACGGAGAACGGACGGTAAAGTCTTACTTTGAGCAAGCCGACTTTTTTGCCCTGCTTTGCGAGATAATCGACGGTTTCTTCCACCGCCTCGCAACCCGAGCCCATCATCACTATGACGTCTTCCGCCTTGGGATCGCCGTAGTATTGGAACAGCTTGTATTCGCGGCCGGTCAGCTTTTTAACTTCGTCCATCATCGCCTGAACGATGTCGGGCGTCGCGTTGTAATACTTATTGGCGGCTTCGCGGTTTTGGAAGTAAATGTCCGCGTTCTGCGCCGTGCCTTTCTGGTGCGGATGTTCGGGATTGAGCGCGCGCGACTTAAATTCGCGTATCTCCTCGAGGCAGCCGGTCTTTTCGACGAGCTGTTTGATTTCGTCATACTCGATGCCGTCGATCTTATCGATCTCGTGGCTCGTGCGGAAGCCGTCGAAGAAGTGGAGGAAGGGAACTTTGGCTTTGAGCGTGGAAAGATGCGCTACGAGCGCCAAGTCCATAGCTTCCTGCACGGAGTTGGAGGCGAGCATAGCAAATCCGGTCTGACGGCACGCCATAACGTCCGAATGGTCGCCGAAAATGTTAAGCGCGTGCGCCGCGAGCGCGCGTGCGCTGACGTGGAAAACGGTGGGCAAGAGCTCGCCGGATATCTTGTACATATTGGGGATCATCAGCAGTAAGCCCTGGCTCGCGGTGTATGTAGTCGTAAGCGCACCTGCGACCAAAGACCCGTGAACCGCGCCTGCCGCGCCGCCCTCGGACTGCATTTCGGCGATCTTAAGCTCTTGACCGAAGATGTTTTTTCTTCCGGCAGTAGCCCATTCGTCGGCATACTCCGCCATGGGGGACGACGGCGTAATAGGGTATATCGCCGCGACCTCCGAAAAAGCATACGCCACATGCGATGCTGCGGTGTTGCCGTCGATTGTCATCTTTACCATTTAAATTACCTCCAAAGTAGTTTGTTTCTTAATTGCCTTTTTTGCAACCTTTATATTATATATCTTGTCCGCATCAAAGTCAAGACCTTTTTTCCGCTTTTCTCGTTCGGTTTGGATATCTCTTTGTGTTTTGTCACGTTTCGAATTCCACCTTGTAGCGCAGTCCGCAGTCGTAATCGCCGTAGCCCTTGCCGAAGACGGCTATCCCGTTTTCGGTGGCAAGCGAAAACACGAGATTTTCGGTGTCTATGTCGCTTATTGTTACGTCGCCGAGCTTGACGCCGTCCAAAAACGCGCCGCGCCCGTCTATGCTTATCGTCTTATACTTGCCGTATTGGCACACGTCGTCGAAATCGCGCGGCGTAAAAAGCCCTTTTCTGTCAGTAAACTCACCGTCCAAAACATGCGTGCCGAGCTTGACGTCGTTTAGGAAAAACGTAACCGCGCTGTCACGCTTGTACCCGTGCCCGTACGGCTTTGACGACAGCTCGAGCGAAACGGATATCGATTTCGGCTTGCCCTGCTTTTTGGGCGGCGACGGCAATGTCCAGCTTATCTTTCCGCTGTTGAAGTAAATAAGCGCCGCTCTCGTCCTTTCGGGATAGGTGAAGTATCGCGGATCGTCGCGCTCGCCGATCCACCCGTCGGTAGTTGCGAGCGCGCAGTACGGATTGACCGCCGCGGCGGAAAATTGCCCTATGGGCAGGTCGAAAATGCACTCGTTCTCGCTTTCGACGTCCGTCGAAATGTCAATGATTATCCTGTCTACCGCGACGACGCATTTTTTCGCTATGCCGTGCTTGCCCGAAACGTTGACTTGCCGCACAAGCCCGAGCTCGCACAGTTTTTTGACGTGCTGAGTGATCGCGCCGTTCGATAAATGCAGTTTTTTGGCAAGCGCGTCAAGGCTGTCGGCGCGTTTTTCCAGCACCTGCTTAAGTATCTCGACGCGTACCGGCGACGCCAAACATTCGCACAGCTTTTGCGCGTCGCATACGTCCTTGTAGTGCAACATGGTTTTCTCCCGATTTATTTTAGTATATTGTAAAACAAAACTTTTTAAATGTCAATAGCGGCACGGTTTATGCGGTGCGCGCCGTCGAGCGTAATGAATTTGCGGCGCGATATTTGATTGACTTGAATGTTCCGCTATGATAAAATAACGGTGTAAGTGCAACGGCGCGGCGTGCGTCGGGCGAAAAACGGCAACAACGGAGGAGCATATGAAAGACGCCGAAATTTCGACGGAAGAAACAAAGCATATTGCGGAGCTGTCGCGCTTGGAGTTTACTCACGATGAGCTTGAGGATATGCGACTGCATTTGCAAAAGCAAATACAGTACTTCGAGATCCTCGATTCGGTGGATATTTCGGGCGTGCCGCCGACGGCGCACATATTGGACGCGGTCAACGTTTTGCGCGACGATATTGCGGCGCCGTCCATGCCCAACGACGAGATATTGGGGAACGCGCCGGAGTCGGACGGCGGCGCATACGTGGTTCCGCGCGTAGTCGAATAGGCGGCTCGGATACTTTCGGCAAGATTAAAAACGGTTATCTACATTCGGAGACATTGCATGGATATTTCGGATATGAGTTTGACAGAGCTCGCTCGCGCGCTCGACGGCAAGAAGATATCTTCCGTAGAGGCGACGCAGGCGTGCTTGGACAGGATAGAAGCGACGGCGGAGCTCAATAATTTTATTACGGTGTGCCGCGACGGCGCGCTCGACGCCGCGCGCGAGGCGGATAGACGCAGGTCCGCCGGCGAAAAGTGCGGCGCGCTTTGCGGCGTGCCCGTGGCGGTAAAGGATAATATAGTTACGCGTGGGGTCAAGACGACGTGTGCGTCTAAATTTTTGCAAAACTTCGTGCCGCCGTACGATGCCGCCGTCGTCGAAAGGTTAAAGGCGGACGGCGCGGTCATAGTCGGGAAAACAAATCTCGACGAGTTTGCAATGGGCAGCACCAACGAGAACTCCGCGTTCGGCGCGGTGAAAAACGCCGTCGATACGTCGCGCGTTTCGGGCGGAAGCTCGGGCGGCTCGGCAAACTGCGTCGCCTCAAAGCAGGTTTTCGGCGCGCTCGGCAGTGATACGGGCGGCTCTATCCGTCAGCCTGCGTCGTACTGCGGCGTAGTGGGCTTAAAGCCTACATACTCGGCTGTCAGTCGATACGGGCTTATAGCGTTTGCGTCCTCGCTCGATCAGATAGGCACGCTCACGCGCACGTGCGACGACGCGCTGGCTATGCTGCGCGTCATAGCAGGGCGCGATGACAGAGATACCACGAGCGCGCCCACACACGCGCTTGCGGAGAGCTTGAATTCGGACGTCCGCGGCAAAACGATAGGGATAGCCGACGAGTTTTTCGATACGGATAAGCTGGACGGCGGAGTGTGCGCACGCTGTACCGTCGCGGCGGAAGAGCTTAAAAAGCGCGGCGCGAAAATCAAAAGGGTATCTATCAAATCGTTCGACGCGGCGCTCGCCGTGTACTACGTTCTGTCGTCGGCGGAAGCGTCGAGCAATCTCGCGCGGTTCGACGGCGTAAAGTACGGCATGCGCGCGAGCAAGTACGCGGACATAGCGGACATGTACACAAAAAGTCGTTCGGAGTATTTCGGCGCGGAAGTTAAGCGCAGGATCATGACGGGCAATTACGTTCTTTCGAGCGGATATTACGACGCGTACTATCTTAAAGCAATGAAGATCCGCACGATAATAAAATCGGAATTCGAGAGCGCGCTGTCCGAGTGCGACGCGCTTTTGTGCCCGACGGCGCCCACCGTCGCGCCGCACCTCGGCGAACAAAACGATCCGCACAGGACCTATCTCAGCGATATGTACACCGTGCCCGTAAACATATCGGGCCTGCCTGCGGTGAGCGTGCCGTTCGGTTCGAGCGACGGCATGCCCGTAGGCGTGCAGATAATTGGCAGGCGCTTCGACGAGTGCGGTATACTCGGGATAGGCAAGGCGCTCGAAGAGGTCTAAAGTCAAGCGCCGTGCGGCAGTAAAGTACGGCATATTTTGCGACGGGGAGGTCGCGCGTTATGTTGAAACCTACTATAGGCTGTGAAGTTCACGCCGAATTGAATACTAATTCAAAGCTGTTTTGCTCGTGCAAAAACGAATTCGGCGGCGAGCCCAATACGCATTGCTGTCCTGTGTGCTCCGGCTTTCCCGGAGTGATGCCCGTACTTAACCGCAAAGCCGTCGAGCTTGCGGTAAAAGTCGGGCTCGCACTGCACTGCGAGATAAACAGGTTTTCCAAGTGGGACAGGAAGAATTATTTTTATCCCGACCTTCCGAAAGCGTGGCAGACCAGTCAATACGATCTGCCGCTGTGCTTGGGCGGATATGTAGAGTTCACGCTCGACGGCAAAAAGAAGCGCGTTCGGCTCAATCGCATACACTTAGAGGAGGACGCCGGCAAGCTCATTCACGACGGCGGCGTTTCCAGAGTGGACTACAACCGTTGCGGCGTTCCGCTTATAGAGATAGTCACCGAGCCGGACATGAACTCGGCGGAAGAAGTCGTGGCGTTTTTGACGGAGCTCAAAAGCGTACTGAAATACACGGGTGTGTCCGACGTGAAAATGCAGGAAGGCAGTATGCGTTGCGACGTAAACCTTTCGGTCGCGGAGGAAGGCGCGCCGCTCGGCACTCGCACGGAAACCAAAAATTTAAACTCGTTCCGCGCGGTTGCGCGTTCGATAGCTTTTGAAATGCGGCGACAGATCGACGTAATAGAGAGCGGCGGAACGGTGGAGCAGGAAACGCGCAGGTTCGACGATAACAAGGGTATCGGCTATTCCATGCGCTCCAAAGAGGACGCGCACGATTACAGATATTTCCCCGAACCCGACCTTTTGCCCGTCGTGTTCGACGACGAAGCGTTGCGGAAAATATCCGACTCAATTCCCGAACTTAAGGACGCGCGGAAAGCGCGATACATGCGCGAGCTGGGTTTACCCGAATACGACGCGGACGTTCTGACTGCCGATAAAGAGGTATCGGACCTTTTCGACGGCGTTGTCGCCCTCGGCGCAGACGGCAAGAAGGCGTCCAACTTTATCATGAGCGAGGCGCTTCGGCTCGCCAAAACGGACGGGTCGGAGGACGTGGAACTAAAAGTATCGGCGGAGCAGCTCGCCGCGATATTAAAGATGTCGGCGGCGGACGAGCTGAACAACCTCGCGGCAAAACAGCTCCTTTCCGCGCTGTGGGGAACGGACGGCGACGCAGTAGCCAAGGCCAAAGAGCTCAATCTGTTGCAGTCCAACGACGCAGGCGAAATCAAAGCCGTTTTCGATAAAATTTTGGAACAGAACCCGTCGCAGACACAAGACTTCAAAGCCGGCAACGACAAACTGCGCGGATACTTTGTCGGGCAGGTGATGCGCGCTTCGGGCGGTAAAGCCAATCCGAAAATAATAAACGCGCTGCTCGACGCGCTTAAGGGAGAATAGCATGAAGATCAAATACGCTACGCCCATAGTGGAGATGCAGGGCGACGAAATGACGCGCGTCATATGGGACATGATAAAAGAGGTCCTTTTGGAGCCGCGCGTGGAACTCAACACCGAGTTTTACGACCTCGGGCTCGAAAATCGCGAAAAAACCCAAGACCGCGTTACCGTGGACGCGGCGAACGCGATAAAAAAATACGGCGTCGGCGTCAAGTGCGCAACCATTACGCCCAACGCTCAGCGCGTGGAGGAGTACAAGCTGTCGCGCATGTGGCTGTCGCCCAACGGCACGATTCGCGCCGTGCTCGACGGCACGGTGTTCCGCGCGCCGATAATGATAGACGGGATCACGCCGTACATACCGAGCTGGACTAAGCCGATAACGATAGCGCGCCACGCGTACGGCGACGTGTACAAAAACAGCGAGCTGTACGTGGACGGCGAGGCGGACTGCCTGCTCACTGTGCGATACGCCGACGGGCGCACGGAAGAAAAGGAAATAGCAAAGCTCGACGGCGGCGGCATAATTCAGGGTATGCACAACAAGGACGCGTCCATACGCTCGTTTGCGCGTTCGTGCTTCAACTACGCGCTCGATACGCGCCAGGACGTTTGGTTCGGAACAAAGGACACGATAAGCAAGACGTACGACCACCGCTTTAAAGATATCTTTGCGGAAATATTCGACGGGGAATATAAGGACAGGTTTGCCGCGGCGGATATCAAGTACGAATACACTTTGATCGACGATAGCGTCGCGCGCGTCGTGCGCAGTAACGGCGGATTTATATGGGCGCTCAAAAACTACGACGGCGACGTTATGAGCGATATGGTGGCGACGGCATACGGCAGTCTTGCCATGATGACGAGCGTGCTCGTTTCGCCCGACGGCAACTACGAGTACGAGGCGGCGCACGGCACGGTCACGCGCCATTACTACAGATATCTTAAGGGCGAGCAGACCTCGACCAATCCCGTAGCTACGATATTCGCCTGGACGGGCGCGCTCCGTCGTCGCGGAATAACCGAAAACAACGGCGCGCTTACCGGTTTTGCGGACACGCTCGAGCGCGCGTGCAAAGCCGTTATAGAGCGCGGCGTGATGACGGGCGATCTCGTGCCCATGTTCCGTCGCGAGGGCGTAACGCCCAAAGCCGTTTCGACGCGGGATTTTCTCGTCGCCGTCGCAGGCGAAATGCAGTGACGGCATACGGCGATTTTTAATCGTATTTTAATTTAAATCATATCGTTTGTTAATTTACGCGCGGTAAAATACCGATAACAAATTCATCGGAGCTTTTCTATGAAAAAATTATCGGGTATTTTACTTTCCGCAGTTCTTGCCATGGGCGCTTGCGCAGGGCTGACCGGCTGTTCGTTAAACAGTTATACGTATTCGCGCGCCGGCGATTATTCGGTAGGCGCGAGTGAATTTTCCGCGGCGGACATCAGCTCTATCGATATCGATTGGGTCAGCGGCGAAGTCAATGTTGTGTACGCCGACGTGGAAAATATAGCGATAGCGGAAAGCGCGACGCGCGGCGATATAACGTCCGACTTTACCATGCGCTATCTCGCCGAAAACGGCGAGCTCAAGATAAAGTATGCAAGATCGGGTAAGTGGCGTTTCGGCAAGCTGCAAAAGACGCTTACCGTCACATTGCCGACGACGGTCGAGCTCGAGAAGCTCAGCGTCGATACTGCGTCTGCGGACTTCGACGCCGACATGCTCGTTTGCAAAAATGCGAATATAGACACTGCGAGCGGCGACGTGGCGATAGGCGGCGGCAGGATAGCCGAACTCAGTATCGACACCGCGTCGGGCGAAGCGGATATCCGCCTCGACAGCGCAGACCGCGTGGAAGCGGACACTGCGAGCGGCGACGTCGATATCGTACTGTGTTCCGCGCCGACGTCTATCGATATAGACACGGCTTCGGGCGACGTTCTTATAAAACTCCCCGACGACGTCGGCTTTACACTCGAATACGGTACGGCGAGCGGCAGGCTCGATACCGAGTTTTCGGTGACGCAGAGCAAAGACACGTATGTCTGCGGCGACGGAGCCGTCCGCATAATCGCGGATACGGCAAGCGGCGACCTGACGCTTAAAAAAATATCCGAATAACAGTCTGTACGGAAGTCGCACAAAAGCGGCGCGGTGCGGTGCATTGCGCCGCTTTTGTATTCCGCCGTTATCACCGCATACGGCAAAAGGTATAATTGCCTTAGCTAAGCGCAAAATATCCGTATGGACAATGTCGAGCGGATATTGAATAAATTTACTACGCCGTCTAACGTAGTTTCGCACGAGTTTAAATGCGGCAAGCTCCGCGGCGCGGTGATAGTACACCCCGATCTTTCCGATACGTCGGTCGTTCGCGCGCTCGTGTTTTCGCTCGGGAGCGAAGAAAACTCGCGCCTCGGCTCTCTCGACGAATTGGAACGTTACGGCGTGCTCGAAGCGGAAACGGAAATTTGCTCGGACGAGGACGATTGCGTCAATAAACTGCTAAACGGCGACGCGCTGTTATGCGTCGAGGGCGACGACAGATATCTCGTGGTAAACGCGCGCAGCTACGACACGCGCGGCATAACCGAGCCGCCGACCGAAACGGTAATGCGCGGTCCGCGCGAAGGATTTATAGAGGACATCAAGACCAATCTGTCGTTGTTGGAGCGTCGGCTCAAAACTCCCGACCTTGCGATAGACCGGCTTACGATAGGCAAGCGCACGCAGACGAATATCGCGGTGTGCTATCTTTCGTCCGTCGCGCATCCCAAGGTGGTGAAAAGGATAAAAGAGCGGCTGTCCGAAATAGATATCGACGGTGTGGTGGACAGCCACTATCTCGTGCCGTACTTGGAAGAAAAGCCGCTGTCGCTCTTTGCTCAGACGGGCTTGAGCGAAAAGCCGGATATCTTGGCGGCTAAGATGCTGGAAGGGCGCGTGGCGATATTCGTAGACGGGTCGCCCATGGTGCTTACCGTTCCGTTTGTGCTCGCCGAGGAGTTTCAGTCGGGCGAGGACTACTATCAGCGGTCGTCGTTTGCGAGCTTTGTGCGCATACTGCGGTTTTTAGGACTGCTTCTCGCGACGCTCTTACCGGCGCTGTACGTCGCATTGCAGAACTTCCATTACACGCTGATCCCCGTGCGATTTATGATAACGCTTATGACGGCGATAAAGGGTTTGCCGCTTTCGCCGCTCGCGGAAACGCTGTTCGTTCTGCTCCTTTTCGAGATAATACGGGAAGCGAGCGTTCGCATGCCGCGCGCCGTCGGCATGGCGATGAGTATTGTCGGCGCGCTCGTCTTGGGCGAAACGGCGGTAAAAGCCGGCATAATAAGCTCGCCCGCGGTCATGATAACCGCGCTGAGCTCCATAGCGCTGTTCACCGTGCCCAATCTGATAGGCTCGATGAGTATTCTGCGGCTGTTGTACACATTGATAGGCGGACTGTTCGGCTTATTCGGGCTTATTCTGTCGGTGCTGTTTACCGTCCACTATGTCTGCTCGCTCAACGCATACGACGCGCCGTACCTCGCGCCGATAGCTCCGCTCATCTATTCCGACTTTAAAGACTCGGTGGAGCGCGCGCCGCTTCCGGCGATGAAGAAAAGACCGAAGTCTATACCCAATATAAATCCTACGCGTCAGGCGTAAAGAACGCGGCGCCGAAATGTCGGCAACACGGATAAAGGACGAAAGTTCGAGGAGAAAACGCATATGAACGGACAACAAACGAACGGCGTCGCCGCCTGCGCGAGCGAAAATGAACAAAACACCTGCGATACCGTCGGCGCGGCGGCAAAGCAGGCGACGAGCAAACAGCTTATAGCGGTGGTGTTTATACTCGCGCTCGCCACCAACATGTTTCTTTTGCCGATATTTCTTATAAAAGCGACGGGACGCGACGCGTACATTGCGATAGCGGCAGGCTGCATTTTCGATCTGCTGTGCCTTTTTATAACGCTCGTCGCCATGAAAAGATCGCCCGACTGCGATCTGTTTACGCTTTTGGAAAGCGTGATAGGAAAAATCGGAGCGAAAATCGTCGTCGCTTTGACCGGACTTTTCATGTTTTTCAAGCTCAATATCGCCGTCGCCGAAACACTGACATTTTATACCGACAACGTGTTCGCCGACTTCGACGTGGCGGTCATGATAATAGTGTTATTGCTGTTCCTTGCTACGGTCGCAAGCCACACACTGCGCGCGTTTTGCAGGCTCAACGAGTTTTTGACGCCCATAATAATCGTGTGCGTGGCGATACTCGCCGCGATAGTGATAATGACGGGATTCGACCTTGCAAACATATTTCCGGCGCTTCGCACTCCGCAGGAGTTTACTCATTCGGCGGTGCGACATTCCGCCTGGATAGGCGATTTTATGCCGCTCCTGCTGTTTTTGGGACGGACGGGAATGAAAAAGCGCACGTGTCTGTTCGCCGCCGCGTCGGGCACGATAGGCGCCGCCGTTTCGGTGTTCTTCTCGCTGGTGCTTTGCGCGGCGTTCGGCAACGTTTCGACGCTCGTGGACAGCAGCACCAATCTGTCGAGCATACTGCAATTTTCCATAGGCAATGTGTACGGAAGGATAGATCTGTTTTCTTCCATACTGTGGAGCATTTCCGCATTTCTGGAAGCCGCGCTGTTCTTTTACGCCGTGTGCAGATGCGTGTCTTACGTCATAGGCAAATACCGACATTTTTATATAGCGCTTGCGGTGGGCGCGGCGCTGTACTTTACGCAGGTGTTTGCGTTCACCGACCCGACGATTTTTTCGCTCGTGGCGACGTCTGTCGCGGTGTCCGTAATAGTTCCGACGTTTTCGTTCGTAGTGCCTGCGCTCGCGCTTGTATGCGCGATAATTAAAGGGCGACGTGATAAGCGCGAAAATACGCGTTTGATCGAAAACGCGGCGGCGCCTTCTACGGAGTTGAAGCATGAATAAACGCAATATGACCGACCGAAAAAAGCTTTTGATATATAAGATAGTTCTGTTTATCTTTGCGTTTATAGTGGCGTTTTTGCCGTCCACGTTTTCGCGCAGCAGGGAAGTCAACAGCCGCGTGATAGTGGAGATACTCGGCATAGACGGCGGCGACGGCGTGGAAGTTACCGCGCAGTATATAATGCCGGCGGACGGCGAGGGTGCGACGAGCAAGGACACGGTAACGGTCAAAGCGGACACGCTGACAGAGGCGGTGGAGTCGCTCAATACCGCGCTCGGGCGGCGCGCCGAACTCGGGCACTGTTCGCTCGTGATAGCCGGCGAGGCCGCCTCGCCCGAGCTTTTGGGCACGCTCATGACGGCGACCGACGTCACGGCGGACGTGTACGTTTCCGCCGCAATGGGGAAAGCGAGCGATCTCGTTTCAGATATAACCGATTTTATGAAAAAGACGGGCGCGACCGACGCCGACTTCATTGCGTACAGCGCAAAAAAGGCGCACATCGCGACAAATACCATACTCGGATTTCTGTCCGACATCGGGTCGGCGTCGCATACGGCGTATATGCCGGTGGTGCAAATGCTCGAAAGTTCCGGCGGACAGGGCGGCGGTGAACAAGGCGGACAAGGCGGTGGAGAAAGCTCCGACGGCGGTCAAGGCGGTGAACAGAGCGGTGAGAGCGGCGGAGAAAGCTCGGGAGATCAAACGGGCATGCAGGTGGAAAAGCTTGCGCTGTACGGCGAAAAAGGGCGGATAGGCGTGCTCGACAGGGTGGCGGCGCGCGGCGTGGCTTGGGTAAGCGCGCGCGTGGAAAAGAGCGTCGTCACAGCCGATATAGAGCTCGACGGCGAAACAGTAAAGAACGTCACGGGCAGGCTGTTGAAAAAGCGCGCGCACATCGACATCGACGACAAATCTCGGACAGCCGTCATAAAGCTCAAAGTTACGATAGAGCCGATAGGCGATAAGTACAACATCTTGGAAGCGTCATACAGCGACAAAACCAACGCCGCCGTAAAAGGCGGGTTCAAAGCGGTTATCGAAAAGGAGATACGCGCCGCGTACGACGGCGCGCGCGAGCTCGACTGCGATCCGCTGTTCATAGGACGTGAATTTTACAGGTATGCGCCCGACTACTACGAAAGCGAGTACGCGCTGTCGGGCGTGGACGTGGATCTCGACGTGGAAGTCGTGCTGAAGTGACGGAAAACACGCGATAAAATTTTTATAAACTCATATAAAAAACTTGACACATTTAAAAAAATGCCATATAATGTAGGAAATCGGAGTTCTTGGAACAAAGGCGGTGTAAACAGTGGCAGTCATCCATGTCGGCGAAAACGAATCTCTCGACAGCGCGCTCAAGCGCTTTAAGCGCAAATGCCAAAAGGATAACATTTTGGGCGATATGCGCAAAAAAGAGTACTACGAGAAGCCTTCGGTAAAACGCAAGAAAAAGGAAGAAGCGGCGCGCAAGCGTTTCCGCTGATCAAAAGGGAATACGCGCTCGGAGCGATATCACTTCGTCCCGAACGCACTTAAATTCGTTTCGCGGTGTCGCAGTGTCGGCGCCGCTTTTCTTTTGTCGCAAAGTTGAGGCATACCATATAAAGTGACCGTTTTCGGCGCAAAACACCTAAATATTGCGGTGTATTATTTAATACGAAATGCGACAAAAAAGTGCTTGCGTTATGGGTTGACTTTCGAGCTTTTTTGCGATTAAATTACAATACCGATTCGAAAAACGAGGAAAATATGGAACGTAGAGATTTTATTGTCGGGATCTTGGTCAAAACGGGATTTCGCACTTCGCTGAAAGGCTTTAAGCAGTTCTGCCGTTGCGTAGAGCTGTATTCGGACGACAACACTTGCACGATAGAGAGCATTTATGAGACAGTCGCCAAAGATTTCAACTGCACGAAAAGTTCGGTGGAAAAGAATTTGCGCCGACTGTTTTCGAGCTCGGACGCATGCAGCGCGATAGGCAAGCTGTTCGACATAGACTTTCCCGTCGCCGGCAATAAGGAGATAGTCGCGATGTTCTCCAACTACATAGACTTGCGCCGCGATTGCTACGCGCTGTAGCATCGGGGAATGTGCGTTGAGATTGCTTGTATTTAAAATTCTTCGACGGCTTTTTGCAAAAAGTCTATCTGCCGTTGCACCTCGTCGGGAGCGCAACCGCCGATGCACTTGCGCCGCGCTATGGCGTTTTCAGCGTTTACGGCGGACAGTATGCCGTCGTCGAATAGCGGCGAAAATTCCCTGTATTCGTCAACGGTCATGTTTTGCAGCGTCTTGTTGTTTTCGATACAGTAGAGAACGATCTTGCCCGTTATCTTGTGCGCGCTGCGGAAAGGCACGCCCTTGTCCGCCAAAAAGTCCGCGCACTCGGTCGCGCACGAATATCCGCCCGTCGCGGCGCGCTCCATAGCGGCTCTGTCGAACACGACTTTTTGTATGAACGCCGTAAAGACGCCGAGCGACAGTCTGAGCGTATTGTCGGCGTCGAAAACGGCTTCCTTATCTTCCTGCATATCCTTGTTGTAGGCGAGCGGCAGTCCTTTCATTACGGTCAGCATGCTTACGAGATCACCTACCGCGCGACCCGACTTTCCGCGCAAAAGCTCATTGACGTCGGGATTTTTCTTTTGCGGCATGATCGACGAGCCGGTGCTGAACTCGTCGGGCAGCGACAGAAATCCGAACTCCTCGCCCGACCAATATATGAATTCCTCGTTTATCCTCGACAGGTGGAGCATGGCTTGCGCGGCGCACGAGAGATATTCTATTGCGAAATCGCGATCGCTCACTCCGTCGAGCGAGTTTTGCGTAACGCCGTCGAAGCCGAGGGCTTTTGCCGCAGCCTGTCTATCGATGGGGAAGGTCGTAGCGACGCATGCGCCGCTTCCGAGCGGCAACACGTTCACGCGCTTGCGGCAGTCGCGCATGCGCTCGGCGTCGCGCAAAAACATGTTCGCATAGGCGCAGAGATAATGCCCGAGCGTCGTGGGCTGTGCCTTTTGCATGTGCGTGTATGCCGGCATTGCCGTGTATTTTTCGTCCTTTGCGCGCTCGAGCAGCGCTTTTACGAGCGATTTCAGCAATTCGATAGTCGCGTCTATACTGTCGCGCACGTATAGACGCAGGTCGGTCGCCACCTGGTCGTTGCGGCTGCGCGCCGTGTGCAGTTTTTTGCCGACGTCGCCGACGCGCCGCACGAGCTCGTTTTCTACAAACGAGTGAATGTCCTCCGCGCCCGTTATTTCCGTGACGCCGGCGTCGATGTCGTCGAGAATGTTTTTGAGCGCGGCGCAGATCGTCGCGGCGTCGGACTTGTCGATGATGCCGCAGTCGCCGAGCATCGTGCAGTGCGCGATCGAGCCCATAATATCCTGTCGATACATCGCTTTGTCGAAGGGAAGCGAATCGTTGAACTGTTCCGCGACCGCGTCGAGATCGGACTTGAACCTGCCTGACCAAAGCTTCATGTTTACCTCACATGCCGAATGGCGATACGCAAAACGGCGTCGCATGGCGGCGCCGCATTAGCGTTGTTTGCTTACTTGCCGGTCTTTGTTTTTTCGAGCATCTTCGCGCGGACCTTGAGCGGCAGTCCGAAAAGATTGATAAAGCCCTCGGAATCCTTTTGGTCGTACACTTCGTCCGCTCCGAACGTCGCTATGTCCTCGTCGTAGAGCGAGTAGGGCGACGTCATGCCGGCAGGCGTGATCTTGCCCTTAAAGAGCTTGACGCGAGTAGTGCCAGTCACGTTCTGTTGCGTCGTGTCCACGAACGCGGAAAGGCTTTCGCGCAGCGGCGTGTACCACTTGCCGTCGTAAACGAGTTCGGCAAACTTAAGAGCGATATGCTCTTTAAAGTGCGCGGTGTCGCGGTCGAGCGTTATCTCCTCGAGGTTTTTGTGGCACGCGTACAGTATCGAGCCTGCCGGATTTTCGTAAACTCCGCGCGACTTCATGCCGACGAGGCGGTTTTCCACCATGTCGTCCACGCCCACGCCGTGCCGCGCGCCTATCTCGTTGAGCGTTTCTATGAGCGCTACGGGCGCGAGCTTTTTGCCGTTGACGGCTACGGGTTCGCCCTTGAGCCAATCGATACTTACATACTCGGGCGTATTCGGCGTGTCGCCGACGGGCTTGCTTATGAGCAGCATTTCATCCTTGGGTTCGTTCGCCGGATCTTCGAGATCGCTGCCTTCGTGCGACAGATGCCAAAGATTCCTGTCCATCGAGTAGTTATGTTTTTTGGTGACGGGAACGTCAAGTCCGCGCGCCGCGGCGTAGTCTATTTCCTCCTCGCGCGACTTGATATCCCAAATGCGCCAGGGCGCGATTATCTTCATGTCGGGCGCGAGCGCTTTTATCGAAAGCTCGAAGCGCACCTGATCGTTGCCTTTTCCGGTGCAACCGTGGCAGATCGCGTCCGCTTTTTCCTTTTTGGCTATTTCGACGAGGCGTTTGGCTATGATAGGGCGCGCAAACGAGGTGCCCAAAAGATACTTGCCCTCGTACACCGCGCCTGCTTTGATGGTGGGGAATATGCAGTCGCGCACGAATTCGTCCTTGAGGTCCTCTATGTAAAGCTTGACCGCTCCGCTCTTTATCGCTTTTTCGTGCAGGGGAGCGAGCTCTTCGCCCTGACCGACGTCCGCGGCAACGGCTATTACGTCGCAATCGTAGTTTTCCTTTAGCCAAGGAATGATGATCGTGGTGTCAAGTCCGCCGGAATATGCCAAAACCACTCGCATTTTTGCCATTTTTTGTGTGCTCCTTTTGCGGCGCCGCCGCTTTGAATGTAGTAATCGTACATCATTATACAACATTCGCGCGCATTACGCAAACAAAACAGTCGAATAAAACGTTTTTTGTAGGTTTAAATTATACGGCCGTTAGTAATTTATCGGTAAAAAAGATTTTGACGAATTGAATATAGTTGACTTTTTCGTAGTGTAAGTATATAATAAATTAGGTATTCTGCCTCGGGACGGTCCCCGGACCCCCGGACTTGCACGCGAAGCGTGCGAGTCCGGTTGCAAATAGCGGGGTAAATACCGGTTTATCCTCGTTGCATTTTTGCCGTTGCAAGCAAGCAAAAACACTCATTGAATAAATTTATCGAGCTGTTTTTGAGCATAAATGCAAAAGGCATTTCTACATAATCATCTTTTCTGTACGGAGAATTAAAATGGGCAAGCTTAAAGCATCGTTGCTTGCGATGGCGTTTTTTATTTTCGTTACGGCGGCAACGCTTTTTTCTTTCGCCGTCGTTTCGTCCGACGATAGGACGGCGGCGGAGGAAACTCTTACCGTTTCTGCTTCCGCTTCAGCCGCTCGCGCGGTGGCGACGCATAATCATAATGCGAGCAAGTGGAAAGAATACACAGGCGGTAATCTGACGGGACCTAATACCGATACCGACAACGATGCTCATTGGTATTACCTTACCAAAAATCTTACCGGCGTAAAAATTACAATAAAAGGAAACGTTATACTGTGCCTTAACAGTCATTATCTGACGGGTTCTGCCGCAGGTTCGGTTATAACCGTAGGTCAAAACGCCAGGTTTACCCTGTGCGACTGTCAGCACGATACGTCTCCGGGGCGCATAAGACAGGGAACATCCGATCTGGGCGGCGGCGTACATATAAACGAGGGCGGCACTTTTATAATGAAGGGCGGCACGATAAGAGCAAACAAAGCGGTGCGTGGCGGCGGCGTGTACGTAGGCTCCGGCGGCACGTTTAGATTTTTGTACGGCAGAATAAGAAAGAATAACGCGGCAAGCGGTACCGTTAACGGCGATTCGGCTAACGGTAACGGCGCGGGCGTATACATCGCTACGGGCGGCAAATTTTACATGGAGGACGGCGAGATATTTCAGAATACCGCGGAGTTTTCGGGCGGCGGCGTGTATATCGCCAATAACGGCAGCGGTAACTACGGCTCGGGCGCGTTCGAAATGTCGGGCGGCGTAATAAGCAACAATATCGCGGGTAACGGCGCGGGCGTTTCCCTCAACAAAGGCACGTTCAAAATGACGGGCGGCACGATAGGCGGCACGGAACTCGGTCAATATCCGATGAACGACAAGGATGAAACGGAAGCCGCCGTGCAGGGCGGCAATACGGCGACGGTGCGCGGCGGCGGTATTTTCAACGCGGGCGGAGCGGTTACTATATCTGGAAGCTCGGCGATAAAATTCAACAATAACAACGCGGCTACGACCGACGAGCTGAGCGGCGGCGGCGGTATTCACGTAATTCAAACGAGCGACGGCATAAAAGGCACTGTGACCGTTACCGGCGGAACGATAGAAAGCAACTCGTCTTGGCGCGGCGGCGGCGTGTTCGTCGGGCGAAACGGCGAGTTCGAAGCGTCGGGGGGGGGGATATCAAATAACTCATCCACGGGCAACGGCGGCGGCGTGTACGCGCAGGGCGGTACGGTAAAGATATCGGGTACCGTCGAGATAAGCAAAAATACGGTCGCGTCGAACGGCTCGGGCGGCGGCGTATTCGTCGAGGGCTTTCCCGATACGGCAGCAGGCGGCAAAATGATCGCGGACGGCGGCGTTATCATGTCGGGCGGCAGTATTAAAGAGCACACGGCGTACAGCGGCGGCGGCGTGCATATCGGCGTGAGCGGAAATTTCACGCTGTCGGGCGGCGAGATCTCGGATAACACCGCTGCGGATGTCGGCGGCGGCGCGTACGTTTACGGCGGCGGGCTTCTCACTGTGTCGGGCGGATATATCTCGGGAAATAAGGCGCTTGGCGGGAGCGGCGGCGGCGTTTGCGTCGCCAGCTACGGAAAAGACGAAGCTAAGGTCGCCGGCGAGTTCGTTATGGAAAACGGCGAAATCTCCGATAATACGGCGAAAGCGGGCGCGGGCGTGGCGAGCCTCGGCGCGGTGACGGTCAAAAACGGAAAAATAGCGGGTAACACGGCGGAAGGCGGCGGAGGCGGCGTGCTCGTTCAGGGCGCGACTTTGACTATTTCGGGCGGCGCGATATCGGGCAACGCCGCGCAGACGGGCGGAGGCTTGTACGTTTGGGATGCGGGCAGTAAGCTCGATATGTCGGCAGGCACGGTAAGCGGCAACACCGCAACTCAACAGGGCGGCGGCGCGTACGTAAGTGCGGCGTTTACCATGACGGGCGGCACGATAGGCGGCTTGACCGACGGCGACAGGAACTCGGCGGCTACCGGCGGCGGCGTGTACGTCGTAAGCCTCGCTTCGTTCGATTTGAACGGCGGCGCGATTGCGGGCAATATCGCTTCGTCGAACGGCGGCGGCGTGTATGTCGACGGCGAGTTTAAAATACAATCGGGCACGGTAAGCGGCAACAAGGCGGCGAACGGCGGCGGCGTGTACGTATACGGCGCTATGTCCGTTTCGGGCGGCGTAATAACCGACAACAAGAAATCTTCCGACGGTGTTACGAACAGCAACGTTTATTTGGTCAACGGTAAAACGATGACCGTTATCGGCGCGCTCAAAAGCGACGCGCGTATCGGCGTCACCGTGCCAAGCGGCGTTATTGCGTACGCTTTCACCGATGGCTACGGCGCAAACAACGCGATTAGCGGCGTTATTAACAAGCCGAGCAAATACTTTTTCGCTGACACCGGCACGTGCCTGTGGTTGAACGCCGCGGGCGAAGCGGCGGTCGGGCATAATATCACCGATCAAAAAGACTATAAAAAGGCGACCTGCTTCGAGGACGGGACTTACGCGTACTGGTACTGCGACGAATGTAAAAAGCGTTTCGGCAACGCGGAGTGCACTTCGGTATTGACGATAGATCCCGTTATTCCCGCAGGTCACGTTACCGCGGCGGTTCCCGCGGTTCCCGCGACCTGCCTTACGGCGGGAAATATTGCGCACGCCAA
Source organism: Roseburia sp. (assembly GCA_023665905.1). Classification (GTDB taxonomy): domain Bacteria; phylum Bacillota; class Clostridia; order Christensenellales; family Pumilibacteraceae; genus Anaerocaecibacter. Next base: position 47,628 of record JAMPDA010000005.1, read on the forward strand.
GTGCAACGTTTGTCAAACGCATTTCAAAGATACCGTCGACCTGACGGCAATAGGCGAGGACGTTTACGTTATCGCCGCGCTCGGGCATAATTTCGCGGTCGATCTCGACGAAAGCAAGGCGGCTACGTGCGTGGAAAGCGGGGTAAGAGCTTTATACTGCACGCGCGATAACTGCGGCACGACCAAGACCGAAACGGTAGCTCCAATTGCGCACGACGGCAAAGCGGAAGCAAGAGAGGACGCGAATTGCACGACTTCGGGGCGTTACGCCTATTTCCTTTGTCAAAAAGGGTGCAACCTGTATTGGTACGACGCGGACGGCGACGGCAAATACGAAAGCTCGGGTTCCAAGCTGTCGGACGCGGTGATGCCCGCGACGGGGCACGACTACGGCAGTCCGATCGCGCCCGTTTGGTCCTGGTCGGACGATTTTACCAAAGCCACGGCAAAATTCGTTTGCAATACCTGCGGGAAAGATCATACCGAGGAAGCGAAAGTCGGCGACGATCCTTTGATCAAGCCTCAAACGTGCACGCAAAACGGATCGGTCACGTACACGGCGACCGTGACCTATACGGGGTACGGAACGTTTACGGACGCGGCGATCGAAAGGCTTGTCGCGCCCGGGCACAGCTGGGTCGCCAACTGGAGCGATTGGCAGTCGGACGGCGAGGGCGGATATACTATCTCGGTCACTTTTTCGTGCAACGCGACTGCGCCGCACAGCGAGGACGGGACGGATATAACGATCGCCCGGACCTCGTCGGTTGCGGCTACCTGCGTAGCGGACGGCGAAGATGTCTGGTCGGCGAGCGTGAGGTTTAACGAAACGACGTATAACGCGCCGCCGCATAAGGTAGTTATCAGGGCAACGGGCGTGCATAGCTATAATATTGAAAAAACGATCGACCGCGCGCCGACGTGCACCGAGGTCGGGTCCAAGTCGGTGCACTGCTCCGTTTGCGGCGCGAGCAAGGAAGGGACGGAAGAAAGCGTACCCGCGCTCGGACACAAATGGGCGATAACCGTAAACGACGGCGCGCACAGAGAGTATACCGCGTTCGAGCCGTTCAGGCTTGCGGGGATTAACGTTACTTTTACGTGCGATAACGACGAAAACGCAACTCACGCCTATACGTTTATGGGCGGAACGACCGCGGCGACAGTCAAGCATAATAGCGGCGACTGTTTACGCATCGGCGATACTTCTGTGAAATTCACCGCTACAATACCGACGTACGGCGAGTATACTCATACGGTAAACGGTATAGTCGTAAGCCGTCGCAACGCGCAAAACGCGGTTTGGGAATATTCCTCGGACGACAGCAATTGGACCGAACTGAATAAAAACGCGTCGTTCGAATACGACCCGAATAAAACGTACGCCGTGCGCGTAAGCTTTGATAAATACGCGGCGGACGGTACGGGCAGGTACGAAATTTTGATCGGCGACAGATTCGGCGCGGCGAATACGTATACTTATACGCTTGCCGAATACGGCGATTACTCGCTCGCCGACAGCTCGCGAAGCTTGACCGTAAACAAAAAGCAGATCGACGCGGGCGGCGCAAAATGGATAAGCGGCGGCGTTGAGCTTTTGAACGGCTACATCGTTTCGGACGGCGGCAAGTACAAATATTATTCGTCGTCCGTCGCCGACTCACGGCAAGTAACTAACGCCGCGGTGCGCTACGCAAGCGGGACCGTTACGGTCGCCTATCCCGTGCCCGCAGGCCACGGCGGAATTTACCGAGCGACGTACGGAGATAGTACGGTCACGGCAAACGCTTCGGGAAAATATACCGCGGTCGCGACGCTTACTCTCGTCGACGCGGATAACTACTACTTCGCCGCTGCGGACGGCGCAACGCTCAACGCCGACGGAACGGTCACCGTAGAAAAAGAGTGGTACGCCGCTATTTGCGACAACGGCTTTACGGGCATAATAGCGGGCTGGACTTTCGGCACGTCGGCTTCGCCTTTGCCCGAGCTCGAACACGATGACGGTCGGGACGAAACGGTTATGCTTACCCTTTACCGCAACGGTGCGGCGATTAGAACGTTCGATCGCGGCGCGTACGGTAATTACATCAACGGCAATATGCCCGTGGGCGACTATACGCTTATCGCAACGGTGGGCACGGTCGACGACGGCGGCGTGTCGTACGAGGGATTTTCGAATTATACGTTCACGTTCACGGTCGGCGCGGCGACGCTCGCGATAACCAACGAATCCGCGCTTAAAGCAACCGTCAACGCAACGTACGACGGCAAGCTTCATATCAATGATACCGCTCCGATCGCGAGTGCGCTCGTTTCGGACGGAACGGGCTATTGGCTCGGGTCCGATCTGTACGCGAGCGGGCTTACCGTTATGTTTGGTACTTCGCAGAACGGAGCTTTCGTATCGGCGAACGAATTGAAGAAAAACGCCGCCAAGGCTTTTATAAACGCGGGCGGCTACACGGCGTACTTTAAGATTTCCGCGCTCAACTACGCGGACGTTATCGGTTCGTTCCGCGTTGAGATCGAAAAAGCGGCGTACGACTTGAAGGACGTGAAGTTCGAAGATAAAACCGTGACTTACGATAAATCGGCGACGTGGTCGATCGAAATAACCGGCGTGCCCAATGGCGTAAAGGCGACGTTCGAAAACAACGGGCACACCAACGCCAACGAGAGCGGTTATTCGGTCACTGCTACGCTTACTTTCGACGATGCCGTCAACTATAAGTTCGTAAACAGCGCGGTCCAAAACGATCCCCATATAAAGAATGACGGTAAGCTCGCCGAATATTCGGCAACGCTTATCGTTAAGAAAGCCGTATACGATTTTACGGCGCATTTCGCCGACGACGAACTCTTTTACGACGGCAATCCTCATTCCATATATATTGCAGTCGACGGCGGGGAACTCCCCGAGGGCGTTTCCGTTACGTATGAGGGCAACGGCAGGACGGTTTCGGGCAAGCATACCGTTACCGCCAAGTTTAAGGGCGATTACGACAATTACGTCGCGATCGAGAACATGACCGCGACGCTTTGGATAAAAAAAGTCGCAGTCGGTTTAGACCTGCGTTTCGACAGCGCGGAATTCGATTACGACGGCGAACCTCACCGTATCGAGCTGGTCGGGCTTACCGAAGATCTGCTTAAACTCGTCGACGTAGCTTATACCGACCGCAGCGGAGTGAATAACGGCATGTATAACGCGACGGCTACCGTCACGCTCAAAGACCCCGTAAACTACGAATTCGCTCCCGATACGAAAACTTTTTACAAAGCGACGCTTACGATAACAGAGAAAAAACTCGATATGTCGGGCGTGAGTTTCAATAACAAAACCGTCACGTATACCGGCAACGCGTTCTCGCTCTCCATATCGGGCGTGCTCCCCCAAGGTGTTTCGTATTCGTACGAGAACAACGGTCAGACGGAAGTCGGCGAGCATACGGTCACCGTTCACTTTTACGGTCCGCCCAATTACGGGCAGATCGAGGACATGACCGCCAAGCTGATAATAGAAAAAGCGGTATACGATATCAACGTAGCGTTCCCCAACGCCACCGTAGCGTATACGGGCAACCCGCATTCGCTTTCGCTGCGCGGCGTTTTGCCCGCGGGCGTTACCTACGAGTATCTGAACAACTCCCGTACCGTCGTAGGCTCGCAGACGGTAACCGTCAGGTTCACGGGCGACACCAAAAACTACGCGCCCATACCCGACGTGACGGCTACGCTCACCGTCGTCCCCGCTTCGTTCGGCGTAACGAACGTTTCGCTCGAAAGCAAAATTTTGGCGTACGACGGCAATACGCATAGTCTTGCGGTCGAGGGAGCTCTGCCTACGGGCGTGACCGTCAAGTATTATGCGATCGTCGACGGCAAAGAGGTCGAGTTCGACGGAGCGACGGCGGCGGGAACGTACGACGTAGTCGCAAAGTTCGTCCTTTCCGACAGTGAAAACTACAAGGCTATGCGCCCGCTTAACGCCAAGCTTACGATAACCGCGCCCGAAAAACCCGTCGAGTCGCCTATCATCAAGCCGTCTGCGGACGAGGTTGAAGCTCCCGTTTCGGTCGTAGGCAACGACGATAAGCAGGCTACCCCCGTTCTCGGCGAGGTCTCGGAAATAAAAGACTTCCCGTATTGGATAGTCGCGGTCTGCGTGATAGGCGCGGAAGTGATAGCCATGGCGGTCATGGGCTGTTATATCGCGTTCGGCGCGTACAAAAGGAAAAAGCGTAAATAGACGCTAACGGAGAACATTATGGTCAGAAAAAGGCTTTTATTTCTTATATGTTTGTTGTGTGCGCTGTGTGCTCTTGCGGCGGCGACCGGGTTTTCGGCGACGCTCGCAAACGCCGATGCGGTCGCGCTCGCCGACGGGTCGAACAATATTCGAACATCGTCGGGCGGCGCGGTTTCCGCAATTCCCGAATGGACGTACGGCGACGATAATATCGTTTCATACTCTTTCCGACCCGAGCACGGCGACACTGCGTACTACACTCTTTCAGCCGCCGACGGGCAGGAGCTCGAAAAGTTCGCCGTCACGTATATCGGCGATACCTCTATATTCTGCGAAGTCAAGGACGGGCAGGCGGACTTAAACAAGTCGTTCAGAGTGAACTCGCTCAACGCATACCTTAAAACGTTGAAAGCGGGCGAGTACAAGCTCGGCGTAGTTGCGCCCGCCGGCACGGCGACGTCGCCGCACACGCATTGGTGGGACGGCGATACCACTTGCACCGTGACTTCGTATTCGGAAGCGACCGCCGAAATCGATCTCAAAGTCAACGCTTTCACGCTTACCGCGGGTAACGTGGGTACTGGCGCGAGCGCGAGAGTTAAGTATAACGTGCTTACGCCTCAGGTCGCTTATTCGGGCGAGAATAACAACCTGCCGCAGGTAGAGCTTGCGTTTAAGACGAGCGGCGGCGATACTCGCGTTCTCGTCGAGGGCGAGGACTACGCGCTTTCGAGCGATAACGTGAACGCGGGGTCGGCGAGTTTTTCGATAACGGGCATAGGCGGTTTTTCGGGCACGGTCGAGATATCCGACGCGTACGAGATCGTTCAAGCATACAACGCGGTGAGCGACGTTTTCGTCGTGCGCTGGAAGTACGGCGAGTACGATCGCGCGGTCAATCTTTTTTCCGCCGACGTGAATTGGGGTGAGGACGATCTGTATTTCTCGATTACCACAGAGCTTATAGACGATCCGCTTAACCCCGCGTACGTGGATGGGCTGGACGAGATTCGCTTGACGGACGGCATGGTGTCGCCGTATGTCGAAGCGCTTTTGAATAAGCTCGACGCGGGAACGCCTTACTACCTCTACGCGACTGTGCAGGGCGGCGCGAACTACTACGACGCGCAGGAGCATACGCAGTTCGATATCGTTGAGGTCACGAACACTTGGAAAACTATCCCTTCCGTCGTCGGCTGGGAATGGCACGGCTTCGACGAAAACGCGAATATGATAAACGCCGTCCCCGCGTTTGGCGACAGCGTTAAGTTCTCGATATACATCAAGGACGGCGACGGGTATACCGCGCTTAAATTCGACGGCAAGACTGACTTCGAGCTTGAAGAAGCCGAGGGCGTTAAAAAGCTTCCCGCGAGCGTTTCGGCAGTCCTTTCCGAGCTCGACGCGGGCACGTACTATCTGTTCGCGAGCGTCGTTTCGGATACTGCCAACTACTCGTCGATCAACGAAACGTTCAGCGCTGACGCGCTCGTTCCGTTCAGAGTGACGCGCGCTACGAACTATTGGACGCAGATCCCCAAGATCTCCAACTGGTCGTACGGCAACTACGATCCCGAGGTTAACGCAATTTCGGCGGCTTCGGCGCACGGCTCGTCCGATATAAAGTTCAGAATTTATAAGCAGAACGCGGATAAAGTCGTTTTGCTAAGCTTCGGCGGCACGACTGCGTTCGTGTTAAACGCCGATGGTGAAATCCCCGCCGCAGTGTCGGACGGGCTTAAAGCGTTGGAGGTCGGCAAGTATTATCTGCTTGCCGAGGTTGCGGCGACCGATAACTATACCGGACTTTTGGAGGTTTTTGCCGACTATTCGGAGCTTCCGTCGTTCGACGTTATCAAGGCGGAAAACTATTGGGCAGTCACGCCGTCCGTTAACGCGTGGGCAGAGGGTGCGTATACCAACGAGGACAACCTGCCCGTAGCTGCCGCGCATTTCGGCACTGCAAAGATCACGATCGTCGACGTTAACGACGAAGAGAACGTTATCTATGATTCGGAGAACGGCATAAACAACCTTGCGCAAGCGGCGGTCGGCGCGTATCTTCTTACCGCTACCGTTGACGGAACGGACAGCTATACCGCTCTGACGACCGATATCGTTTTCCGCGTGTTCGTTCCCGAAACCGATAAGGTCGGTATTCCCTGGTGGTTGGTTCTGATAATCGTTATATGCTCGCTCGGCGTGCTCGCGTTCATATTCTGGTTACTGCACGAGAAAGGCGTTTTGCAAATGCTCACGAGCAAGATGATCGTTTCCATGCGCACGAAAGCGACCATGGACGCGACTATCGCCGCAGTCAGAGCCAATAAACTCGCCGAAGAAGCGAAAGAGAGCGTAAGGCTTGCCGAAGAACTCGACAGGCTCGAAGCCGAAAAGGTCGAAGCGGAGGATAGCGACGCGGACGACGACGGCGCGAGTATTCTCGTTTCCACGGATACGGCTACGGGGTACGCGACTTTCGTCAGATACCAAAAACCCTTCCAAGTCAAACTCATTCAAGCTCCCGACGAAGCCAAGGACTTTTACTCGCAGCTCAAAAACGAATTGCTAAGCTACAAAAAAGTCAAGAGCAAAGCGTCCAAGAGCTACGAGTCGTATACGATCGGGCGAAATCAGCTGGCAAAGCTCGTCATTCGCGGAAAGACGCTGTGTCTGTACCTCGCGCTCGACCCCGACGATTACGCAGAAACCAAGTATAAGGTCGAGCGGTCGGAGAGCAAAAAGTATTCCGAAGTGCCTTGCCTGTACCGTATCAAGAGTATGCGCAGGGTCAAATACGCCGCGGAGCTTATCAAGACACTGTGCGAAAAGTTCGGCGCGGAGCAGGGCGAGGTCGGGTCGGTCAATTACCGTCCGTACTACGAGAGCACCGAAAAGCTTTTGAAAAAGGGCTTGATCAAAAAAATAACCTACACGCGGAAAATAAGCGTTCCCGCCTCGACGGACGAAGCCGCGAACGCCGACGGGCAGAATGCGCAGGACGACATCGCGCTCGCGCAAAAAGAGGCCGCTTCTACTGCGCAGACGAACGATCCCGAGTTCGAAGCTACGCCGGCGGCAGGGGAAAAAGCAATGCGGACGGCGGTCCGAAAAACGACAAACGCAAAAAATAAATAGGAGCACAATAGATATCATGTCGCAAAAAAACAAATTGGCAAAAGAGCTTCACGCTCTCGAAGAAGAAATCCAAACGCTCGAATTCAAGCGTTCGAGGTCCATGGCGGTCATAATGGAAGCAATGTTGAACCGTACCGAGCCCAACGATATGGACGTTCGGTTTTTCAGAACGTTCAACGCCGAGATCGAGATCAAACGCGATCAGCTTCAAAAGTTGACGAAAGAGCTTGAAGGCCGGCTGTAAATATTTATTCGATAAATTCGATAAAACTCCGAAAAGCCTATCGAGCGTAGCGCTTACTTTTTCGTTGTTTAGATTTATCTTCGGTTAATATCAGCGCCGTTTACATTACACGCTCATATTGCTCGATAGCGCGCGTCTAACAGAGAATTTGCAGTAAGGGGGACATACAACTTTGTCTCAATACGGTCAAAAACGAAATCGGACAAATTGGTTTAAAACGGTTTACAAACGCAATTCCATGTGTTAAACTATTATACGGGTAAAGTTGCCCATACCTTATTACCCGGTGGCGCGCTCTCCACGCGCCGACCAAGGTTTAAGGTGAATCATTTTGTCGGAGGTTAAAAATGGACAAACAAGTAAAAGCGGAGATCATTTCCAAATTCGCGACGCACGAGGGCGACACGGGAAGTCCCGAGGTGCAGATAGCGCTCCTCACATGGCGGATCAATCATCTGACCGAGCATTTAAAGACGCATCAAAAGGATCACCATTCGCGCAGAGGACTGCTCCAAATGGTTGGGTCGCGTCGCAGTCAGTTGAACTATCTCAAAGAGATAGATATCGAAAGATACCGCAGTCTTGTCGCTAAGCTCGAATTGCGCAAGTAAAACGGACATCCTCAAGGGGACGGCTTTTCGTCCCCTTGTGTTTGTATTTACGCGCGCTTTTTCGACCGCGGAAAACGGCGTCACGGCAAATGACGCCTGCGCTTTAAGAACCGCGAAAAGCGGCGCAGTATCGGAAGAACGGTCAATATAAGATTTTTTTCAGGAGAACATATTATGGATTGCAAAATTTTCGAAACCGAGATCGGCGGACGCAAAGTAACCGTCGAAACCGGCAAGTATGCCGGACAAGCCAACGGATCGTGTATCATTCGTTGCGGCGACACCGTAGTAATGACAAACGTCACCATGGCGGAATCTCCGCGCCCGGGTATGGATTATTTTCCGCTCGGCGTGGACTTTGAAGAAAAGCTCTATTCGATAGGCAAGATCCCCGGCAGCTTTAAGCGTCGCGAGGGCCGCGGCAGCGACAAGGCGATACTCACTTCGCGCCTTATCGACCGTCCCATTCGTCCGCTGTTCCCCAAGGGACTTTTCAACGACGTATCGGTCGTTGCGACGGCGCTTTCTGTGGACACCAACATTCCGCCCGAAGTTTTCGGCATGCTCGGCTCGTCCATAGCGCTTTCGATATCGGATATCCCGTTCATGGGTCCGACTGGCTCCGTGGTCGTGGGTTGCGTGGACGGCAAGTACGTCATAAATCCCGACAACGAGCAGCGCGCCAAGAGCACTATGCACGTTTACGTTTCGGGCACCGCCGACGCCATAATGATGGTGGAAGCGGGTGCGCACGAGGTGTCCGAGGAAGAAATGCTCGGCGGCATACTGTTTGCGCACGAGGAGATCAAAAAACAGGTCAAGTTCATCAACGACATAGTTAAAAAGGTCGGCAAGAAAAAGCGCGAGATGGAGCTTTATCATATCGGCGAGGACGTCGATAAGGACGTGCGCAAGTATGCGGACAAAATGCTCGACAAAGCGCTCGACGAGTTCGACCGCAGCAAGCGTCAAGCCAATCAGGACGAAGTTCAAGCCGACGTCATGGAGCACTTCAAGGACGTGTACGCAGGCCGCGAGCGCGAGATATCCGACTCGCTCTACTACATGACCAAAGAGAAAGTGCGCGAAAAGATACTTTCTAAGGGTGTTCGTCCCGACGGCAGAAAGACGACGGATATACGCGACATTTGGTGCGAGGTGGGCGTACTGCCGCGCACGCACGGCTCCGCGGTATTTACGCGCGGTCAGTCGCAGGCGCTTTCCATATGCACGCTCGGCACGGCAGGCGACGCGCAAAAGCTCGACAACCTCGACGACGAGGAAACCAAGCGCTACATGCACCAGTACAATATGCCGCCGTACTCCACGGGCGAAGCAAAACCGCTCCGCGCTCCCGGCCGTCGCGAGATAGGTCACGGCGCGCTTGCCGAACGCGCGCTCGAACCCGTCATTCCGTCCGAAGAAGAATTCCCGTACACGATACGCGTCGTGTCCGAGATACTCTCGTCCAACGGCTCCACGTCGCAGGCGAGCGTTTGCGGCTCCACGCTGTCGCTCATGGACGCAGGCGTGCCCATCAAAGCGCCCGTAGCCGGCATTGCCATGGGTCTTATAAAAGACGACGAAAAGAACCGTCTCGCGATACTTTCCGATATCCAAGGGCTTGAGGACTTTTTGGGCGACATGGACTTTAAGGTGGCCGGAACGGAACACGGCATAACCGCCATTCAGATGGATATAAAGATCAAGGGCATCGACGAAAAGATACTGCGCACCGCGCTCGAACAGGCGCGCGTCGGCAGACTGCACATTCTCGGCAAGATGCTCGCGGTCCTCGACAAGCCGCGCGACGCGCTGTCGCCGTACGCGCCCAAGATAATCATGTTCAACATCGATCCGGAAAAGATCGGCGACGTCATAGGCAAGTCCGGCAAGACTATCAACAAGATAGTCGAGGACACCGGCGTCAAGATCGATATCGAGGAAGACGGACGCGTGTTCATAGCCGGCGTCGATCAGGCGATGACCGACAAAGCCAAGGAGATAATACTTTCCATAGTAAAAGATCCGGAGATCGGCGACATTTACGAAGGTCCGGTCGTGACGGTGCGCGACGAGTTGGGTGCGTTCGTAGAGCTGTCGCCCGGCCGCGACGGAATGATACACGTCGCCAAGCTCGGCAGATACGTCGGCAAGCGTCTCGAATCCGTTTCCGAAGTCCTCAAAGTGGGCGATATGGTAAGGGTCGAAGTCGTAAGCTTTACAAAGCAGGGCAAGATCGATCTTAAGCTCGTAGAGAAACTCACGGGCGACAAAATAGAAAAAGCTCCCGAAAGCGACAACGCCGCAGACGATCGCCGTCCGCGCAGACCGAGAGAAAGAAAGCCGCGCAAGTTCGACGACTAAAAATTCGATGTAATACTAAAAGCACCCCGATCGCGAATACATTAGCATGGGGTGTTTTTTATGGCGGAAGTCAAAAACAAGGTCAAATTTTTTCGGGCGATTTTGGGCAATATAGTAATATGCGCGACGGTGGCGGCGCTGCTTTTGGTCACACTGTCGGACACGGACACTCGCGCACGCGCGCAGAGCGGCGAGCCGTACTATTCGGGCAAGTCCGATACAAAAATATCGCTCATGATAAACGTGTATTGGGGGACGGAATACATCTCCGATATGCTCGACATATTTCGCAAGTACAATGTTAAGACGACGTTTTTCGTCGGCGGCATGTGGGCTGCCGGCAACGGCGAAACGCTAAAGCGCATCAGCGACGAGGGTCACGAGATAGGCAATCACGGGTACTATCATAAGGACCATTCCAAGCTGGACGGCGCGTACAACAAAAAAGAGATCGGTTCTGCGCACGACGCGGTAAAGGATATCCTCGGTTTGGACATGACGCTGTTCGCTCCGCCGTCTGGCGCGTTCGCAAGCGCAACGCTGTCCGCCGCCGCCGAGCTCGGTTATCGCACCGTCATGTGGACGCGGGATACCGTGGATTGGCGCGATCACGACGCAGACCTGATATACAAGCGCGCGGTCAAAAATCTGAAGGGCGGAGATCTTATACTCATGCATCCCACGGAGTGCACCGTTGACGCTTTGGAACGCATAATCTACGCGGTGTTTGCGCATAACTTGCGCATAGCGCCGGTCAGCGAGGTGCTCGACGGCACGGCTACCGCGTGACGCAATTTAAGGAGAAGTATGACCGTAAAGAAATACAAAAGCGGCTTGACGCTTATAGTCGAGAGAAACGAAGCTCTGCGCTCCGTCACATCGGGCATAATGGTGGGCGCGGGGAGCGCGTACGAATGTGCGCGCAACAACGGCATTTCGCATTTTATCGAGCATATGCAGTTTAAGGGCACGGAAAAACGCACGGCGCAGGAGATCGTCGGCGCTTTCGACAGAGCAGGCTCGGTCTACAACGCGTTTACCGGCAAGGAATACACATGCTATTACTTTAAGTCGATAGACGAAAAAGTGGAGGACTGCTTCGAGGTCCTTGCCGACCTGTTTTTGAATTCCGTGTTCGACAAAGCGGAGCTCGACCGCGAGCGCAAAGTGATCCTTGAGGAGATCAATATGAGCCTTGACGAGCCGGACGGCGTGTGCTACGACGTTCTGTATCGCGCGATGTTCGGCGAGGGCTCGCTCGGCATGGAAATACTCGGTCCGAAGGAAAACGTATCGCGCTTTACGAAAGCGGATATCGCGGAGTACAAAAGTTCGCACTATTTGCCGAGCAATACGGTGGTGGCGTTTGTCGGCAATATCACCGAAGCCGAGGCGGAAGCGCTCGTACTCAAACATCTCGCCGAGCTTGCGGACGCCGAATATAAAGCGCCGCCCGTGCTGTCCGCGCAGAAGTTCAACGCCGCTTTCGGCTCGTTCGTAAAGGACTACGAGCAGTCGGAGATATCCGTGGCTTTCCCGTCGTTCGGACTTGGCGACGCGCGCGCACAACAGCTTTCCGCGCTCGACTGCATACTCGGCAACGGCATGAGCTCGCGGCTGTTCCAGCGCCTTCGCGAGCAGCTCGGGCTTGTGTACAGCGTGTACACGTCGCCTTGGATGGGCAAGAACAACGGCGTTTTTTCGGTGTGCGCCAACGTCAACGTCGTCAATGTCGCGCAGACGCTCGAAGTAATAAAGAGCGAGATCGACGCTATGGCAAACCGCGGCGTGACGGAGGACGAAGCGGAAAAAGCAAAGACGCAACTGAAAGTCGCGTTGATGTTCGGCAAGGAAAATCCCATGAACTACATGCTGTCGCTCATGCGCTGGCGCGTGCTGTTGGATAGGGAATACGACCTCGACGGCTTGCTCGCGCGCATAGAGGATATCACGCCGCGCAAGATAAACGACTTGGCTGCGGAAATACTCACGGCGCGCCCTGCGATAGCGTACGTAGGCAAAGATCCGCATATTTCGATCGAAAAAACATATTTCGGAGAATAAAAATGGAAAACAAAACGGAAAATCAGAACGTGACCGAAAAGCCCGAGGACAAGCTCGATGTGCTGTTCCGCATGCAAAAGGGCTTGGACGCATACATACGCGAAAAGCGCGGATTGAACTTTACGCGCGGCGAATGGGTGTGCAAAAAGGCGATGGCGCTCATGGTCGAGCTGGGCGAGGTCGTGGAGGAAGCGAAGTACAAGTGGTGGAAAAACAACACCGATATCGACGACGCCGCGCTCAAAGAGGAGATAGTGGACGTACTGCACTTCTTTTTGGGCATGTGCATAGACAGCGGCATGACAGCCGACGAGCTTTTCGACATTTATCTCAAAAAGAACAAGGAAAACTACGACCGCCAAAACGGACTGTCGCAAAAGCACGGTTACGAATTGGATAAAGCCTGAATTTTTGGCGCTTCGGGCAATTAAATCGCGCCGCCTTACAAAATAATCAAAAACTTTGTACGAAAGACTTGAAAACAGCCGATTTGTGTGCTATAATGAGTAATGCGTAGAAAAGCGTAATTTTTTATTCAGAGGCGCATGTTGGCACGCAAAGGGTATCGACAAAGAAAAAGCGGCAAAAATAACGGCAATCACGACGTGCTCGGAATAACGCTGGTCGTTATTTCGTTATTTCTGTTGCTTTGTATAGCTATTCCACCCATTCTCAGCATCGTAAGCCGTGCCGTGTTCAACATCATGCTCGGCGTTTTCGGCATTTTTTCGTATCCGCTGTGCATAATAGTGCTTTTGCTCGGCGTTTTCATTTTGACGAAGCGCACGTTTGTGATGTCCAAAAAGGCGTTCGTATGCACCGTACTCATTGCGGTGTTTGCGATGATAATATTGCAGCTTGCGTCTACGCATGCGTTTTTGAAAGAGCGGTACGTCGATTATATAGCCGACGTGTACACAGCCAAATATTCCGCAGGCGGAGTTATACTCGGCACGGTCGTGTTCGGGCTTAAGACCGCTCTCACCGAGATCGGTTGCTATGTGATTTTTTCGCTTGCGATAGTGATAACGGTGGTCGTCATGACCGATCTCGTGCCGCGCATACGGTCGCGTCGCGCGCCGGTCGTTCCCGCCGCGCAGCCCAAGCCGCAAAAGAGCGGTTTCGACGTAAAGGGCGAGCCGCAGCGCGTCGTTTCGGTGGAAACCGCGCCCGGACTGTTCGTCGGTACGATAGAACGGGCGGAGCCGCCCATACAGACGGAAACGGGCAGGGCTTCCGAGATACCGCTAAAGGAAAAGCGCAACGTGACGGACTACGCCGAAAACCCCGTTATCGAGCGCAATATCCCGCAGTTCGACGGTGACGACAAGCCGCTTTCCGAGGCGCGTTTTACGCTATACGGCGATTCGGACGTCATTGGCAGGCAGGAGATAGAGGAATTCGGCAGGCAGTATTCCGCGGAGGCGGAAGCGCCCGTCGCGGTCGAAGAAATAAAGCCCGACGACATTGCCGTTCGCGATACCGTTCAGCCGCAGGCGTTGTCGGTCGAGCCGTACGAGCGCGTCAACGCCGACGCTCGCGCCGCGCAGCAACCCAAAAAGATAGTGCACCCCGTCGGTTCGACGGACAGTCGTTCGGACAAGCCGGAGATATACTTCCCCATAGAGAAGAAGACGGAGCTTAACGACGAGGGTATAGAGAATATAGACGACATAAAAGCGCGCCTCAAAGCGGCGAAAGAGCGCAAAATGAGCGCGCAGGACAATGTTCAGACGACTTTCAGATCGGCTACGGAAACGCGCGGAGCGTCGTTTGTAGTACCCGAATACGGCGCGCCGCCGCGCAGATCGGAGGAAGACGATCGGATAATCATTCCGTCCGACGTCAAGCCGCGGGCGGCTCAGCCCGTCATTCAGGCGCAGACCGCTTCGCAGAACGACTCCGCTATTACTCAGCCCAAGGCGGAATCCGTGGAAGACAGATTTTTGCGCTCCATGCGTCAAGAGCCCGTGCGCGTCGAGCCGACCGTCGAGCCGGAGCCGAACGTCGAGGACGACATCGTGGACGCGTATGCGATGCGCACTATGGATCAGCCCACCGAGGAGCCGACAGCGGACGACGACGTCAATCCCGACGATATCATAGACGGAACGCACTCGACGGAAGCCGCGCCGTCCGACGGCATAATTATAGGCGGCACGGAAAACGCAAGCCGCGGTCCGTCGCTCGTTCTGTCCGACGAGCCGCCGGTCGATCTGTCCGAAAAGCACGACATGACGAGCGATATCATAAACGGCGGCGATACTACGGGACTTTACGTTTCCGCCGACGACGAGCCGGCGCCGAAGCCGACAAAGCGGCAAAAGAACAACGCGCCTTTGGAAAACCAAATAACGATCGAGGGCATGCTCAAGGAAAAAGCGGAAGACACGGTCGTGATGCAGCCCAAGCGGCGCAAAAAATACAACTACATGCCGCCGCCTATAGACCTGCTCAAGATCTACGATAAAAACGAGTTTACGGAAGACGAGCTCAACGCCAACGCGCAGATACTCGAAAGCGTTGTGAGCGGCTTTTTAAAGACGCAGGTCAAGGTCATCGCGATAGTGCCCGGACCGCAAGTCACGAGATACGAGATCGAAGTTCCGTCGGGCGTGCCCGTAAAGAGCATAGAGGCGCGAAGCGCCGACATAGCGTACGAGCTCGCGGCGGTCAGCGGCATACGCGTCGAAGCGCCTATCCCCGGAAAGCGCGCCATAGGCATAGAGGTGCCCGTGCCCGACAGCCGCAGATCGACGGTCGGCTTGAGGGAGATAATCGATTCGGCGGCATTCGCAAAAGCCAAGTCGCCCATGACTTTCGCGGTAGGCAAGGACCTCAGCGGCGCACTCGTGCTTTGCGACCTCGAAAAAGTACCGCACCTGCTCATGGCGGGACAGACCGGCAGCGGCAAGAGCGCGGGACTTAACGGGCTTATAATCAGTTTGCTGTATAAATCGAGCCCGGACGATCTGCGCTTCATACTCGTAGACCCCAAGCGCGTCGAGTTCAGCAAATATCGCGGAATGCCGCACTTATTGTTCGAAAAGATAGTCACCGAGCCTACGGAAGCGCTCAATTCGCTCAAGTGGGCGTGCAACGAAATGGAGCGGCGCTATACGATCCTGCAAAAGTACAGTTGCAGTAAGATATCCGAGTACAACGCCTTGCCCGACGTCACGAGCGGCGCCATAGAAAAGTTGCCGCACATCGTAATCATTATCGACGAGCTAGCTAACCTCATGCAGTCGCAGGTAGCCAACGACATAGAGAGCAAGATAAGCTCCATAGCGGCGCTTGCGCGCGCGGCGGGCATACACCTGATAGTCGCGACGCAGCGTCCGTCCGCGGACGTCATTACGGGCACGATAAAGGTCAACCTTTCCAGCCGTATAGCGTTCAAGGTGGGAAGTCAGATCGACTCGCGTATCATTCTCGAAACAAACGGAGCGGAAGCGCTTTCCGGCATGGGCGACATGCTGTTCTATCCCGTAGACGCATCGGCGCCGAAGCGCGTGCAGGGCTCGTACGTCGGCGGCGACGAGGTCGTTTCCGTAATATCGTACCTTAAAGAGCACTTTGAATGTGATTTCGACGAGGACGCCGAAAAGTTCGTATGCGGCGGCGGCGACAGCGAAGCGGGCGGCGGCGGAATGGGCGGCGGCGGAAACAGCGCCGATCCGTTGTTGCCGCGCATATTGGCGCTCGCCATCAATTCCAAAATGATATCCGTGTCCGTAGTACAGCGCAGATTTTCCATAGGCTACGCCAGAGCGGCGCGCATAATCGACTACATGGAAGAGATGGGCTATGTCGGGCCGAACACCGGCAACAATAAGGGACGCGACGTACTTTTGACGAGAGAGCAGTATATAGAAAAATTCGGCGACGACGTTGACGATAATTGACGGCAGCCGACACGCGGAGAAGCGAACTTTTGATGAAAAACGTAGCCGTAATATCACTCGGGTGTGATAAAAACAGAGTAGATACCGAGCATATGCTCTTCAGCATAGCGCACGGCGGTTACGGCATTTGCGACGTGCCCGATGCGGACGTAATAATAGTCAATACCTGTGCGTTCATAGAATCCGCGCGTCGCGAGAGCATCGACGCGATCCTTTCCTGCGCCGAGTACAAAAAGACCGGCAAGTGCAAAAAGCTCGTCGTCACCGGCTGTATGCCGCAGAAATATCGCGACGAGCTCATTAAAGAACTGCCCGAAGTCGACGCGTTTTTGGGCGCGTTCGAATACGACAAGATACTTTCCGCTATATCGGACGACGCGTCCGTCGCGGCGACTGAGTGCGCCGGCGCCGAGCGTTACGACGGCTTTTGCGCCGCCGAAAACGGCAAGCGGCTTTTAACGACTTATCCGCACTTGGCGTATATCAAGATCGCCGAGGGATGCGACAATAAGTGCACGTTCTGTACGATCCCGTCGATACGCGGCGCGTACAGATCGCGTCCGACGGCGGATATAACGGACGAAGCGGCAAAGTTGGCGCGCGACGGAGTGCGCGAGATCGTGCTCGTAGCGCAGGACGTAACGCGATACGGCGAGGATATAGGCACGTCGTTGACGGCGCTTTTGACCGAGCTTGAAAAGTTGCCCTGCGACAGAATAAGGCTGCTGTACTGCTATCCCGAGCGCGTGACGGACGAGCTTATAGAAAAGATCGCGGGATCGGATAAGATAGCGAAGTATATAGATATCCCAGTTCAGCATGTTTCGGACAGGATACTCAAGTTGATGAACCGCCGTACGACGGGCGAGCGGATAGAGGCGCTTGTGAATAAACTGCACTCGCACGGCATTGCGGTGCGTACTACGCTCATGGTCGGTTTCCCCGGCGAAACGGAGAGCGACTTCGAACAGCTTTGCGCGTTCGTGCGCAGGGCGAAGCCGGAGTACGCCGGCATATTCGCTTACTCGAAAGAGACGGGCACCGCGGCGGCGCGGCTCAAAGACCAGATCAAGAAATCGGTCAAAGCAAAGCGCGTGCGCATGCTCGGCGCGGCGGCGGCGGAAGCTACTCGGGAGTTTAACGCGCGGCACATAGGCGATACTGTAAAAGTGCTGTACGAGGACGTCGATTTCGACGCCGACAAGTTCGTCGGACGGGCGGACTTTCAAGCTCCCGATGTGGACGGCAGAGTGTACTTCACGTCGGACGTGCCCGTGGACGTAGGGAACTATTACAACGTAAAGATCACCGACAGCGACGATTACGATTTGTTCGGCGCGGTGGAGGTTTAAATGAAACTCAATTTACCCAACAGACTCACGTTAATGCGCATCTTCATGATCCCCGTATTTATCGTGCTGTATTTTGTGGAGTTCGAAGGACATACGCTCGCCGCGGCGCTCGTATTCGTGCTGGCGAGCGTAACCGACTTTTTCGACGGGTATATCGCGCGCAAACGCAACCTTGTTACCAATTTCGGAAAGTTTTTGGACCCGATAGCCGACAAAATGCTCGTTGCGTGCGCGCTCGTCGCTATTTGCGTTACCGCGCCGGCGGTGGAGCCGCGAAAGATTTATTATATTTTGACGGCTGTGTTTTCCATGCTGATACTCAGCCGCGATCTTATGGTGAGCGGTTTCAGAACGGTCGCCGCCGACAAGGGCGCGGTCATAGCCGCGGACATGTTCGGAAAGCTCAAGACCGTCGTGCAGATGATATGTATTTTCGTATTGCTTCCCGTGACGGACTTTATCGCTTGGAACGAGCTCGCCGGAACGGTGTTCTACTACACGGGATTTGCATTGCTGTCGCTTGCGACGCTGCTCACTATTTTGTCGGGCGTGCATTATTTGGTGAAAAATAAAGCGGTGCTGGAGGATTAAGATGAAAATAGGGTTTTTGTCGATAGAAAAACGATCGGTCGATCCGCGCGAAGCGCGTATAGCGCTGTTCGACTGCGGACACAGCGCGGAGCTGTTCTTGACTGTCGAGTCCGGTCCCGACCTTGCGACCGACGTCGATTGGGCGGTGGAGCAGTTGCGGTCGGTGTTCGATGCAATAGTAATAGAAGGGAACACGGCGGCGTTTTATAAATCGCGTCAAGAGCTTCCCAAGCGCTCGGAAACTTTCGAGCTGGATGGAAAGCTTTACGCCGTCACCGCCGCGGTGGACAGCGCGTTTTTAAACGAAAAGCTCATCCCGTTTTTGAACACCAAAACGAAGACG
Organism: Roseburia sp.; assembly: GCA_023665905.1. GTDB lineage: Bacteria > Bacillota > Clostridia > Christensenellales > Pumilibacteraceae > Anaerocaecibacter. The sequence continues at coordinate 66,498 of JAMPDA010000005.1, forward strand.
CGTTATGCCGTTATCGTCTTTAAGACGTACGGAAAAACGGTGGAAGAACTAAAGACCATACTCAAGAACTACACCAAAAAGGGCAGTAAGATCCAGCTCGGCTTTTTCCCGGACTTTTTGGAGTGCGAGGTGCATGCCAGAGCGTCGTCGAACATGATGAAAACGACGTTGAACACCATTTCGCTCGAGCTCAACGAGCTGTTGTATAACTATACGTACGCTTACGATCGGATAAGCATAGCCGAATGTGTTGCGCAAATGTTGCAAAAGGACGGCGTCAAGCTCAAGATAGCCGAGTCGTTTACGGGCGGCGCGCTCGCGGGCGCGTTCACGCGCATACCCGGCGCCAGCGAGTATCTTGTGGAAGGGCTCGTCACATATTCCGTCGCGTCCAAGACCAAGCGTTTGGGCGTGCCGCTTCAGACCATTGCCGAAAAAGGCGTCGTCAGCAGCGATACCGCGTTCGATATGGCAAAGGGACTTATGGCGGACGGCGACTGCGATCTTGTGGTGGCGACTACGGGCAATGCCGGACCGTCGGCGCAGAGCGGCACGGTGGGCTTATGCTACATAGCTATCGGCGACACGCGCGTCAACGAAGTGCACGTGTATCAATACACGTTTACGGGCGATCGCGAGGAAAACATTGAGAGCGGCGTAAAGAATGCGCTGTTCCTGCTTTTCGAGCACTTGCTCAATATGGAAGCGGCGGCGGAAAGAACGGATAACGGCACAGCGTCCGCCGGCGCATGATAAAGGGTATAAATACCAAAGGAGTATAAAATGGATAAGAAAGAAAAGTTCAAGGTTTACAACACGGAAATGACGCAGTCGGAAAAGGAAAAAGCTCTTGCCGACACCATTGCGCAGATCGAAAAGACGTACGGCAAAGGCTCGATAATGCGCATGACCGATTCCGTAGTCAATCAAGTGGACGCTATCCCGACGGGGTGCTTGGCGCTTGATCTTGCGCTCGGCATCGGCGGTCTTCCGCGCGGAAGGATAGTCGAGATATACGGACCGGAATCGAGCGGAAAGACGACGCTCGCGTTGCACGTCATCGCGGAAACGCAAAAGACGGGCGGCATGGTGGCGTTTATAGATGCGGAGCATGCGCTCGACCCGATTTACGCTCAGCACCTCGGCATCGACCTGTCGCGCCTTTACATATGCCAGCCCGATAACGGCGAGCAAGCTCTCGACATCGCGGAAGCGCTCGTGCGCAGCAGCGCGATGGACGTAGTGGTCATCGACTCCGTGGCGGCGCTCACTCCGCAGGCGGAGATAAACGGCGAGATAGGCGAAAGCCACGTCGGTCTGCAAGCTCGGCTCATGTCGCAGGCATTGCGCAAGATAGCCGGCGTGTGCAACAAGACGAAAACGTGCATAATTTTCATCAACCAGCTGCGCGAAAAGATAGGCGTCATGTACGGCAATCCCGAAGTCACGCCCGGCGGCAAAGCGCTCAAGTTCTACGCCAGCGTGCGTTTGGACGTGCGCAAAGGCGAAGCTATCAAAGAGGGCGGCGACGTTATAGGCAATCGCACTCGCGTCAAAGCCGTCAAAAACAAGCTCGCGCCGCCCTTTAAGACAGCCGAGTTCGACCTTATTTTCGGCAAGGGCATATCCAACGAGGGCGTTATTCTCGATATGGCTATAGAGAACGGCTTGATAGTAAAAAGCGGTTCCTGGTTCTCATACAACGACGAGCGGCTCGGTCAGGGCAGAGAAACGATCAAGCAGATACTTTCTACGCGCAAAGACCTTGCGGATGAGCTTGAAAATAAAATACGCGACCTCGTCGCCAAAAAAGGCGGACTGCCGTTTGAGGACGACGGCGAAGCGAGCGAAGACGACGCGTCCGACGGCGCTTCCGAATAAGGTAAAGGACAGATGTTCGATTATATCTCCGGCAAAGTCGCGTCGGTCGGCGAAAATCGCGTCGTGATAGACTGCGGCGGCGTAGGGTTTTTACTCTACGCTTCCTCGTATACGTGCGCCGATTGCAGTCGCAAAAGCGAGGTGCGGTTGCCCGTATATCTCGCGGTGCGCGAGGATGCTTTGGAGCTGTACGGCTTCGGTAGCGAAAGCGAGCGCGAGCTGTTTTTGCTTCTCATAAGCGTTTCGGGCGTCGGACCGAAGCTTGCCATAGCTATACTCGGCGGAATGACTGCCGATAGGCTCGCGCGCGCTGTCGCGAGCGGCGATGTTGCGGCGCTCTGCGCGCTCAAGGGCGTGGGGAAAAAGACCGCCGAACGCATAGCGCTCGAGCTTAAGGGGAAGCTCGCGTGCGACGCGGATATCGCAGTGGGCGGAGTAATTCCGCTGCCGGACGAGAACGCCGTGCTCGCGCTCATGGGCTTGGGCTATCAACGTCAGGAAGCGGAAACTGCGGTCAGAAAAGTCGCAAAGCCGGACATGACGACGGAGCAGATCGTGTTTGCCGTTCTGCACGGATGAATTTAAATGGAAGATAAACGTTTTATCACTAATAAAGAGCTTGTCACGGACGACGATGTTTCGCTGAGGCCCAAGACGTTTGACGAGTACATAGGTCAGGAAAAGGTAAAAGCCAATCTCAAGGTCTATGTCGCGGCGAGCAAGGCGCGCGGCGAAGCGCTCGACCATGTGTTGCTGTACGGGCCGCCCGGGCTCGGCAAGACCACGCTCGCGCACATAATCGCGGCGGAGCTCGGCGTGGACATAAAAGTGACGAGCGGCCCGGGCATAGAACGCGCCGCCAACCTCGCGTCGCTTCTCACCAATCTTCAGGACCGCGACGTGCTGTTCCTCGACGAGATACACAGGCTCAATCATTCCATCGAAGAAGTGTTGTACCCTGCGATGGAGGATTTCGCGCTCGATATTTCCACGGGCAAGGGCGCAGGCGCGACGTCCATACGGCTCAATCTCAACAAGTTCACGCTGATAGGCGCCACTACGCGCGCCGGCATGCTCACAGGACCGTTGCGCGACAGATTCGGCGTGATATGCAGGCTCGAGCCGTATTCGCGCGACGACCTCGTGCGCATAGTCAAGCGGTCAGCGCGACTGCTTAAGATCGATATAGACGACGCCGCGGCTTTGGAGCTCGCGTCGCGCTCTCGCGGCACGCCGCGTATAGCCAACAGGTTTTTAAAGCGCGTGCGCGATTTCGCCGAGGTGTACAACAACGGCGCGATAGACCTTGCCATAACAAAAAAGGCGCTCGGCGATATGGAGATCGACGAGCTCGGCTTGGATTACAACGATAAAAAGCTGTTGGACGCGCTCGTCAATAAATTCGACGGCGGACCGGCAGGGCTCGATACGCTCGCCGCCGCTATAAACGAGGACGCCGGCACTATAGAGGACGTAATCGAGCCGTACTTGATACAGCTCGGCTTTATCGCGCGAACGCCGCGCGGCAGGGTCGCGCTTAAAAACGCATACGCGCACCTGCACGTAGCGCCCAAAAAATCGGCGCTCGATCAGATAGGATTTTTCGACGATACGGACGATCTGCCGCAATGAACAAGCATGATTTTTATTACGACCTGCCCAAAGCTTCGATAGCGCAAACGCCCATAGAGCCGCGAGATATGTCGCGGCTTTTGGTGTACGACAGAAAGAGCGACACTGTGGAGCATCGGCATTTTTGCGATCTTTCGCACATTTTGCGCAATGACGACTTGCTTGTCATCAACAATACTAAGGTTCTGCCTGCGCGCGTGACGGGCGTCAAGATCGGCACGGGCGCTAAAATAACATTTTTGCTCAATAAGCGCATAGACGCGCAGACTTGGGAAACGGTCTGCCGTCCGGCAAAGCGCGCGCGCGTCGGAACAAAACTCGTGTTCTCCGACGATATGACGGGCGAGATAATTGCCGAGGGCGACGAGGGCGAGCGCACGCTCAGGTTTGAATACGACGGCGTGTTTGAAACTATACTCGAACGCATAGGCGACGTTCCGTTGCCGCACTATATCCACACGGAATTGATAGACAAAGACAGATATCAGACCGTGTACGCGCAGTGTGCCGGTTCGTCCGCCGCGCCGACCGCAGGACTGCATTTTACCGACAGGCTAATGACTGAGCTGAAGAAAGCCGGCGTCGAGTTTGCGGAAGTGCTTTTGCATGTCGGGCTGGGCACGTTCCTGCCCGTAAAGTCCGACGATATAACGCACCATAAAATGCACAGCGAGTATTACTGCGTCACCGAAAAGACCGCCGAAAGAATAAACGCCGCGCGGCGCTCGGGCCGCAGAATAATAGCCGTGGGCACGACGTCCGTGCGCGTTCTCGAGTCATGCTCCGATCCGGACGGGACGGTGCGCGCGGCGAGCGGCGAAACCGATATATTCATATATCCGCCGTATAAATTCAAAGCCGTAGACGGAATAATAACCAACTTCCACCTGCCCGAATCGACACTTATCATGCTCGTGTCCGCGTTTGTCGGGCGCGAAAAAACGCTCGAGCTGTATAGGCTGGCTGTGGGGGAGGGGTATAGATTTTTTTCCTTCGGCGACGCCACTTTGCTCCTGTGAGCGCGTATACATCGACGCAGACGGACTGCGTGCTCCTTGCGCTCGGTCATGTACGTCTATGTACACTCCCGTCGCGCTCGTCGCCTGCTGTCCGTTTGCGCCGCGTCTCCGCACTACAGAAGCAAAGTGTAAGCGGCTTCATGCTTACCGTAAACATAGCTGACGCCTGCGCCGCGTCTCCGCACCACAGAAAGCAAAGTGCAAGCGGCTTTATGCGTCCCGTAAGCATAGGGGACGTCTGCGCCTTCCTCTGAGCGTCGCAATAGCTCGTCAATCATTGCTTCGCTCTATGTATTTTTTCGTAATAATTACGAAAAACTCCGAATTTTTACGAAAAACTATTGACAAATAGCATATAATATTTTAGAATTGGATTATAGATCAAGGAGGAACATTATGGAATATACAAACCTCAATATTAGGACTTCTAAGGAAACTAAAGCGGCAGCGGAAAAAATTTTTGCAGAGCTCGGAATAAACACTTCGACAGCATTTAATATTTTTTTGAAAGCGGTCATACGCGAAAACGGTTTGCCGTTCGATATGCGTGTCGAAACTCCGAATGCCGAAACGATCGCGGCAATCGAAGAGGGAAGAAGATTGGCGCATGATCCCGATGCAAAGAGTTACGCTAATGTCGAAGAAATGAGAAAGGCGCTTGGGCTATGACGTATCGTATAGAGTATACCGGTCGTTTCGAAAAAGATTTAAGGCAAGCGGCAAAAAGAGGAAAAAATCTCGATAAACTTTTTGCCGTGATCGATAAGCTTGCAAAAGGCGAGCCGTTAGAGCCTAAAAACAGAGCGCATATGCTCATCGGTGAATATTCCGGATATTGGGAATGTCACATCGAGCCCGATTGGTTGCTAGTGTATGAAAAATTCGACGATGTTCTTGTTTTGTCAATGTATCGCACGGGAACTCACTCCGATTTATTCTAGGAGCAAATTTGCTTGCTTGCAAGGGCAAATTTGCGACGATGACAAATTAGGTGTAATACCCCGCCGCTTGCGGCGGAACTTGCACGCGTAGCACGCGGGCCCAGGGCTTGCCCTGGGGTATAATACCTAATTTATTTCGATAGGCGTTAATTCCCGTCGATCGGAGCTTAGTGCTTAAAGGTCGATTAAATTCGATGCGTTTATTCGGTTGAAAATCAGCGCGCGTTGGTGTATAATTTTATTATGTGCGAGAAGTTTACGTTCAAGGAAAAACATGTGTGCAAGCAGACGGGAGCGCGCACGGGCGAGTTCACCACGCCGCACGGCGTCATCAAAACGCCCGTATTTATGCCCGTCGGCACGCAGGCCACGGTCAAGACGCTTGCGCCGTATGAGATAGAGCAGCTCGGCGCGCAGATAATTTTGAGCAATACTTATCATCTGTACATGCGCCCCGGCGAGGAGATAGTCAAGCTGAACGGCGGACTGCACGGGTTTATGGATTGGCACAAGCCTATCCTCACCGACAGCGGCGGATTTCAGGTTTTTTCGCTGTCGCGGCTCAACAAGATAACTGACGACGGCGTGGAGTTCAATTCGCACTTGGACGGGTCGCGACACTTGTTCACGCCCGAAAAGTCGATAGATATACAGAACGCGCTCGGTGCGGACATAATCATGGCGTTTGACGAATGCAGCGCGCCGGGCTGCGATCACGACTATGCGGAGCGCGCGCTTTGGCGCACCGTAAAGTGGCTCGACCGCTGCTACGCGCACCATCGCGACGACAGGCAAATGCTGTTTCCCATAGTGCAGGGCAATATGTTCGAGGACTTACGGCGGCTGTCGCTCAAAGAAACGCTGCCGTATGCGCGCTGCGGTATCGCCGTAGGCGGACTTTCCGTGGGTGAGCCCAAGTCCGTCATGTACAGAATGTTGGACGTACTGCGTCCCGATTTTCCGCGCGAAATGCCGAGATATCTGATGGGCGTGGGAAGTCCCGACTGCCTTGCGGAATGTGTTTTGCGCGGAATAGATATGTTCGACTGCGTACTCCCGACGCGCACCGCGCGCAACGGGCTCGCGTTTACGAGCGGCGGAAAGCTTACCGTGCGAAACGCCGTGTACAAAGACGATCTGTCGCCGCTCGATCCGCAGTGCGACTGCTACACGTGCACGCATTTTTCGCGCAGTTATTTGCGCCATCTCGTCAATGCCGGCGAAGTGCTGGGCGCAAGGCTCATTTCGTATCACAATCTCTATTATCTGACGCGGTTGACGGAACGCATGCGCGACGCGATAGAGCGCGACGAGTTCGGCGATTTCATTGCCGAGATGCGCACGCGCAAGGAATACACGGACAACGTAAAGCCGACGGACTTTTAGCATGACAGAGTACAGCCTTACACGCAGTAAACGCAAAAGCCTGTCGGTGTGCATTGAAAACGGCAAAGTGAACGTAAAAGCTCCGCTCGATATGAGCATAGAGCATATAGAAGCGTTCCTTGCCGAAAAACGCGCGTGGATAGAAAAAAAGCTCGCGTCTTACGGCGAAAAAGAAAATAATTTAAAGTCGGTCATCGCTCTCGACACCGTGCTGTTGCACGGGCGCGAATATGAGATCAGGCGCTCGTCGGTCTTGCGTACGCACTTCGACGGCGAAGCGGTATACGTCTTTTCGGCGTATGATGCGGCGGCGACGGAAAAGACTGTCGGTCGGTGGTATCGCCGCACGGCATTGTCCGAACTGTCCAAGCTGATCGCGCGCATGTCCGCCGAAACGAGACTTGACTACAAGTCTTTTGCCATTACGAATGCGCGCAGAGCTTGGGGAAATTGCGACGGCGACGGAAATATTCGGCTTAATTGGCGGCTCGTCATGCTCGATAACGAGCTTGCCGAGTATGTCACGGTGCACGAGCTTTGCCACACGCTGTATCATGATCACAGCGCGGCGTTCTGGGCGGAAGTAAAAAAGCATTTGCCGCGCTATGCGGAACTGCGCAAACGGCTCAAAGCGTATTCGCTGTTGACCGACCTTTACAGATAAACGAGGCAAATATGAGGATCTTGGGTATCGATCCCGGGTACGGGATAGTTGGCTACGGAATTATAGAAAACGAAAACGGAAAACTGCGTCCGCTCGATTACGGCGCGATCGAAACGCCGTCCAAGCTGCCGACCGCCGAACGCCTTATCATAATAGAACAGCGCATTGCGGAGCTGATAAAAGACGTTGAGCCGGACGAGATCGCGCTCGAGGAGTTGTTTTTCAACACCAATATAACGACGGGTATCAAGGTCGCACAGGCGCGCGGCGTTATCCTTTTGAGTTGCGCAAAGCTGTGCCCTAAGCTGTTCGAGTACACGCCGTTACAGATCAAATCAACGGTCACGGGCAACGGCACCGCCGCCAAATCGCAGGTGCAGTATATGGTAAAATCGATCTTGCGGCTCGTGGACACGCCCAAGCCGGACGACGCCGCGGACGCGCTCGCCGCCGCTATATGCCACGCCTGGACGGCGCAGGGAATAAAGCGCGGACTTAAGTGACGGTCGCAACGCAACTTCAGCGAGGAAACAATGTATGACAGATTGGTTTACAATAGATAAAATCGACGATACGACTTACGCCATAAGCGAATATCGCCATCCCGAACAAACGCATTGCTACCTTTTAATCGGCAGTGAACGCTGCTTATTGATTGACACAGGGCTTGGCATAGGCAACATTTACGAACAAGTACGCAAATTGACCGACAAGCCCGTAACGGCTATTGCTACCCATATTCATTGGGACCATATCGGCGGACATAAATATTTCCCCGATTTTTACGCCCATAACGCCGAATTGGATTGGCTTAACGGCAAATTTCCGTTACCTATTCAAGCGGTTAAAAAAATGGTTGCCGATTGCGATTTGCCCGAAAACTTTGATATTAACGATTACACGATTTTTCAAGGAACACCGACAAAGATACTTAACGGCGGCGAAACGATCGATTTGGGTGATAGACAAGTCGAAGCCATACATACGGCAGGACATTCGCCCGGACATCTTTGTTTTTGGGAAAAACAGCGCGGATATTTGTTTGCGGGCGATTTGATTTATAAAGGCACATTATTTGCATATTATCCGTCAACCGACCCCGAAGCGTATCTGCGATCGCTTGAAACAATAGCGGCATTGCCGGCAAAAAGACTGTTACCCGCGCACCATTCACTTGATATTAAACCCGAAATCGCTGTTAGAATGCGAAACGCTTTCCGTGAGCTGAAAGCACAGGGCAAGCTTCATCACGGCGCAGGAACATTCGATTACGGCGATTGGGCGATACGATTATAACAGGGAATTTCCATAAATGGTCGTTAGGCGTGCGCCGGTCTTGAAAACATGCGTCGGCTCGCTGTGTACGCGATAGCGCGTGTTTCGCGTCGGCGCGCGCAAACACTTGATTTTTAATTGCGTTAATGCTACAATTCAATATATTCCGAAAAGGAGCTGTGCGATGAAGAAAGTTCTTAAAACCGTCGCCGCCGTAACGGGCTGCGCGTTGACGCTGAATACCGTATGCGGTTGCACTCGCATGAATTTATATGACGACGAGAGAATGGAGGAGCTTGCCGAGGCGATAGCGGCGATGTTTTTGGGCGGCGACGCTTACGGCTTGAACGTAATGACTATCGACCCCAAGGGCTCGTACGATATCGATCGCGTCGTAGATCCGCGCTGGTACAGATATTCGGAACTGACCGACGACGATATCGATTCCTTGCTGTATGCGTTGCGCTACTACGACAATCAGCTCAATAAGTTTAAGCCGTCTAAGCTCGGCGCAAAGAGCGCAGGCACATACCGCTATGCGCGGCGTACTATAGACACATATCTCGATTACTACGGTTCGCCGTACGTAAAGCAGTTCGATCTGATAGGCGCCGATTATATAAATTCGTACGGCGGATACGTCGCCGATTTTGCGAGCATGGTGGAAAACTATGCGTTTCGCTGTAAGTCCGATGTTGACGAGCTTTTGTCTATGACCGAGTATACGGACAGCTCGTTTTCGACGTACCTGCAGTACGTAGACGATCGCGCCGACGCCGGATTTCCGCTCTACTATTACACGGTGAACGCAATGCAGGAATACCTCGAGGATATAGTCGAGCTGGGCGACGAGTATTATCTGTACGATTTTATAGACAACAAGATAGACGGAGCGACGTTTTTGACCGCCGCCGAAAAGGCGCGCTATAAATCGCTGTACTCCGCCGCACTGACCGACCATTTTATGACGGGCGTGCGAGATCTCGCCGAAGGGCTGAATACGCGCAAGGGCGCTGAAACGGAAGTCGAGCAGAGCTATCTGGGCGAATACGGCGCGGTGGGCAGAGCGTATTACGATTGGTGTTTCAAAAACAAAACGGGACTGAGCTCGGTGAACTACAACACGCTTTTCAACGAGCTGATACAAGAGCAGAACGCGGCTGTGAGAAAAATGAACAGTATTACCGCGTCGCTCGACTCGCTGACCGAGGCGGAGCAAGCCGATTTCGAAGCGTATGCGGACGGGGAGAAAGCGCTTTTGGGTCTTACCGATCCGGACGATATGCTCGCTTTTCTCAAGACGGCGGCAAAGAGCATAGTTCCCGACCTCAAATCGACGCCGACCATATACTTTAAATACATGGATAGCACCGTGGCGGAGATATCCAATGTGTTGGCGTATTATCTGCATTCGCCGGCGGACGAATCGAACGCCGCGGAGCATATAACGATAAATCCGCAGACGGCGGCCGGAGACCCGACGGAGCTTCTGACCACTATTGCGCACGAGGGTTATCCCGGGCATCTTTACGCGTATGTCAACGCCAAGGAGAGCGGCGCGAACATCATGTCGCTCTCGTTTTCGTGCCTTACTTTTTCGGAGGGTTGGGCGCGGTATACAGAATACGCCGTGCTGGACTATATAGCGTCGACGAGCGACGATAGGGCTGTAAAACTTTTCTGCGAGTACAAGCAGAACGAGATGATCGCGAGCAATCTTTCAGTGGTCCTGTACGATATGGAGATCAATTATTTCGGCGCCACCGTACAAGACTGCGTGGAAACCGGTCTTACTACGGACACCGCGCGCGAAATAGTAAAAGCTGTCATGGAAATTCCTACGACGTATGTATCCTACGGCTACGGTCTGTATTTTATGGTGGAGCTTCACGACAGCGCAAAGCTCGCGCTCGGCGACAAGTACGACGAAGTACAGTTCAATGGCAAACTGTTGTCCGAAGGCCCTGCGCCCACGCTTCCGCGCGCAAGGGAAATCATAGAAGAATATATAGGGTAAGTACTATAAGCGCCGCTTCGTGCGTTTAGACCGCGATTTTGCCGTAAAAACGTGTTCTACCGGGGTCGCCACCCCGTAACGGCAGGCAACACAAGCTGTAATCATGCGGATCCTGTTTTTATGTGATCGATCGGAAACGCTGCCGTAGCGGCAAATTTCAAACAAAAACGCATATCCAGATTTGGCGTGGATATGCGTTTTTTATTCGAGGAGCAAATTTGCTTGCTTGCAATGGCAAATTTGCGACGACGACAAATTAGGTGTACTTACCATACAAGTAGATTTGCGCGCTTGCGCAAGCAAATCTGCGCCGTATGGGCAACCGAAGGTTATACACCGCTGTTTGTGGCAGAACACCCGTAGGGTGTACTTGGCTTGCCCCGGGGTATAACACCTAATTTATTCCGATTTATATTCTATTATGTCTTGTACTCGGCAATCGAGGATACTGCATAAATCGTCGATTTTCAGTGTGGAAATCCCTTTGCCTTTTCGCATGCGGTCGATCGTACTACTGCTTATATTGTGCTTATTTATAAGCGCATATGTGGATACACCCTTTTCTTTGAGCGTGTTCCAAAACGGTGAGTACGTTATCATATTTCAATTATATAATATGGTCATTTACTTGACAATAGTCATATTTATGACTATAATAATCATAACTAATCCGAGGAGTATATTATGAAGCGAAAGATACTTGTGCTTTTGATCATTGCGGTTGCGGCGTTTGCCTGCGGGCTCGGGCTTTTTGCGTGCGGCGATAGCGAAAACGACAATACCGACGGCAGCGAACATATACATAATTATCAGTGGGTAGACAACGGAGACGGAACGCATAAACAGCATTGCTCCGTGAGCGGTTGCGCCGAGCCCGACAAATATACAGAAAGTCACGAGTATGGCGTATATATGTACAACAACGACGCAAAGTGCATACAAGACGGCACGGAAAGCGCGACGTGCATAATTTGCACTCATGTAGACACGAGAACAAAGGCAGGCACCGCAACGGGAATACACACATACGGCACATATACTTATAACAACAACGCAACATGTGTTGCAGACGGCACGGAAAGCGCGACGTGCATAAATTGCACTCATGTAGATACACGTACTAAGTTTCATACAGCAACGGGAATACACACATACGGCACATATACTTACAACGACGACGCGACGTGTGTGGCAGACGGCACGGAAAGTGCGACGTGTATAAATTGTCCGCATGCTGACACGAGAACAAAGGCAGGCACCGCAACGGGAATACATACATACGGCACATATACTTACAATAACGACGCGACATGTACTGTGGACGGCACGGAAAGCGCGACATGCATAAATTGTCCGCATGTGGACACGCGGACTAAAGCGAATACGGCTAACCACAACTATGTAGATTGGATATGTACAGAGTGCGGTTCGAAAACCTTGGAATTTAATAGTATTACAGAAAACAATGTTAGCGGTTACAGTGTTTCTAAAGGCGCTATGGGGAATGACACTAATATAGTGATTCCCGAAACGTATCTGAATAAACCGGTGTTGGAAATTCCGGAAAATGCATTTTCGGGTTGCGGTAATTTAACGAGCATTGAGATACCGAACTCGGTTACGAGTATCGGAAGCGGCGCGTTCAGTGGGTGCAATCAACTAATACAAACCGAAAACGGAGTGCAATATGTAGATAAATGGGCTATCGGTTGCGACGATTCCGTCTCGTCTGTGGTTCTGCGCGCAAACACGGTGGGTATTGCCGATAAAGCGTTCTTTGGTCGCAGCGATATAACGAGCATAGAGATACCGAGTTCGGTCATGAGTATCGGTAGCGGCGTATTCGCCGGTTGCAGTTCGGCGAGCATGACCGTACAAAACGGAAATACTAATTATTGTATCAAGGGCAACTGTTTGATAGAAACAGAGAGTAAAACGTTGATATATGGTTGTAAAAACAGCGTAATACCTATTGACGGGAGCGTGACGAGTATAGAGGATTACGCTTTCTACTGTTGCGGCAATTTAACAAGCATAGAAATACCTAATACAGTCACGCGTATAGGAGGCTATGCATTTGTAGACTGTAGTAATTTAACGAGTATGGAAATACCGAGCAGTGTCACGAGTATAGGCGAGAATGCATTTGTCGGTTGCAGTCAACTTATACAGACGGAAGACGGAGTGCAATATGTTGATAAATGGGCTATCGGTTGTAGCGATTATTCTTCGGTTACATCTGTTAATTTGCGTCCGGATACCGTCGGGATCGGATACGCTGCATTTGTCAATTGTGTCAATTTAACAAGCATTGAAATACCTAACAGTGTCACGCGTATCGAGTGTCACGCATTTAACGGTTGTAGTAGTTTAACGAACATAGAGATACCGAGTAGCGTCACGAGTATAGGTGAGCGCGCATTCCACGGTTGCAGTAGTTTAACGATTTATTGCGAGGCGGCGAGTAAGCCGAGCGGATGGGACAATCGTTGGAACGACTCCGATCTGCCCGTAGAATGGGGTTGCACATTTGAAAGCTGAGCAATCGGCGTAGACTTCTTTCCCTCTATATAATGTGAATACATTTGTGTATTTTGGGTCGCGGTATCGGATATCCGATTACCGTTTGACTTGTAATTTCCGATGTGCTAAAATAAAAAAGTAGTGCAATTATGTATGAGTAGGCGGCGCATCTTGTCGGGTGCTTCTGCCAAACAAAAATCCACCCTTTGGGTGGATTGTGTTTGGCAGGGGCGACGCGATTCGAACACGCGACCAACGGTTTTGGAGACCGCGACTCTACCAGCTGAGCTACGCCCCTAAGCAATGCTATATTAACATTTATTCGGCTCAAAGTCAATGAAATTCGGAGTGTTTTATGAAAAATAAAATAGGAATTGCGTTTATAGGCTGCGGAAACATGGCGCGCGCCATAATATCGAGTATGACCGATCCCGCTTCCGTCGCCGCGCTCAAGGCGAACGGCAAGGTTTTTCGCATAATTGCGGCGGATCGCGACGAGGCTAAGCTTACGCCGCTGAACGGTGTTTGCGGCATTACTTTAGACAGCGCGCACGCCGTGGCGGAAAGCGATTACGTATTCTTGGCTGTCAAGCCGCAGGACGCCGCGGCGGCGCTTGACGGGCTTGACCTCCGCGGCAAGACCGTCATATCCATTATGGCGGGCGTCACGATCGACAGGCTCAAAAGTCTTACGGGCGCGGACAGGATCGTGCGCGTCATGCCCAATCTCAATGCGCGAGTGGGCGAGTCGTTCAACGCGTATACCGCTGTCGGAATATCGAGCGGCGAAGCTACGCAGACTGTGCTCGAGATATTGGGAAGTTTCGGCGCATACAGCGAGGTGGACGAGCGTGAAATGGACGCCGTAACGGGCATAACCGGCAGCGGACCGGCGTTCGTGTTTTCGGTCATCAAGGCGTTCCGCGACGAAGCGGTCGCGCGCGGCTTCGACGCGGAGCAGGCGAAGCGCATGGCTGTCCAAACGGTGATCGGCAGTGCGCTCACCGTCGAAAAATCGGCGGACGATCTCGATGCGCTCATATCGTCCGTTTGCAGTAAGGGCGGCACGACGATAGCCGGCGTCGAATTTCTCAAGGCTAATAATTTCGAAAATATTTTGCGCGGCGCGATATCCGAGTCGATAGCGCGCTCCTGCGAGATGAGCAAGGCGTAACGAAGGCATGGCGGACAGCACGATGAAGCAGGTGGATATTTATACGGACGGCGCTTGCAGCGGCAATCCCGGCAAGGGCGGCTGGTGCGCTATACTGATGTGCGACGGCAGGGAAAAGATCATTTCGGGCGGCGAGGCGGAAACTACGAACAACCGTATGGAAGTCACCGCCGCCGTTCGCGGACTGTCGGCGCTCAAGGCGCGGTGCGAGGTGCGGTTATTTTCCGATTCCGCGTATCTTGTGAATGCTGTCGAAAGCGGCTGGCTCGACGGCTGGCGTAAAAACGGCTGGCGCACGGCGGACGGCAAGCAGGTAAAGAACAAGGACCTGTGGCTGGATATCTCGCGGCTCATCGGCGAGTATCCCGTGACTTTCGTCAAAGTCAAGGGTCATTCCGACAACGAAAACAACAATCGCTGCGATAAGATAGCGCGCGCCGAAATAGCTAAGCTGTAAGCGCGCGCGCCGCGCCCGACGCCGCGCATAGGTGCCGCGCCTATCTTATAGGAACAGTACGGGCGGCGGAACGGTTTTGCGAATTTGCCCGACGATAATTTTCCCGTAACTACATATATTATAAGTGTGAGAGCTTATACCAAAAGTGCGCTTACAAAAATAGCCGTCAACACGGCGTGCGTCGCAATGATCGTGCTGTGCGTTTTGTTTTTGGACAGGACTTCCGCGATATATTACATTGCGGTCGCGATGTTTTTCGCGTCGGCGGTGGCGTTCAGCGCGGTGGACGGCGACAGGTTTCCGCACGTGTCGCGCACTATATTCGTAGTCGCCGTGCTTTGCGTGTTCGTTGTAGGCTGTTATATAATATACCTCACGACGGGACTGTCCGACAGGTTCAACGATTTCGACGCGCTAAAAAGCTTTATACTCGACAGCGGATTTTGGGGAGCCGCCGTATTCATAGGGATAACGATATTTCAAGTGGTCGTGCTTCCCATTCCGCAAGCGGTAACGATACTCCTCGGCGTGGCGATATACGGCGCGACCTGGAGCTTTATACTGTCCGTCATCGGCACGGTAATAGGCTCGCTCATATCGTTCATGCTCGGCAAGGTGTTCGGGCGGCGGCTGTGCAACTGGATGTTCGGCGAGGAGAGTACCGAAAAGTACGCTAAGCTTCTCGGCGAAAAGGGCAGATTCGTGTTTATAATAATGCTGTTGTTTCCGGCGTTTCCCGACGACATGCTCTGCATGATAGCCGGCATAACGTCCATGTCGTACGGATATTTCACCGTTGTGTGCCTTTTGACGCGTCCCGTCATGATAGGGATAACGGCGTATCTCGGCAGCGGCATAATACCGTTCGGCGGCTGGGGGATACCTGTGTGGATATCTATAGCGTGCCTCATGTTCGTGGCGTTCGTTGTGATAGGCGGGGTCAAGGGCAGGATAGAAAACCGCGCGCGCAGGCAACGTCGCGGCGGCGGTCGCGGCGGCGGTCGAAAGGCGCAGGAGCGGAAGTAGCTAAAATATCGTCGGCGATAAGTCGTTCAATTCGCTTGACAATTATATTTTGCGGTGATATATTTAATCTATAAGTTAATGTGTTTGACGGACAAGTAGCCGCGTCGTGATTTACAGAGAGCAATGGGTTGCTGGAACATTGCATGAAGGGCGCCAAGCGAAACCACCGTCGTTAAAGCACAGCCACTTGCGGCAAAGCAAGCAAACAAGGCGCGGCGCATGTCGCCTGCGCGAATTAAGGTGGAACCACGGTTATTATCGTCCTTAGAGCTACGGGGACGATTTTATTTTCGGAGGAAAAAATGAAAGTTATTTTGAAAGACGGCAGCGTTATCGAGGCGCAGGACGGCGCAACGGCGGAGAACGTTGCGGCAGGCATAAGCGAAAATCTGCTTAGAGCCGCGCTTGCCGCGCGCGTGGACGGCGAGCTGGTGGACTTAAAGACGCCGCTTACGGACGGGTGCAGGCTGGAGATAGTCACATACAGGGACGACGACGGCAAGACGGTGTACCGCCACACGGCGGCGCACGTGCTCGCGCAGGCGATTAAAAACGTTTATCCGGCGGCGCAGCTCGCTATAGGACCCGCTACGAACGTCGGGTTTTACTACGACATAGACCTGCCGTTTGCCATTACCGTAGACGATCTCGCGGCGGTGGAAAACGAGATGAACGAAATAATCGCCGCAGACCTTCCCATCGAGCGGATAAAGGTGACGCGCAAAGCCGCCATGGCGCAGATGCAGGGCTTTAACGAAGTTTACAAAATGCAGCTCATCGAGGAGCTTCCTGCGCGCGCCAAGATAACCATGTACAAGCAGGGCGAGTTCATTGACCTTTGCCGCGGACCGCACCTGCCGAGCACGGGCAAGCTCAAGCACGTCAAGCTGACGCAGATAGCCGGCGCGTATTGGAAAGGCGACGAGCACAACAAAATGCTGACGCGCATTTACGGCGTTGCGTTCGATAAAAAGTCGGAGCTGGACGAGTATCTGACCAAGCTCGAGGAGGCGAAAAAGCGCGACCACAACAAGCTCGGCAGGGATATGGAGCTGTTCATGACGGAGGAGCGTATCGGTCAGGGCTTGCCGCTGTTCATGCCCAAGGGCGCAAAGATATTGCAGACGATGCAGCGCTTTATCGAGGACGAGGAAGAGCGCCGCGGCTACATGCTTACAAAAACGCCGTTCATGGCAAAGAGCGATCTGTACAAGCTCAGCGGACACTGGGATCATTATCGCGATGGCATGTTTATAATAGGCGACGAGGTCATGGACGACGAAGTGCTTGCGCTCCGCCCGATGACCTGCCCGTTCCAATACATGATCTACAAAAACGGGCTGAAAAGCTATCGCGACCTGCCGTGCAGATATTCGGAAACGAGCACGCTGTTCCGCAAGGAAGCGAGCGGCGAAATGCACGGGCTCATACGTATACGCCAATTCACGCTCGCCGACGGGCATATAATCTGCACGCCCGAGCAGCTCGAGGACGAATTTAAAGGCTGTCTGGACCTGTGCAACTATATACTCGGCATTCTCGGCTTGCGCGACGATATATTCTTCCGTTTTTCGCGCTGGGACCCGAAGGACAAGGAAAAGTACATCAACGAGCCCAAAAAGTGGAAGATGGCGGAGGATCAAATGAAGCGCATACTCGACGACCTGAATGTCGAGTACGTAGAGGGGATAGGCGAAGCGGCGTTCTACGGTCCGAAGCTCGACATACAGTCGCGCAACGTGTACGGCAAGGTTGACACTCTGCTCACCATACAGGTGGACATGTTCCTCGCGGAGCGGTTCGACATGACGTATGTGGACGAGAATGGCGTAAAGCAGACGCCGTACATCATACACCGCAGTTCCATAGGCTGTTACGAGCGCACGCTCGCGCTGCTTATAGAAAAGTACGGCGGAGCGTTTCCGCTGTGGCTCTCGCCCGAACAGGTGCGCGTGCTGTCGCTCACGGAGCGCACTGCGGAAAAGAGCAACGAGATCGTTGCCGCACTCAAGAGCCGCGGCATACTCGCGACCGCCGATAACCGCAACGAAAAGATAGGCTATAAGATCCGCGAGGCGCGCATGGAAAAAGTGCCGTACATGCTCATAATAGGCGACAAAGAAGCGGAAGCCGGCGTCGTCGCCGTGCGCAAACGCAACGACGACCTCGGACAGATGAGCTTCGACGAGTTCTACGCAAAGCTCCGCGCCGAGATAGACAGCAAGGCTATCGAGTGATAGCGACGGCATAGGATAAATGCAGCAAAAAGCCGCACGTAATTTCGTGCGGCTTTTGACTATATTTATTCTTCGTCGGTGTTTTCGTCGCCGTCGCGGTCGCGCAGTTTGACTTTATCCACGACCTCGCGGCGGATATCGTCGCTCATGGCGGCGTAATGCTTTCGAGTGGTGTTGACATCCTTGTGCCCGAGCACGTCCGCCACGACGAATATGTCGTGTGTTTCGTGATACAGGTTGGTGCCGTACGTGCTGCGCAGTTTGTGCGGCGTTATCTTTTTAAAAGGCGTCACGGCTTTGGCGTACTTTTTGACCAAAAGCTCAACGGCGCGCGGCGTTATCCGTCCGCCCTTCATGGAAAGGAACAGCGCCGAATTGTCGTAAATGCGCCTGCCGAACGGCGTGCCCTCGGCTATCTGTTCGTCCAGCCATTTCATATACTTGCGAAGGCTGTCCGCCACTTCTTCCGAAAAGTACAGTATGGACGTGTTTCCGCCCTTGCGCGTGACAACGAAGCTGTTGTCCTCGAAGTTGATGTCCGTTTTGTTCAGTCCGACGCACTCGCTTATGCGTATGCCCGTGCCGAGAAAGAGCGACAGCATCGCCTCGTCGCGCACGGACGTGATGTTGTGGAAGTTCTTTTGTCTGCCGCACAGACCTTCGCCGTTTTCCGCCTCGTCGAGGATATCGACTACCTCGTTTACGTCCAGCCGCACTATCGGCTTAAGGTGCTTTTTGGGCGTATCGACCTTGGTCATCACGTCGTTTTGCAGTCGTTCTTTTTTATAGAAATACTTGAACAGCGCGCGGAGCGTGGAAACCTTGCGCTCCTTTGCGTAGTCCTTGCACGCGTGCTTTTTGCCGTCGAGCGTATACGACGACAGATAGTCTATATACATTTCTATGTCGGTGGGGGACAGCTTGCCGAGATCGTCCACGGTGAGATCCACGACCTGCTTGTCCTTGAATTTGCGGCGCGTAAGATAATCGCAAAAGACCCGAATATCCCGAAGATATCCGAGCCTTGTAAGCGGCATTGTGCGCATCGATATGCCGACGTTGAATTCCCGAGCGAAGTCGGGAAGAACGTCCAAAATTTCTTCGATAGCCGCGAGGTTCTTTTCGTTTCTTTCGTCGAAATACGAGCTCATGGGTTATACTGTTACTCTACGGCGTACCTTGCGGATTTGAGCAGCGCCATAAATATTATCTCGCTTATGGGAATGAAAAGCGCGTAGGCGAGCGGCAGAACGAGCGACGGGATATAGTCGGCGGAAAACTTGACCGGCATACCCCAAATGAGGTTCAGGCAGTATATAACCACCGCTACCTGTATCATTATCAGCAACCGTATGATTATAAAGAATTTGAAATTGACGTTTATTCGCTTCTTTTTATCGGGATTGAGCGCAAAGACGGCGACGGCGGTTATGAACATGACTATCGGCAACAGTCCGCCGACGAGATACAGCACGTAGTCGTAGCGCATGCGCATGTGCAACCCCGTGTACAGCGTAAGGAAAACGACGAGCCCGACGAGGAACATGGCAGAGCACATTATCATGTAGTGCATCATCATGAGCCTGTTGGAGTAGTAGTAGAACTTGTGCGTATATTCGCGCGACGTGTCGGAATGTTCGCGCACCGTAACGTCGTTGCCGAGCTCGCGCACCGCCTGCTCTATCTTGTAGAACCGCGTGACTTCCGTCTTTTCTGCGGCGACGGCGGCTTGCTCAGCCGTGCCCGTCGGTGCGGAGTTCTCTGCGCCGAGCGGCGATGCCGATTCGAAACGCTCCACCAAGTCGGACAGAACGTATTTGTATTCGCGCCGCGCGCGGCTTTCGCTGTTGATATCGGGAAGATTGCCGGAAACGGGCTGAAGGGAAGCGTCGGAGCTCTGCGGCGCGGGAGCGGACTGCTCTATCGGCGCAGGCGCGACGGCGTGCGTTTCCGCCGGCTTCTCGGTTTCGGCGGCGGCAGTCGGCTTTGCCGCTTGCGCGGCGCGCTTGCCGTCGTTATCGTATGTCAAAAGGCTGGCGTGTGCGTCCGAATAGCTCTTGCCGCCCGTGTACGTCGAAGCGTATATCTCGCGCATCATCTCGTGCGGATCGGCGGCGGACACCGTCTGTCTTTCCGCACTGTCGCGATATGCGCTCATCTGTTGTTCGGTTTTTTCGTTTTTTTCGTTTGCGCTTTCGGCGTAGTAAGAGATATCGTCCGAAACGCCGTTATCGGGCGTGGTCTGTGTAGCGCCGGCGTCGTCGAAAAAGCTCGTTTGAACGTAGCCGTCGGGCTCTGCCGTTTCGGGCTGTTCGGCGGGTTCCGCGCCGACGTCCGTCTGCCCGTAGGGGAGCGGAGAGTCTTGATTATAAGCCTGCTCGGGAGCGGGTTGCTCGGCGGGCGTTTGTTCCGCCGCCGCGGCTTCGGTTTGCGCGGCTTCCGCCGTCTTTTTGGGCGCGGCACGGCGTTCGCGAGGGACGCGGCGCTTGGGAACGGAATACGATTCCTCCTCCACGTCTGCAAAATCGTCGCTCGGCATGATGGGCGTACTGCCCGTTATGAGCTCGCCGAAAAGATCGCGCGAGCGCTCCCATTCGTTTTTGTATTTGATAAAGACCTCGCGGCCGCTGTCGGTCAGCGAGAAATACTTGCGCCGACCGCCCGCCGATTCCGCCGAATCCCAGTACGACGTAACGAAGCCTTGCTTTTCCAGGCTTTTAAGGTATGCATAAACGGTGGATTGCTTAACTTCCCACAGTCCGCCGCTTCGCTCGTTTATTCTTTTGGTGAGATCGTAGCCGTATCGATCGCCCTCGTACAGGACTTTTAAGATAACCGTATCGACGTTGCCGCGGATCAAGTCGCTTTGAGCCATTCGCCACCTCTTAATATGCAGTATAACACTAATGTCGCTCCGTGTCAATGTTTTTTGCTCATTTGCGGCAAAAAGCTTGACCGCGCCGCGAGGGCGGCAGAGAAAAAATTGCGGATATATGTCGTTTCGTCGGCGTGCAGCCTGCGGCGGAGCGCCGACGCAATGTATCCATACGCATGTTATAATTGGAAATTAATTAGGTAGTATGCTTGACGTATTCATGTATATAATGTATAATTACAATCGGGTGTATGGACGCCGCAAACCTATATGAAAAATTATTATCGTATTTTAAATGTAACGCCGACGGCGACCGAAGATGTTATCAAGCGCAATTACAGATCGCTCGCCAAAAGGTATCATCCGGACGTAAATCCCGACGACAAGCTCGCCGCGGATAAGTTTTCCGATATCAACGAGGCGTACGATACGTTGAGCGACCCGACGCTTCGGAGCAAGTACGACGCCGCGCTGAAACAGGAAGCGGAGAAAAAGACGGCGCGTCCGTCCGCGCAGACTGCGGCGACGGGCAGGCAGGCTCAAACGACCGCTTCGGCGCGGCAAGCACAGGCGACCGCCGCAAGGCAGCA
>JAMPDA010000006.1 GCA_023665905.1 Roseburia sp.
TTACTATACACCTTTCACTGTCTACCTTTTCACTTTTCCTTTTTACATCTTCACTCCGCGCCGCGCGCGTCGCGTCGCGTCAGTCTTTAAGCGCGGTCTGGACGGCGATCGCGCCGTCCGCAGCGGCGGTCGTGAGCTGGCGCACCGCCTTTCTTCTGCAATCGCCGGCGGCGTACACGCCCGCGACGCTCGTTCTGCACAGCTCGTCCGTGACGATATACCCGTCGGCGTCGAGTTCCACGCCGAACGCCGTGTTGTCGGGCTGCTGGCCTATCGCCACGAACAGTCCGTCAAGCTCGAGCGTGCGCTCCGCGCCGTTTTCGGTTATTTTAATGCCGGTGAGCTCATCGGAGCCTAAAAGTTCCTTTACGACCGCGTTCTTCACGAGCCGCACGGTATTGAGCCCTTCCGCGCGCTCGACGAGCGTAGGCTCGGCTCTGTATGTGTCGCGGCGGTGAATTATGTACACGAGTTTTGCTATGTCGGAAAGGTACAGCGCGTCGGTAAACGCGGCGTTGCCGCCGCCGACAACCGCAACGGTTTTATCCGCAAAGAACGCGCCGTCGCACAGCGCGCAATAGCTGACGCCCGAGCCGATAAGCTCCGCTTCGGCGTTCAAGCCGAGCCGACGGTGCTCGCAGCCTGCCGCGATGATGACGCGCTTTGTCTCGTAGCTGCCGATATCGGTGACGACGCGGAGCGCGTCGCCCGTTCTTTCGATGCCCGTCACCGTTTCGCACTTGAACGTCGCGCCGAACTTTTCCGCCTGGTCGAACAGGTCGGAAGCGAACTGCGCGCCCGAAATACTGCCTATGCCGGGATAGTTCTCCACCGTCGGCGCGTCCACTATCTGACCGCCGAACGATTCGCGCTCTATGACGAGCGTCTTTTTATTTGCCCTACAAGCGTAAACGGCGGCGCTAAGCCCCGCCGTTCCGCCGCCGATTATTACAAAATCAAGCATTGGCGCTTCCCTTGTCTATGAACTTTTTGATCTCCGCGACGCCTGCGTATTTATCGAACGCCGTGCCGTTGCTGACCACGAGCGTCGGCGCCTGCTTAACGCCGTACTTCTTCGCACTGTCGGGGTCTTTGACCGCGTTGATAACGTCAACGTCGATGCCCGCGTCTTTCAAAAGCGGCAGCGCCACTTTGCAGTTCGGGCACGTCGGCGTCGTGAACAGCGAGTAGTGCATCTCTCCGCCCGTCACGGTCGCCTGCTGTTCTTCCGCGCAGCCGCACTTGTGTCCGGTGTGCGGCGTTTGATACTTCATAGTGTTGTAAACCTTGCGGTCCTTGAACTCCTGCGACTTGCCGTCGTTCCAGTTCTGCACGGGCCGGTAGTAGCCGGTGATGCGGCTGTTGACCTCGGTCTTGAGTCCGCACTTCGGGCACTCGTACACCTCGCCTGCGATATAGCCGTGGTTGCGGCAAACGGAATAGGTCGGGGACAGTGTAAAGTACGGGAGCTTGTAGTTTTCCGCTATCGTGCGAACGAGCTTTGCGGCGGCTTTCCAGTCGGGCAGTTTCTCGCCCAGGAATGTATGGAAAACCGTGCCGGACGTATACAGCGTTTGAAGTTCGTCCTGTATCTCCAGCGCCGAGAACACGTCCTCCGTATAGCCGACGGGCAGGTGCGAGCTGTTGGTGTAGTACGGCGTGCCGTCCTCGTTGGCGGTGATGATGTCGGGATAGCGCTCCTTGTCGTGCTTGGCGAGACGGTACGTCGTGGACTCCGCCGGCGTCGCTTCGAGGTTGTAAAGATCGCCGTACTCCTCTTGATATATGACGAGCCGCTCGCGCATGTGATTGAGCACGTTTTTGGCAAACTCCTGCGCGCGCTCGTCGGTAAGATTTGCTCTCAGCCACTTGGCGTTAAGTCCGGCTTCGTTCATGCCGACAAGCCCGATAGTCGAGAAGTGATTGTCGAAAGTGCCGAGATAGCGCTTGGTGTAGGGATAAAGCCCTTCGTTCATAAGGCGCGTTATTATGTCGCGCTTTATCTTGAGCGAGCGCGCCGCAATGTCCATCAGCTTGTCGAGCCGAGTGAAGAAGTCCTGCTCGTTTGCCGAAAGATACGCGAGCCGCGGCATATTGATGGTGACAACGCCGACCGAGCCGGTGCTCTCGCCGCTGCCGAAGAAGCCGCCCGATTTTTTGCGGAGCTCGCGAAGGTCGAGCCTGAGCCGGCAGCACATACTGCGCACGTCGGAAGGCTCCATGTCGGAGTTGATGTAGTTGGAAAAATACGGCGTGCCGTACTTTGCCGCCATCTCGAACAGCAGACGGTTGTTTTCGGTGTCCGTCCAGTCGAAGTCGCGCGTAATGGAGTACGTCGGTATCGGGTATTGGAAGCCTCTGCCGTTGGCGTCGCCCTCTATCATTATTTCTATAAACGCCTTGTTGACCATGTCCATTTCTTTCTTGCAGTCTTTGTACTTGAAGTCCATGGGCTTGCCGCCGACTATGGCAGGCTGTTCGGCGAGGTCGGGCGGGCACGTCCAGTCGAGCGTGATGTTGGAGAACGGCGCTTGCGTTCCCCAGCGCGACGGAGTGTTGACGCCGAATATGAACGACTCGATGCACTTTTTTACCTCGCCGTACGTGAGGTTATCCACCTTGACGAACGGCGCGAGATAGGTGTCGAAGGACGAGAACGCCTGCGCGCCCGCCCATTCGTTTTGCATGATGCCCAAAAAGTTGACCATCTGGTTGCACAGCGTCGCGAGGTGGCTCGCCGGCGACGACGATATCTTGCCGGGTATGCCGCCCAATCCTTCCTGTATGAGCTGACGCAGCGACCAGCCTGCGCAATATCCGGTGAGCATGGACATATCGTGGATATGTATGTCCGCATTGCGGTGCGCATTGGCTATTTCGTCGTCGTATATCTCGCTGAGCCAATAGTTGGCGGTAATCGCGCCGGAGTTGGAAAGTATAAGCCCGCCCACCGAGTACGTGACGGTGGAGTTCTCCTTGACGCGCCAGTCGGAAGCTTTTACGTAGCTGTCCACAAGCTCTTTGTAATCGAGTATGGTGGACTTCATATTGCGGATCTTTTCGCGCTGCTTGCGATACAGAATGTACGCCTTGGCAACATCGGCGTAGCCGGCTTGAATGAGCACCTGCTCTACGCTGTCCTGTATGTCCTCGACGGCTATAAGACCGTTTTGGACCTTGACCGCAAAATCGGCGGTAACGCGGAGCGCTATCAAATCGATGATGTCGTCGTTGTACTGTTTCTTCTGGGCGTCGAACGCCTTTTTGATAGCTTGACTTATCTTGGATATGTCAAAATCCGTCGTCTTGCCGTCTCTTTTTACTACTTGATACATGAAAACCTCCAAAGCTTGCTCATTATATCACCGCATAATACCTTTGTCAAGCCTTTTACCACAATATATTGTGGTTTTTAAAAAAATTTTTGCACAAGCACCACAATATATGCAATTATAACTATATTGCGCGAAAATTCGGAAAAAGTCGCATAAGATTGAAAAAGGTCGAACACCGTTCGACCCGAAAAAGCGCGCTTTTTTATGCCAAAGCGTCATTCGTAGTCCGCGACCTGACCGAAATGGAAGGTCAGCGAGCCGCACGTATCGGACGCGTTTTCCACCGTTATGCCGTAGTGCGATAGCGCCGCGCCCGAAAAGGTCTTGTTAAGCTCGCGCACGCGGTATATGGCATGCTCGTCGAGCCCGCGGAATTTGACGCGGCGTTTTTTTGTTCCGCCGTCCAAAAGGCACACGGCATAGGCTTTGGACTTGTCGCCCGTGACCGCCATGAAGCAGAATTCGCCGCCCTCGGCGTTTTGTCTGTACAGGTCGCCGGTAACGACCGTCGCGGCGTCGTCCTGATAGGAAAACACCTGCGCGCGTATCGCGCGGCGCGCGTCCTCGCCGAGTGCGGACGGGTCGAGCTCGTATCCGAGACTGCCGAACGTCGCCGCGTCGAAGCGCGACTTTAGCGGAATACCGTTGTCCGACGGGATACTCACGATATTGCGCAGCACGCACAGCGGAAGCGCCGCCGATCGCGCCGCCGTCGCGCCGCCGTCTGTAAATCCGCCCGCTTCCCCGTCGCCGCATACATATTCCGCGCGCTCGACCGCGATCTCGGGCGCTGCGTAAAGCCGATTGATCAGCCTCTGTTTACCGAGTGTGTCGGGATATCGCGCCGCGCCGCCGTCGGCACGCTCGCCCTTCAGCAATATGTACTCCGCGCCGTATTCCGAAACGCATTGCATCAGCCGCGAAAACGCAAGCTCCACGGCCTCGTCGCGCGAAAAGTCGAGCGCGTATCCGCCCTGCTCGCCCGAAGGTAGCGGCGCAGTCAAATCTCTGTGTTCCTCATAAATAACGCCGTCGCTTTCGACGCGCCGCGGATCGACCGCGATGCCGAGCTTTATGCCGTGCTCTGCACATTCTTCCGCGACGCGCTTGAAGTATTTTATATCTTCGGCACAGCCGTTGTACAGCCCGTCGCCGTCCGCGACAAAGACGTCCGCGCCGAGCTCCGAAGCGGCGCTTATCGTTTTGGAAAGCTTTTTCGTGTCGCGCACTTCCGTCGGGGTACACAGCGTCACCGGACGACGGCGCGCAAAAAAGTTTTCTGGAAGCGCCTCGTCGCGTATTATGTCGTGAAACGCGCGCGACACGCCGCCGAAGCCGACGTCCGAGAACACGCAGAGCGTTTCGGGCGCGACAAAGCTCTCGTCGGGACCCAAAGTTATCTCGTCGCCGAGCGCCGCGCCGAGCGTCGCGCGCGTCGAACGCCCGTCGCACTCGGTCTGCAAGGTCGCGTTTCCGCCGTACAACAAAAGCATGCCGTACACGTCGCCCGAATATTCGGTCGCGCCGTCGGACGCGCACGCGAAGTTACACTTATTGCGCCGAAGCGGCGCTCCGCACATTTCGCCGCCGACGTCGAGCTTGCCGTCGAAAACGGTCGCGCAGGCGAGCTTGCCGACGCGAATATTCACGTCGCCGATATTTTTCAAGACCGCGCGCCGAGCTATTCCGCCGCGCGAATACGGCGTGTAATACAGGTCGAGCACGATCCGCGCGTTATCGTCCTTGAGCGACAGCTTGAGCGTCTTGCCGCCGCGCAGGACGGGCATATCCTCATACGACGGCTTTTCCGTGACCTCGTAGCCGTCGAAAACAAAATCGAGCCGCAGCTTTTTTTCGCGTCGAAAAACCTCTATCGCACAAAGCCCGTCCGTCGGGAACTCGGGCTCCGACGTTTCGCCGCCCAGCGCCGCGAGGTCATCCTCGCGCTCGACGCGCTTTCCGAAGTACGCGCGGCACAGCCGTCCGTCTTTGACTACCACGGAATAGCACATCTCGCCGCCCGTCATATAGAAAAAATCGTCATCGGTGATTATCATATTCTCTCCTCGCCGCTTACATATGTGCCGGCTATCCGAATATCTTTGCCGTCACATTGAGAAACAGTTTTTGCGGCAGCACGTGCCTCAGAAAATTCAACACCCTGTATTTTGCTCCCACTATATAAAGCGGCTTGCCGCACTTGTTGCAGTGCTTATAAATCTTTTTTGCGGCTCTGTCGAGCTCCATGCGCTTATGCTCGCGCGAATCGATCTTTTGCGCCGCGCGCTCCGGCGCGTCGCCGTAGCGTCCGCCGCCCGAACGCTTGACGCGGTTGCGCGTAAACTCCGTCTTTATGTCGCCCGGGCATATCGTGCTGACTTTTATCCCGAACGACTTGAGCTCCATATACAGTCCGTATGCCGCCATGTTGACGGCGGCTTTGCTCGCGCAGTACATGGCGCGATACGGCAAAGCAAAAAGCGCACACGCCGACGAAATAAAAGCGACGTGCCCGCCTTTTTCCATATATTTGAGCGCCGCCTGCGCAAGCGTGACCGCGCCCGTAAAATTCAGATCGATCTGCCGCTCGATATCCTCGGTCGGCAAAAGCTCCGTCGCGCCCGAAAGTCCGGCGCCGGCGCAAGCGATAACCGTGTCTATGCGCCCGTACTTTTGCCCGACGCCGTCCACGGCGCGTATAAGCGCTTCGGTGTCCGTAACATCGACGGCTATGTCGTCGCCGACGGCGGTGCGCGCCATGCCGATCACCGTGTCGCCGCTTTGTCTGTACATCTCGGCGAGCGCCTTGCCTATGCCGCTCGTACTGCCCGATATTACGACTACGCGCGCGCTACGCTTTTTCATTGTCGTTTTCGGCTTTTTCCGGCTTTGCGGTTTTTGCTGTCTTTACGGTCTTTTCCGTTTTTTCGGCATTTGTCGCGTCGGCGCCGGACTTGGGCGCACGCTTGGTCGCGGTCTTACGTTCGCCGCTCGACGCCTTGCCCGTCTTGCTCGCCGTCGCAGGCTTTTCCGCTTTATCCGCTTTTTCCGGTTTTTCCGCTTTATCCGTGGCTTTATCCTTCGGCTTTGCCGCGCCGACGGAGCCGACGCAAGCGAGCAGGCGGTTGAGCGCCGCCAAAAAGTCGGGCTCGGTCTTGTACCCTTCCGCGAGCAGCGCTTCGTTGTACAGGACGGTCACGGTGTCCGCAAACCTGTCGTCGGGCATGTTCTCCATGTTCTTGACGATGGGATGATCGAAGTTTATCTGGAGCACGCGCTCCGCTTTTACGCCGCCGCCCATGGCGTCCATTACGCGCTCCATCTCGAGCGAAACGTCGCCTTTGGCGGCGAGGCACACGGGATACGACTTGAGCTTGTCGGTCGCGGCGACAGCCGTTTTGCCCTTGAGCTGTTTTTCCAAACGCTTTATCAGCGCCTCGTGTCCCGCAGTCGTCGCTTTGTCGCTCGACGCGCCCGACGCAATATTTTCGAACTTATGTCCGTCGTACTCGTCGAGCAGGCGCGCTATAAACTCGTCCACGGGGTCTACAAAGTACAGTATGTCGCGCCCTGCCTCGCGCGCGCCCTCGAGCTGCGGCAGCATGGATATCTTTTCCTCCGTTTCGCCGCAGGCGTAAAGTATAGTCGCTTTGTCCGCCGCTTTTTCGACGTATTCTTTGAGCGTTACGGGCTTCTTTTCCGCGTCCGAATAATAGAGCAGCAGGTCCTTGAGCTTGTCCCTGTTCGCGCCGAAATTGTCGTACGCGCCGAACTTTATCGCTTTGCCGAACGCGTCGAATAACTTTTCGTATTTTCCCCTGTTGTTCTTGAGCAGTTTTTCAAACTCGGAAAGCAGTTTCTTTTCGAGCCCGTTCGCAATGGCGCGCAGTCTGCGGTCGTGCTGGAGCGTTTCGCGCGAAATATTCAGAGCGAGGTCGGGCGTATCCACCACGCCGCGCACGAACCCGAGATATTCGGGAATGAGCTCCGAACATTTGTCCATTATCAACACGCCGTTGCAGTACAGCGAAAGTCCGCGCTTGTAGTCCTTGGTGTAATAATCGAACGACGGCTCGCTCGGCACGTACATGAGCGAGGTGTAATCGACCGCGCCCTCTATGCGCGAAGTCACCGTGAGGAGCGGCGGCGTGTAGTCGCGATATGTGTGCATATAGAATTCGTCCAGCTCGTTCTCGCCCAGCTTGTCCTTTTGCTTTTTCCAAACGGGGATCATCGAGTTGAGCGTGGTCGTCTCCTCCACCGTCGCGTCGCCGTCCGCGGGCTTATCCGTAAGCATGCGTATGGGATATCTTATATAGTCGGAGTATTTCTTAACGAGCTCGCGCAGTCTGTATTCCTTTATATACTGCGAATAGTCCTCGTCCTCGCCGTCCGATTTGAGCTTGAGTATTACGCTCGTGCCGGGCTCGTCGCGCCGCGCTTCCGATATCTCGAAGCCGGACGCGCCGTCCGATTCCCACTTGTGCGCGACGGTCTCGCCCACTTTGCGGCTTATGACGGTAACTTTTTCGGCGACCATGAACGACGCGTAAAAGCCGACGCCGAACTGACCTATAAGGTCCTCGTCGTCCGTTTTGCCGCGCTCTTTCTTAAACGCTTCCGTGCCGCTCGCCGCTATCACGCCGAGATTGTTTTCGAGTTCTTCCGCCGACATGCCGACGCCGTTGTCCGTAACGGTGAGCGTGCGCGCCGCGGCGTCCGCCTTGAGCTCTATCGCAAAGTCCGCGTCGAGCGACGCGTCGGTGAGCGACATGAACCTGCGCTTATCTATCGCGTCGGACGCATTGGAAATGAGCTCGCGCAAAAATATCTCCCTGTTCGTGTAAATGGAGTTGATAACGAGATCCAACAGTTTTTTGGACTCTGCCCTAAACTCTTTCATGATCCACCTCCTATCGATAAAGCCCGAAGCTATACGGAAAAGCCCTTGCCGCGCACTTCGCTCGCGGTAATGACGTACGCAAAGGTATCGGGATATTTCTTCAGTATCTTATTGAACTCCGCGAGCTGGCGTTTTCTTATGACGCAGACGACCATGGACTTGACGTCATGGGAATACATGCCCACGGCGGAAATGCACGTAACGCCGCGCCCGAGCTTTTCTATAAGCTCTTTACTGAGCTCCTCGGGGTTGTTCGTGATTATCTCGAACTTGATAGCAGTTTTGAAGCCTGTCGTAATGACGTCGCCGACCATAGCCTGACTGAACTCCTGTGTCAACGACATGAGCATCGGGTTGATGCCGTTGTTGTACACAAATACGGAAATGATCATGACTATGGCGTCCAAGCCGTATATGTACCAGGTGAGGTTGACTGTCGGCATTTTACGCTGTATCAATATGGCGACGATATCCGTTCCGCCGTTGGAGCCGCCTGCGCGCATGATAAGCGCAAACGCGACGCCGCCCAAAACGCCCGCGGCGACGGCGGCGAGCACCGGCTCGTCCACTTTGAAGTACGTAAAATCGCAGAATTTCTGCATGAGCACCATGCCGGACGACGACAGCAACAGCGCGATGCCGGACTTGACGGCAAACGCTCTGCCTATCAAAAAGAACGCTATGACGAGCAGCGGCGCATTTATAATGAGCATGGTGTAACCGGTGGAAAAACCGGTCTTGTACTCTATCATAGTGCCGATACCGGTCACGCCGCCGGGCGCGAAGGAGTACGGGAGTACAAATACGGAAACGCATACGGCGCGCATTGCCGCAGCCATTAATATCATAAGCGGTATCTTCACGAAATCGTGAACACGCTTTTTCGTTTTAGCCGTCATAGAGCGCAGTTCTCAACTTCCTCTGTCATGTATTTGCGTTGAGTATTATATCAAACCGCACAAATAAAATCAAGCGTTTAATGCGGTTTGCAACGTAATAAACTAGGTATTATACCCCAGGGCAAGCCCTGGCCCGCACGGCAACCGAATGTTGCACGAAGCATTGCTTACGTTCTCGCTTGTAGTCATGTGTATGCTTGCCCTGGAGCACCCTACGGGTGTTCCGCCGCAAGCGGCGGTGTATAAAACCTAATTTGTCCACGTCTCAAATTTGCCCTTGCAAGCAAGCAAATTTGCTCCTCGAATAAATAAGCGGTGCGGCAGGGCGCGATTATCACGCGCCGCGAGCTTGCTTGATGTCCGCGACAATGCTCGTGCCCACGCGAATACCGTCCGCCACGGCTTTGCCTATCTGCTTTATCCCTGCGGTGCAGTCGCCTGCCGCGTAAAGCCCGGGGATATTGGTCATGCCGCGCGCGTCGGTAATTATCGCGCCGTTTTTATCGGTAAAAACGCCCATGCTCTTGCACAGCGCCGACGCGCCGAAAACGCCTATCGCGATAAAAAGCCCGTCAGCCTCGAGCGTAGTCCCGTCAGCGAACTCGACGCCTTTGAACCTGCCGTTCTCGCCGAACACGCGTTTTATTTTACTCTCCACCGTGTTTTCGGCGGCAAACGACGGTTTTTCGCCGTTTGTCAAAAGATACGCCTCGCCGACGACGGCTTTCAGCGCGTTGTATTCATGCTCGGCAAACTCGCCCGCGCCGACGACCGCGACACGCTTTTTGCGATAGAAAAACGCGTCGCACACCGCGCAGTAGCTAACGCCCTTGCCCTCAAGCTCGCCTATCCCGTCGATATCGGCGCGAGCGCGCGCCGCACCAGTCGCCGCTACGAGCCGTCTTGCGCGATAAACTCCGCCGACAGCCGTTACGCTGAACATCTCGCCGTCGAACTCGGCAAAAGTGACGCTGTCCGAGATTACTTCCGCACCCACCGCGCGCGCCTGCTCCAAGCCCGTTTCGTACAGCTCCGCGCCGCCTGTCGCGCCCGTGCCGTAGTAGTTTTCTATGCGCTCCGCCCTTAAAAGCGCCGAAGCGCCGTTATGCAACAGCGCGACCGAAAGCCCGCCGCGCACGGCGTACAGCGCAGTCGATACGCCCGCGGGCCCGCCGCCTATGATTATCGCATCGTACAACTTATCCATAACTATAGTATACCCGTAATGCCGCCGAATTGTCAAGCCGAGCGCACGGTTCGCCCGAAACGGCGCGCGCAAAAACGCAAAAATGCCGACGCGCAGTACTCCGAAGAATACTGCGCGCCGACATATAACTATTCGGTGCAATGCGCCTTGCGGCGCACGCTTTGGCAAACTATTTTTTCGCTTTGCCGCTTTTCGGCTTTTTGCTTTTGGGCTTTTCTTCGTCCGCGGTCGCCGCGCTTTCGCCGCTATCGCCGTTTTCGGCGGCGACGTCGGTCTTTGTCAGGTTCGCGACGACGTCCGAAAAATCGCACGACACGGTCGATTGCACAGCCACGGGCGGCATGTCGTCATCGACTTTTTCGTCCGCGGTCTGCGACGGGCATTTCGCCGCACAGGCGCTACAGCTCGAGCAGCCGCAGCCGCACGACGGCGCGGACTCGCCGTTGCGCTTTGCGCGGACCTTACGCCACACACGCCAACCGACGATACCGCCCACAAAGAGTATTATGAGAATTATAAGTACTATTTCGAGCGCTGTCATTTTTTATCCTCCTTGTCCGTCTGTTCCGAACTGTCTGCCGCCGTTGCCGGAGTGACCGTCGCGGCGCCTTCCGCCGCGAGCACAGCCTGCGCCGATACGGCGCGACGGTTCTTTACCGCACGGTACACAAGGAACGCCACAAGCGCCACAAGCGCCAAGAGCACACAGACGCTCATAGGCATCATGTACGTATTGAAGTTGCCCAGCCAGAACACTACGAAGCTGACCACATACGACGTTACGAGCCAGAACGCGATCGCCTGCGCCGAGCGACGGCGCGAGTTGAGTTCGCCCATCGCCGCGCCGACAGCGGCCATGCACGGCACGCTGAACAGGTTGAACGCCATGTACGCAAAGCACGCGGCGGGCGTCATCGAGCCGATCATGGCTTCGAATGCGGACGTATCCGCATCGGACGCCGTGCCCTCGAGTATGGCGTCGCCGTCAAGACCGGCGATGGTGCCGAGCGTCGCAACGACCATCTCTTTGGCTATAAGACCGGTTATCGCGGCGACGACGAACCGCCAAGCGTATTCCGACTGCGCCGACGCCGAAACAAAGCCGTTCGGAGCCGCGAATATAGGATAGAAAATGTACTGTAAGCCTTTACCTATGTAGCCGAGTATACTGACGTCTATGTCGCAGTAGCCGCCCTTGCCGAACGACGACAGGAACCAAATGACTATTATAGACGCCGCAATTATCGTACCGGCGCGCACGAGGAAGTGCTTAAGCTTATCCCACAGGTGAATAAGCGTAGAAACGCACTGCGGGCGGTGATATGCCGGAAGCTCCATAATGAACGGCGGCGGATCGCCTTTTAATGCCGTGGACTTGAGCGCAAACGCGGCGATGACCGCGACCGCTATGCCCATGAGATACATTATAAACACGACGAGGTCGCCGTACCCGCTCCAATACGTGTTCGCCATTACGCCCGCAAACGTCGCCCATATCGGCAGCTTCGCGCCGCACGAGAAGAACGGTGACAGCATTATCGTCAGTCTGCGCTCTTTCTCGTCCTCGAGCGCTTTAGTGGCTATTATGCCGGGGACCGCACAGCCGAAGCACATGAGGAGCGGCATGAACGCTCTGCCCGAAAGCCCGAAGCGGCGGCACGCTCTGTCGAGAATAAACGCGACGCGCGCCATGTAGCCGGTGTCTTCCATAATGGACAGGCAAAGATACAACAACATTACTTGAGGAATAAAGCTCAGAACCGAGTCAAGACCGGAGAGCAAGCCGTCGCACAGGAAGCCGCTCACCCAAGTGCCTTCGTAGCCGGCACGCGCGAGCCCTTCCGCGCTCACGTCTATAAGTCCGCCCGTACACCAACCCAATAGGCTTTGCAGCCATACGCCGAGACTGGGCACGCCGACGTCGCCCGGCTCTATCATGAGCGCGCTTGCAAAAAGCTCGTTGGTCACTTTTACGCCGAACAGCGAATTGAGGAAGAAGATATCCTCGCTGAACGTCATGTGGAACACGGCGAACATTATAAGCGCAAATATGGGGAGCGCCCATATTCTGTGCGTCAACACCTTATCGGCCTTGTCGGAACGCGACAGCGTTTCACGTGTGCCCGAGCGCGTCAGGCACGGAGAAAAGTTTTTCGCTATGTATTTGTATCGCGCGTCGGCGACGCTCGCCTCGCAGTCGCCCTCGCAAAAGTCTTCGGGCATCTCGCCCAAAGCCGACGCGAGCGACGCCGCAAGATTGGGGAACCTCGCGTTCGCGGCTTCGTCCGCTTCGACGAGCTTGGACGCGTGGAAAAGCGGATTGGCGACACCCTCCGCCGCCAGCGTGTCGCGTATGCGCTCCGCAAACGGATACAGCGCATGATCGGTCAATACGCTGACGCCCTTGCGCGGGGTCTTAGCCGTTTCGACGGCTTTTTGCATGAGCTCTTTAACGCCGCTCCCTTTGAGCGCGCTCATCGGCATAACGGGCACGCCGAGCGCTTTTTCGAGCCCTGCGACGTCTATCTCGTCGCCGGAACGCTTTACGGCGTCCATCATGTTGAGCGCGACTACTACGGGCACATCCGTTTCGAGCACCTGCGTGGTCAAATACAAGTTGCGTTCGAGGTTGGTCGCATCGATAATGTTTATAACAAGGTCGGGATTTTCGTCGATAATAAAATTACGCGAAACGATCTCCTCGGGCGTGTACGGCGAAAGCGAGTATATGCCGGGCAGATCGACTATGTCTATCCGCTCCGAGGTCTGTTTCTTCAGCCCTTTATATACGCCCTCGCGTTTTTCGACCGTCACTCCCGGCCAGTTTCCGACATGCGCGGTGCTGCCCGTCAGTCTGTTAAACAGCGTGGTCTTACCGCAGTTCGGATTTCCTATAAGCGCTATCTTCATAAAACATCTCCTTTTTTGTATTTACGCGAAGGCTGCGCATTTCCGCCTCCGCGCAGTTATTTTCAATTATAATAGGGTTTTGGATACGGGCACACCGACAGGCGCGCTCCGCTCCCCACTCAATCGGTGGTGACAGTCACCGACTGCGCTTCCGTCTTACGAAGCGTCAGTTCGTAACCGCGCAGGGTCACTTCTACGGGATCGCCGAGCGGCGCGACTTTGCGCATCGCTACGCTCGCACCGGGCGTTATCCCCATGTCGAACAGCCGCCTACGCAGCCTTCCCTCGCCCGAAATGGACTTGACTTCGCCCGACTCGCCTATCGCAAGCTCCGACAGCAATTTTTCCATGATACCTCCTATTGTCATTTTTGTGTTACGTTCTGCGTCGAACGACACAGAACAGTTAGCGACTGCGAACCCATCGGCAAAAAATTCGCCCGAAAGCGCACATAAAACTCATGCGAATATCGGGCTTTTGCGAACGATAATATTTTCCGCCATTGCGCGGTTGAGCGCAATGCGCGAATCGTGCACGCGCACGATCATATTGCCGTCGGAAACGGACAGCTTTACGAGCTCCGATCCGGACATAATGCCGAGATTTTCGAGGTGACGGCGCGTCTTTGCGTCCCCCATCACCCTGACTACGGATACAGCTTCGCCCTGCGGCGCTTTATCGAGCGGCATGACCGTGCCTCCTCTCCGAATTTGTGCGTGTTCGCTCCGTGCAACTTCAGTTCGCAATAAGCAACCACGTACATATTATATATGCGCGATAAATCGGTGTCAAGCATTTTCAACAAGTTTTTCGGTTTTGCGGCACAAAAAAATACGGACTGCCGTCGATCGGCGATCCGTATTTTCGTGAGTTTGCGTTATTTATCCGCGTTTACAAACCGCCGAAGCGGCATGTATGAATATTGCGGAAACGACGGCTTTTTCAGCGCTCGAATATAGCCGAGCCGTACGCGCCGATATTGGCGCTTCCGAATAGCGCCGTGCCCGAATCGCTCACGGTCTTGCTCGAGCCCGTCAGGTTGTGGTAAGAAACTATCGTTTCCGAGCCCTTTGTGACCGTTATCTTGAGCAAGCCGTTATCGTTGGCGCAAGTGACGTTGCCGCTTATCAACGCCGAGTGGGCGTTGCGCACGGCGGTCAGCGCCTTTACGTAATTGAGCAGCGACGAGGGATTGGGTTCCTGATCCGCCACGCTTGACGTGCTGCCGTTAAGGTTCAAGTCGGTAATGGCGGTGCACTTATTCTGCCAAGTGCTCGTCCACTTCATCGACTGACGTCTGCCGTCGTCGCCCGTTGCTTGGCTCACCTGATATCCCACTAAACCTATCTCGTCGCCGTAGTATATCCAGCTCAGTCCCGGCAAAGTCATTATTATCGCGAAATACAGTTTGCGATACGATTCGTTATTGAGATAATACTGCAAGCGGTTGATATCGTGGTTGGACGAGATCCAGGAGTTTATCGCCCTGTCGCCGCGCGCGGAGTTGTACATAGAAACGTTGCTGTTGACCATGCCCACGATGCTGTTTACATCGCTGTTTTTGATATTGTTCGGAAGATTGAAGAACGCGCAGAAATCGAACAGGCTGTCCATTCCGGCATAGAACGGCGACACGTTGCCGGCATTGCCGTCGAGTTGCTCGCCCAAAAGGAAGCAGTGCGGATATTTGGACTTGAGTTTGTAGTTGAATTCCTTGAAGAACTCGACGTTTTTGGTGAGGTTGTACCTATAATCGGTTTCGCCGCGATAATCGTCGCCGCCGGCGTTTGTGCTTTCGTCCGACATGAATATGTGCTTGATAGCGTCCATGCGGAAGCCGTCCAGCCCGAAGTTCATCCAATACGACGCAACGTCCGTCATCATATTTCTTACGGCTTGACAGTCGTAATTGAGCTCAGGCATGCCGGCGCCGAACGACGAATAATACGACCAGCCGTCGCCCGTCGTGTACCAGCGTCCGCCGCCGTCCGACTGCTTCCACCTGTAGAAATCGCGGTACTTGATCTGAGCGGTACTGCCGTCCTGATAGGTCGTCGTTTCGATTATGCCCTGCTTGGACTTTAAGAACCACTCGTTGCGCGTGGAAGTGTGGTTTACGACGAGGTCCATTATGACCTTCATTCCGTTCTCGTGCGCCTTATACACCAGCTCGCGATAGTCGGCATTCGTGCCGAACTTGGGATCTATACTGTAATAATCGTAGCAGTCGTAGCCGTGATACGAGTCGCTGAGCTGTATGGGCGTCAGCCACAAAACATCGACGTTCAGCCCTTTAAGATATGTGAGCTTATTGATAATTCCGCGGATATCGCCCACGCCGTCGTTATTGCTGTCGCAGAAAGACGCGACGAATATCTGATATCCCACGCCCATGTCGTCACAGGTCGTAGCCGTCGAGGCCTTGGGCAGGGTTGCCGCATACGAACGGTTGACGTCGGAATTGCTCGCACGCATATTCTCTTTATTGGAGCTGTACTCGAAGCCGCTCAAGTACGCCTTGCCGTCCGACGTTTCGCCCTCTTTGATGAACCAGTGATAGCTGTCGCCCACCTTGCGCGCGTTAGACTTGGAAACGCTGCAATCTCCGCCGTCCTCGCTTATCCAATTATCGTTCTCGATGATCGCCGCCTTGAAGTTGAACGACGAGCCGTACGACGAAAGTGATATCGCATAGACCGCGCCCGAAGCGTCCGTAGTGGTCTTGGTTACCTTCGTGCTGCTGCCGTTTCCCCACACCCAAAGCGACCATCTGCTGTAATCGCCGTTCATGCGCAGATAGTGTATGTACATGGTGTTGGACGCCGTCATCGTCGGCGTATAGCTTATCTCGTCGCTGCCGACGCGCTGCCACTTGGCGAACAGCGTCATGTTGTCCTGAATTTTATCGGTGGAAAAATCCCAAGCGGTCGTGCCGTTTTCGACGTACCAGCCGGTAAGGGTGTAGCCGCTGCGCGTCACATTGGGCGCAGTGAGCTTGGTATTGCTCTTAACGGTCTGCGCCGCAGGATTGCTCAATCCCGCTTTGCGCGCGGCGAGCGTAACATTGAACGTAGCGGTCACATCGTTCGTCCCCGGCGTGTCGTCGCCGTTGTCGCCGTTGTCGCCGTTGTCGCCATCATTGTCGCCATTGTCGCCGTTATCGCCGTTGTCACCGTTATCGCCGTTATCGCCGTTGCCGCTTGTCGAAGTCCACTTGGCGTACAGGAAGGTGTCGCGCGTGATCGTATTTTCGGAAAAATTCCAGGCGGTAGTGCGCGTCGCGTCGGCAAACCAGCCGTCGAACCGATATCCGCTCTTTGTGGGCGCGGCAGGCTCCGCCACCTTTTCGCCCGATTGAACGCGTTTACTGTCAACCGCGCTTCCGCCGTCGCTGTAGAACGTGACGGTGTAGTAGACCGTTTCGGCGTTCGCCCACTTGGCGTAGAGCGTTATATTTCGTTCTATGGGTGTCGTTTCAAAGCCGAACGGCTTGGAAAACGCCACGTCGGAGTACCAGTCCACAAAAGTATAACCCGAGAACGTCGGATTGGTCGGGCGCTCCGCGGTTTCCCCCGACAGAATGCTTTGGCTTTGGACCTCGCTTCCGCCGTTGGAATTAAACGTGACCGTATAGTATGTATCGCCGCCCTTATTTGAGCAGCCGGCAAGCGCAACAGCCGCGCCGAGTATAACGGCAACGACCGCCGCAACAGCCGCGGTAAACCCGAACCGTTTTTGTTTGTTTTTCATGGAATTCCCTCCGTCCGATAAGACTTGAGATACGCCGAAAGTAAATTAGGTATTATACCCCAGGGCAAGCCCTGGACCCGCACGGCAACCGAATGTTGCACGAAGCATTGCTTACGTTCTCGCTTGTGATTGTACACAGGCTTGCCCTGGAGCACCCTACGGGTGTTCCGCCGCAAGCGGCGAGGTATAAAACCTAATTTGTCCACGTCGCAAATTTGCTCCCGCAAGCGGGCAAATTTGCTCCTCGAATCGACCGAATATATGATACGACTATTAATTTGATTTGTCAAGCGTTAGCGCAAACAGTATTAGCCACAACCCATCTCCTCGTCATTTCGACTTGTGCGAGTACAGCCTTTCCACCTTCTTGTCATTTCGACTTATGCGAGAACAGCCTTTCCACCCTCTTGTCATTTCGACCTATGCGACGAAAGCCTTTCCCCACTCGATGTCATTTCGACCGGAGCGAGCGACGCGAGCGCAGCGGAGAAATCCAGCGGCGCAAGCCGCGCATGGCGGCGCAAGCCGCAAGTGAAGATGTAAAAAGGAATAGTGAAAAAGTGGTCGGTGAAACGGCTTCCCTACTCTGCGGCGGATCGCCTGGATTTCTCGACTTCGCTCGAAATGACATGGGTGTGTGCGAAGCATGATTGATAATAGCATGCTCCGCTTTATTATAAGCAGATAAGCTCAACCACCTTCTTGTCATTTCGACCGAACGACGGAAGCCTTTTCTTCCCGATGTCATTTCGACCGGAGCGAGCGACAGCGAGCGCAGCGGAGAAATCCAGCGGCTTTGCCGCGCATGGCGGCGCAAGCCGCAAGTGAAGGTGTAAAAAGGAATAGTGAATAGGTGGACGGTGGTTGAGCTTTTCCATCTTGCGGCGGTTCGCCTGGATCTCTCCACGCGCATTGCTCCGCAATGCTTGGTCGAGATGACAAGACACTTATTATGCCGCACACTCCAACCACCGTCCTGTCAACACTCATTGCCGCATACTCCAACCACCCCGATGTCATTTCGACCGGAGCGAGCGACAGCGAGCGCAGCGGAGAAATCCAGCGGCGTAGCCGCGCATGTTTATGATAAAGCTTTATAAATCTACGGCAACGCTCAATCACCCTATCGACATTTCGCCGCAACGCGCAATAACATTGCCGCAATCGCCGCGATAACACGAAAAAAGCTCGGGAGCAACTCCCAAGCTTTTCCGGCTAAACATAATCATAAATAGCTTTGATTTTGCGCTCCGCAGTTATTATACGGGCAGGAGGCGCAAAATGTGCTTGCTGACGATCATGAGAATGAGGTCAACGATCCAGAGGATAAAGCCGAGACCGATCAAACGGATGATGCCCGCTACGATCTTGCCGTCGGAAAATCTCGTGATCGCGCCGCAAAGCCACGACGTAACCGGAATAATCGCCAAGATCAAGCTGACAATATACGAAAGACCAAAGTAATCGCTCTTGCTTGCCATGATTATTTCTCCTTTTTGATTTCGTTGTAGGTATTATACAACATTATATGTACGCATGTCAAGTATATTCCGAAATTTCGGCTATGTATTTTGGAAAATCTGTTATCGACATAAAATTACGAAATTAACCGCGCGCAATCACAAAACCAAAAGCCCGAGAATATCGGGCTTTTGGCAGATGTTCGCCTTTACGCTTCCGTGCTGATAGTGATTGTAACAAAACCCGCGACCGGCACCTGAACCGGCTCGCCATTTTCATAGACCATATCGTCAAGTGGGCTCCTATCGGTTATTTTACTGACAACACGCTCTTGGGCGCACGGTTGCAAAACTTTTATAATGAAATGATTGGCTTCATCCGGATTTACTTTTATTTCTATTTTTGTTTCGTCGTATTCGAATTCGGTCGGATAATAATATTCCGGATCGGACAACTTCATTTCACGGCCATCATCATAAAAAAACATATCGTATTCGGTATTTACAGCTAATACGGCGCTTTTTTGATGCTGGTTGCCCTTGCCGCTGTAATTACTCCAAAGAGCTGACCCGTCTTCCCAAAAACACTTGTCTGTTCCGCCGCTGTCTTGTATAACCGTATCGACCGCTATCAGCATGGGACTACTTCCACTCTGCGTATTTTGTTTGTCTGTGCATGCAAAGAAAGAACAACAAATCAATCCCGTCAGCAATATGAGCACAAATTTTTTCATATCAGCGCCTCAAAAGTGAATTTTATTAAACACGACCTTCTTTTTATTGCTGTGACAAGAGCAATTCTTCTGCTATCTCGAAAAGCCTTGTTCCGTCGGGATCATCCTTTAAAGTGATATAATAGCCGTAGCTGTCGAAATCGAAGATACCGTAGGTATAGCTGTAGCCCGCTCCCCACTTGATCGGAATATCGGACACCGTGCTTTCGTTGGTGCAAACAGATATATTGTATGCCAAAAACGCCAAAGTTTCGGCGTCGGCAGTGACGACGTACTCTATTTCATCATTGGTATTCGTGTCTTTAAAGCTCACGCTAAAGCCCAAAAAACCGCCCGCGGACCTTCGGGTGTATTCGGCGAACGAATATTCGGTCGCGCCCTGCCTGTCTAAGTACAAAAAATGCGTGCCGTGCAGTTCGTTATATTCTTGAACGGTGCACTGTAAATTCGACTTTTCATACGCAGGGTCTTGCGCCGAGCCCCCGGAGCCGCCCGGATCGCCCACGTAGTCAAAGTCGTCGGAGCCTCCGGGGTCGCCCGAATCGCCCGAGTAGTCAAAGTCGCCGGAGCTGCTCCATCCGCCCGAGCCGTCCGACTCGCCGCTGTTGCGCAACAGCAATGTAGGGATCAAAACGACAGCCAAAACCGCCGCCGACGCGAGCGGCGCAAATATAGCCACTCGCCTGCCGATCGACTTTTTTTTCGCCGCGGTGTTGCTCGCGCCCGTATTTTGCGAAATCTCGGGGTGCGCTTTTTTCAGCTCCTCCGCCAGAGCTTTATTATCGCGCGCGCCGTTTTCACGTATGATTTTGTGAAGATCTTGTTCCCTCAAACGAACCTCCGATACGTATAGGTATATAGCAGATTTTGAAGTTTTGTCCGAAACTCACTCCAAATATTTTTCCAATTTTTTCAAAGCGCGCTTCAAGACATAGGCGACCGAGCTTTTGGGCATGCCCGTCTGTTTTGCGATCTCACGCACCGTCATGCCCATGAATATCTTGCTTTCTATTATCTCGCGCTCCTGCGCGTCGAGCTTAGCTATCGCCTGCTCCACATCGTATTTATCCAATATCCCGTCGTCGAAAGACGGTCCGCCGCTGTCGGCGTATTTGTTTTCGTCCGCCGCCGCTTCCGCCGCGACCTCGACCGCGTTGCGGTTCAGCCTGTACGCCTCGTTCTGCGTTATTTTAACTATCCAAGCCAAGCCGTTTTTCGAGCTGTCGAAAGAGTGCACGGCGCTCAAGATCCTGTCGTAAGCCGAAAACACGACGTCCTCGACGAGCGATTTGTCTGCGAGATACTTATAGGCTATGTACTGCATATACCCGCGCGAATAATCAATGAACTCTTCCAAGCAGTCTTCGCCGTTCATCAACTCGAATAAATATCTATTGATTTGTTCGCGAGTGGTTTTCATGTTTACACTATATTATTTTTAACGCCGTTTGTCAATATCGCCGAAAAAATCGCACAAAAAAAACGACGGGAGTCCGCCGTTCTCTGTTTACGCGTTGGCTTTTTTCCACGCATCGGCTTTCGCCTTGGTGAGAGCGACGAGGCTCTCGGTCTTGTACGGGGAATCGGGACCGCCGTTGGCGTACAGGAAAAGCGCGCCGTCCGCGGCGACGAACAGTATTTCCTCGTAGCCGGCAGGGTTGCCGTACTCGCAGTGCGTGACCTTTTTTACGATATCCATTTTTTCGGTGTCGTAAGCCTTGCCCTTGACCGTTTTCTTCATAACGTGCCACCTCCTTTATTTATCGAGCACATTATATCACATTCCGAATAAAATCACAACTGTTTTGCCGCCGCGCAAAAACGAAAATACTTGACGTAAAAATTCGCATAATATACAATACTAAAGGCAGACGGCACGCACCGCGCCGCCGCACTTTTCCGAGCAAGGAGATAATCATGAAAAAGACGGAAATAAAGACCGAAAACGCGCCCAAGGCGATAGGCCCGTACTCGCAGGCGGTGATCGCCGGCAAGACGCTGTTCGCTTCCGGTCAGATACCCATTGACCCCGCGACGGGCAATATCGAAAGCGACGACATTGCCGCACAAACCCACCGCGTGCTCAAAAACATCGAAGGTCTGCTCGGCGAGTGCAAGCTCGGCTTTGCCGACGTAGTAAAGACGACCGTATTTTTGACAGACCTTGCCGACTTCGACACGGTCAACGCGATATACGGGCAATACTTCCCCACGCCGTATCCTGCGCGCAGTTGCGTTCAGGTTGCGAAGCTGCCCAAAAACGCCAAGATAGAAATTGAAATAACCGCGCGCCTGCGCTGAAAGCTTGCGCCGGTGGATTTTGTCCACTCCGCAATTTTAAAAACTCTTGACAAAGGCACGGCATGCGTGCTAAACTATTTTACGTTATGACAAACTCGACAAATAAAACAGTCATTAAAATAGTAGTTGCGTCGCTCGCGGCGCTTTTGGCGCTGTTTATAGTGGCGCTCATTATCAATCTCGTGCGGCTTAGCGCGGTCAACGCTCGCAAGGACGAGCTGGCGGCGCAGTCGGCGCAGCTCGACGCGCTCATCGAGGAGAACACCGAGCTCATCACCTACTGCAATTCGTCTGAGTTTGTGGAGGAGTACGCGCGCAAGTATCTCGACATGGTGTACCGCGGCGAGATAGTGCTCGAAGTGGAATAACTTAGGTATCGGGCGTAGGCTACTGCGCCCGATTTTAATTTACCCGATCTTAATTTAGAGGAACGCCGGATGACAGAAAACAAGACCGCGTCGCGCCGCGCCGCGATAGACATAGGCTCCAATTCCGTAAGGCTCGCGATGTCCGACGGGACGGTGCGCTCGCGCATAACCAAGCTCGCGAACGGCATAGCGGAAACGGGCGCGCTCGCACACGACGGCTTCGAGGCGACGCTAAACGCGCTCGAAGAATACGCCGAACTGTGCCGCGACGCAAACACTACGGTGTTCGCGACCGAGGCTGTGCGCCGCGCGGCGAACGGAAAAGAGTTCTGCGCCGCCGTAAAAGCGCGGACGGATTTCGACGTTGCCGTGCTGTCGCCCGAACAGGAAGCGCGGCTCGCGCTTTTCGGCGCGGTAAAACCGCAGGGCGCGGTGACGGTGTGCGACCTCGGCGGCGGAAGTA
Organism: Roseburia sp.; assembly: GCA_023665905.1. Lineage (GTDB taxonomy): Bacteria > Bacillota > Clostridia > Christensenellales > Pumilibacteraceae > Anaerocaecibacter. Next base: position 22,331 of record JAMPDA010000006.1, read on the forward strand.
TGGAGCTCATATCCTCGCGCGACGGCGTTCGACCCGATTACGTTAAAAGCCTGCCGCTCGGCGTGGTGGTTGTAAAAAACAGGTTCGACGGCGACTATCGCGCGGCGATAGACACTGTGCCGACGCTCGTAGCGGAGTACGGCGATGTTCCCGACTATCCGCTCGTGGTGTCCGGCGGAAGCGCGTGCGCCATAGCGGCGTGCATGCTGAACCTTCCCGTCTACGACAAATCGGCGGTAAACGGCGCGACGTTTTCCGCGCGCGAGCTGGACGGGTTTATGCCGATGCTTTTAAGACGCAACCTCGCGCTATTCAGACCGGTCTGCGCCGCGCGCGCCGACACCGTGCCGTACGGCGCGATAATAATTCAGGCGCTGTTGAACCACATCGGCGCGGAAAAGTTTTCCGTTTCCGATTCGGGCAATCTCGACGCGGTGTTAAACGGCTTTGAGTTTTAGCCGCACAATGCAAGTATATCCTATATATAAATATCTCGCGGCGCAAGCCGCAAAAAGCGGAGCGCGTAAAGCTTATGCCTTACGCGCTCCTTTACTGTTTATCTATCCGTCAGCAGAACGTGACGAACTTGATGGCGAATATATCCGTCAGACAGATCTTGTCGCCGCACGTGACGCCGACGTACGAGTTGCCCACTATGTACAGATCGCCGGTTATGGATTGGAGCGCGCCGTTAAAGAGCGATATTTCTATCTTGACGCGCCTGCCCATATTGTCGGCGAAAAGCTGTCGCCAGGTCCCGACATTGGCTTCCGAGTCGAAATCGGGCATGGGATCGGGGAAGTTTAAGTCTTGCATATTGATATCTCCTTTTTAATATTTTTACGAAAAAGACGGACGTCACGTGTTGAAATAGCTCGACGTCGGCGAATAGAAGCAGTGATTTCCTATTCTCGTGCGCAGATAGCCGTTGTTGTTGGGAAAGTTCGCTCGGCACGACGACGAGTACGGATTGAAAAACCACAGCGCGTCGCCGACCTCGCCCAACCGACCGCCGGCAAGCGCCCACTGCGCTATGTCGTAATGCACCTGCTCGGGCGAAAGATTGTAAATGCTCTGCGGCTGGTCTGTCGCGCACTCGAACTGACGTGGCGCAAAAATGACGTCGGGGACGCTGTTATATCTGCCGTACTCCCCTGCGGACGAAACCACCCTGTTCATAACGACGGAAGCGACGGCGCGCATGCCGTTTTCGCCCTCGCCGCCCGCCTCGCATTTAATAAGCCTTGCCAACAATTCCAGATCGCTCATACCGTATTATATATGCACGCTTTTTATGGAACGTGAAAAAACGGCCGCATATGCAATGCGAGCCGTTAAAGCTTTTGTTCATGTTCAAAATATCGTTGCCGCAAATTCAATAATCAGCCGCGCCACTGATATTTTTCGAGGTCCACCGCGTTGTCCGACACCGCAACTCCTTCCGCCTCGAGTAGCGCGCGCTGTCTGTCCGCGCCGCCGAAAGCGAACCCGGGCGCGAGCATGCCGCGGCTGTTGACCACGCGGTGACAGGGCACGACGACGGGCGTCGGGTTTACGTGCAGTGCGTTGCCCACCGCCCTTGCGGCGTTGCGATGACCGCACATGAGCGCTATCTGACCGTATGTAGCCACCTTGCCGCGCGGTATCGCTTTTACCGTTTCGTACACTTCTTCGCAAAACGTCATTTCGCCGCGCTCACTTTCCGCCTTTTTCACCTTTTTCGCCTTTTTCACCCTTTCCGTCCGCGGCGCGCATAAGCTGCGGCTCGATGAGCACTTTGCCTTTGGCGTCCTTTACGTCGCGTATTATCTCGCCGACTTTGGGAACACGTATGACGCCCTTCAGCGGATTTTTTATGCTGACTATCTCGTCGCGCAGTATCGCCGACACTTCCGACCGCTCGAACGCGAGGTCGGTGTTTATCATGACGCAGTCGATGAGCTTGAGGTTTTTGCAGTAGCAAAGCGGCTGTGTGCCAATTATCGTGCAGTTTTTGAGCGTCAGCCCGTCGCTGTACCAGGCGAGATATTCGCCCACCACGAGGCTGTTTTCCACGGTGACGTTTTTGCTGTGCCAAAACGCGTCCTTCGTGTCGAGCTTGCTGTTTTTAATGACGACGTTTTTTACGTATTGGAACGAATACTTGCCCTTAAAGTCCAGCCCGACGGCGCGGATATCGCGCGCGCGCATCATAAAATACTCGCTCTTTGCCGTAGTGTTTTTAAAGTACACGCCGACGGACGACCAGCCGAACTCTGGCGACACGATGTCGCAATCGACGATCACCGCATTCTTACATTCGCGCAACGCCTTTATGCCGTGCAGTTCCGAATTTTTAATATCTATATTGTTCGTGTACCACAGTGCGGCGCGGCAGTTTTCCGTCATCTTGCAGTTTTCGAGCGTTACCGCGCGGTCGTGCCACAGCGGATAGCGCAAGTCGAAAAAGCAGTCGGACGCGTACACCGTGCCGCACTCTTTGAGCGCGCTTTCGCCGTCCGCTTCGCCTGCGAACTTACAACCGTAGATCGCAATGTTTTCCGCGCCGTACAGCGCGCGTTCTTCGTCGAATACTTTATTCTCTTCCTTCGTCCGAATGTTCGTCATTTGTACCCCCGTTTTGCGCTATTGCGCCGTTGAGATAGCTTATTGCCGCCGACGCGTTGAATATATGGCGCAGTCGGTATTTTTTCGTCCTGCCCTTGCCGTCCTTTGCGTAAACGGTGAGCGTGCCCGTTGCGAGATCCTTTTCGTAAAACGCGCGCTTGTACTTTATCGCCGTAACGCTGCCTATCGGAACAGACTTTCGCGCGTCCGAGCCTCTGCGCTTAAGCACGATGCGCGTGTTATATACGGTATATGTCTGCTCGTTGCCGAGCGACAACAATATGGCAATGACGCCGAAAACGAGAACGATCGCGGCGACGAGTATGCCTATCAACACGCTGAGCGCGCACAGTCCGCACGCCGCCGCCGCGAGCACGACGGCAAAGCATGCGCGCACCGCGATAGCCTTGCGCCGATACGCTTTGTAATTCATTGTGAACTGGAACAGCACTTTTTCTTCTATATCGTCCATAGTCCTCCTACAAAACTATCACAGCGGTGGTCAACAGCAGATACAGCACGTACAGCGCCGGACTGACGCAGTTCAGCGCCTGCGCGCCGAATAGCGCCGCGCGTTGCCGTTTTTTCGAGTTCTTCAATATCATCATCGCGAGCGTGGCGACGGTCGCTATCGCGCCGAGGATCAAAAGGCATTTCGAGTCGAAGTTGAGCGCGTACACGTCGGCGGTGTTCGGCATAAACGAAAGTATATCCGCAACGACTAAAATGGTGAAGTTGAAGATGTTGGAGCCCACTATATTGCCTGCCGCGGCGTCGAAATTGCCGCGCTTGCACAGCGTTATGGAGGATATGAGTTCGGGAAGGCTTGTGGCGACGCCCAAAAACAGCGCGCCCGCAAAGGTCTTGCCGAGCTCGAGCTTGTCCGCCACTGCGTCGGTGAAATACGTCATGCATATCGACGCGCCTATCAAAACGACCGCGCACACACCGAACCTGACGAGCGCTTGCTTCAGCGTTATATTTTCGTCCGCTCCGTCGTCCGACTTTTCGGAGGTCTTGGGCATTTTGCTCAAAAACAGCACGTACAGCACGAGTATGGCAAAGGACACCGCCGAGTACCAGGCTATGCGCATGTACTCGCCAAAAAACAAACCGATCGCGGTGAGCGCGTACATGCCGAGCGCAACGACGAGCGCTATGCAGTAAAACGGCGTGAACTTCACTTTTTTAAAACCGCGCGCGAACACGAGCATTATCATTCCGAAAAACGCAAGGTTGATAAGGTCCGACCCCAAGATGTTGCCGATGACGATCGAGCTTTCACGCACGACCCAGATCGCCGACAGGCTGGTGAAAAGCTCGGGCAGGCTCGTGACCGCGGCGAGCATGACGCCGCCTATGAACGCGCCCGAAATATTGCTCTTGGCGTCGATTATGTCCACGTACTTTCCGAGCTTCATCGACAGCACAACGACTATCGCGACCATCGCGACATATCCGACGTACACTATCCAATCGCTCATTTTCCGCTCTCCGTGACGTGCGAGGCGTAATTATCGCCGATATACTCGCGAACGCGCAGCGGCACGCCGAGCCGAGCCGCGAGTTTTCGGCACTTCTCCTCGTCGTCTTTACTTATAACGTCAACGACCGTCACCGTCACGTCTATATCTTCCGCCTTGCAGTCGCGTATAAAATCGAGCACGGCGGAAAACGCCGCTATGCCGTAGCGCGACGAGGTTATCGCAAGGTACGACCTTTCGTCAAACTGGTTCAAAGACACCGACACCCTGTCTATGCAGTCTTTAAGCTCGGGCGCGATATTCCGCCCTGCGGACATGCCGCCCAATCCGTTCGTGTTGAGGCGCGTGCGCAAGCCCATCGTCTTAAACCGCTTCGCGCACTCTATAAGAACGTCGAGCGCTTCTGTGGGCTCGCCGTAGCCGCAAAACACGACCTCGTCGCTCGTCAGCCTGTATTTGGCGGCGGCGTAAGCGGCGATAATGTCGTCCGCCGACGGCTCTTTTGCTATCCAAAGCTTTGTACCGGCTATGCAGTCGTCGGTCGTGCGAATGCAAAACTTACAGTTATTCTGACAGCGGTTGGTAAGATTGATATACGCTACGCCGTCCAAAACATAAACGTAGTTGTCCAACTATCACTTCTCCGTCATGCGGAAAAACAGCCGCTTTACGTTTTCGGTAGTCGCGCGCTCGATGATCTCCGGCGAAACGCCCTTGATCTCGGCAAGCCTGTCGCGAACGAGCGCGACGTTTTTGGGATAGTTGATCTGTCCCAAGAATTTCGACGGCGAAAGGTACGGCGCGTCGGTTTCGAGCAATATCCTGTCGAGCGGCGTTTCCTTTGCCGCCGCCGCGAGGTTTTTGGCGTTGTTGTATGTCAGTTTTCCGCCGAACGCGAGATATAAACCCTTGCGCACGCAGTATTTTGCGGTTTCCACGGAGCCCGAAAAACAATGCATCACGCCACTCTGCGGAAAATTCCTGTCTTTGAGAAAATCATAAAATTCGCCGGCGGCTTCGCGGACGTGGAACATCATCGGCAGGCAAAGCTCGCGCGCGAGCTCGTACTGCGCGTTCAAAGCGGCGATCTGCGCCGGCTTATCGAAGTCGTCGCGGTGAAAGTCCAATCCGAACTCGCCTATCGCGACCGTCTTTTTGTGCGAAGCGAGGCGGCGCAACTCGTCGAGCCCGTCCGCCGACACCTCCTCGGGATAATACGGGTGCACGCCCACCGTTGCGAATATGCCGTCGTTGCAGTCGGCGAGCCGAACGCACTCGCGCGAAGACGCGAGGTCGCAGCCGACCGAAATTATCGCTTCCAGCCCGTCGCTCGCCATGCTCGCTATTATCGACTTGCCGCCGTCGCCGTACTGCTCGTCGTATATGTGCGCGTGCGAATCTATCAGCATATCTTATCTCCGGCATTGCCACTCGGCGTCACAAGCCGCGGCAGTCCGTCCTCTCCCACCGAGCAGAGCAGCATGCCCTCGGAAACTATCCCGCACAGCTTTGCTGGCTTGAGGTTGGCGACCAAAGCCGCCTTTTTGCCCTTTACGTCCTCGGGTGAGTACGCGCGCGCGATCCCCGACACTATGGTGCGGCGGCGCTCGCCGTCGAAGACGGTAAGCTTCAAAAGCTTGTCTGATTTTTCGACGCGCACGCAGTCCTCTATATCGACGACGCGAAGTTCGGTCTTGAAGAAATCGTCTATCGTTATCGTATCTGCGGGAGCGTCACCCTTTTTATCGGGCGCGGCTTTATCGCTCGGCTTTTTTGCGTCGGACTTAGCCTTTTCGCCTTCCGCTATCTTTTCGAGCTCGGCGAGCTCCTTTTTCATATCGAGGCGATTGAGTATGGGCTCTATCTCCGAAGTTTTGTAGTTATCCACCGCGCCGAACGAGCATTGCGAAAAATCGCTCGGAACGCTAAGTCCCAAACCGTCGAATATGCGGCGCGGATACGCGGTGATAAACGGCAGCAACAGGTTGGCGCAAATGCGCACAGCCTCAAGCAGACAGTACATCACCGTATTGAGCCGCTCCGTATCGCCCTCTTTCTTGAGCGCCCAGGGCTTGTTGGCGTCGATGTACTTGTTAGCCCTGTCAATAACGCCGAATATCTTTTCGAGCGCCTTGCCGAGCAGCGGCTTGTCCATATCCGCGCGCACGGCGTCCAAAAGCGCGTCCGCGGCGGCGGCGAACTCTTTGTCCGCGTCGTTCAGCTCGCCCTTTTTTACATTGCCGTCGAAGTACTGACGGCACATGGCGAACGTACGGCGGACAAGGTTGCCGAGGTCGTTTACGAGGTCGTTATTTATCGCCGAAAGCAACATCTCGTTGCTGTAGTCCATATCGTCGCCGAACGGCATATTGCGCAGCAGGCAATATCTCAGCGCGTCCACGCCGTATCTGTCCGTAAGAATGAACGGATCGACGACGTTGCCCTTGGACTTGCTCATCTTGTCGCCGTCGAACATTATCCAGCCGTGCCCGTACACGCGTTTGGGAACGGGCAGGTCGAGCGCCATGAGTATAGCCGGCCAAACGATGGAATGGAAACGCACTATCTCCTTTGCCATGACGTGCATGTCGCACGGCCAATATTTGGCGAACTTATCGCTGTTCTTTTGTCCCGTAACATCCTCGATATCGCCGTAGCCGAGCGCCGTTATATAGTTGGGTAGCGCGTCTATCCACACGTAGATGACGTGCTTTTCGTCGAACGGGACTTTTATACCCCAATCGAACGACGTGCGCGTAACGGCGAGGTCGCTCAGTCCCTTGTCGATAAAATTATTGACCATTTCCTTTACGCGCGAATCGGGCTGAAGGAAATCGGTTTCGGTGAGCAGCTTGCGCACGCGGTCGGCGTACTTGCTGAGCCTAAAGAAATAGCAGTCCTCTTTGGAGTCGCGCACGAGCCGTCCGCAGTCGGGACACTTGCCGTCTACGAGCTGAGTTTCCGTCCAGAACGATTCGCACGGCTCGCAGTATTTTCCCTTGTACTCGGACTTATAGATATCGCCCTTTTCGTACAGCTTGGTGAATATGTCGGCAATGGCTTTTTCGTGCGCCGCGTCGGTGGTGCGGATAAAGCCGTCGGCGGCAATATCCATGCGCGCCCACAGCTTTTTTATCCTGTCGGCGAGCCCGTCAACGAAATCGCGCGGCGTCATTCCGCGCTCGGCAGCGGCACGCTGAACCTTCTGCCCGTGCTCGTCCGTTCCCGTCAGATAAAAGACGTCGTAGCCGTCCATGCGCTTGAATCGCGCAATGGCGTCGCACGCGACGGTGGTATAGCAATGCCCTATATGCAGGCTACCGCTCGCATAGTAGATGGGCGTGGTTATATAGAATGTTTTTTTCGTCTTTTTTTGCTGTTTCATTGCGGTCTCCGTTTTTACGCTATTCCGATCTCAACGCGACGACGGGATCTCTCTTGGACGCACTGCGCGCAGGAAGCATGCCGGCTATCAACGTAAGTACGACGCTTATCGCCACAAGCAACAGCGCGTGCCACCAGGCGAGCACGACGAGGCTGGTGTTCACCGCACCGTCCGATATGCCTATAAACAGTCTGCTGAGCGGGAAAGACACTATAAACGTAAACAGCACGCCGATAATGCCTGCGGCTAAGCCTATTATTATCGTTTCGGCATTGAACACTCGCATAATGTCGAGCTTGCGCGCGCCGACGGCGCGGAGCACGCCTATTTCCTTTGTGCGCTCCACGACGGACGCGTAAGTGATTATGCTTATCATGACCGACGACACGATGAGCGATATCGCCGCAAACGCTATGAGCACGTACGAAATTATGTCAATCATATCCTCGACGGTCGAAGTGACGAGCGACGCCGCGTCCATTGTATATATCGTGTCGTCTTCCGCTTTTTCGTCGTTGTACTGCTCTATGTAACTTATCATATCCGTCTTTTTGGCGAAAGTTATCGGATAGAAATTGTACGCGCTCGGCAGATCGCTTCCGCCCACGTGCGCGAGCGCCATGTCGCGCAGATCGTCGGCTGTTATATTGAGCCCGAGCGGCTTCGCCGTCATGGCGAGCGTGAGCGCGACCGTTGCAAAGTTGGCGCCTTCCATGGGGAAAGACCCGCCGGAGCCTATGCTCATGGAAAACGCGTCGTGGACGCACTTGGTCGTATCGGCGGCTTGCGCTCTTGCGACTTCGCTGTTTTTGCTGTTTGCGAGCACGTTTTTATACAGCTCGGGGGTGTACACAAGTCCGCTGTTGAAAAGCGCGAGCGCGGCGCTCTCCTTTATGCGCATAACGCCTACTACTTTGAGCGTCATGTTGTTTTCGTCGTCGTAAAGCGTCGCCCACTGCTCGGCTGTCGGATTGGAATTGTCGAAGGACACGTAAATGCCGTCGCCCGCCCTTTGAGAGAACCACTGATCGTTGTAAACGAGTTTCAGTTCCTGTCCGATGACGTCGTCGAACGCGAGTTCCAGCGTTTCGGCGTCGCCCGTGCTCTGCGGCACGCTAAGACCGATACTCTGCATGGTCGTGCGCTTTATCGTATTGTCAGAGCCGATAACGAGCGCTATCTCGTTCGCTTCCGTCGGGTACTTTCCCTGCAACACGTCGTACTGCGAAAGCACGTAATCGCGGTTGTTCAAAAGCTGTTGAAACTCGGACGAGCTCGTGCCGATCATGCTGGTGACGGCGGTGTTTACGGTGTCGAGCTTGCCGTAACCCGATTTGGTGTTCATGTTTTTGCTTATTACGTAAAGCTCCTGCGAATAGTCTGCCGTAACGTCTATGACGAGATTTTGCGGAATGTTCTTTACGTGCTCGTCGAACTCGCGCGTGATCTTGTTGAAGTGGTACGCGGCGAGCGTCGATTTGTTTTTGACTATCAGCTTGTTGCCGTCGGGGAACTCCTCGAACTTCGCGCTCGAACCGTTCATGTTGCCCATCATGGTATCCACATCCATGGTGATCTGCGTCACCGTAACGGGATAGTGCGCAAGCATGGACGTCTGCATGTCCTCTATGTATCCGTTGAAGCCGTTTGCGAGCGCAAGCACGAGCGCCACGCCGATAATGCCGATAGAGCCGGCGACGGACGTCGCTATCGTCCTGCCCTTTTTGGTGATAAGATTGCGCCAGGACAGCCCGAACGCCGTGAAAAAGCTCATGGAAGTGCGCTTCATCGCGGCTTTGTTCGCCTTTGTTATCGCCTTTTGCTCTTTCTTTTTTTGCTTTAACAGCAGTTTTTCTTCCGCTTTCGCATCCGTCGCCTTATTCTCGGCAGCAGGCTGTTCGCTCGTCTCGTTCTTTTCCGCCGCCGCGGCGTTATCGCCGTCCGCGTCCGCACTCGCGCTATCGCCTGCGCTTTCGTCCGCCTGCGCGACATCGGGCGCAGCGGGCTCCTCGATCTCGGGGAGTTCCACGGGCGACGTGTCGCCCACTATCCTGCCGTCGAGCATGGAGATAATGCGCGTAGAGTACTCCTCGGCGAGCGCCGCATTGTGCGTGACCATAATGACGAGGCGGTCGTTGGCTATCTCTTTGAGGATATCCATGACCTGCACACTCGTTTCGCTGTCGAGTGCGCCCGTCGGCTCGTCCGCCAAGATGATATCGGGGTTGTTCACGATAGCGCGGGCTATGGCGACGCGCTGCATCTGACCGCCGGACATCTGGTTCGGACGCTTTTTCATTTCCTTTTCAAGCCCGACGCGCTTTAGCGCTTCCGCCGCGCGGCGTTGACGCTCCGCCTTTTTGACGCCCGAAAGCGTAAGGGCGAGCTCGACGTTGCCGAGCACGGTAAGGTGCGGTATCAGGTTGTACGACTGAAAGACAAAGCCTATCTTCTGATTGCGATACGCGTCCCAATCCGACGGCTTAAAGTACTTTGTGGAGCGGCCGTTTATGACAAGGTCGCCGTCCGTATAGCGGTCGAGTCCGCCGATTATATTCAAAAGCGTGGTTTTTCCGCAGCCCGACTGTCCGAGTATGGACACCATTTCGTTTTCGCGAAAGCCGAGCGACACCTCTTTAAGAGCGTGTACTTTATCGTCGCCTACGATATAATCTTTTGTGATTTTTCTCAGTTCGAGCATCTAAAGCTCCTCCGCATAGCTATTGTACTATATTATATACTCAAAAACAAAATTAATCAACAAATTATAGACCGCCGCGAATAAAAAATATTGACGGGAAAATACTAAGCAAAGAGGTGTAGCTATGAAACTGAAAGACAAAATTAGATCCGTTTGGTCGAACATGCGCAAAAAAGGCAAAAACAAGAGCGCCGACGCCGAGCTCGCCGCCGACGAGGTTTTGCGCGAGGAGGTATTCCCCAAAAAGACGCGCCGCAAGTCCGAAAACTGCGACTGCAACGGCAGCGACTGCGACTGCGACAAAAGCGCGGCGTCGAGCAAAAAGCCTTTGAGCAAGCGCTCGCGCCCGACCAACGACAATTATCGCATGATAGACCGCGACGACGGCACATGCGACAGCGGCAAAAGCTGAAAACGAAAAAATTGCGTTTACTTTTCGGTAAACGCAATTTTTTTCGTCGGCACGTGTGTCTGAGGCAGCTTTGCGGCAAGACTCACACCACCGCCGTGTTATTATTAAAGCGGCGAAAGACTATTCTTCCCTATGTCATTTCGACCCAATGCCGCGCGCTCCAACCACCTGCTTTGTTATTTCGACATACGCGACGCAAGCACTTTCCCCCGATGTCATTTCGACCGGAGCGAACGAAGTGAGCGGAGCGGAGAAATCCAGCGGCTTTGCCGCGCATGGGTATTGTATAACTGTAGTAAAGCCGCTTCACCTTGCGGCGGATCGCCTAGACCTCTCGACTGCGCTCGAGGTGACATAGGTATGGGCAAAGCATGATTGATAATAGCACACTCCGCTTTGTTATATGCCGATAAGTAAAACCAACTCCTTGTCATCTCGACCGGAGCGAGCGATAGCGAGCGGAGCGGAGAAATCCAGCGGCTTCGCCGCGCATGGGTATTGTACGGCTTTACCTTTCTGCGGCGGTTCGCCTAGATTTCTCGACTTCGCTCGAGATGACATAACGGTGGTTTGAGTGCACACTCATCGCCCGAGTTTTTTAAAAAACGGGCGTTTAATCTCGTTATTATACAGCGCGCAGACCTCGTCGAACGTGGGCACACTTTCTATGCCGCCTAAGCGCGACGCCGTTATCGACGCGGCTTTTACGGCAAAACCGCACGCCTCTCCGAACGAGTACATGCCTATCTGCGGATAAGTGAGGGCGAGCGCGCCCACAAAGGTGTCGCCGACGCCCGTCGTGTCCACGACCGATACTTTTCGCGCCGGAAGGTGCGCGTTCATTTTGCCGCCGTCGGAAAAAGCGACGCCGCGCTCGCCGAGCGTTATCACCGCATACGGCACGCCCATAGAGTGTATACGCTCCGCGGCGAGGATCTCGCCGTCTCTGTCGTCCGGCGCAACGCCGGTAAGCTCTTGGGTTTCCTCTGCGTTTGCGACGAGGATATCCACATTGTAGAACATGTCCTCGGGGAGCTCTTTGAACGGCGCGGGCTTGAGCACCGTGGTCATTCCGAGCATACGGGCTTTTCTCAGCGCGTAGGCTACGATATACAGCGGCGCTTCGAGCTGACACAAAAACGTGTCGGAATCGGTCGCACCGGCAAACGCCTCGTCGATATCCGATTTATTTATAGTGTTATTCGCGCCGCCGTAAACGATCGCGCGCTTATCTCTGCCCGAAGTAAAGGAAAACACCGAGCCCGTCGTCCTGTTTACCTGCCGCACGAATTCGGTGTCCACGCCGAACGAACGGAGCGTTTCTATAAGCTTCGAACCGACGGCGTCTTTGCCGACGCGCCCTATCATTTTTACGCTCGGCTTGTTTTCGCCGCGCCGCGCGCTCAGCCTTGCGACAGCCGCCGCCTGGCACGCACCCTTGCCGCCGAGCTGTGTTCTGCACGCTTCGGCGGTTATCGTTTCGCCTTTTTTGGGCAAACGCTCGCACTCGAGCGTTATGTCGTTATTGACGCAGCCCAGAACGTATATCATTCGTCGTATCTCCTTCTGTTTGGGCTTGTGCCGCCATTTCGGCGTCCGTATCCTTTTCCGTCGGATCGAGTTCGGGCTGCTTCGCTTCGGCGTCGCCGCCATGCCGCATTTGCAGACTGTTTCCGTTGTGCTTGCGCTCGCGCGTGCGGCGCTTCTGTTCCTCCGCGATCTTATCCATCGCCTCGCGCTGCGAGCCGGACGGCGATTTTATGGAAAACGCTATATTGGTAAGGTGGTCGGCTATGCGCTCGAGCGCGTTTGTTATGGCGTAAAAATACGTTCCGCTCTCCACCGTGCAACCGCCTGCGTTCAGCCTGCGTATATGATTGTAGCCGAGCAGGCGCTTTGTCATGTCCACTTCCTCTTCGCGCGCGGAAAAGCCGTTGAGCTTGCCGACAGCGTTGTTTTCGAATATGAACAGCGCCTCGTCGAACATCGCCATCACCTTGTCGTACATGTCCTCCAGCTCGTCGATCGCGCCTTGCGTAAACGAGCAGTCGTTTTCCTTCATCTCGCGCGCGTAGCCCATAAAGTCGTCGGCATGGTCGGCTATGCGCTCTATGTCGTTGACCACATGGTGCAAAGACCCGACGAATTTTTCGTCCGAGCGCGTCAGCGACCGCGACGAAAGCTTTATCAAATACTTGGAAACGCCCTTGTTGATGAAATTGATGCGCTGCTCGTCGCGCTCCACTTTTTCGTGCTCGGAAAGGTCCTGCGTCAGCACGGCGGTCATAGCGCGCCGAAGATTGGCTTTTGCCATTTCGCCCATGTGGTCCACCTCGCGCTTGACCTGCGCGACGGCTATGGGCGGAGTCTGCAAAAAGCGCTCGTCGATGTAGTACATGTGCGGCGCTTCGTCCTCGCCGCCGCGCTTTTCGCGCACAACGAACGACGCAAAGCGCGTGAGCTGTTTTATAAACGGCAGGAGCATGAGCGTCGTCAAAAGATTGAATATTACGTGGAAAAGCGCGACCTGCATTTGCGCGCTGCTCGACATCTTGCCGAACAGCCACACAACGCCGTCCTTAAAGACCCATATGAATACGGTGAATATTATCGTGCCGATAGCGTTGAACAGCAGGTGTATGACCGCTGTGCGCTTTGCGTTTGTGCTCGCGCCGAAAGCAGCGAGTATGGCGGTAACGCACGTGCCGATATTGGTGCCGAGTATTATAAAAAGCGCGCTCTGCATGGGAATGATGGGCGCGCCGACAGCGCCGTTTATATATGTGGGCGCCGCCATTGTAACTACGAGCGCCGTCATCGCCGTCGAGGACTGAAACAGCGCCGTAAATACTATTCCGATAAATATTAGAAGCAGAGGGAAATCCACCTTGGTAAAAACCGTCTGCAAGCCCTGTGTGAGAGTATCCGAACCTTTGAGCGCACTGCTCATGAACGACAGACCGACGAACATAAGCCCGAGACCGGATATAGCCGAGCCCAGCTTGCGCACGGTGTCGTTTTTGGAGAACATCGTCATTGCGACGCCGATAAACGCGAGTATCGCCATATACCCGCCGAAATCGAAGCCGGACAGCGCAATAATAACGCCGGTGAGCGTCGTGCCGATGTTTGCGCCCATAATGATAGACGTCGCCTGAAAAAGCGTCATAAGACCGGCGTTGACAAAACCTATTACCATGACGGTAGTCGCCGCCGACGAGTTGACGAGTATAGTCGTTATCGCGCCTACGCCCACGCCGGCGAAGCGGTTGTTGCTTATCTTGCCGAACAGCTTGCGCATGCCCTTGCCGGCGCTGCGCTCCAGACCGTCGCTCAACATCTTCATTCCGATCATGAGCACGCCCAATCCGGCTATCAACGATAAAACACTTAATACGACTTTCAATGCCATACTGCCCTATTTTAGAATACTGAAATATTGTACGACAATATTCGCAAATTGTCAAGCGCGCAAAGGTAAAATGCGACTATGGGGGATACTCCGTTATTCAAGTGTGCTTGACAACGGAAAACGTAATATATATAATAATGTAGTTATGTTACGACTTGCGCGATTTTTAAAAGGTCATATACCGCAGGCGATCATCGCGCCGCTTTGCAAGCTTATCGAGGCGATAGCGGAGCTTGCCGTGCCGATGATAGTAGCCAACGTCATCGACGTCGGCATTGCGAACGGCGATAAAGCGTATGTCATCAAATATTGCATAATAATCGCGGCGCTCGCCGTCGGCGGCTTTATAATATCGGTCACGGGACAGTACCTTGCGTCGAAGGTGAGTTTGGGCTTCGGCACAAAGCTTCGCGCCGAAACGTTCAAGCGCGTCAACGCCCTTCCCTCGCCCGCTGCCAACGATATCGGCTCGGCGTCGCTCGTCACGCGCATCACGAGCGACGTGCTGAACTGCCAAAACACGGTCAATATGTTCCTGCGGCTCGTACTGCGCACGCCGTTCGTCCTCGTCGGCGCGCTCGTCATGAGCATGATAATAGACCCCGTTCTGTCGCTACTGTTCGTCGCCATGGTCTTACTCCTCGGCGCGATAATTACGTGCGTGCTCAAAATTTCGTTGCCGCGCATAAAAAGAGCGCAGAAAAACCTTGACGAGCTGTCGCGCAGTTCCGCGGAAAGCCTGACGGGCGCGCGCGTCATTCGCGCGTTCTCCAAACAGACCGCGACCGAGGACGCGTTCTCGTCCGCCGCCGACGCCACGGCAAAGACGAATATAGGCGCGGCGCGCATACACGCACTTCTCAATCCGCTGACCTTTGCCGTCGTCAATCTCGCTATAATCGCGGTGCTGTGGCTGGGAGGCTACAAGGTGAACAGCGGCGCGCTCACTCAAGGTCAGATCGTCGCGCTTATCAACTATCTCAATCAGGCGCTTGCGGTCATAATCGTGGTGGGCAACGTGTTTTCCGTATTCACGCGCTCGGCGGCGTGCGCGGCGCGCGTCAACGAGATACTCGACGCGACGCCTGATGCAGACGGCGAGCTTGCGGAGATCAAGGACGGCGACGAAATACTTAGGTTCGACAACGTCAGTTTTGCGTACGACGGCGACTACGACGTGCGGGATATTTCGTTCACTCTCGAGCGCGGGAAAACGCTCGGCATAATAGGCGGAACGGGCAGCGGCAAGTCCACCGTTATCAACCTTATAGAACGCTTCTACACGCCCGACGTCGGGTCGATCGCGTTTTGCGGCGAGCCGATAAACTCCTATCGCGCCGACGTGTTCCGAAGTCGGATAGGCTACGTGCCGCAGCGCGCCGCCGTTCTTACGGGGACCATTCGCAGCAACCTCGAGATCGCCTGTCCGAGCCTCACCGAAGAGCGCGCCGTCGCCGCGCTCAAAACCGCTCAAGCCGACGAGCTTTTATCGTCGCACGGGCTCGACGGCGAGATAGCGCAGGACGGCAAAAACCTGTCCGGCGGTCAGCGCCAGCGCGTATCGATAGCGCGCAGTCTTTGCCGCGACAACATACTGTATCTGTTCGACGACGCGACATCTGCGCTCGACTACAGGACGGAACGCAATTTCATCGACGCGATGAAGTCAGTTTCGGGCGCAAAGATATTCGTTTCCCAGCGCATAAGCGCGGTATCGGGCTGCGACGAGATATTGGTGCTCGACAACGGCAGGATCGTAGGGCGCGGCACGCACGCCGAGCTCAAGCGCGACTGTCCGCTGTACGCCGAGTTCTGTGCGTCGCAAATGGGTTGACTATGAAAAACACCGCTATCAAAAAACAGCGCGGCGCACTCCGTCGGCTCATGAAGTACTTAAAGCCTTACGCGCACTATCTCGTCGCGGCGTTCATATGCGCCGCCGTAAGCTCCGCCGCGCAGATCTACGCGCCTATCGTCATAGGCGACGCGGTGGACAGCATTGTCGGCGCGGGCGCGGCGGACTTTACCCTGCTGACAAAGTACGCGTGTATCCTCGCAGGGCTCATAACCGCCGTAATGTTGTTCCAATGGCTTATGAACCTACTCGCACAGCGCGCGGCGCACCTTTGCGTCCGCGACGCGCGGCGCGACGGCTTTAAGGCGATAACGCGCGCGCCGCTTTCGTATATAGACTCGCATGCTCACGGCGATCTCGCCGCGCGGCTGTCGGTAGACGCGGACCAGATAGCGGACGGCGTCATTCAGGGCGCGACGCAGATATTTACGGGCGTCATCACCATTGCAGGCACGCTCGTGCTGATGATACGCATCAATCATTGGATAGCGCTCGCAATCGCCGCGCTCACTCCGCTGTCGCTCATCGTGTCCTTCCTCGTCGCCAAGTTCTCGCACAAATACTTCACCGAACAATCGAACGTCCGCGGCGAACTGTATCAAAAGAGCGAGGAAACAGTAAAGAACCGCGCGCTTATAACCGCGTACGGCTACGCGCCGCGCGCCGAAGAAAGCTTTGAAAAGACCAACAAAGACCTCAAAAAATGCGGCTTCAAGGCGACATTCTTTTCGTCGCTCGTCAATCCGTCCACGCGGCTCATAAACGCGCTCGTGTACGCCGTAGCCGCCGCTATGGGCACGGTGTACGCCGTGCAGGGCGCCATGACGGTCGGCGGAATAACAAAGCTGTTGCTGTACGCCAATCAGTTCGCCAAACCGCTCAACGAGATCACGGGCGTCATTACCGAGTTCCAGACCGCGCTCGCGGCGTCTAAGCGCGTGGTCGATCTCACCGACGTCGAGCCGCAGGACGACGACGGAAAAGCAATGGCGTTAAACGGCGACGTCGCGCTCGACGGCATGAGCTTTTCGTACGTCGAAGGCAAACCCATTCTGCGCGACCTTAATCTCGAAGCGGAGCGAGGCACGATGGTCGCGATCGTCGGGCGCACGGGTTGCGGCAAGACCACGCTCATCAATCTTTTGATGCGCTTTTACGACCCCGACGGCGGACGCATACTCTACGACGGCGAAAATGCGTCGAGTATAAAACGCAGTAGCGTTCGGTCCGCGTTCGGCATGGTGCTTCAGGACAGTTGGATATTCAAAGGCACGGTGCGCGACAACATCGCTTACGGCAAGCCCGACGCGACCGACGACGAGGTAAAAGCCGCCGCAAAGGAAGCGGATATCGACGGATTTATCGAGCGGCTTCCCAACGGCTACGACACCGTAATAGACGACGGCGACGGCATTTCGCAAGGTCAAAAACAGCTCATAAACATCGCGCGCGTCATGCTCGCCGATCCGCCCATGCTCATTCTCGATGAGGCGACGAGCAACATCGACACGCGCACCGAAAAGCGCGTTCAGCAAGCGTTCGACAAGCTTTTAAAGCCGGAAAACGGAAAGAAAAAGACGGGCTTTGTCGTCGCGCACAGACTGTCCACTATAATCAACGCCGATATGATACTCGTCATGGACGACGGAAAAATAGTCGAGCGCGGCACGCACGCCGAACTTCTCGAAAAGAACGGCGCATACGCCGCGCTGTACAACGCGCAGTTCGCACACTGAAAAAGGCGTCGAAGTTTCGGCGCCTTTTAATATACACAACTCTATATATCTAATACAACGGGCAAAAAGTATCAGCCGTCGTTGTACTGCTTTGCGGCTTTAGAGCCGAGCTTGGCGGCTTGGCGGATAAAGCCGAGCCCTGTGCTCTTGTTCTGCTCGACGCCCTCGCCGTTTATAAAGCAAATGCCGAGGTTGTACATCGCGTCGGGGTGTTTTTGCTTGGCGGCTTCCTTGAACCAGAACACCGCCTGCTCGAAGTCCTGCTCGAGCTCGTCGCCCTCGTAATACAGCTCGCCGAGCGAGTTTTGCGACACGGCATTGCCCTCGAGCGCCGACGCGGTGAGCTCGTCGTAATGCTCCCAGAACTCCTTGGTCGCGATCCGCTTGCGATACTCCTCCTCTATTTCCGCAAACTCGCGCACGAGCTTGCGCTCCTCCTCTATCTTGCTTTCGGGATAGCCTATGGACTCGTTGTATTCGATACGCTTTTGCGGATCGGAAAGCGTGGCGTACGCCGATTCGATTTTTTCGAGCTTTGCCGCAATGCTTTCGTCGTCCGCCTTATTGGCATAACGCTTTTTCAGTTTTATGTACGCCGCGGCTATCTCGTCGCCCGTCGCCCATATGAGCACGCCGAGCGCGCCGTACAGCGTCGTCTTGGCAAGCCGACGGTCGGCGTTTTGCTTTTTCGACCAGTCCTGCAGCTTGCGTTCGGCGTCAGACAAAAATTCCTCGCTCTGCGCGTACTGCTGCCACTGATCGTTTTCTGCGCGCAGCTCCTCCACCTCGGTCGTCAGCATTTGGACCTGACGGTTGAGCTCGTCTATCTCCTCCTGCATCTGCTTGCGCTTGTCGAGCTGAAGCTGTATCTGCGCCTTGTTGCGAAGCTCCGCCTGATATTTTTCGTGCTCCAAAGCCGCACTGCGCTCACGCTCCTGCGCGAGCAGGTTTTCCGTTTCCGCCTCGAGATCGCGCACTCGGCGCTTGGAGCCGTTGCGAAGCTCCGACAGCCGTTCTTCCATCTCTTTGGCGCGGATCTTTTCCTGCGCGAGCTCCCTATCCCTGATGAACAGCTCGTGCTCGAGATCGCGCCTGTCGCGCTCCGCTTCGGTAAGCTGCGACTTAGCCGCGCGCTCCTCGTCGAGCGAGCTCTTCAGCGATTTATTTTCGGCGGCAAGAGATCTCAACTCCTCTTTCAGCTTGGAGATCTCTTTTTGCGCGATCGCCGCCGCTTCCGCCGCGCCGCGCTCACGTCCGGCTTGGAACGCCTGGTTTTTTATCGCCGTTATCTGCGCTTGAGCCTGTGCCTGCGCCTGTGCTTGGGCGTGCGCCGCCGCCTGCACGCGCGCGCTGAACGCCGTCGTGGGATCCATGCGCATATTTCGCATAGCCGCCTGCCGCGCCGCCGCCTGCGCCTGAGCGCGCTGACGCGCGATTATATCCTCGGGCTTGGGCTTAGGGGTGGAAGCTTCCGCGAGCTTATTGTCGTATTCCGAGCGCTTTTGCGGATCGGAAAGGACGTCGTACGCCTCGTTGATATCGGCAAACATATCCGCCGCCGACGCGTTATCGGGATTGACGTCCGGATGATAGCGTTTTGCGAGCACGCGATAACTGCGCTTTATTTCGTCCTCGGACGCCGTAGGCTGAACTTTTAATATCTGATAATAATTTTTCATGTCAATTCTGGAAGAATTGCGCCGCCATCTGCGATCCGAGCTTGGCGGCTCGGCGTATAAAGCTTTGACCTATATTTCGATTTTGCTCCACGCCCTCGCCGTTTATATAGCATATGCCGAGATTGTAAAGCGCCTCGGGATGACTGAGCTTTGCCGCTTCTTTAAACCAAAAGAAAGCCTGATCGGCGTCCTTTTCCACTCTGTCGCCGTTGCAATACATCTCGCCGAGCGTGTTCTGCGCTTCCGCGTTCCCCGAAAGTCCGGACGCGACGGTGTCGTCGAAGTCCGCCCAAAACTTGTCGTTTGCTATTTTGCTGCGATACTCGTCGAGCGCCGCCCTGTTAGCCTCGAGCTTTTTCCTGTCCTCGTCTATGTGCTGCTGCGTAACGCCTATGGACGCGTTGTATTCCGCACGGGCGTCCGCGTCCGAAAGCGCGACATACGCGTCGTTTATTTTGGACAGTTTATCTATGCTCTCGTCGTCGAACCGCGACGAATACTCTTTGACGAGCTTGGCAAACGCCGCGTCTATCTCGTCCGCCGTCGCCCAAACGAGCACGCCCAGCATGCCATAAAACGTGGGCTTTGCAAAGCGCTGCGCCGCATGTATCATTTCGATGATGTCGTAGACCTTAACTTCTTCGCTCGGCGCGGCCGCCTCGCCCGTAAGCTGACGGCGCAGCCGCACGTTTTCCGAACGCACTTCGCGAAGCTCCGCATTGAGATCGCGTATGCGGCTGTTGAGCTCGTCGGTCTGCTCGCGCAGGCGCGTGCGTTTATCCTGCTCTATCTGCGCCTGCATTTTATTCTGTATGGTGACGGTTTCGAGAGCGCGCACGCGCTGTTGCGACTTTGCAAGCGCGTCGCGAAGCGAACTGACTTCCACCGCGGTGCGCTTTGCTATATTCTTTTCGTCCACGGCGGCGCGAAGCGCGCGGAGCTGCTGCTCTATATCGTTGGCGCGCAGCTTTTCCTGCGCGAGCTCGCGATTGCGGCTCAAAAGCGTCTGCTCGGCGTCGCGGCGAGCGCGATCGCTGTCGTTGACGCTCGCCTTGAGCTGTTTTATATCTTCCATGAGCGCGTCGATATCGGCGTGCAGCTTGTTTATCTCCTCCGAATCCGCCGTCCTCGCTTCCGTAAATCCGCGCGCGTGACCGGCCTGATACGCCTGATTGCGCACGGTGGTCATCTGGACCTGTATCTGCGCCGGCGTCATATTGACCGGCGGAGCGGAGTTGACTTCCGCCTGCTTTTTGCCGCGCGGCACGCTGTCCGACGCTTTGCCGCCTAAGTCCGACCCGTCCATCCACTTGTCGTACGCTTCGCGCAATTTCGGATCGGCGAGCACGTTGTAAGCCTCGTTGATATCCGCCAATTTGTCCATAAAGTCAACGCCGTCCGAATTGGTGTACGGGCTGCGCTGATTGGCGAGCATGAGATAACTGCTCCGAATTTCGCTTTCGGACGCATTGGCATCAACATTGAGGATCCTGTAGTAATTCTTCATATCGGCAAATCTTTATGTCTGCATTTTCCGCAAGTCGGTTTTTCGCGGCATGCGCAAAGCCGAGCATGCGAATATTCACTATATAAGTATACAATGCCCGTCGCGTTTAGTCAATACATAACTTGAAATTATTTTACAAAAAACATCACGTTCCGTCACGCAAAAAGCGACGCAAACGCGCCGCCTTATCTATCCGTACATATTAAATTATATCGTTCAATCGCCGAGCTTGAGCTTTTTCCAGCCGGCGCCGGTCGGCGTGTAGTCCTCTATATTCGCTATCGCGTCGCCTGCCGTTTCCGCCTGCGCGTACATATTTTTGCACTCGCGCGTCACGAACCGCCCGTCCGCCATGCGGACCATAAAGCTCTCGAGCGCGTCGAAGTAGCCGTCGATATTGTAAACGACTATCGCTTTGTCGTGCCGCCCGAGCTGCTTGAGCGTGAGTATCTCGAAAAACTCGTCGAGCGTGCCCACGCCGCCGGGAACGATGATATACGCTTCCGCGAGCTCCTCCATCAAGCGCTTGCGCTCGGACATATCGTCCGTATACGTCATTTTGTCCGCGCCGTCGAACAGCGCTTCCACGCCGTCGTCGCGGAAAAACGACGGGACTATGCCGTGTATATAACCGCCGCCGCGCTTTACTCCGCGCGCCACGGCGCCCATAAGACCGCTACCGCCGCCGCCGAAAACAAGCTCGTGACCGCGCGCGGCGATCTCCGCGCCGAGCTCCTCCACCGCCTTGATATATTTATCGTCTATATGCGCGCTCGCCGCGCCGAATACACATATCCTCATTTACTCTCCTTTACGGGGTACGCATATAATTTATAACCGCCATATATATTATATACAATTTTCGGAAAAATGTCAATACGCAATTCGCAAAGCGCTCGCTCAACCGCGGAAATTCGGAATATATGCCGCGCTCGCCGAACGCATGTCCTGAAAATATCCGTTTGTAAACCCGAGCTTTAGCGCATGCTCCGTCACTATCCTGTACTCGAGCTTACTTATCTTTCTCGAAGGCTCGCCGACGCCGTTGGGCGTAAATTGGCTCATCAGCGATATCACCGTGTCTGTCCCGAGCTCCGCCGCTATCCAGTCGAGAACGCGCAGTGAATTATCCACATGCCCGGGCAGCACCAGGTGCCTGACTATAAGTCCGCGCTCGAGTATCGGCGCGCTGTTGACTTCGCGGCGCACGTCGCGCGTCTTACGCATTTCCTTTATCGCGGCGGACGCATATTCGAAGTAGTCGGGCGCGCGCGAATATCGCGCTCCCGTTTCTTCGTCGGCGTACTTGAGGTCGGTCAGGAACACGCCCGTAAACTCGCGCGCGCGTTTAACGGCGTCCGTCGTTTCGTAGCCCGACGTGTTGTATATTATCGAGTGTTCCTTTTTGCACAAAAAAAGCGCTCGCTCTATCGCGCCGATGTAGTGCGTGGGAGTGACGAGGTCGAGCGCGCCGCTCGCGCCGTCGAACAGCGCCGCAAGCTCGCCGGCGTCGTACACTTTGCCGCCGCCACGGCTTATATCTATGTTTTGGCAGTACGAACAGCCGAGCGAACAACCGCCGAAGAATACGGCTGTAAGCTTTCCGAGACACGGTTCTTCGTACTCGAACGGATCGACTGTTTTTGCGACCGTAGCCTTTTCGCCGCCGCCGCACCGTCCCACAGTCTTACTGCGGTCAACGCCGCACTTGCGCGGACAGTCGTTGCATATCATTTGAGTATGTTTTTATGTATTACGCGCTTGACCGTCTGATAGCTGAGATCGCCGTCCAGCCAGAACGTGACGAGCGGCATATGCGCCGCGGCGCAGATAGCGGCGACCTTTTCGTCGCGCGCCTGCCTATCGGCGCGCAGGTGCGAGCGGTCGTTCAGTTCGACCAGCAGCAACGGCTCGTACGTGTCGCGATCGACAAAGCAATAGTCGCACACGCGGAAAAGCTCGTTCCTGTACGTCGTGTTCGTCTTTTTGTCTATTACGCAGTTGAGCGCCACCTGCGGCACGACGTCGTACTTATCGGGCGAGATCTGCCGAAGCGTGAGCAAAAAATTGTATTCGGGACGGGTCAACAGCGTGCCCTTGCGCTCGTATCTCGAATTGAGGCGGACTTTTTCGCGCGGCTTGTGCAACAGCGCAAACATGCAGAAAATTATGAGCGCAAGACCCGCGACGGTCATTATCCAAAACGTGTTCTCGGCAAAGGCGCGGAAAAACGGCATCAGACTGAACGCGAAAAACGTCAGTCCGACGAAGAAAAACACGATATATATGCCTTTTCTGATTTTCATTCCGGATCCTTGCCGCCGCGACGGCGGTCATGTACGGGTCTATATTACGCCCGCATTTTTCTTATCTTATTTTGTATAGATCCCGTTCAAACGCGCCGTACGTCGTTGTTTGGCGGCGCGGTAAAACATGCGTTATTCTCTTATTATAAAGAATTACTCCGCGCTCTCCGCCGCGTTTTCCTCGGGCGCGGCTACTTCTTCGCGCTCCGCAGTGTCCGCGGTCGCGGTCGCGGTCGCGGCAAAATTTCCGCGCTGTCTGAAGCCCTTATCCTGACGGTCCTGCCTGCCCTTCGGGAGTATCACGACGTAGCGATACGGCTCCTTGCCCTCCGACGCGGTGGTCACGCGCTCGTCGTCCGTCAACGCGTTGTGCACCGTGCGGCGGTCTATGCGCTCCATCGGCTCGAGCTTTATTTTGCGACGCTTCGCCGCGCACTCGCCGGCCTTGCGACGCGCCATGGCGGTGAGCGACGCCGCTCTGCGCTCGCGATAGCCGTTGCAGTCCACCGTGAGGTTTACACGACACTTCTCCGCACGCGCGCCCGTTTCGGCAAGATAAGTAATGGCGGACAACGTTTCGCCGTGCCGTCCGATTATGAGCGAATCGTCGCCCGTCGGCGCGGTGATTTCGATATACTCTGGATCGTTCGCCTTCGCCTCGACGGTCGCGCCGTCGAAGCCCATTTTAACGAGCGTCTGCTTTACGAACTCCAAAGCGCGCTCCGCCGCCGCTTTGTCCTGCGCGTCGAGCTTGCGCGGTTTCGCTTCGCTCTTTTCCGCGGCTTTATCGGCGGCGTTCGGCTTTTGCTCGGTGTCGCGCGGCTGTTTGCGCTGCTGCTTCTTTTCGCCGACGGTCTTGTCCGCACCCGTGCGCTCGACGGGCTTTTCGCCGCCTTTTTGCTCAGCGTCGGCGCTTTTGCCACCGCTCTGTTTATCCGTCTTTTCGGGTCTTGCCGTTCGGGCTTGCGGCGCTTTTGTCGCTTTTTCCTCTTTCGCCGCCTTTGCCGGTTTTTCCGATGTATCCGCTTTTACCAGTTTTTCCGTTTTTTCCGTTTTTTCCGTAGCTGACGGCGTCTTTTCTTCCGCCGCCTTTTCGGGAACGTCGGGCTTCGGCGCTTCCGTTTCCAGCGTCAAGCGCACTTTGGCTTTGCGGAACAGTCCGCCCGATTCCAAAACTTCTACCTTAACATCGTCCAAGTCGGCGCCGAGCTGCTTCAAGCCCTGATTGATGGCGTCGTCCACTTTTTTGGCTGTAACTTCGATAGTCACTTTTATTACCTACCTTTGCCGAAGGGCATTATTATTTATTTCTTCTTGTTTTATTTCTTCTTGTCGGTCCTGTCCGCGCCCGAACCGTAATTCATGAGTTCGTTCGGATCGGGACGACCGCTGCGCTGCACGGTGATAGTGGCGCTCTTCTTCGCTTTTTTGGCTTTCGCTCCGCCGGCGTCCGCATTTGCCTCGACGCTCTGCGTTTCGCGCGCGCCGGCGTTGGGGTTAGCGCCCTTTACGTAGTGTATTATGGGCGACTGCTTATACGTGACCGTGCGCGTACTGCCCGCGGAAATGCCGTAGGTGCGCTTCCTTTTGGCGTTGTCTATAAGCTTTATCACCGCGCCCGAAAGCACGTTTATCAGCAGCGACGTCGCACTGTTGACTACCATGTACAGCGCAAATATAGACGCGTACTGTATAGCGAACACCGCCATCATGACGGGCATGACGAACATCATGACCTTCATACTGACCGCCGCGCCGCCGTTCGCATTGACCTGACCGGCGCGCTTTTGCTGATACATGGATAAAAGCTGCGACCCGACGGACAAAAGAACTACGAGTATGGGGAGTATCAGATATCCGTTGGTCCTGTTGGCGTCGCTCTCGTTGAGCAGCTTGTACATGACGCGGTTATACACCGCCTCGTTTAAGAACCTGTCTATCACTTCGCTGTCCAAGCCGTTCCGCGACGAGTTTTTGTATTTGTCTATCGCCTTGACGAACGCCGAATACGACAGTATGGCGTGATCTCCCCAGGGCACATCGGGCGCCCATATGTTTTTTATCCACAAAAAGCTCGACTGCGCTTTTTCCGTGCTCTCGAGCGCAAAGTCGTCGGAAAGCGAGTACTCCGTCTTGAGCTCGGCGACAAAGTCCTGCGATATCCCGTTGTAGTACATTTCGAACACCACTTCCTGCCCGACCTTTTCGGCAATTTCGCCGCGCGCGGTTTCCTCCGCGGTCGGGTTTTGGGGATCTATAGGGTCATATATTTGACTATACGCGCTTTCGTAGCCGTCGTACAGCGTGGTGTATTCCTTGAGCGTCATGTATTGCGCGACCGTGTTCATGGAAAGCCAGAGCGTTATGAACACGACCATGGTTATTATCATGGGCAAGCACGCCGAAAAGTAGCTGTAGCCCTCCTTGCGGTTGAGCTCCATCTGCTTTTGCGCGAACGCCTGTTTATCGTTGCCGTACTGTTTTTGGAGCTTTTCCATAGTCGGCTTGAGGCGCTCGGTTATCTTTCTGTTCTTGTTCATCTTGAAACGCTGAAAGATATCGAAAGGCGACAAAATAAGCTTTAACAGCACGGTAAACACCACTATACGCCAGCCGTAATCGCTTATAAAGTCGAAAACGTTGAGTATGAGCAAGTGCCACATCTTGCCGGGAGCCGTCACGTCGGGCGTGATAGCTTCCGCGCCGATAAATGATATAATAGAATTCAGAAAAGCCATTTCATATCTCCGTGCGGATTATCGGGGACGGGATCGAAGCCGCCGTCTTTCCAGGGCACACAGCGCAAAAGCCGCCCTACGCCGAGTGCGATACCCTTGACGACGCCGAACTTGCGTATCGCTTCGACCATGTATGTCGAACAGCTCGGCGTATATATGCACACGTCGGGAAGCAACGGGGATACGCACTTTTTATAAAAAAACACGAGTCCCAAAAACAGCCACTTAAACGTGAGGATATCGATTACGATGCGTCGCGCGCGCCGCTTCATTTCAAAAGTCCCGCGCGCGTAAAAAGCCGCGTAAGCTGACCGTCGAGAACGGCGTAATCCTTGCCTGCGGCCGACGGATTGGCGGTGACGACCGCCTGACAGCCGTTAAGCCTTGATATCATGCAGCCGACGGACGCTCTCAGCCTGCGCTTGACCTTGTTGCGCACGACGGCTTTTCCCACCTTGTTGGACACGGAAAAACCCACCCGAACGCTTCGCGCCGGCGTGAATATCAATGCTACGTCCGGCTCCGAAAAACGCCTGCCGTTGCGGTAGACGTATGCAAACGAACCGTGTTTATTCAGTCTGTGCGCTTTGTCGAGCAATTACTTTCCGAGCGGCTTGGGAGTGAGGTTTGCTCTGCCCTTATTGCGGCGGCGTTTGAGCACTCTCCTGCCGCCCTGCGTCTTCATTCTCTGACGGAAGCCGTGGACCTTGCGCTGTGCGCGCTTTTTGGGTTGATAAGTTCTTTTCATATCGTTTTCTCCGGATCTATGCGGATCTTACCGCATTGCATACTGCGTTATATTATAAGACAAATCGGCGGTCAAGTCAAGGGTTTTTATGCCTGTTTACAAAAATGCGCGGCGGACGAAAAACGCGCGAAGCTGCTGTCCGCGCGTTTAAATTGAAAAAGCCGCCGCGTACGAGGTGACACCCCGTAAAATTCAGATATTACTTACCACGCCCGAAAAAAGCGTTACATCTTGCCGATCCGTAATGATAAACCCGAAAGCTCTGTCAACAATAAAATCTTCTTTGATAATTATAATTTCCGAAGGCGCGCTGGTGCCTGCCAACGCCTCGGCTGTCGCCGCCGCGCCTTCGATGCCCTTTCTGTCCACCGTAAGATCGGTCACATGCATAACAGTATCGCAATGGCTCGGCGTATCGGTCAGCGCGGAAAGATCGCATTCCGACGCTCTGAAAAACAGATCTATTCCGAACTTATCTTGTAATATTTCGGTGATGTTATCGTCGTACTTGCACTTGTATTCGGGGAACAAGACCCGCGTCATGTAATGCACACTCATAGACTCATCATAGGAGCCGTAGTCCTCTATGGAATTGACAGAGGCAATGTTCTCCGTCGAAAAAACGCTGTCTATCGTATGACCGTCCTTGGGCAAAATGAACTTGATCTTATAGCCGCTGTAGGTCGTCGTGTAGAATGTCGTAAACGTATCGAACTCCGCCGTTCTGCCGCTATTATAAAAGCCTTGCAACAGCAACACGTTTTTTACGGATCCGTCTTTAGCCGTAAAATCGTAGCTGTCCGACGCAAACGGCAGATCGCTGCCGTCATCACGCCATATTGTTTTGAGATAAAGCGTATTGATAAGCGTAAACAGCGTTTCATCCGAAAGCAGGAAATCTTTGTCTATTAGACCTTTGGTCTGTTTCTTGACAAAATCCCGAATATCACTATTGGCTTTTTCGGTGTTATATTTGAAATCGGCGGAATATGAGTACGCATAATAATTTTCGGACAGGGACTCAATACAGGACCGCTTTACGTCCGCCGAGCTGTCTATCCAAACGGAATTCGTAATATCAAGCAAACCCACGGTCTTGTCATTCCTCTTATGCTCTACGGCAAGCGAGCGATACAAAGTGGGAAATTGCGTTTCGAGTTGTTGATACGTAACTCCGAGCGCGTCGAGAATTTCACGACGCGTATTGCCGGCTGTACATTCCGCCGAGAGCGCAAGCGCCATATATACGGATATGGGCGACACGGCAAAATTGTCTTGCCCGTTGTAAACCGAATACGAATATGCCGCAAAATCGGCGGCGAACGCCTCGACGCCTTTCTTTAAGAACAGATAATCGTCGGCTTCGAGCGCGGAGTACTCGATTGCCTCAACGGCTTTGGGCTCGCCCAAAAGCGCGCTTTCGCCTGCGGACGCGCCTCTCCCGCAAGCCGTAAGCGGCAATGCAAACATCACCGCACAAACCATTATCGAAACGATTTTGTATCTTGCCTTCATACGTGATCCTCCGAAAAGCTCGAATTACTTTTTGATATGTCATAGAGGTATATACGCCGTTCTGCCGTTTTGTCCAAATATTATAAAAAATTTTTCCGCGTACCGTAAATTCCTTTAAATTTTTCCTGTTTCGTATGCCGCTTGCAATAACGCGTAACTTGCTGTATAATGGTTGTATGAAACTCCAAAAGCTTTTATCGTTCGTTCGGCGGTGCGACGCCGATTTCGGGCTTATAGAAACGGGCGACCGCATAGCCGTCGGACTGTCCGGCGGAAAAGACTCCGTGTCGCTGCTGTACGCACTCGGCGCATACAGGCGATTCAGTCCGCACGCGTTCGAGCTATGCGCCGTCGCCGTGGACCCGGGGTCGGGCGCCGACTTTTCGCCGCTGCACCCGATGTGCGAAGCGCTGAACGTGCCGCTGTATATAGTGGAAACGCAGATCGCGCCCATAGTATTCGACGAGCGCAAAGAAAAAAATCCGTGTTCGCTGTGCGCAAAAATGCGGCGCGGCGCGCTCGACAATAAGCTCAACGAGATAGGCTTCAACGTGCTCGCGCTCGGGCACAACGCCGACGACCTTGTGGAAACGTTTTTGCTCGGCATGATGTTCGAGGGCAGGCTGAGCACGCTCGCTCCCAAGTCGTTTATGGATAGGTCGGGCATTAAGCTCATTCGTCCGCTCATCTATGTGCGCGAAAAAGACACCGCGGCGTTCGTGCGCGAAAACAACGTGCCGACGGTATTCAATCCGTGTCCGGCAAACGGCAAGACGTATCGCGAAACTATGAAATCGCTTATAGAGCACATGAACGGCATTGCGCCCTTTGCCTTCGACAGAATACACTCCGCACTCGTCCACCCCGAGCGCAATAACTTGATAGATAAGAACA
This sequence comes from Roseburia sp., assembly GCA_023665905.1. Taxonomy (GTDB): domain Bacteria; phylum Bacillota; class Clostridia; order Christensenellales; family Pumilibacteraceae; genus Anaerocaecibacter. The sequence goes on from JAMPDA010000006.1 coordinate 51,310, forward strand.
AGTGATTTTTTTAAAGCCGAAAGACCGCGACGTGCGCGGTCTTTTTTGTGCGCAACTATTGCGCGTTTTGAGCTATTCTTTTATCTCGGCATGCTCGCCGCACGCATCGATAGCGATAGTCCGCTTGCCGACCGCGCCGTTGCGCTTTGTATGTATATCCCCGCCCGTGGCGTTTATGCGGAGCGTGTCAGCGCCGCGCTCCATAACGAGCACGCCGTTGTCGCACTCTATGCTCATAGTCGTGCCGCGCTCTTCCGCCGCGCGCATTCCGGCGAGCAAGCGCACGGTGTCCGACGTCTTGCCGCCCGTTTTGCTCCAATCGAAGCCGCGCCGACAGTCGGGGTCGGCGTCGCCCGCCATGGGCAGTTCGTCACCGTAATACACCGTAGGCATGCCGTCGTAGAAAAACATGACGCACAGCGCGGCGATGTGGTTGAAAGTATTTTCGCCGCACAGCGTATAAAACCTGTGCGTGTCGTGACTGCCGATTAGGTTCATCATCATGTTCGCGCTCGGCGCGTTCGTGTGCATGTAGTTGCGCACGAGCCGCTCCGCCGCTCCGAACGCGTCGATCTTGCGGAAAGCCAGCCAGTCGCGCACGGCGCGCGCGAAGCCGTAGTTCATAACGCCGTCGAACACGTCGCCGCCGAGCGTGGCGTTTGCGTCCATCCAATTCTCGCCTATCATTATCGCATTTGCGTCCGCCGCCTTGACCGCGGCGCGGACGTGCCGCCACAGCGCCGGCGCAACGTCGTCGGCAACGTCGAGCCGCCAGGCGTCAATGCCAAACTTTTTTATCCAGTGCACGGCGACGCCGGACACGAAATCGACGACCTTGGGGTTGTCGCAGTTGAACTTCGGCATGTACGCGACGTTCCAGGCAAACGTTTCGTAATTGCACTTTTTAAAATCGGGCTTGTCGCCGTTTATCAAAAACCAATCGTAAAACTCGGACGCCCTGCCCTTTTCCGCTACGTCGCGAAACATGGGATTGAGCGCCGAACAGTGATTGAAAACGCCGTCGAGTATGACCTTGATTCCGAGCGCATGCGCGCGCTCTACGAACGTTTTAAACGCCGCATCGCCGCCCAGCTCGTCCGAAACGCGATAATAGTCTTCCACGTCGTAGTGGTGGCTCGTGTGCGACGGGTTTATCGGCGTGACGTACACGGTGTTGATGCCGAGCGATCTTATGTAGTCGAGTTTTTCCGCCGCACCCCATAGCTCGCCGCCGAACACGTCCATACCGTGCGGACGCTTTTTCCAATCGAGCTTAGGCTTAGACGTGTAAAACCTGTCGGGAAATATCTGATAGACCGTCGCGTTGCGGAACTTTTCCGGCACGGACAGTATGTCGCTGTCCGACACGAACGGAAGCTGAAAATGCGGAAAGTACGAGTCGGAAACGTATTCGGGCGCGACGGCGCCCGTTTCGATATAATACACCCTGTTATCCGAATGATCGGTCACGACAAAATAGTACACTCGCCGTCCTCGCGAGGTGTCTATCTCCGTTTCGTAGTAGTCGAAAAGCGAATCGGTAAACCGCTTTTTCATGGGAAGCGTGCACACCGGCTTTTCGCTGTACTTGAGCTTTATAACGATCTCGACTTTTTTGAGGTCGTTCGCCGCCGCGCGCAGTCTTACGACAGCCCTGTCGCGCGAGATCGGAAAGGCGTACTCGCTCTGCGGTTTATGATAAAGCGCGTGCAGGTTCACTTACTTTTCTTCCTCTTTGGGCGCTACGATAATTTTGACCTCCGCAACGCGCTTTGCGGTCGCGCGCGTAACGGTTATCCTTAAGTTTTCGTACTCGAAGCTCTCTCCGGCTATAGGGATCTTTTCCATCTGCTCCGTCACCCAACCGCCGACGGACGAAGACTCGAACTCCTCGCGCACGTCCACGTCCATGTATTCAAAAGCATCGAGCAGCGGCGCGTTGCCGTTTACGATATACACGCCGTCGCCAGTCTTTTTGATGAACTCCTCCACCTCGTCGTGCTCGTCGTATATCTCGCCCACCAATTCTTCCAAAATGTCTTCCATGGTTATTATGCCGCTCGTGCCGCCGTACTCGTCCACGACGACCGCCATGTGTATCTTATCCTTTTGCATCATGCGAAGCGCGGCGGAGATCTTCATGTTCGCCGAAAGGCAGACCGTCTTTTGTATGCACGAGCGGAAATTATCCGCACCGTCGAGCAGCGCGATAAGAAAGTCCTTTTCGTGTATTATGCCGACCACCGCGTCTATGGTGCCGCTGTACACCGGCATGCGCGAATACGCGTTTTCTCTGAACATCTCCGCGACGCGCTCCATGCTCGCGTCCTCGGGAACGGCGGCGACGCCGACGCGGTGGACCATTATGTCGCCCACGTCGAGATCCTCGAACTCTATGGCCGACCGTATAAGCTCCGACTCGTGCTCGTCTATCCCGCCCTCGCTGTGCGCGGTTTCCACGTATGTCAAAAGCTCGTCTTCGCTGATAGGCGGACCTTTTTTTACTTTGAATATCTTAAGAAGCAGTTTTTTCCACTGCGAGAATATCCAGGTGAGCGGAAAGAACAGAACTTCCAACCACAGCAGTATCACCGAAAACGCCCTAACCATGCCCTCGGGGTGTTCCTTGGCGAACGTCTTGGGCGTTATCTCGCCGAATATGAGTACGGCAAGCGTCATGGCGACGGTGGAAAGCGTAACGGCTTTGGAGCTGTCGGTCATGAAGCTGACAAACAGCACCGTCGCAAGCGACGACGCAACGATATTGACTATATTGTTTCCGATAAGTATCGTCGTTATCAACTTATCGTATCCGTCTATCATCTTTCCGGCGCGCTTAGCCCATTTTACACCGTTCGCCTCGAGCGTATGCAGCCTTACGCGGCTGACGCTCGTAAACGCCGTTTCGGACGCCGAGAAAAACGCCGAAACAAAAACAAGAACAATTAAAACTACCAATAAGCCTATTTGAGATGGGTCCATGAGGGACTGTTTACACTCTCCCGAAAAGAAATTATAGGGCATTATACCATATCGGCGCGCCGATGTCAATAGCTTGCGTCGATTTCGACACCGATTTCGGCGGCGCAATATGTATGCGCGCACCGTGATATTAGTATACGCGATAACGCTAAAAAAGCGCCTTACGGCGCTTTTACAAGTTAATTGTTAGAATTTTGATTGTTGCGCTGAGCGGCGCGGCGAGCTTTGTAAGCCTTGCGGCACTCGGGACAACGGGTCGGCTCATGCGTGAAGCCCTTTTCGGCGTAAAATTCCTGTTCGCCGGCGGTGAACGTAAACTCTTTGCCGCAGTCCCTGCAAGACAAAACCTTATCTGTCATAAACGATGTTGCACTCCTTTTAAAGATTCAACTTTTAAAAAGCGCCAAGCAAATAGGGTCGTAGCTTGCGATGTCACTGTTTAAAACTTGTAATTATATAATACCATAAAGCGGCGGAATTGTCAATCGATTTAACTCTGTATTCCGCAAGAATAAATTAGGTATTATACCCGTGGCAAGTTCCGAAATCCCGTCTGTTGTTTAGACATGAACTCCGTTTTTATATGCCGAACGCGTCTTTTATCTCATCGAGCGAAGTGAGCCCTACAAAGCGCTCCACTACCACGCCGTCCTCGAAAAGCACAAGCGTGGGGATACTGCTCACCTGAAAATCGGCAGGCAGCGTGTCGTCCGCGTCTACGTCTATCTTTACGAGGTTTACGTCCGTCGCCTTTTCAAGCTCCTCGACGATAGGCGCCTGCGCGCGGCACGGACCGCACCAGCTCGCCCAAAAATCGACGACCGTCTTGCCCTTGGAAGTTATCTCGTTGAATTCTTCGACTGTGGGGTTTAGTTTTACCATGATATATCTCCTTGTTGTGTTTAGCGAATTTTATTTAGTATGCACATTCGCGGAACATATTACATATTCGCGAGCTCTACGGCAGCCGCATAGTATATTTCGTAGTTTTTAAACAGTTGCGCTACGGGGAAATTCTCGTCCGCCTTGTGCATATTGATGTCGATGTCGACGGGAGTGCAACCGAAAGCGACCGCGTTTGGAAGCTCGCGCGCGTACGTACCGCCGCCGACTTTGAGCGGAGCCGTCATGTCGCCCGTCAGTCTTCTGTACACGCCGAGGAGCGTTTTGATGAGCGGCGCTTCTTCGTCGATATACAGGTTTTTATGATAGTCGCGTATCTCCGCCTTGCAGCCGACTGCGGCTTCGATCTTTTCGACTACAAATTCGGGCGTGACGCCGAGCGGAAGCCTAAAATCTATCGTAAGCACGAGCTCGCCGCCGTCAAGGCGCGCCTGCGCCATGCACATGGTTAGGTCGCCGCTTTTGGGGTCGTCCACATATATCCCGAGCTTTTCGGAAGCCAGCGGCGTGCAGAGAAAGTCGTATATCCCGCCGACATACTCGGATCCGATCTCGGCGCCGAACGCCGCCAAAAACCCGAGTGTTTTCCACAGCGCGTTGTCGCCTTTTTCGGGCGTGGACGCATGCTCCGCCACGCCGTTTGCCGTTACGGTCATACAGTCGGCGTTGCGTATTTCGTAATCGGAAAACGCGTTGCCTGCGGAAACTATCCGCTCGGCAAGCGGCGCTTTTTTAAACAGCTCGTCCGTAGGGCTGCCGCCGCAAAGCGCTTTTATCGCTTTTTCGAGCTTGCTGTTCGGTATTATCTTCACGCTCGATCTGTCGGGAACGGCGTTATAACACTCCGCGCCGTCGATGTACGAAATGTTTTCCGCGAGCGCGCCGTCGGCAAAGTGCAGGTCGAGGTGCAGTATTCCCTTTTCGCTGTTTATGACGGGAAACTCGGAGTCGGGCACGAACGACATGACGGGAACTTCGCCGCCGCTCGCGAGATAGCGCCGAATACACGACGAGCCGCGTTCCTCGTCCGCGCCGACGATAAGGCGCACTCGGCGCTTCAGCTTGACGTTGTTGTCGGCAAGCGTTTTGAGCGCGTGCAGACACACCACGACCGCGCCCTTGTCGTCGCCGACGCCTCTGCCGTAGACCTTGCCGTTTTCTTCCGTCATCTTGAACGGGTCGGCGGACCAGCCGTTGCCTGCGGGCACCACGTCGAGATGTCCGAGTATGCCTATGCACTCCTTGCCGGCGCCGACCTCCGCGTATGCGCAAGCGCCGTCTATAGACTCCGCTTTGAGCCCATACGAGCGCGCTTTGTTTACGAACCACTCTATCGCGCGCAGACATTCCGCGCCGTAAGGCGCGCCGTCCGTCGGCTGCGAGTACACGCTGGGTATAGCCACTATTTCGGCGAGATCGTCCAAGACGCGCCGAGTAAACATTTCATCCATAATAGATTTCCTTTTGCTTGCGTTTTATCCGCGAAAGCTATATAATATTTACAATTCATTTTAGCACAACCGCAAAAACGTGTCAAGGAGAGAACATGGTTCGCACGAGATTTGCACCCAGCCCGACGGGATATATGCACATAGGCAACCTGCGCACCGCGCTCTACGCCTATCTGTTCGCCAAAAAGAACGGCGGCAAGTTTATTCTGCGCATAGAGGACACCGACCAAACGCGCGAGGTCGAAGGCGCGGTCGAAATAATAAAAGCCGCGCTCAAAAAAGCCGGCATGGACTACGACGAAGGTCCGGACGTCGGCGGCGACTTCGGTCCGTACGTGCAGTCGCAACGCAAGGATATATATATGGAATACGCGCGCAAGCTCATTAAAAGCGGCGACGCGTACTACTGTTTCTGCACCAAAGAGCGGCTCGCCGAGCTCCACGAGAGCGGCGCGACCAAGTACGACAAGCACTGCCTGCACCTATCCGAAGCGGAGATCGAGCGCCGCATAAAAAACGGCGAGCCTTACGTCATTCGCCAGAATATCCCCGAAACGGGTCGCGGGTCTTATCACGACATGGTGTTCGGCGACGTTACGGTAGACTACAAAGACCTCGAGGACAACATACTCATAAAATCGGACGGCATGCCGACGTACAACTTCGCCAACGTCATCGACGACCATTTGATGGGTATTACGCACTGTATACGCGGCGTCGAATATTTGATGTCCACGCCCAAATACAATCTTCTGTACGACGCGCTCGGCTGGGAGCGTCCCGTGTATATACACCTTCAGCCGATAATGCGCGACGCCACGCACAAGCTGAGCAAGCGCGACGGCGACGCAGGCTTCGAGGACTTTTTAAACAAGGGTTTCCTTCCCCACGCTATAGTCAACTACATCGCGTTGCTCGGCTGGAACCCCAAAGACAACCGCGAAAAACTGTCCATGAGCGAGCTTATAGAGAGCTTTTCGGTGGAAGGACTGCAAAAGTCCGCCTCGATATTCGACGAAACGAAAATGCGCTGGCTCAACTCGCTGTACGTAAAAGAGCTCGCGCCCGACGAATTTCATCGCTTGGCGCAGCCGTTTTACGACGAATACTATCCCGACAGGAATATAGACTACGCATATCTTTCCGAGCTTTTGCAATCGCGCGTGGAGATTTTATCGGACATAAAGGAGCGCGCGGCGTTCCTCGACGCATTCGACGGCTTCGACCTGTCGCTTTTTTGCAACAAAAAATGGAAGACGGACGAAGCGCTCGCAAGGCAGATCATCGACGAATGTATAGAGTGCACGGGATCCGACGATCTATCTGCCGCACTCGAAGCGCTCGCGGAAAAGCGCGGACTGAAAAAAGGTCAAGTCCTGTGGATATATCGCATTGCGCTCACCGGCGCGGCGGCAACACCGGGCGGCGGCGCGGAAATGGTGCGTCTGTTCGGCAAAAAAGAATCCCTGCGGCGGCTCGAAACGGTAAAGTCGCGGCTCGGCTGAACTTATGAATTAAACCGCTCTTGACAAGGAGCGGTTTTCATGTTACAATACGAAAAATGGACTACGAAATACTCGACATAGAAAAAACGCTCGCGTATCTCACGACGGACGAAAAACTGCGCATGCTGTCCGGCGACGGCATGTGGCATACTTTCGGTGCAGGCGAGCTGCCGCGCGTCCGCATGTCCGACGGTCCCAACGGACTGCGCATGACGGGCGGCGCCATGTCGTCCGCCGTTCCCGCTACGTGCTACCCCACTCCGTCCATGCTCGCGAACAGCTGGGATCTCGCCCTTTTGTACAGCGTGGGCTCGGCTATCGGCAAGGAAGCGACGGCTATGGGCGTAAATCTACTGCTCGCGCCCGGGCTCAACATCAAGCGCAACCCGCTCGGCGGCAGGAACTTCGAATATTATTCGGAGGACCCGTATCTCTCGGGCGAGCTCGGCAAAGCGTTCGTTTCGGGCGTACAGGCGACGGGCGTCGGCGCGTGCGTCAAGCATTTCGCCGCCAACAATCAGGAAGACAAGCGCATGTATTCCGACTCCGTGGTGGACGAGCGTGCGCTGCGCGAGATTTATCTGAAACCCTTTGAGATAGCCGTTGAGGCGGAGCCTGCGGCGGTCATGTGCGCGTACAACAAAGTCAACGGGCAGTATTGCTCGCAAAACGAATATCTGCTCAAAACGGTACTGCGCGACGAGTGGGGATACAAGGGCGTCACCCTGTCCGACTGGGGTGCGGTGCGCGACAGATCGGTAGCGCTCAACGCAGGGCTCGATCTCGAAATGCCCGATTCCCACGGGCTGTTCGCTGACGACCTGCATGCCGACATAGAAAGCGGCTATATATCCGAGCAGACGGTGGACGACAGTCTGCGGCGCATACTCGCGCTTACCGACAATGTGTATCTCGAGCCGTACGGCGACTTCGACGCCGACGCAAACGACAGGCTCAGCTACAACGCCGCCGCCGCGAGCATAGTGCTTTTGAAAAACGAAAACGGCTTTCTGCCGCTTACAAAGGCGCTTAAAGTGGCGGTCTGCGGCGCGCTCGCCGAGGACTCGCCCATTCAGGGCGGCGGAAGCTCGCATGTCACGGCGCTCAAAAACCTCTCGCCGCTCGACGCGTTTGCAAAGCGCTCCATAGAAGTGGAATATTATCGCGGATATTCGCCCAACAAAAAAGAAAACGCACGGCTCATCGCGGAAGCGCTCGACGGCGCAAAAAACTGCGACGCCGTTATAGTGTATGCCGGCGCGCCTACGCCTGCCGAGGGCATAGACCGCGCCGATCTCGAGCTCCCCGCAGAACAGAACGAGCTTATTTCCGCGCTCACCGCCGCAGGCAGCAGAGTTGTCATAGTGCTCAATTCCGCAGGACCCGTGCTCATGCCCTGGATAAACAGGGTGCGCGCCGTCGTGTACGCAGGGCTGAACGGGCAGAGCGGCGCGGCGGCGGCTGTGGACGTGCTGTACGGCAGGATCAACCCCCGCGGCAAGCTCGCCGAAACGTTCCCGCTCGACGCTAAGGACTTACACGCCGACTTCGGCGGATATCGCGCGCTCTATCGCGAAAGCATTTTCGTCGGCTACAGGTTCTACGACAAAACGCAACGGCGCGTGCTGTTCCCCTTCGGTCACGGGCTGTCGTTCAGCGATATAAAATACGACGGCGCGCGCATAAAGCGCGTCGGCGCCGACTACGACGTGGAAGTTACGCTCACAAACGCTTCCGCGCGCGACGCGTACGAGATAGTTCAGATATACGTTTCCGACAGAACGGGCAGAATCATGTGCCCTGAAAAACAGCTCGCCGGTTTCGGCAAGGCGTTCGTCGAGGGCAAGACGTCGAGCGCGGTCACAATACGATTGGATAAACGCGCATTCCGATTTTTCGACGTCAACAGCGGCAAGTTTTCCGTTGCCGACGGCGAGTACAAGATAATCGTCGCCGCGTCCGCCGCCGACATCAAGTCGGAAGCGAGCGTCCATATAGACGGCGACTTCTTTGAAAAAGCGGACTACCCCGCGGCATACGACTTACCCGAGTTCGACATATCTGACGCGGATTTCGAAGAAGTGCTGGGCTACCCTATTCCGCCCGAAACGCCGCGGCCGCAAAAGGGCGAGTTCACGCTCGACAGCTGTATCAACGATATCAAAAAGACGTTCGTCGGCAGGATAGCGGCGCGCGCCGCGCTCCGCCGCGCCAAAGAAAACGGCGGAGACGGCGGCATGCAAAAAAGCGCGCTCATCGAGTCGGCGCTCAACACCCCTCTTTCGGCGGTCTGTTCCATGTCCGACGGCGCGATGTCACCCAATACGGCAAGAGGCATTGTGGACATGGCAAACGGCAAGTTTTTCAAGGGCTTAAAGTCTATACTTAAAAAGTAACGGAGTAATGCGCAACACCGATGTCAGCCTATCATCGGCGGCTAATAGGACGCCCGTACAGCGTCGGCGGTGCAGGCGGCATTCATCACTAAACGGAGAACCACATGCAGAAAATAGATGTTTTCGACTACATAGACCGCGCCGCAGCGGTTTTGGACGCCAATCTCGTCGGCTTCACGCATGCGGCGGACAAGCTGACCGAGTATCTTACAAACACGTTCGGCGATATCGACGCCACGATAGGCGTGACCTCGCGCATAAAGACGCGCGACAGCCTTAAGGAAAAAATACTGCGCAACAATCTGTACAAGGAGTCCTCGGCGGAACGGCTCGTGTTCGACATGCACGACATCATAGGCATCAAGATAGAGTGCAGGTTCTTTAAAGACGAGGAATATCTGTACGAAAAGATACGCGAGGTCTTTTGTCAGGACGTCGGCGACGGCTTTTACTCGCCCGTCGGCAAAAAAGCTATCAAGCTCAAGCTCGGCGTGCCGCAGCCCGAACGCCAAAAAAACGGGTACGCCATTTACCGCATAGACGGCAACGTGCTGTACGCCGGCGAAAGCTACAACTTCGAGCTTCAGATAAAATCGCTCGTCAACAGCTTTTGGTCGGAAATCGAACACAAACTGATATACAAAAACAACAGACTCAACCAGTCCGACAACCTAATAAAAGAAATGCTGCTGTCCACGCACGAAAGTCTTTCGGGCATAGACCACCAGCTCAACCTCATTTTCGACCGCGTAGCCGGCAACTCCCTCGTCAACCAGCACGAACAGCTTAAAAACATGGTCGCGCTCGGCATAAACGAGATGTTTACGGCTATCGTAAAAGCCAATACGGGCATACCCGTTGCGATAACGGAATACACCGAAGCCGTAGTGGAATATCTGCTTTCCGCGTCGTCGTACGTCAAGGACATGTCGGGCGACTCGCTGTATAAAATAATTTCGTCGGGAGTGCGCTCCGTCGCGCCCGAAAGCGTCGGCGCGGACGACGACGAACAAAGCGCCGACGGCGACAACAATTACAGCGGTCTAATTATCAGCCTTATGGAATGGATGCGCAATATGGATTACGGCGCGATCGCCATAGGCGAACAGATAAAGCTCGAGCCGAAGATATCGGGCGTCGGCGGCGAGATAGCAAAGGTGTTTTTAAACGGCATAAACTCCGACTTTTATCTTAACACGTTTTTTCATATATTTTTCTCGCTGGAGCGCGGCACGGACGAGGAAGATTTCGCAAGCTATATAGATTACTACGCAAACCGCATCGTCGGCGGCAAAACGCAGGAGCAAATGTACAAAACGCTCGCCGCGCTTTTGGAAGTTCCGACGTACAAGCTTCCGCTCGAAAGCACGATCGTCGAGCTTTCGCGCATAGCCTGACAGCGCGCGCCGCATTACTTCTTGCTTGTGCTCCGATTTTCCTTGCCTTTTCCGTTTTGTTGTGATAAACTGTAAAAGTAATTTTTTCTATGCCACGGAGGCCCTATAACATGAAAACCAATGTAAAAAACACGATAGATAAGCTTTTGGCGTATGCCGCGGACAATCTTATGCTGGACGCGCTCGACAAAACGTACACGCTCAACAGACTTTCGGCTGTGTGCGGCGTCGCTCTGCCCGAAAGCACGGACGAAGCCGATTACGGCGACGCTACGCTCGATTCTCTCCTTTCCGAGCTTGCCGCCGCCCTTCCCGATATCGATAAGCGCGCGGTCGCGGACATGCTCATGCCGCTGCCGCACACGGTCAATCAATATTTCAACGACGAGCTAAACCGCAACGTCGGCAAGGCGCGCGATTTCCTTTTCGAACTGCACGCGCTCGGCGGTTACGCGTCCTCGGACGGCGCGCACGGTTGCGACGGCTATTCGTATCGCGCGGCGTACGACGGCGACACACGGTCGGCGTTCCTGCCCGTCGGCGACGAGCTCAAGTACACGCCCGTCGCAGTGGGCGGCAAAGTGGCGCGGCTCGAGTGTCCCGACGTGTTCATTGCCGACATCTTGGCGCGCGAGCTCGCGTACGCGGAAAAGTACGGCGGCGCGATAGCAAAGCGCATAGGCGGCGACGCTGCCGAATATCTCTGCTGCGACGGCTGCGCACTGTCTTCCGCAAAAGTGAAAAAACAGCTTTCGGACGGCGCGGTAAAGACGGCGCTTCTGGACTACCCCGTGCCCGTCCTCGCCTTTTCGGGCATTGCCAAAAACAGCGTCATGCAAACCGCGGCGCGTATCGTCAAGCATGCCGTAGACGCCGGCATCGACTGCGTTTGCGCAGCGTCGGCGCAGGAAAAAAACGGCGGGGTGACGTTCTACGCGGTATTCGCGAAGCCGGAAATGACCGACGGCGACGGCGTTCTTGCTAAAAACACCGACGCTCTGACGCCCTGCGGCGTTTTTGAAACGATCGACTTTGAGCCGCTCCTGCCCGTTCTCGAAAAGGGCGTCGCGCTCTCTACCGACCTGTTTATGTTCAAGCCGATATACTCGTCGATAGGCGGAGTAAAGCACGGACAAAAGGCGCGCGAAGCGCTCGACGGCGCAGTGGTCGCGCTGTTCAAGACGGCGCTCGAAAAGTCCGCCTCCTGCAACGAAGCGCGCGCGACCGCGCTCGTTGACGAGAAATAACATGACCGTACCTAAAGAACTTAAAGCGCGCGTTGACGCGGACGACCCTCAGGCGATGTACGAGTACGCACAGCTCATACGCGCCGAAAACCCGACGGAAGCGGACAAGTTTATCATGCTCGCCGCTCAGCTCGGCTATCCCGATGCCGCCGAATGTTTGGGCGACAAATATCTGGACGCGGGCGACATACAAAATGCCAAAATGTGCTACAAAACGGGCGCAAAGGGCGGGCTCAGCGACTGCGCGGTCAAGCTCGCGGTCATCGGCATGTCCGCCGACGAGCAAGCAGGTGTGCGCGAGCTGGAAGAACTCGCCGAAATGGGCGTCAAGTCCGCCTGCGTCGCGCTTGCCGATTATCACAAGGCGAACGGCAACAGAAAAGAAGCGGCGTTTTGGCGCTCGCTCATAAAGTAATTTTTACGAATATATTTAACTATAAAGCGCAACAATTATCGGCATGAACGAAAAACCTAAAAATACCGCGCAGAGCGGCGCATACTACTATATCCAAACGGACGATGACGAGCTCGCGAAGCGCGCGTTCGCCTGCCCTATGCTGATCGTCATATCCTTTCTGTTGCAGCTCGTGACGCTCATCATGCCGCAGGGCTGTTTGGAGTACGTCACGAACAACATTTCGTCGTACGCATACGTGTATGTGTGGGCGGTATTTATAATGATAATAACCGCCATAACCGTCATTATACTCGGCTTTACACGCTATAAAATAGCAAAGCGCATACCCGTAGAGCGCGCGCCGAAAAACGGGTTTAAGCGCCGCACTTTCTTAGGCGTGGAAATATATACGGCATTCACGGCGCTCATGCTCGTCTTTGAATTATCGTTCGTATGTATCCACTACGACGGCTGGGGACTTGCCGCAATGTTCGTGTGCGCTCTGTCGCTCGCCGCGGCGATCGTCGCGCGACAAGTGTATTGGCTGACGCTCAGAAACGCCGAGCTGATTTCCCCCGATACGGACGAAAAAGAAAGCGAAGAAGAGAACGACAAAGACAACAACGACAACAATAATATAGCAGAAGCTTAAATATAATTAACAGCCTGTCATTTTAACTAAAATAGCTAAAGCTCATATTCCCTCACTTATGCGAGAACAGCCAAACTAACTCTCTGTCATTTCGACCGAAGCGCGTTAGCGCGGAGCGGAGAAATCCAGCGGCTTTGCCGCGCACTTGTATATTGCGCGGCTGAATAAAGATTTCCAGCTTTGCGGCGGATCGCCTGGATCTCTCCACGCGCATTGCTCCGCAATGCTTGGTCGAGATGACATGACGGTGGTTGTGGCGCTTCGCCCAATGCCGCGAACTCAACCCACCTTCTTGTCATTTCGACCGGAGCGAGCGACAGCGAGCGGAGCGGAGAAATCCAGCGGCGCAGCCGCGCACTTGTATATTGTTCGGCTGAATAAAGCTTTCCAGCTTTGCGGCGGATCGCCTAGACCTCTCGACTTCGCTCGAGGTGACAAGACGGTGATTATGCTGTTCTCGCACGGTAAAATGCGGACGAAGCATCATTAAACCATAGCTTTTAATAACCACCCAACAAACTATAACGCAGATAAGACCAATCGACAGTACGATATCAACAAGACCAAATTAAAAAAACGAGGCTCGCGGGTTTGCAAGCCTCGTCTTTTTGATTGTGAATGTAATGTCGCGCTACATCAGTGCGTCAGGAAGAACATCAGTAAGAAGAGCACCGCGATAACTATGGTGACGATATTGATCTTCTCCGCAGGCTGAGCGACGGTATCCGCCGTCGTCGCCTTCTTTTTGCCGCAAAGGTCTACGAGCATGAGCACTGCCTTGATGACGAGCCAGGATATAATGCCGAACGCAATGCCGTAAGAAATGTTATACGTGAACGGCATCATAGCGATCGTGAGGAACGCAGGAACGGCTTCCGCAGCGTCCGTCCACTCTATCTCGCGCACGCAGTTCATCATGAGAACGCCTACGTAAATGAGCGCAATAGACGTCGCCGCCGACGGGATCATATCGGCTATAGGGCTGAGGAACATAGCGACCGCAAAGCACGCTCCGGTTATGAGCGCCGCAAAGCCGGTGCGCGCGCCCGCGCCGATACCGGACGAGGACTCGACGAACGTCGTGACGGTGGAAGTTCCGAAGACCGCGCCGGTGGTGGTGGCGATAGCGTCGCACAGCATCGACTTATTGATGTTGGGTATGGAGCCGTCTTTCTCGAGCATGTTGCCGCGCGCGCAAGCGCCGTACAGCGTGCCCATGGTGTCGAACATATCGACCATGCAGAACGCGAGCGCCGACGTGATTATGACGAGCGCGAGCGAACCGCCGTTGTGGGTCGCGAGATATCCGTCGAAGTTAAAGCCGTTCGCGAACACCTGTCCGACCGACTGATTTCCCCAATCCTTGAATGCGTCAATAGGGTTGGTTATAGTGAACTCATCGATGATCGTTTTGCAAGCGGCGTCGCCTGCGCCGTAGCCGATAGCCATAAAGATCCAATAAAGCGCCGCGCCGCCGAGTATGGAATACAGCATTGCGCCCTTTACTTTCTTTTTGGAAAGGATAGCGACGGTTATCAAACCGACGACCGTTACAAGGAGCGGTGCGATAGAACCCCAGGTCGCCGAACCGCCCATGCTCGCGGGCAAAACGTTGAACGAAGCGAGGTTGACGAGCGTCGCATCGTCATTGACTACAAGATGGACATTTTGCAGACCTAGGAAAGCTATAAACAAGCCTATGCCTGCAGGGATAGCCACACGAACGACCTTAGGTATGGCGTTGAACAGCACTTTGCGAAGTCCCGTCAGGGTCAGTATGATAAACACGACACCGTCTATAAGGACGAGCAACAGCGCATTTGCGTATGACAACCCAAAACCGAAGCATATCGTATACGTAAAGAATGCGTTAAGTCCCATTCCGCTCGCCTGCGCCAAAGGCATGCGTGCGAGGAATGCCATAAGCATCGTGCCGACTACCGCGGAAAGCGCCGTCGCAATGTAAATGGCGCCGGAGCTCGGACCCGTTGCGCTCAGCATGCCGGCGTTGACGGGCAGGATGTACACCATCGCCATAAATGTTACAAGGCCGCCGATGATCTCCGCGCGGAAGCTCGAACCCCTCTTACGTATGCCGAAGAAGTTATCGAGCTTCGCCGCAAATCCCTTGTACGGCTTTGTTGCGACTGCCGTTCCGTCCGCTTCCGCAACAACCTCGGGCTGTTCGGGAGCTTGGGCCTCGACATCGGGCTGCACTTCGGGCTGTTCGTCCGCGAGTGCGTTCTTGTCTTCTGTTTCCATAGACTCTCCTTTGTTATTATTTTACCGATCTACTCGGCAATAACCGAAAACAAAAAACGCGAGCTTACTTTTCGTAAATTTCGCGTTTGAGCACGCCGACGTACGGCAGCGTGCGATACTGCTGTGCATAGTCCAAGCCGTAGCCTACGATAAACTCGTCGCCTATTTCGAAGCAAGAGTAATCGGCGCGGATATCCACCTTTCTGCGCGACGGTTTGTCGAACAGCGTGACTACGGTAAACGAGCTTGCGCCGCGTCCGGTCAAAAGATCGCGCATTCGCAAAAGCGTATAACCGGAATCGACTATGTCCTCTACGAGTATGACGTCGCGGTCCTTGACGGAAGCGGCAAGATCCATAACTATCTTGGGCATGCCCGAACTTTCCGCCGCCGAGCCGTAGGACGACACCGTCATAAAATCTATCTGCAACGGCGTTTCCATTGCGCGCACGAGGTCGCAGAAAAACATGACGCTGCCTTTGAGCACGCTCACCGCGAGTGGCTTTTTCCCGACGAACCGCGCGTCCAGCCACTGCGCCGCATCGCGCACTTTTTCTCGTATCTGTTGTTCGGTCAGGACAATTCTTTCAAGATCGCCGTTCATCGTTTGCTCCGTAAAAGGAATTACTGTATTAAGTATATCACGCCCTGTCGAAAATTGCAAATATTTGCGAGCGAATATACGACCCGTCTTAAAATTTTTTTGTGCCGGCGCACAAAAAAACGACGGAACGTGTCCGCCGTTTCTCTTACGTATGCTTTAACAGATCTATATTTCCCGTACTTTTTCGGAATAGAAGCTTACGCCGATCGCGCCGCTGCCGGTGTGCGCGCCGATAACGGGACCTATCCAGCCTATCTCGACGTCGCAGTCGGGACGGGTCTGCTTTATCTTTTCGCAAAACTCCTCGGCGAAACTGCTGTCGGCATTCGCTATATACACCTTGTGCGCTTCGCTTTTCGCATCGCGCTTGAATATCCCCTGCATAGCGGCCATCGCCTTATTGACGCCTATGACCTTTTGCACGACGGACAGTCCGCCTACCTTATTTATATACAGTATGGGCTTTATCTTGAGCGCCGTGCCGATGTACGCCGCAGGTCCGGACACCCTGCCGCCGCGCTTTAGGTGCATGAGATCGTTTGGCATGAACCAGGTATGAATATGGTTGGCGTACTCGCGCAGTTTTTGCGCCGCAGCCTCCGCGCTGTCGCCGGCGTCGCGCAGCCGCTCCGCCTCGTCCACGATCTGACGCTGCGCTATCGTCGCGCCGAGGGAATCCACAATATGTATCTTGCGACCCGTCTTTTCGGTCACGTTTTCCGCCGCCTTGCACGCGCTCGCGTAAGTGCTCGAAAGTCCGGAAGAAAGCGTGATGTGCACGAGCTCGCCGTCGTACTTATCGAGCAGCGTCTCGAAAAATTCCTCGTGCTCCGCGACGTTTATCTGCGACGTCGTAGGCATTTTGCCTGCGCGGATCTCGTCGTAAAAACCTTTATAGTCCTCGTCGCGACTGAACTCGTCGAAATGCTCGACCTCGTCGATAGTAAATATAAGCGGACGGTATTCTATGCATCGCGAACGCAGTTCGCCGCGCAGGATATCGCATGACGTATCGGTTGAAAGAATAAAGCTCACAGTATGTCTCCTTTAATATATATATTATACCGCAAATACGCCCACTTTCATAGTGTTTTTCCAAACTTTCCCGTTAATACACCGACATAAAGGAAAAATGTGCACAGCGAAGCGTCAGTGTGACACTTTTCAAAAACCGCATGTTTTTCGAACATTCCCGTCCGTTGCCGCCGAAACTGCGAGTTTATTCGGCAAATCCCGAAAAAATTTCTCAAAAACAGTCATTTTCAATACGTATGCAGAACTTGTAAATTATTCGGGAAAATGGTATAATTATACTACAAATCGGAAATAAAGGAGTTTACGATAATGAAGATCAGAGTCATGGTATGTGACGATAACGACGAATTTGTGGCGAGCGCGCGCACGCATTTTTCGGTATCGGACAAGTTCGAGCTTGTGGAAACCGCGTCGAACGGTCAGGACGCGCTCGATAAAATAGACGCGGCGCGGCCGGACATATTGCTTTTGGACCTCGTTATGCCTACGCTCGACGGCTTTTCCGTTCTCGAACGCGTCAACAAAGGCAATATGAAGATAATCGTCATATCCGCGCTTTCGCAGGAAGCGTTCATATCCAAAGCCATGAGCCTCGGCGCGGACTTTTACATGATGAAGCCGGTGAACTTCCCCGTTCTCGACGAGCGGATAGCGGAAGCAATAAGCACCAAACGCCCGACCGCGAAGAACCGCTCGATGGACGAAAAGATAAGCAATATTTTCATCACCGTCGGCATACCGGCGCACATAAAGGGTTATCAGTATCTGCGCGAAGCCATAAAAATGACTATAGACAGTCCGGAGATAATCAACTCCATAACGAAAAAACTGTACCCCGAAGTAGCCGAGCACTTTAACACCAGCCCGAGCAAGGTGGAACGCGCCATACGTCACGCAATAGAAGTCGCCTGGAACAGAGGCAAGATAGAAAACATCAATACCCTTTTCGGCGTGCGCGTGTACAACCACAACGAAAAGCCGACAAACGGCGAGTTCATTGCGCTCGTTGCGGACAAAATGCTGCTCGAGAGCGTGTAATATCTACCGCTTGACGAGCTTGTCCGCCGTATCGCTCGCAAGCTCCGTATCCAAAAACCGCGCCAGCCTTTGGAGCTCGGCGAGTATCATATCGGTATCGTCGGCACGCGGGATATAACTTTCTTCAAACCACACGTTTTTGACGGCGAGCTTTTCACCCGACTTAAGCTGCATCGGCTCGAGCCGCCCGACAAACTCATTACCTATCAAGATCGGCAAAACGTAGTATCCGTACTTGCGCTTTTGCGCCGGAACATACACCTCCCAGGTGTACTCGAAATCGAATATCGATTTGACGGCTTTCCTGTCCCACATCATATTGTCGAGCGGAGCCAAAAGCACGGCGCGGTCGCGCGGCGCGGCACGGAAAAACCTTTCGTCGCCGGAATTGATATAAAACACATTGTTCCTGCCGCCGATGTCTTTCACCCTTACGGGAACTGTTTTTCCGCTTTGCGTAAGCTCCTCGATCGCTCTGCCGCGAGGCTCTCCGTCCTCGAGATACGCGCCGAGCCAAGCGCCGCCGTTTTGCGGTCGCGCGGCGCCGACTTCCGAGATCCGGCGCAAAACATACCGGCGCAAAAATTCTTCCGTATCGCTGAATTCGTTATCATAGGGATCGACACCTATAAGGCGTTCGGTCAGGTCGTACGACTTGACGACGCCTTTTTTGTCGGCGACGCACAGCCGTCCGCAGTGCCACAGATATTCGCAGCAGATGTTAGCTATTTTGGCGCTTCCCCACCCGCCGCCGTTGGTTGTGCCGCACGGGATATCGGCAGGCAGCGACGCGCCGTGTTCCTTTATGTAAGCGTACACTTCCTCTATATGCCCGAAACACTCTTCCTGCCGCCGCCACGCCATGATCTGCGAATACTGCCGCTCCTGCTCGTCGCGCAAAAACTTGAGCTTAGGAAAGTCCTCGGCGCGAAAAATGCTCATCATCTTATCCCAGCCGTCCACGAGCGTGCGCGACGTGTACAGCGCATCGTACAGCGCTTGCCGAGTCATGCCGCCGTTGCGCGAAAAAAGCACGAGCTCGGCATTGCGCCCTGCCACGTTGAGCGGATCGAACTGCACGGAGCGTATACGGTCGAATATGCGCGAGATCGCGTTCTCTGCGGTGCAGTCGAAAAATTCGTAAAAGCCGTGATAATTGACGTAAAAATCACGCATCTGTTCTTTGGTGACTTCGATATCCATAGGCGTATGATATCATGTTCACTCGCCGGTTGTCAATTCGGTCGAAAGAGCCGTACAGAAAAATGCAAAAAAAGCTCAAAATGCTTGAAATCCGCAAAAGCGCGTGCTATAATAAATTAGGTATTATATCTCAGGGCAAGCCCTGAGCACCCTACGGGTGTTCCGCCGCAAGCTGCGGAATATTACACCTAATTTGTCGTCGTCGCAAATTTGCCATTGCAAGCAAGCAAATTTGCTCCTCGAATTAATAATGTACGGGTGTATTAATATAGTAAGTATAGTCACCGAATAAAAGATAACACCGAGGGAAGACAATGATAAAAACCGTTACCTTCAAATGTACAAAATGCGGTAAAGATCACACTTATAATATTGGAACGCGCGGCATAGCGACTTTGCAGGACGCTATCGACAAGATCCCCGAGCGCGACGCGGACAAGCTCCTCGAGGCCGTCAACCGCATGCTCATGAACAAGACGGAGGCGCAACGCACTTCGTTTATGATGAATAACGCCGACGGACTGTCCATGGTCAACTACGAAGTCTGCGGTCCGTCCATCAATCTCTTCGAAGCGGACGATATCAAAGGCATATACGGCAGCTATCGTCAAGAGCAGATAGATAAACTCAACAAGAGCATGGCGATGTGGGAGGACGTCGTTCGCCAAGAGGGATTTTTGGCGTTCGACGCGATGTTCTACTGCAGAAAGTGCAAAAAACTCCTGCAGGGCATGCTTTTGAAAATACGCTCCGTAGAAGACAAAAAAGAGCGCACCTACGCGTACAGCGAAAAGTGCGGGATCTGCGGCAGCGAGCTCGTTTTGGTCAACGACGCGAACATGGGATACATGTTCGAGGACTTGACGGCGCGAGCGCCCTGTCCCGATTGCGGCTCCAAGATAGTCGTGACCGATATCCGCTTCATGCCGTAATACATACACCTAAGCGATATTCTTTATATATTATATGAAAAGCGCGTCGAGCTTCGGCGCGCTTGTTGTTTGGAAAATAATATCTGCGATTGACGCAAATTTGCGTCTATGCCGCATCTCAAAAATAGTTGGCGGCGTCGGGCGGCGCGGCATCGTCGTCGTCGCCGTCGGTATCATAATCCGATATGTCCGGCGCGAGCTTGGGATTTCTTCCGCTCGAGTTAGTGGGCGGTTCGGGTACGTCATCGCCCTTGAACGTGACGGTCGCCGGCGACCAGATAAGCGGTACTCTGCCCATCGCGCCGTTGCGGTGCTTTGCGATAATAAGACTGACGGGTCGCGGAGCGGACTGAGATTTATCGTCGCCGCCCTCCGCGCCGTCCTTTTTGTCCAAAAACAGCACTATGTCGGCGTCCTGCTCGATAGCGCCCGAGTCGCGCAGGTCGGAAAGCCGCGCTTCCTTGGCGTCGCCCTTGCGCTGTTCTATGCTACGCGACATCTGCGACAGCAACAGTATCGGCACATCGAGCTCTTTTGCGGCAAGCTTCAGCGCGCGGGTCATCTCGGCTACTTCTCTGACGAAGTTGTCCATACGACTGCCGCTGTGCATAAGCTGTAAATAGTCTATCATTACGAAATCGAGCCCGACGGAATGTTTGAGCGCGCGGCACTTGGACAGTATCTCGGCAGGCGTGATGTCGCCCGACTCGTCTATATACAGCCTGGTTTTGGACAGCTTGTCCTGCGCGTCGAACAGCTTGCGCCAATCCGATTCGTTGACGATGGCGCTGTTGGCGCGCGTCATGTCGTAATTCCCCACCGAACACAGTATGCGCTTTGCAAGCTGCACGGCGCTCATCTCGAGCGAGAACACCGCGACCGAAAACGGCTGTTTCGTGTCGGCACGAACGGACAGCGCCGCATTGACGGCGCAGTTCATGGCAAAGCTCGTTTTGCCTTGTCCCGGACGCGCCGCAAGTATAATGAGGTCGCTCTTTTGAAATCCGCCGCCGAGCAGCGTGTCGAACTTGGTAAATCCCGTAGGCACGCCGCGGAACACGCCGCGCGCTTCGGCGCGGCGGCGCAGGTCGTCGAGCACTTCGTCCAGATATCCGCCGAGCAGTTCCGGCTTTACTCGCCTTCCCGTTTCGGCAAGCGCATACAG
This sequence comes from Roseburia sp., assembly GCA_023665905.1. Classification (GTDB taxonomy): domain Bacteria; phylum Bacillota; class Clostridia; order Christensenellales; family Pumilibacteraceae; genus Anaerocaecibacter. The sequence goes on from JAMPDA010000006.1 coordinate 72,479, forward strand.
CGCCGCCTCGGCGCGAGTGAGCGCCGTATCATCGGGATCGAGCGCATACGCCTCGTCCGCCATCTGCCGCGCTATGCCTATCAGCGCGCGAAGCCTCGAATTCTTTTTTACGATATTATAGTAGTACTCGGCATTGGCGACCGACGGAACGGCGTCCACAAGCTTTGCCACGTAGTCCACGCCGCACTGTTCGAGCGCGCCGCGCTTGTCGAGCTGACCCACCACGGTGACCATGTCTATCGGCTGCGCGGCGTTAAACAAATCGTTCATCGCCTCGTACAACAGCTTGTGCTTTGGCGTGTAGAAATCGTCGGCGCTGAGCTCGGGCAAAAACTTAGACGCGGTCTGCGCGTCGATAAGCATGCCGCCGACGAGCGCCGCTTCCGCCTCGTAACTGTTTGGCATTTCGCGCGTAGTCACGTTGGGATGCTTTTTTACGAATTCTTCCCTATCTTCTCTTTTGGGCATGTTCTCTCCTTATGTGTCAGCGCTTTGCCGTCGGCAAATGCGAGTCGTAATCGCGATATTCTTCGGGGTTATACGGAAATCTGTCGAGCAGCGTCGGCTTTTGCTTTTTGGTGCGCGTCATAACGGCTATGACGGCAACAGTCGCTCCGCCCGCGGCGAGTGCGACGAGATACCAGCCGTAAGCGACCGGACGCTTATACTTAAACTCCACCGTGCCGTCCGTAGTATCGAAGTATCGTGAAAATACATAATAGCCCGTGCCGTCGTAGACCTTTCTCCTGCCCGACGATTCCATGCGGCTCGAACCGGTGCGCGCATAGTTCAAAAGCAGTCCGTCCACGTCGAGCCCTTTAAGGTACGGGAACGCGTCCTGCACCGACGGAAAAAGGACTATCCTGTCGCCGTTGTCGTCGCGAGCGATCTTGCCGTTTTTGAGCTGCTGTATTATCGTGCTCGACTGATCGGGCAGAACTCCGTCGTACGCGGCGCGCACGCCGTTAAACGGGTTTTCGGCGGACGACGTGTACGTCCGCACGAACGGATTTTCGGTGTATGTCGTCGTGAACTCGGGCGTCGTCCCCACTTTGAACAAGTCGGGCTCGGAAGACACGACGCGCATGTACGACGCTACGAACGCTTCGCCGTCCAGCGACGCGCTTTTCAGCTCGTATCCGAATCCGGCAAACAGCGAGTAGAAGTAGTCGGGCACGGTGTATTTTTTGCCGTCCGCGTCCGAGGCTGCCGTAGCTTCCATCTTTGCTACCGTGTCGGCGTCTATGGAAAGCTCGTACACATTGTAGCGCTTGCCGTTCTCGGTGTAGTCGTACAGCGTCAGGCTCGCGCCGCAGCCGGTCAGGAGCGCCGCCGAAAAGCATATGGCCGCGACGGCGAAAAGCCGAGCGAGCTTTTTTTTCAAAAGCCCGACGGCGATCATTTGCAGAGCTTTTCGAACTCGTCGAGCGCGTCGTTAAAGAACGCAAACGCGTCGTCGTACGGCTTTGTCGTTGCAAGATCGACTTCGGCGTCGCACAGTATGTCGTAAGGCAGTTTATGTCCGCCGGCTTTGAGGAACTTGTTTTTGTACGTTTCCACATAGTCGGGCTTTGTCAGGATATTGCGCGCAACGCTCGTCGCGGCGGTCATGCCCGTCGAGTATTTGTAGACGTAGAACGCCGTGTAGAAGTGCGGTATCCTCGCCCACTCGTAGGCTATGCGGTCGTCCGAAACGACGTCCTTGCCATAGTATTTTTTGTTAAGCTCGAGATACATCTCGCACAGGCTGTCCACCGTGAGCGGCTTGCCCTCGAGATCCATTTTGTGCGCGTTGTACTCGAACTCGGCGAACATCGCCTGACGAAACAGCGTGGTGCGGAAACGGTTGAGCCTCAAACTCAGCAGATACTTTTTGATATTGTCGTCCTTGACGTTTTTCATAAGATAGTCGTCGAGCAGCGTTTCGTTGCATATGGACGCGACCTCCGCCACGAATATCCTGTAATCCCACTTGGCGTACGGCTGATTTTTCTGCGAATAGTACGAGTGCAGGCAGTGCCCGAGCTCGTGCGCAATAGTGAATATATCCTCCGTCGTCGGCGCATAGTTCAAAAGCACGTACGGGTGCGCCGTATAAGACGACCAGCTGTACGCGCCGCCGCGCTTGCCGTCGTTGGGCATGACGTCTATCCAGCCCTCCGTCATCGCTCTGTTCAAAAGCCCGACGTACTCGTCGCCCATGGGCGCGAGCGCCGACTTGACTATATCGCACGCCTGCTCGTACGGCAGTTTCATCTCCGCGTCCTCGACTATGGGGACGTAGAGGTCGTACATGTGCTGCTCCTTTACTCCGAGCAGTTTTTTACGCAGCGCGATGTATCTGTGGAGCGGCTCGAAATTCTTGTTCACCGCGTCGATGAGGTTGGTGTACACCGACGTGGGCACGCCGTCCGTAAACAGCGAGCTTTCGAGGCAATCGCCGTAGCCGCGCGCACGCGCCGAAAAGTTATCCGCCTTGACGTTGCCGGCATAGTTGGCGGCGAGCGTGTTTATATGGTCGCGATAGCCGTCGTACAGATTGGTAAACGCCGCTTTGCGCACCTTTCTGTCGCCGTCCGAAAGCAGCTCGCCGTAGGACTCGTTCGTAAGCTTGACTTTTTTGCCGTCCTTAGTCACGGGCGTGAACTTCATATCGACGTCGAAAAGCATGTGCGCGACATTGTACGTTGCGCCGAGAGCCTCCGAACCCATGGCGAGCAGCCGCTCTTCCTTGTCGGAAAGTATGTGCGCTTTTTTGCGTTTGACTTCGGTGAGCATAAAGTCGAAATCGGAAAACTCCGGATCGCTTATGTACCCGTCCAGAACATCGTCGGCGAGCGCGCCCAGCTCGCTGCTGACGTACGAGAGCGCCGCGCCGTACTTGGCGGCGAGCCCGTCCGTGCGTGCGGAAAGCGCCATCGCCGCGCCGTTGCTCGCGTCCTCGTCCTTGTACATGTGCGAGTATACGTAGATCAGCTCGAGCTTTTCGGACACCGCGCCGTCGAGCTTGAAAAGCTCCAGCGCATCGGCGCGATTGCCGAGCTTGCCCTTAAACGACTCGAGTTTGGGAATTGCATCCGATATCTCCGTAAACAGCTTCTCGAAGGCGTCGGCGTCTTTCACCATTGCGCCGAGATCCCAATGATACTTTTTTTCCACTTCGCTTCTTTTCATGATATATCTCCTTGGATTGATTTAATTCTTGTTTGCGTGAATGGGCGGAGGTATCGTTCCGCCGCGGCGTATGAATTTCTCGGGTGAGCCGGCATTTACCGCCATTATCGGCGCAGTGCCGAAAAGCCCGCCGAAGTCCACCTCGTCGCCCACCGTCTTGCCGTAGACCGGTATCACGCGCACGGCGGTCGTCTTGGTATTTATCATGCCTATCGCGCACTCGTCCGCGATCATCGCCGAAATGACGTCGGCAGGCGTGTCCCCGGGGATCGCTATCATATCCAGTCCGACCGAGCATACAGCCGTCATCGCCTCTAACTTTTCTATGCTTATCGCGCCGAGCCGCGCCGCTTCTATCATGCCGGCGTCCTCGGACACGGGAATGAACGCGCCCGAAAGTCCGCCCACCTTGCCGGTCGCCATAACGCCGCCCTTTTTTACTGCGTCGTTCAATAGCGCAAGGCACGCCGTAGTGCCGCATGCGCCGACGCGCGACAGCCCTATGCTCTCGAGTATGCGCGCGACGGAATCGCCCTTCGCCGGCGTCGGCGCGAGCGAAAGATCGACTATTCCGGCGGAAAGCCCGAGCTCCTCCGCGGCCTTTGCGCCTATGAGCGCTCCCAATCGAGTTATCTTGAATGCCGTGCGCTTGATGAGCTCGCAAATGCGCGTCATGTCGTAATCGGGGTGCTTTCTTATTTCGTATTCCACGACCCCTGGTCCCGACACTCCGACGTTGACCGCGCACTCGCCCTCGCCTATGCCGGTGAACGCGCCTGCCATAAACGGATTGTCGTCAACGGCGTTGCAGAACACGACAAGTTTGCCGCAGCCGAACGAATTGATGTCGCGCGTGCGGTACGCCAAATCCTTGATTATTCCGCCGAGCTTGCCTATAACGTCGAGGTTCATGCCCGTCTTGCTCGACGCGACGTTGACGGAACCGCATACGACGCGCGTTTCGGACAGCGCCTCGGGTATGGTGTCCAAAAACCTATTTTCGGCGGCAGTGGCGCTCTTTTGCACGAGCGCGGAATATCCGCCGATAAAATCGACGCCCAGCTCGGTCGCCGCTTTATCGAGCGTACGCGCGAGTTCGATATACGCGCCGCTTGCCGCACCGACCACCGAAATGGGCGTAACGGCAATGCGCTTATTGACAATGCTCACACCATATCGCGCCGCAAGCATGTCGCACACCTCGACAAGCCGCGCGCTGTAGCGCATTATCTTGTCGTAAACGCGCTTGCAGCACTTCTTTCCGTCTGAATCGATGCAATCGATAAGCGACAGCGACACCGTAACGGTGCGCACGTCCAAATGCCGATTGTCGAGCATGTCTATAGTTTCGAGTATCTCGCTTTCGGTAAACATGTCACACTCTTTGCATGGCGTCGAAAAGGTCCTCGTGCTGCACGTGCACCACGACGCCCAAATGCGCTACGGCGCGGCTGAGCTCGCCGCCGAGCCTATCGAACGGCACCGTCGAATTTTTCGCGTCAACGAGCATGATCATGACAAAATTGTTTTGCATGATCGTCTGCGAAATATCCTCTATGTTGATATTCCACTCCGCAAGCTTGCCGGACACCGCGGCGATTATGCCCGTTCTGTCCGTCCCTATCACCGATACAACTGCTTTCATGCAAAAAGTATAGCACAGCGCGAGGGCTTTTGGCAAGTATTTTGTGCGAATGTACCGCCGCACCGCGACCGAACTCGAATACGAATATTATAAACAAATTCGGGCAAAGCGTTTGACAAAGCCGCGCAAAGGGCGTATAATGGTTTAGCTGACGAGGTGTAGCGCAGTTGGTAGCGCGCATGGTTAGGGACCATGAGGCCGCGAGTTCGAGTCTCGCCACTTCGACCAGATCGAAAGATCGCAAAGCAAAAACGGCAGAGAACTCCTCTGCCGTCATAATTGGAGCGGTATCGAAGTGGTCATAACGGGCCTGACTCGAAATCAGGTAGCCGGCAACGGCTCGTGGGTTCGAATCCCACCCGCTCCGCCAAACAAAACCTAAAACGAACCCCCGTATGGGAATAAGTTTTAGGTTTTTTAATTATTTTTATGCACTACATATTATTGTAGATCTTAAGAGGAAAATTTATGAAATTTAAAACAGACGGCGGCGGTTTTGCAACAAGCTGTGATGACATCAAAGTGCTTTATGGAGCTAGCACGTGGGCAACGAGATTATCCCAATTAGCTAAAACACAAAATAAATTAATTATAATGACGTATGGCTTTAAGGCGCGCAATGCCAAATATCCAAATGAAGATATACGGAATGAAAATTCTTATGTTCGTAATATATTAAACAAACACCCTAAAAATGTATTTGTACTTTGTAATACTGATAGCGTTGAAGATGCAAAGATACTTAAGCAAATTTACCCGGATATAATGATTAAACATAAAGGGGATATAAACGCGAACATTGTACTATTAGAGCCGCATACGGTATTTTTTGCAAGCGATAACTTTGGCTATAGTGCTTATGATGAATTTGGGATTGGCATACATTCGAAAGAAATTTATGATAACCTGATAAAGATTTTTAGAGTAAAATGGAAAACATCGAATGAATTATAGAGTTCGTTTTACGCTTTTCTCCTACTCCGCCAAGCAAAGCAAGAGAAACGAAATATTCAACTCGCTTTTCGTGTAATTGCAAAACTCGATTATTTGATTTTATTACTGTATCTTCTCACTGTATAAATAACAATGTCGTTTAGATATGTCAATCATTCATCAAACCCACTTTTTTATTATAAGCGAATTTTAAGATCATGACGGAGATTGCCGCAGTTGCAAACTCCACGATCGGGAATGTCCACCACACGAGATTTATCACATCGTTAGATAGTGTAAAAAGATATGCGACGGGCAGGACAAGCACGCATAACCGCAAAGCCGAAATAAGCAGTGGGAACAGCGCATAACGAAAGGCTTGCAACACACCCTGGGTCGCGACGCTAAACGCCATAAAAATATAGCCTATGCTTGCGATCCGTATTGCGGTAGTAACAGTCGCCGTGATCGCCTCGCCGCCCTCGCCGCTTGCCATACCGAACAGTCCGGCGAGCGGAGCGGCAAGACCTTCAAACAGAACAGTTATCACTGCGGCGACGATGATCGAGTCTATAATTCCGAATTTGATACAGCTCTTTACGCGCTGTTTATCTTCCATTCCGTAGTTAAACGACAGCACCGAAATTATCGTATTAGACAGTCCGAACGATGCGAACAGCGCAAACTGCATTACCTTGTAATAAATGCCGAAGCTCCCTTGTAACAACTCGGCGGTTTCCTTTACTTTGGCTGTGCCGAGTACACCCGTCATGCCGAGCATCATTACCGACAGCAACCCTTGCATTATCGCCGCGGAAATGCCGATTTTGTAGATTCCTTTAATGATCGCCCAACTCGGCTTTAACGCCCTAATGCTGTTTTTAATTTCCTTATTCGCAAAATAGTGGAACAGCATCGCCACAACGAGCGAAACGATCTGCCCTATGATCGTCGCCCAGGCCGCACCGGATATTCCCATTTTACACGGATATATAAAAACGTAATCGAGCACAATATTCGTAACCGCACCCGACACTTGCGCAATGGTGGAATAAAGCGTTTTGCCCGTGCTCTGCAAAAAGCGCTCGTAAACCGTAAAACCAATCGCACCGAAAGAAAAACAGCAGCATATTTTCAAATAGCTTGCGCCCATTTCGGCGGCTTTGACATTCTCGCCCGCCTGCATGGATATAAACCAATCGCATCCGAACAGTCCGAAAATAAGAAACACCGCATAAATGCATACGCCGAGAAAAATGCCGTTCCCGACGGTACGTCCTGCGCCTACTACATCTTTTTCGCCCAGCTTTTTGGACAGCAACGCGTTTATGCCCACGCCAGTGCCGACGCCTATTGCGATAATAAGAAGTTGAACGGGAAAAGCGTAGGTCAGCGCGAGGTTCCCCGCAATTCCGTCCTCACCCATATTTATAACGAACGCCGTATCCACAATGTTGTACACAGACTGCAATATCATAGACACGATCATGGGCAAGCCCATTTTCCAAATAAGCCGATGCATAGGCGCAGTCGCCATTTTGTTTTGCTTTATTTCTTCCATCTTGACTCCTTGCAAAAAAATAGTGCGTAAGTCCATTAGCCGGACTTACGCACAAAAGTGCCACTCACTTAATGTTATTTTAGTATTTTCATTCCGTTTTGTCAATAAATTTCGAGCATTTCAGAAACAATTTATTGCCCGCTTCGCATCCGCATATTTCCGCTGTTTATATTTATCGCCATTTAGAATTACATTGTACTCAACAGCGACGATATACGGGAAATCGCCGGCGAGCGAGCGCAAAAGCGTGACGAACACGGCAATTATACTAAATAACGATAAATGCACTTTGTGAGAAATCTCGAAGTATCTTTAATATTTGCTTGAATTAGCCCTTTAACTATGATATAATGATTATACCAAAACAGTAATTTAATGAGGTATAGTTATGAAAAAACGTTTAGAGCGAGCTGTAATTTCCGTACAAAACGTTATCGCCGTTGCGAAAGCTGAAATGGTTAACGCTCATTCCAAGTGGAGAAAAGATGTGATAGAGAATGTGGTTTTGCCAGAAATGCAGGAATTATACGACCATTTTATCGCTGGTGAACGATATTTCAAATATAAAAACACGGTCGGCATATTGACCATAAAACAACGACTACTGCAATCTACTCATTTTTTGCTTGATACAATGGAAGATTTATCTTCAACAAACTTGGGACAGGCAATTCATGATTTTCAAAAAATATACAAACGATTATAATTTTCAATTTGTCGCACAGTATAAATAACAAAACTCCTAAGGCAGCCCTATATGTGGCTGTTTTTTGTATATATTTTAGTGCTTATTTATTATTCGGCGCCAGAAACAAACTTGATAAAAGACATGTTAGACAAAGGGCTAACAAAATGAAAAGTACGGCAATCTTTTTATTCATGATCTTCATAATATAACCTCGCTATTTAATATAGTAACCGCATATATCGTCGGTGAATTGGACTAAACTCGAACATTCGACGCTACCGTTGCTATCACAGTTTTCTACGGAAACGGCAGCACCTGCTATCCCACCTATATATCTCACATTCCATTCAGGATCGACGGATTCGAATCCGTATATGTTGCCGCTATTGGTGCAATTTTCTATATGAGGAAAAATACCTGCTATTCCGCCGAAACAGTTTTTTACATCAATAAACGAATCCTCGGTTCTCGTCCTATAAATATTTCCGAAATTTTGACAGTTGCTTATTGTCGAATCACGGAAATAACCATCCGGATACGACGGATAAAATTCATAATCCTGCATGACCTCCTGAGGATAAAGACCCTCATACTGATCATGCCAGCCCACGATTCCGCCGACATTTCGCCAACCGATAAGATTCCCGTAGTTAACGCAGTCACGGATTTTGACATTGGGCGTTTGTACGGGGAGTACACTGGGATCTGTAAGAACATCTCCGACTATGCCGCCAACACACACATTAAAGATGCCACAGGACAAATGTCCATAATTCTTACAATTATTAATTTTGGAATCTCCGAATGCAGTACCAACTATAGCCCCACTACAAGCATTTAAGTCAGCATAATTTTCACAATCGCTTATACTACTATTATAAAACATGCCTGTAATTCCATCGATTTTTTGCCATGTACCAGCATAATTCATTATATTGTAAATTCGGCTATTCCACACATAATCTGATAAAATACATGGATTTAGATAATCGCGATATCCAAATTGCAAATCAGCCGAAAAAATCAAATTGCAAATCTCACCCTCGCTTACCGTCTTAAAAAGCGGCGGATTTATCGTGCCATGTATTTTATAATTGTTTCCGTGGAGTTTTCCTTTGAAAGGTACAGAATGTTCACCGAATCCGTTTAATGTTTGATCGCATGTTAAAATAAAATTACTATTCACATTGTATTCATACCCTATATATTCTAACGAATCGATAGGAATATATTCCTCGCCGTCAATAGTAACTATCTCGACACCAACGGGTATTTCTATATGCTCTCGCCCTAAGGCGTCATGCTGTTCTTCCATTTCTTTTGCATAGTTCGGACGTTCGAAAGCCCCGGGATCAACCGCATTCGACGTATCCACATACGGCTTTTCGTTATTGCATCCTATACAGCAAAATATACTCGTTACGCATAAGCAAATGGATATGAATATACTTATGAGCTTTTTCATTTTCACTGTATTATTTCCTCCGATATATATTCTATTTCTATTATAACATACGGTACTATTGTGCCGTAGTCGTCTATTAAGATCAATATTTTATCGCCTTGTACAGTTAACATGCCTGCGTTTCCAACGTTGCCGTCGGATAAAACGAATGTTTCACCGTCCGCCCAAATACCGAAAAACTCAGCATAGACTTCGGTCGTGCCAATAGGTAAGGAGAGTTTTCTATCGGCTATGAGCACATCGTTGTATACCGTGCCGTCATAAGATATTTCAGTAACTTCGGCATCACTTAATATCAGAAACTCGCTACCGCTTATTTTTATGCTCGTTTCTACAGTATTGTCATTATCGTCGGAAACTGTATAACGAATCAGATGTCGCTATAGAGCTCACCGGCAATTTTTAACCTGTTAAGCCGATTACTTTTGTCATACATTTTAATTTACTCCACCGATTTCAGATAACAGTATATCAAAAATTTTTGATTTTGTCTATTATTGCGGCGAAAACAATTTATCACTTATTTAATTAAGTATCATACCCCCCCCCAGGGCAAGCCATGGACTTGTATGGCAACCCAATGTTGCAAGAAGCATTGCTTGCGTTCTCGCTTATATCTGTACATTTGCTTGTCCCGGCGCACCCTACGGGTGTTTCGCCCAAGCGACGGGGTATCATACCTAATTTGTCCATATCGCAAATTTGCCCTACGAAGCAACAGCAGTTTATTGCAAGCAAGCAAATTTGCTCCTCGAATAAAAGCTCACATTTAAAGATAATCACTTATCGATTAGCCCATTGAATCAGTTACACCACTGTTTTTTAGCAACAGCGCACGACCTTAGATTGCGCGCCCGGTGCATCACGAAGATGCGAAGTACATCCCACGTCAGTGGGATTTATTTTTGCGGTTTTTACGAGTAACATTTTGTGTATATTCCGTCGATAAATTCCCGAAATTTCTCCACGGCGGATATCGGCGACTCTATTTTCAGCTTACCTCCAAACGAGCACACCCAGGCGAAAAACGGATTGCTCAGTTGCACGTCGGCGGAAAACTTCAGTTTGTTGCCTCCGACTTCCGTTATCGCCGTGCCCGCTCCGAACTTATCAAATACGGCGTCGATGACAAACGGCTCGCGCTCCGCCTCGAAAGTCACGGACAGCGTCTCGCCCGAAAACATTCCGAAAATCTGCTTTTTATGCCGCTTTATATCGAAGCGCTTGAGCTCCTCTCGCTCTTCCGTCGGCGTATCAGTAACGGCGACCCTTTCCATTCTGTCAATGCGATAGTGCGTGATATTGTCATGGTTGTCGTGATAGCAAAGCAGATAATATTTATCGTCCGAAAAAACCGTCGCCACGGGATTGACCGTGTAAAGTTTCTTCGCGTCGCCGCCGCGAAAAACTTTAGAATGATTGCAAGCGTAATCGAAGTACTCGAATGTGATCTTCTTTTTCCTTATTATCGCTTCGGATATAGCGCTTACGGAATAATTGACAAACTTATTTGTGGTTTTCGTAATATTAAACGCCGCGATATTGCTTTTGATAATGTCGGCGCCGCTTTCGCCGGCAAGCTCGGCTATTTTTTTGCACAGCTCGCTGCTCTTCCTTTCGGTTATAAACACCGCCGCTTGCACCGCGTCGAGCAATATCCGGAGCTCGGAAGTATCGAATGCGCGGTCAATAACGTAATAACGCACGCACTCTCCGCGCTTGCGCATGATCTCGTAACCGGCGGATTGCAAAGCCCGCACATTAGCATACAGCGTTTTCCGATCGCAATTTATTCCGCGTTCGCGAAGCGCGCTCAGCATTTCCGCCGTGGAAAGCGACTCATATTCATTGGTCCTTTTGTGCAGGATCTCGAGTATCGCCAGCGGCAACAGCTTTTTTCCGATATGGTTATTGCTCATATTTGCTCCCCGTATAATCATTATGATAGCCGACTGCAACCGGACAGCCGCACCATAAATATTATATCATGCCGCATACAATATGTAAAGATGGAAATGGGTAAATTTCGGGACAATCGAAGATTTGACTTTACTGTAGATAACTGCTATAATCTTCGGGAGTAGAATCGGCAGTCTGTTGGACTGTGCCGCAAGCGCCGCGCTCGAAATCGGGTACCCGTCGAGGAGGGACACAAAATGAGCATTAAAAAAATACTCCGCGCACTGTGCAGTTTTGCGCTTTGCATTGCGATGTGTTTTGCGTGTATCGCATGCAAGTCACGCTCCGGCGCACCCGACGACGAATACGATCCCGACTATACGGGCGGAGAAATTCCCGACGAAAATGAGATCGAAATAACCGAGCCGGACGCGACGGAACACGATTTCAACCTGCTTTCGCAATCGGACGGGACGTTTACTTACAAATGCGCCGACTGCGATACGGAAGAAACCTTTACCGTAACGTGCGTCGGCGGTACGCAAAACGCCTATGCGGTCGCCGGCAATACGCTCAAGTTTTCCGACGTCACCGAAGACAGCGTTTATGATATCAACGGCACGCTCCACGGCAATCTCGTCATAGACATAAGCGAAAATTATAAGTTTGAGCTGCAGATGAGCGGATTCGAGTTGAGTTCTGCGTCCGCCTGCCCTATTTCCTTTTCGAGCGGCGACAAGGTCACGCTGGTCGCAAAGAAATCCACCGACAATTATATATACGATATTCGTAAAACCGTGAGCGCGACGGACGACAACGCGATCTCCGCAAGCGTGTACGCTCTTTGCGACCTGGACATTCAGGGCAAAGGCAGTCTTTCCGTCAAATCGGTGAGCAACAACGGTATACACACTAAAAAAGATTTGAGCATCAAAAACCTGTCGTTGCAGGTAGACTGTATCGACAATGCGTTAAAGGGCAACGATGGCGTCACCGTCGAGTCCGGCGACGTGGTCTTGATCGCGCGGCAAGGCGACGGCATAAAAACGATGAACAGCGATCTATCCTCCAAGGGCAAGCAACGCGGAACGGTCACCGTTTCGGGCGGCGATATCCTGATTTACGCGGCTTGCGACGGGATCGACGCCGCCTACGACGTCGTCATCGACGAGAGCACGGCGCCCGTTGCACTGCAGGTATTCACCGACAAATATTCCAAGTACTCCGAAGAAGTTACGGCGGTTGCCCAAAGCGTCTATTACGTGCGATTCAACTCCACCGCCTACAAATATTCGCTTAAATTCTACAATAGCGATACGGACGGCGTGTGGTATAATTCGTCTTCGAGCACGACTGTAGGCAATTATCGGTACTTCCCCATTACAAAGCCGAGCGGATATACTTACGTGCAATTATATATCTACAACGGGTCGCAACAGCAAGGTCAAGGTGAAAACTATGTCGCCCGCACGGAAGGCATGGCGGTAAACAACAATTACGATACCATTGCTCTGCAGTCGAAAGGAAACAGCTTGACGTACGGCTGGACGAATTATACGACGACCCAAGGCAATTTCGGTCCCGGCGGCATAGGCGGCATGGGAGGCATGGGCGGTATGGGTGGAAATTCCGGCGGAATGAACGACGGGAATACGGACAAGGGCGACCATTCCACAAAAGGCATAAAAGCGGACAACGCGGTTTCGATTTCGGGCGGATCGATTACCGTCAGCGCGTATGACGACGCGATCCACGCAAATGCAGACACCGTTTTGGAAAACGGCGCAACGCCCACGGGCAATGTCGCCGTGTCGGGCGGAAGCCTGACTTTGCGCTCCAACGACGACGGGATCCACGCCGACGGTAAAGCGGCTATCGGCGGCGGAACGATATCGATAGTGAGCTCGTACGAGGGCATCGAGGGCAGGACGGTGGAGATAACGAACGGCAGTGTGTCCGTCGTATCATCCGACGACGGCATCAACGGCACTGCGACTTCGGGCACTGCTATCACGATTTCGGGCGGAAAGCTGTACATCTACGCAGGCGGCGACGGGGTCGATTCGAACAGCACGACTTCCTATACAGGCATAGTTTTTTCGGGCGGCACGAGCGTAATTATCTCGACGGGTCGCGCCGATTCGAGCATAGACACCGAGCGCGGATATAAGTATTCGGGCGGTTATGTGATAGGCATAGGCGCAAGCGGCGGCATGAGCAGCGAATCGACGTATTGCTCCGATTTCAATTCCGTAGGAACGAGCAAAACCGTCAGTCTGCAAAAGGACGCCTATCTGACGGTAAACGACATTGCCGTCATTAAGATGCCCGTTTCAATAAACGCCACCGTCGTGTTCCTCGGCAAAACAAACGCCAGCATTTCATCGAGCACATCTACGAACTTCGAATTGGACTCAAACGGCGTCTATTGGAAATGATTTAGGTGTAATACCCCGCCGCAAGCAGCGAGGCATAACCTTCGGTTGCCCATACGGCGCAGATTTGCTTGCGCAAGCGCGCAAATCTACTTGTATGGTAAGTACACCTAATTTGTCGTCGTCGGCAGCCAAATACTGCGCGACCTAATGCTTACTCACTCACTTCGATAGAATACGTAATAAATAACTATTCAATCTGTGACAAATTTGCTCCTCGAATAAACTCTTACGGAATAATATAACCATGATCATAATTATAAGCATACTTGCCATTTTATTAGTTGCTCCATTCGTACTATTATTGTGCCGTCGAATCAGACGACTTTGCCACCGAAAAAGACAACGAAAATACGATGATTTTATTCTGCAAAACAGCTTATGCCTAAAGCAATTAAAAGAAATAAACAACCGGTATAAATTTGATCCGGACATATGCCTCGACCAATGGAATACATACGATAATGAAAATATATTCAATACGATTTCTTGCAAAGATTATTTGATTTACAAGTTGCAATATATTGAAGAAGAAGTAATTGCTCAAATTAAAAAAACGCTAAAAAATAAGCAGATATATTCGGACTATTTAAACGAGGTCAAAGCAATATCGAATTACGGGAAATTCCAATCCCCGATTAATAACTTAAATCTCGAGAAATTGATTATCGCCGAAAAACGATGCATAAATAGCAGCCTTTTACAACAACCGTCAACACATTTTTCGCTAAAAGTTACTTTATATTGCTCTAAGATAAACGGCCACATATACGACGAAAAAACAGCTTTGTTTTATGATAACGACATATTTACGCTTACAAAAAGATTGCATAACAAAAAGGGATCGTTCTATAGTGACCGCGAAATATGGGATGCGCTTTGCAGAGTCGAACGAGGAAAAGTTACCAATAAAATGAGATTCTCAATTTACGAACGCGATGGATATAAGTGCCGCAAATGCGGTGTTTCCGGTAATTATGCGAATTTAGAAATTGACCACATTATTCCGATTTCGAAAGGCGGAAAAAGCACTTATGACAATTTGCAAACATTATGCCATGACTGCAATGTTGAAAAAGGAAATCGTATCGAAAGAAAATATTAAACATTTACGTTCGGTTTACAATTTAATTATATATATTTACGTTTAGAAAGAGCGCTGCCATACACCCCCCCCCTACCCCACTATACACACGGCGACACAATACTCGGGCAGGTCGCGCGGACAGAGCACATACTCTCCGCCGTAGTCCTCTATCCCTT
>JAMPDA010000007.1 GCA_023665905.1 Roseburia sp.
TTACGGTTGACCGTTCTCATAACGGGAAAAACGGCGGTTTCGGTCTTGGGCTTGCAGTAGCAAAGAAGATATGCCAAAAGTCGGGCTGGAAAATAAGCGTCGAAAGCACACTCGGCGAAGGCAGCAAATTTACGGTTGAGTTTTAAATTTGTCGCATAGATAATATACATCCATAGTGTCCATAAAAATGTGTCACTGTTATCTTTTGCTTATATACGTCGCTGAATAAAGTCTTTTTAAAACTGAGATCATATTCCCGTGTTATCGGTTCGAAGTTCGCAATGACGTGCATACTTTCGCAAACTTCCGTTTCCGCGCGCTCCGCCGTCTGTACGCCGTCCGACCAACCCGCAAACACATAACCTTTATCGGGCACGGCCGTCACGGTATCGCCGTCGTATTCGAATTCGACTGTCTGCTCCGTCTCCCCGTCGATACTGCCGTGCACGCCTGCCGTATATTCCAATGTGTACTCGTTTCTTTTGAATATCGCCGATATACTTGTATTTGAGGTGATATCCATATCCTGTCTTGTCGCGGTTGTTACGCCGTCACTCCACTTCACAAACGAATAACCGTTATTCGCTACAGCCGTTACCTGCTCTGCGGCAGCATTGGGTGAAACAGCTTGACTTTTTTCACCTTCTATATATCCCGCCGCGGAAGCCGCCGAATATCTCACAAAATACTCGCTTCTTACAAATATTGCCTGCACGCTTATATCGGCAGTTACGCCTATATCCTGCCGCGCCGCCGTCGTTACGCCGTCGCTCCATTTTTCAAATGTATAACCGCGTTCAGGCTCCGCCGTGACAACAGCCAAATCTTCGCCGTGTTTGGCTTGCAACTCCAAGGCGACTTTGATGTCGCCTGTGGTACTTTTTACTTCATATCCTCTTTCGTCCGTGTAATAAACGATGCCGCCTATGCCGGCGCTGTATGTTGCAGTGATTGTACTGTCGCGCTCCGACCCGCATGCCGATAGCAGTGCGCCGGAAAGTACGGCAACCATGAGTGATACCAATGTAGCAACTATTCGTTTCCTCATGTAAAAAAATTCCCTGATGTATTATATGAGCACAGCAAAGAAGACGTCATCCCCAAATGGTATTAAGCACGCAGAACAGTTAAACCGTTTGAAAGCATGATAGGAATATAGTTTATCATAAAAACAAGCACCCGTCAAGTATAATTACCCTTTTATATGTAGAAATCCTTTCATATATAACACTACGCGCGTATTATTTCGCCCTACGCAAAAACAACCCAACCAACTCCTTGTAATTTCGACCATTGCGACGAAAGCCTTTACTCCCCGATATCATTTCGACCTATGCGAGATAAGCCCAACCAACTCCGTGTCATTTCGACCGGAGCGAGCGATAGCGAGCGGAGCGGAGAAATCTAGCGGCTCTGCCGCGCATGTCTATTGTACGGCTGTAAAAACCGTTTCACCTTGCGGCGGATCGCCCGTTCCGCGGCACACCGCGGAGTGAAGATGTAAAATGGAATAGTGAAAAAGTGACGGTGGTTTTGCCGCATCACCTTGCGGCGGTTCGCCTGTTCCGCGGCACACCGCGGAGTGAAGATGTAAAATGGAATAGTGAAAAAGTGGCGGTGGTTTTGCCGCATCACCTTGCGGCGGATCGCCTAGATCTCTCCACGCGCATTGCTCCGCAATGCTTGGTCGAGATGACAAGACGAGGTTGTGCTACTTCACTCAATGCCGTGAACTCCAACCACCTCAATGTCATTTCGACCGGAGCGAGCGTTAGCGAGCGGAGCGGAGAAATCCAGGCACTTTAGCGCCGCACTTGTATATTGTGCGGCTGTATTAAAGCCGCGCAGTTCTGCGGCGGATCGCCTGGATCTCTCCGCGTGCATTGCTCCGCAATGCTTGGTCGAGATGACAAGACGGGAGTTTGGGTGCGCGGGATTGACAAAAGCATACTACACTTTAATGTAAGCTGATAAGCCCAACCAACTCCTTGTCATTTCGACCGGAGCGAGCAACGCGAGCGGAGCGGAGAAATCCAGGCGTGTAAGCGCCGCATTGCCAAAGGAACAGCTTTCCCTTTCTGCGGCGGATCGCCCATTCCGCGGCACACCGCGGAGTGAAGATGTAAAATGGAATAGTGAAGAAGTTGCGGCGTGTACAGCTTTTTCACTTTGCGGCGGATCGCCTGGATCTCTCCGCGCGCATTGCTTCGCAATGCTTGGTCGAGATGACATGACGGTGGTTGTGGTACACATGATTGATAATAACTTGCTTCGCTTTATTATAAGCAGATAAGCCCAACCAACTCCTTGTCATTTCGACCGTAGCGCGTCAGCGCGTAGCGGAGAAATCCAGCGGCTTTGCCGCGCATGGTTATTGCACAGATGTGGTAAAGCTACCTCACCTTGCGGCGGATCGCCTAGACCTCTCGACTGCGCTCGAGGTGACAAAACGTTTGTTTTGCCGCTTCACCTAGTGCCGTAAACTCCAACCAACTCCCTGTCATTTCGACCGGAGCGACCGGAACGACGCAACTAAAAAGCTTATCCGCAACTATAACGAAGATAAGCCTAATCGACTGTAAGATACAAACAAGACACAATTAAAAAAAGACCCGAACGGTATAGAGCGTTCGGGTCTATCGGTATTAAATTCTTATAGTTTACAGCGGAAGGAAGCGCATTATAATGGACATCAGGTTTTCCACAACAAACGACTGCGCTTCTTCGACATCGCCCGGCGCGACGGAAATATACACCGTGACTTCGCTATCCGTGCCCGTCAAGGCGCTCATTACGATCGCACCGCCGAAATCGTTTTTCGCCGCCGTAGTCGTAATGAGCGACGCCGGCACGTTAAACGACGTAGTATCCGCGTCGTACGTAATGCCCGAATTCGTCAATGCCGAATAGCCGCTTCCGGTGAAATACATAGCGGTAATATTCGATACGGCGACGGTATTTCCGTACGTTTCGAAATACACCTTTACGTCGGAGCTGACGTTGTCCGCAACCACAACGGTGATCAATTCGTCATCGGAAATAGCGGCGGCAGGCACGAACGTCATGTCGAACGGCGCGGTGTTATCGGTGTATTCGGTTATTTCGAGCTCCGCTTGGCAAGCGAAGTCGTTATCGGAAAGGAGCAGGTCGGTCGCAGTGCCGGTAAAGTCGTGCGCGGCTTTGGCGTCCACGGTTATCTTCGACACGTTGAAGTCGGCGTCGAACTTGATCTCCATTGTGAAGTCGAGCGCGGTGAATTCCACGGAATTCTTGATAACTGCGCACAGTGATGCGAGCGCGGGATTATCTATGCTCTCGAGCATCGCCAAAACTTCTTTGGCTCTGAAGCTCTGGAGTATGCCGATAAGCATGGTCTTGAGCCCTGCAACGGAATCCGCAACATTCGTGCCGCTCACGTCAGCGGTATCGAACAGCACCGCGTTGATGACGTCCATCGGCGAAATATCGTGGATGTTGTCAAGTCCGCCGATATAGGTCGCGACGCTGACTACCATCTCGCCCACCTTGCGGTTGCGAATGAGGTTGTACATCGTGTCCGTAACGTTGATGCCGAACGACGCGCCGAGTTCCTTGATAGTGGATTTTACGTCGAGATCCGCGTCGGCAGACTCCGCCGCGTCGATAAGCGCGCCGAGCTTGATGTCTTTGTTGGTAGTTATCAAGGCGCCGAGCGTATCAATAAGCGTAGACAGCGTCACGCCGTCGGTAGACTCCAAGCCGAGGGATGTTCCGTAAACCTTGATATACTCGTTCACGAGCGTTTCGAGCGTCGCGGTATCGGAAGCGGCAACGGTGGAAAGCGGCGCGAGAAAATCGTTTACGGTTTTCTCCGCGTCGATCTCTACCTTCAATATGCCGGTGCTGTCGTCATAGGTCATGAAGCTCGGCAGTTCCGCCGCATCGGTCGAGGTGATATCGCCGACAAGCGCGCCCGCAAGCCAGGCATAGTAATCGACGGTACCGGCGGCAAACATCTGTGCGCCGACCCATCCGCCGGTCTGCTTGGCGTACATATAGCCGGTCTTGACATCGACTATCCTTTCGGTCGAGTCGTACGCCAGCTTGACTTTGTCGCCGCGCTTTTCGAAGTCGGCGGAATATTCGGTGCCGGTGGTGTTGTTTTTGGATGTAAGCTTTACTTTTGCCGTGCCGATATACGAATCGGTGAGGAACGACTCTACGCTCCCTATCGCCTTGTCCAAGGTGAGCGGACCGTCGGGAACGTCGGAGCCGCCGTCGTCTTTGCGGCATGCAAAGAGCGAAAAGCTCATCACAAAAGCGACGAGAAGCGATATTATCGCAAGAATTTTCTTTTTCATTTTTTCTCTCCTTACAAATATTTCGATGTGTCGATCGCATGTCGATGTTCCGATCCGCACATCGTATATAGTATACACCGTATAAATATTTTTTGTCAACAGTTTGAAATATTTTGCCTTAAAATGTGTCGCGAACACATATTGCGTTTTTACAGCGTCTTAATATATTCGCGCATTCTGTCGAACGCCTTATTGAGCGTCTTTATGGACGAGGCATATGTGCAACGCACATTGTTCTTTCCGCCGCCGCCGAAAGCGCTCCCCGGCACGACCGCCACTTTTTGCGCCCTCAGCAGTTTTTCAGCAAACTCGTCGCCCGACGCGGCGTAGCGCGACACATCGGGGAACGCGTAGAACGCGCCGTATGGCGTAAAGCAGTCCAAACCCATATCGTTGAGCATAGCGACGGTAAAGCTCCGCCGCCTGTCGTACTCGGCGCGCATGTATTCCACCTGCTCATACTCCGTTTCCCTGCCGTCCTCGAGCGCAGCAAGCGCCGCCTGCTGGCTCGCCGTCGGCGCGCACATTATGGTGTACTGATGTATCTTGAGCGCGGCTGCGGCAACGGCTTTGGGCGCGCAAAAATACCCTATGCGCCAGCCCGTCATGGCAAACGCCTTGGAAAAGCCGTTGAGCACGACGGTGCGCTCCTTCATTCCGTCGAGCGAAGCTATGGAAACGTGCCGCCGCCCGTACGTGAGCTCGGCGTAGATCTCGTCCGATATCACGAACAAATTGTGCTTTTTTATTACGGGCACGAGCGCTTGCAGTTCGGCTTTTTCCAGAATAGCGCCCGTCGGGTTGTTGGGGTACGGCAACAGCAGGATCTTACATGTTTTGTCGATCGCGCTTTCCAGCTTTTCGGGCGTCAGCTTAAAGCCGTCAGACTTGTCGAGGCGAATGGGCTTTACCGTTCCGCCGACGATGGCGACGTTGGGCATGTAGCTGACGTAGGACGGGTCGGGCACCAAAACGCCGTCGCCGCGCGACACGAGCGTCCTCAGCGCGAGGTCTATGCCTTCCGACGCGCCCACCGTGACTATCGTTTCGTCCTCGTCGTAATTCAGTCCGAACCTGTCGCGGTTGTACAGCGTTATCTCGCGGACGAGCCGAGCGTCGCCGCGGTTGGCGGTGTACCCCGTCCTTCCGGATATTATCGACTTTACGGCGCTGTCGCGATACAGCCAGGGCGTGACGAAATCGGGCTCGCCCACGCCGAGCGAAAGCGCGCCGTCCATGTTCGCCACAAGATCGAAAAATTTGCGTATGCCGCTCGGCGGAATGTCCGAAACGGTACGGTTTATAAAATCGTCGTAGTTCACGGCGTGACCGGCTGTCTCCCGTTCCCCTCGGCGGAAGCGACGATCTCGCCGCCTATCTTGTACTTTTTGAGTATAAAGTGCGTGGCGGTCGAAAGCACTTTGTCCATGACCGACAGCTTTTCGCTTACGAACGACGCGACTTCGCGCAGATTTTTGCCCTCCACGAACACCGCAAGGTCGTAGCCGCCGCTCATAAGATACAGGCTTTTGACCTGTTCGAAGCGATAGATGTCTTCCGCTATGGCGTCGAAGCCGCGGCCGTAAATGGGATTGACGCGCACTTCTATCAGCGCTTCCACATACGAGCGGTCGATGGCGGCGTCGTCAACGAGCGTAGTGTAGCCGAGTATGACGCCGCTCTTTTCGAGCTTATCCACCGCTTTCTCAACCGTGCGCTCATCAACGCCGAGCGTTTTTGCGATCTTTTCCGTCGATATCCTGCTGTCCTGCTTGAGCAGCGCAAGAACTTCCGATTCGAGCTTTTCCATGATATCTCCTTTTTACGACCTATATGCGGTCTTTGCGAATGGCGTTTATTGTTCCGCCGCATTCGAGTATCGCGCGCTGTCTTTCCGTTACGGCAAGCTCGACGCAAAACTCGCTACCCTTTGTGATATTTTTTACCGCAGCTTTGCCCTCGCGCACGGCTTTTTGCGCGTCGATCTCGAGCGCGTCGCCGCAGTCAATACCGTCGTAATCGTCGGCATTGCAAAACGTGAGCGGAAGTATTCCCGAATTTATCAGGTTATCCCTGTGCATGCGCGCGAAGCTCTTGGCTATGACCGCGCGAACGCCGAGCTGCAACGGCGCGAGCGCGGCGTGTTCCCTGCTGCTGCCCTGACCGTAGTTTTCGCCGCCGACTATAATTCCGCCGCCCGCCGCCTTTGTGCGCGCCGCGAACTGCGGATCGACTGTGGAAAGGCAGAACTCCGCAAGATACGGGATATTGGAGCGGAACGGCAAAAGCTTGGCGTTGGACGGCATGATGTCGTCCGTCGTGATGTTGTCGCCCGTCTTGCACGTAACGGTACGCGACACTTTATCCTCGAGCGGCGCGCCCACGGGGAACGGCTTGATGTTAGGGCCGCGCACGACCTCGATATTTTTGAAATCGTCCGGGCGAAGCACGAGATTGTCGTTGACGTCGAAACGCGCAGGGATACGCACCGCCGCGATCTTCTCGTCCTCGGGCGGAACGGTAAACACGCCCGATACGGCGCTGTACACGGCGGTGAGCGGCGAAACGAGATATACCTTTGCGCTCGCCGTTCCGCTACGCGCGTAAAAATTGCGGTTAAAAGTGCGGAGCGACACCGCGTCGGTCTTTGGGCTTTGACCCATGCCGATACACGGACCGCAGGCGCACTCCATTACGCGCGCGCCGCTGTCGAGTATATCGCCGAGCGCACCGCAGCGGCTGAGCATGGTCAGCACCTGCCGCGAACCGGGGTTGACGGTGAGCGACACGTCGGGATGGACTTTTTTGCCCTTGAGCGCCGCGGCGACTTTGAGCATAGTCAACAGCGACGAATCGGTGCACGAGCCTATGCACACCTGGTCTATCTTCATGCCGACGAGGCTTTGCACCTCGACGACGTTGTCGGGCATGTGCGGCGCGGCGGCAAGCGGCACGATCTTACTAAGGTCTATCTCCACAAGCTCGTCGTACTCCGCGTCCGCGTCGGCGGAAAGCGCGACAAAAGCGTCCGCGCGGTCCTGCGCAGTCAAAAACGCGAGCGTGCACTCGTCCGACGGGAACACCGACGTCGTCGCGCCGAGCTCCGCGCCCATATTGGCTATCGTCGCGCGCTCGGGCACTGACAGCGTCTTTACGCCGTCGCCCGTGTATTCCATTATCTTGCCGACGCCGCCCTTTACGGTAAGTCGGCGCAACACTTCGAGTATGACGTCCTTTGCCGTCGCATTGGACTTTAACTTTCCGCTGAGCCGAACTTCGACGACCTTGGGCATATTCAGATTGAGCGTGCCCTTCGCCATTGCGAGCGCAACGTCAAGTCCGCCCGCGCCGATGGCGAGCATGCCTATTCCGCCGCCCGTCGGCGTATGCGAGTCCGAGCCGACGAGCGTCTGCCCGGGCACGCCGAACCGCTCCAAATGTACCTGGTGGCATATGCCGTTGCCCGGCTTGGACACGTACACGCCGTGTTTTAGCGCGACCGACTGTATGTACGCGTGGTCGTCCGCATTCTCGAAGCCGGACTGCAACATGTTGTGATCGATATACGCCACGGAGCGCTTCGTCACGACTTTATCCACGCCGAGCGCCTCGAGCTGAAGATACGCCATAGTCCCCGTGGAGTCCTGCGTAAGCGTCTGGTCCACGGATACGACTATGGGCGAGCCGACTTTCATCTCGCCTTTAACGAGATGCGATCTTATGAGCTTTTGCGTTAAATTCATGTATGCTCCTTAAAAGCTACCGCGCGGACTGTCAGCCGTTCTCGTTGAAATATCGCGGCAACGGCTTTATCGTTCCGCCCGAATTTTCGATTATAAAATAATCGAAATCCACATCGTCTATAAACTCGCGCG
Organism: Roseburia sp.; assembly: GCA_023665905.1. Classification (GTDB taxonomy): domain Bacteria; phylum Bacillota; class Clostridia; order Christensenellales; family Pumilibacteraceae; genus Anaerocaecibacter. The sequence goes on from JAMPDA010000007.1 coordinate 8,216, forward strand.
GCAAAAACTTCGCGACGTTGAAATGAACGAAATTATACGTATGACTGCTGAGTATTATGGGCGTCGGGATATCCAATGCGCGCGTTATATCGCACACGTACTCGAACAGCCGCGCCTCGTCAAACGCGCCGTCGAGCGTGTACATATAATTTCGCGTGATCTTGTCGCCCTTTACGGTTTTTGCCCAGATCCGCGGAAATACCTTTGCCTTGAGTTCACGTTGTTGTGCCATTGTCGCTCCGAATTGTGTCTACGAAGACATTTTAACATATTCCGTCCGACATTTCAACCGAAAACAACACGTTTTTTATAAGCGTGCAAGCGCCAACCGCGAAAAATAAAAACCGCGCTAAAGGACCGCGGCAAAACAAAAGTATTCCCCCACCTCGCAAAAGCCGAGCCGCTCTGCGACCGCTCTTTCCCTTTCTTCTACAAAGTACGTCATGTGTTTAGCGCCCGACGCCTTGAAAGAATTTAACAGCTTCGTCAAAAGCGCCCTGTACACATCGGCGTCGAAGCCGGCAGAAAAATCGACGCCGAAAATTTCGGGCATATCCGCGCCGAGCGCATAGATAGCGCCGACGGGCGCGCCGCCGTCGTAATACACGAACGCTCGCCAATCTGAAAGAGCGCGCAGTATGCGCTCCGACGTCCAATACATCTGCACGCCGTCATGGAGCGTCGAAAAATCGCCGAAGTTTTCCGCCGTGACTGCGCGCACGCAGTCGCTTTCCCCTGCCGCGACGTAATTATCGAACAGCAAACAGCAGCAGTAGTCGTTTTCGACGCATTCGAACCCGTTTTCGGCAAGGGAGCGGCGCGCCGCAACGTTTTCCGCCGTAACGCCTATATTCAGCTCATAGCCGCAAAACCGCCGCCGCATGTATTCGATAAACTCCGAAAGCGCGACCTCGGTCTTGTCCGCGATATCCATTATCGTCGTCTGGATATATTTATCGTCAGGCAGGCAAAAATAGCCGAGCAACCCGAGCGCCTTGCCGTCGCACTCGAAAAGCAGCAGCTCCGAATTTTCGCCGCTCGCGAGCCGCGCGAGCTCATCGGCAAAATCGCTCCCCGTCTTTATCCCGTCGTTATACGACGGAAAGCCCGACCGCGACCTGTCGAGCGCGAGCGCGTACGCAAAATCGATATATCTTTCCGCCTCGCGCGCGGACAGCTTATGCAACATAATCAAATATCCTAAGCAGCAGCCGCTTCGAGTGCGTTTACGCTCAAAAGCGGCGCTCGCATATATTCCGAGGACCGATTTACTCCCACTCGATAGTCGCGGGGGGTTTGCTCGTTATGTCGTACACGACGCGGTTGACGTGCTTGACCTCGTTGACTATTCGACCGGAAATGCTCTGCAACACGTCGAACGGTATGCGCGCCCAGTCGGCGGTCATTCCGTCCACGCTCGTGACGGCGCGCAGTCCGACGGTGTAGTCGTACGTGCGCTCGTCGCCCATGACGCCGACGGTGCGGACGTCCGTCAATACGGCGAAGTACTGCCATATCTCCTTATCGAGCCCGTTCTTGGCTATCTCGTCGCGGAAGATATAATCCGCCTCGCGCAGTATTTCGAGCTTGCTTTCGGTGATGTCGCCGATTACACGAATGGCGAGCCCGGGTCCCGGGAACGGCTGGCGCATAACAATGCTTTCCGGCAGTCCGAGCTCGAAGCCCAGCCGCCGCACCTCGTCCTTGAAAAGCAGTCTCAGCGGCTCAATAAGTTCTTTAAAATCGACCACGTCGGGCAGTCCGCCGACGTTGTGGTGGCTCTTTATCTTTGCCGAGTGGTTAAGGCCGCTTTCTATCACGTCGGGATATATCGTGCCCTGAACGAGATAATCGACCTTGCCTATCTTTTTGGCTTCCTCCTCGAACACGCGAATGAACTCCTCGCCTATTATCTTGCGCTTTTTTTCGGGCTCGCTGACGCCCTCGAGTTTTTTCAAAAACCGCGCCGACGCGTCCACCGCCTTCAAGTTCATGCCGCGCTCGTCGCGGAACACGCGCACCACTTCTTCCGCCTCGCCCTTGCGCAACAGTCCGTGATCGACGAATATACACGTAAGGTTGGGACACGCGCGGTGCACGAGCGTTGCGGCGACGGCGGAATCGACTCCGCCCGAAAGCGCGCACAGTATTTTTTTGTCGCCGACGCGCGCTTTAAGCTCCGCCACATTGCGCTCCACATATCCGCTCATCGTCCACTCGCCGCTCGCGCCGCAAACGCCGTAGAGGAAGTTTTTGAGCATTTTGAAGCCCTCGTCGGTATGCATGACCTCGGGGTGGAACTGCACGCCGTATATCTTTTTATCCGCGTTTTCCATTGCGGCTACGGGACATGTTTCCGTCGTCGCGGAAACGTCAAAGCCGCCCGGCAGCTTTTCTATGTAATTGGTGTGGCTCATCCAGCAGTTCGATTTTAGGGAAACGCCGTCGAACAGTTTGGAGCTCCGCTTTTTAACGTCGAGCACGCGCCTGCCGTACTCGCGCGGACCTATGCCCACCGAGCCGCCGAGCGTGCCGGCAATGAGCTGACAGCCGTAGCAAATGCCGAGCACGGGTATGCCGAGCGAAAACACGTCGGCGTCTATCCTCGGCGCATCGGGCTGCAAAAACGACGACGGTCCGCCCGTAAACACCAACCCTATCGGGTTTGTTTCGGCGATTTTTTCCTTGATCTTTTCAAAAGAAATGAGCTCGCAGTAAACGTTAGCCTCGCGCACGCGGCGCGCTATCAACTGATTGTACTGTCCGCCGAAATCGACGACGAGAACGGTTTGAGCCATGCTATTCTCCTTATATCCGATGTTTTAAAAGCAAAAGTTTTGCATAACGTGTACGCAAAACTGTTACTCTTACTTTATAACACGTTTTATGCCCTTTGTAAAGCGTTTTCGGGACGGCGCGGAACGCTTTTGCCTTGCCTATCGCGCGCGCCGCAACTAACCGCGCGCCACACTGTACGCGCAAAGCCCTTCCAGCGCAAAGCTCGCGTCGATGCCGCGGAGATACGTGTCGCGGTCTATTTGCTCGGTGAGCGACGTGCTCAAAAGCGCAAAAAGTTCGCGCTTATCGAGCGCGCTTTTTTCGACGGCGCGATTGTACTTATCCTTATCCACCCTGCGCCAATCGACTATCGCGCCGACCGCGTCGGCGAACATGACGTCCAGCCAAATGCGCATAGCCCTGCCGTTTCCGTATCTGAACGGGTGCACGGTGTTCATATGTATGAACTTGTCCACTATCTCGCCGAACTCGCGGTGCGGCAGGATGTCCGCAAACCTGACGGCGTTGTCTATCCCCTCGACGGGCGTGAACATCATTCCGCCCTTGTAGACGTTGACCGTGCGTATCTCGCCGGCGAACGGATAAATATTTCCGAACAGAGCCGAATGTATCTCCTGAAGCCCTGCGAACTTGCCGACGGGCAGCGTGTTCAGCCGTCCCGAATCGAACAGCATTGCCGCGCCCTGCTTGGATATGCGCTCGTCGGCTTGCGTGAGCAGCTTATCGTCGGTTATTCCGAGTTTGTTTTCCATAAATCACCTCTTAAGCGGTTTTTCTTTCGATCGGTTTTTTCGCTTTATCCGATCGACTGTTCTCATTTAGCGGCGCCGCGCTCGATACACGTGCGGCAGAAAGGCGCTCAATCGTTTGCGTGCTTGCCGAGCCCGAGTATCTTCGCGCGCTCGCGCATGCGCTCCGTGGCGTCCAAGAGCCGTTTTCTTATGCGCAGCGACTTGGGTGTGACTTCCAAAATCTCGTCGTCCGCCAAGAACTCTATGCAGTCCTCGAGCGTCATGCGCATGGGCGTTATCAGTTTGAGCGCGTCGTCGCTGCCCGAGCTACGCGTATTCGTCAAATGCTTGCGCTTGCACACGTTGACGACTATATCGTCGCCGCGCGGATTCATGCCGACGACCATGCCGGCGTACACGGGCACGCCCGCGCCTATAAACAGCGTGCCGCGCTCCTGCGCGTTGAACAGCCCGTAAACAATGGAATCGCCCTGCTCGTGCGCGATGAGCGAGCCGAAGTCGCGGCGGTTTATCTCGCCCTTGTACGGCTCGTAGCCGTCGAACACGCTCGACATTATGCCCTCGCCCTTGGTGTCCGTCAAGAGCTCGCTCTGATATCCGAACAGTCCGCGCGCGGGCACTTTGAAGTTCATTTTTATGCGACTGCCGTGCGGCGTCATGTCTATGAGCTCGCCCTTGCGCACGCCCATTTTGTTCATGACCGTGCCGACGCACGTTTCGGGCACGTCTATAAACACCCTGTCCATAGGCTCATGCTTAACGCCGTTTATCGTTTTTATCAGAACTTTGGGCATGCTGACTGCAAACTCGTAGCCGTCGCGCCGCATCGTTTCTATAAGAATGGAAAGGTGCATTTCGCCTCTGCCGCAAACGACAAAGCTGTCTGCGGTCGCGCCGTCCGACACTCTCAGCGAAAGGTCCTTTACGGCTTCTTTGTACAGTCTGTCGCGCAAGTGCCGACTGGTGACGTACTTTCCTTCCTTGCCGGCGTACGGCGAGTCGTTGACCATAAAAGTCATTTCGACGCTCGGCTCGGCTATTTTGACGAACTCTATCGGCGAAGTGTCGAGTTCCGAGCAAACGGTGTCGCCTATCATGACGCCGTCGATACCCGACACGCACACGATATCGCCCACGCTCGCGCGATCGGTTTGGACGCGCTTTATCCCGTCGTAAGTGAATATGCTTACGGCTTTGCTCTTTATCGACTTGGACGGGTCGTGATAGTTTGTGAGCACCACTCCGTCGCCCACGGCGAGCTCGCCCGAACCGATCTTGCCGACTGCGAGCTTGCCCACATAATCGTTGTGCTCCGCCGACGACACGAGCATTTTGAACGGCGCTTTTATATCGCCCGACGGCGCGGGGATATATTCTATTATCGTCTGGAACAGCGGTTGCATGTTCCTGCCGCGGTCGAGCATACTGCGCGAAGCTACGCCGTCGCGCGCCGACGCGAAAACGAACGGGCTGTTGAGCTGTTCCTCGCTCGCGTCGAGGTCCAAAAACAGCTCGAGTATCTCGTCCGTAACTTCTTTGAGCCGCGCGTCGGGACGGTCGGTCTTGTTGACGACGACGATTATCTTCAGCCCGAGCGCGAGCGCTTTTTCGAGCACGAACCGCGTCTGCGGCATCGGACCTTCAAACGCGTCCACCACGAGCAGCGCGCCGTCCACCATTTTGAGCACGCGCTCCACCTCGCCGCCGAAGTCGGCGTGCCCGGGCGTATCAACAATGTTTATCTTGAACCCGTCGTACATGCACGACGCGTTTTTGGAAAGTATGGTTATGCCGCGCTCGCGTTCGAGCGCGTTGGAATCCATGACGCGATCGGCGACCGCCTGATTGTCCCTGAACACGTTGCCTTGCTTTAAAAGCTCGTTTACAAGCGACGTTTTGCCGTGGTCTACGTGGGCTATTATAGCCACATTTCTGATTTTGCTCTGTTCCATAACTTCTCTTGTTGTTGTGAATTTCCGTCCGCTATTTTGCGGCAAGTATCTTGTTGACCGCGCCGATAAGCGCTTTTATGGACGCCGTCATGATGTCGCTGTCCACGCCGACGGCATAGCGCGTCTTTTCGCCGCACTTCAAGCCGACATAGGCGGCGGCGAGCGACTTGGAGCCGGACTCCAGCGCGTGCTCGGTGTACAGCACGGTGGTGAAGTCTATATTGTGCGCGCGCTTTAGCGCCGACACCGCCGCATTGAACTGACCGTTGCCGCTGCCGATTATTATTACGTCCTTGCCGTTGTTTTTGAGCTGCAACGACAGCAGCACGTCGCCGTCGTTTTTGTCGAACGAGAACGACTCGAGCGCGAGCGGCGCGCCGAGGTTTACGTACTCCTTGCGGAAGATGTCCGAAACTTCTTCGGGCTTTAGCTCTTTGTGCTTTCTGTCCGATATGCCTTTTACGAGATAGCCTATATCCTCGCGCATGGCTTTGGGCACGATGTAGCCGTACTTCTGTTCGAGCACGTACGCTATGCCGCCCTTGCCCGACTGCGAGTTTATGCGTATGACGTCCGCGTCGTAGCTCCTCCCGACGTCCGCGGGGTCCACGGGCAGATACGGCATATCCCACTGCGCGTCGGGGTGTTCGCGGCGATAGAGCGTGCCCTTGGCGATAGCGTCCTGGTGCGAGCCCGAAAACGCCGTAAACACGAGCGAGCCGGCGTACGGCTGTCTGGGCGGTACTTTCATGCCCGTAAGTTTTTCGTACACCGCCGCCGTTTCGTAAAGGTTGGAAAAATCGAGCTTGGGATCGACGCCGTGCGAATACATATTGAGCGCGAGCGTCACTATATCCACATTGCCCGTGCGCTCGCCGTTGCCGAACAGCGTGCCTTCCACCCGCTCCGCGCCTGCGAGCACGGCAAGCTCCGCATCGGCGACGCCCGTTCCCCTGTCGTTGTGCGGATGCGTGGAAATGACGATCGAGTCGGAATACTTGAGGTTCTTCTTCATGTATTCGACCTGGCACGCGTAGACGTGCGGAAGCGACGTTTCCACCGTCACCGGCAGGTTGATTATCAGCTTTTTGTCGGGAGTAGGCTTTATTACGTCGGACACCGCGTCGCATATCTCGAGCGCGAACTCCGGCTCCGTGCCCGTAAACGACTCGGGCGAATATTCGAAGGTGTAACCGTCGGCGCGGTCTTTAATCATGCGCGCGGCGGCGACCGCTATATCGACTATCTTGGACTTTTTCGCGCCGAAAACCTGCTCGCGCTGCGGCTTGGACGTGGAGTTGTAAAAATGCACGATGGCGTTCTTTTTGTTTATGCCCTCGAGGCTTTTGAGCGTCCTGTCGATAATATGCTCGCGGCACTGCGTCAGCACCTGAATGGTGACGTCGTCGGGTATCAGCCCGTCGTCGATGAGCCGACGTGTAAACGCGTACTCGGTATCGCTCGCCGCCGGAAAACCTATCTCTATCTGTTTGAATCCGATCTTGACCAAATACTTGAAAAACTCTATCTTCTCGTCGAGCTCCATGGGCGTGACGAGCGCCTGATTGCCGTCGCGCAGATCGACACTGCACCACACGGGCGGCGCGGTTATGCGGTCGCGCTTTATCCAGTCGGTGCACCGCTCGGGCGGCAGGAAATAATTGGCTTTGTATTTGTCGCAATTTCTCATAAGTAAATCATATTACATTCGCCGCAAAATGTCAAACGATTTGCTTACGCCGATACTTCGCCGCCGACCTTTTCGCGCTTTACGCGTTTGGGCGCGTCGAACAGGCGGAACGCAACAGCCGTCATGTCGTCGTGCGGTGTGCCGCCGTCGAGGAGCAGTGCGCGGCGCACGATGTCCTCCGCCGCCTTTTCGGGATTGTGCGCCGACAGCCCGTTTATGAACTCTGGAAGCTCGTCGCCCGAAAAACAGTCGGATATGCCGTCGGTCACGAGTATGAGCATTTGCCCGGGGTACAAGCGCTTGCTCGTTACGAACGGGCGCATTTCGTCGAGCACGCCTATAGGCAGAGAACTGCCCTCGATCTTGAGCACGGTGTCCGCCGTCTTGATGTAGCACGGCGGCGCGCCGATCTTGATGATGTCCGCGACGGCGGAATCGAGGTCGCACACCACCACGTCGGCGGCGGAATAGCTCTCCGCCCTCGGCAGTTTCAAAAATCTGTTCACGCCCGACAGCGCCGACTTGGAATCGAAGCCGGCTTTGTAGAAACACTCTATGAGCTCGACCGCCGCGTCCGAGCCCACGCCCGCGCGCTCGCCCGTTCCCATGCCGTCGAGCAGCGCGACCAAAAACCTGTCGCCTATCCGCTCGAATGAATAGCTGTCGCCGCTGACGCCCGACTTTGCCACGCCCGCGCGCGCGTACACCGCTTCGTACGCAGGGCGCTTTTTGAGCGTCGCTATGCTCCAGCCCGCCGCGGCGGACTTTTCGAGCGCCGTCACCGCATACTCGCGCTTTAGGCACACCGACACCGCGCGCCGTATCTTTTCGCGCGTCGCAAACCCCGTGCGCACGATCGCAGTCACCCACTCGCGCGTTACGAACACCTGCGCGCACTCCACGCCCGAAAGACAGAGCTCGGCGGCTATCCGCTCCTCGGCGTCGCCGTCGAACCCGACGGGCACGGCTTGACTTTCGCCGAGCTCCGTCAACACGTCCTTGACGGCGGCGAGCCGCTCAGTGACTATCGCCTTTGCTTTATCCTCGCACTCCGCGTCGCGCTTGCGGTCGCGCGCCGAGTCCGTTATTTCCGCGGACGCGGCGATAACATCCACCGTGCGCAAGCACGTAGTAGCGAAAAAATCGGGAAGGTCCGTTATGAGCGCCTTGCCGGCGTACGCGCATTCCGCCACGGCGGCAAACGCGCTCTTTCGCGCTTCGGCGTCGCATGCGGAAATGTTTTTGCAGTACGGGCATATCCTGTCGGACAGCACCATGCCGATAGCGTCGAAATCGGGCGGCGGCTCCGTCATGCCGTTCAATAGCCGCGCCGTTTCGTCGAACACCGTCGCGACGGCGAGCATGCGGTCCGCCGCGTCCGCCTTTATCCTGTTTATGTAGTGCCTGACGGCTATGCGCGCCGACCCGTCAAAGTCGAAATACGCACGTATGCGTTTGGGCACGCGCCGCGGCAGCAGACAGTACAGCGCTCCGCCGACGGCGAGCATGAGCGCGTCCGCGCCGACCGCCGCGATATCCGAAGAAAACAGTATGGAAAACGCGGCGTACGATCCCACGCCCACCGCGGCGCAAAACGGTCGAGGCAGTCCCCGAAACGCCGTCGCGACGGCGGCGCAAGCGATAAACGCGAGCGCGACATACCCGCCCGTCTCGAACGCCAGCCCGAGCGCCATTGCCGCCGAACCGCCGAGCGCGGCTTTGGATCCGACCGCGCCGAGCAGCAGCGCCGAAAACATACATAGAGCAAGCCCGACATCGAACATGCCGACGCTCGCCCTGCCGAACGCCAGTCCTGCGACGAACGCCGTCACGCAACACCCCACCGCCTCGGTGACGTCCGGTCGGAACGAAAATTGCGTGCCGACCGCCTCCGCGGTCTTGTCCGCAAAATAATAAAAAGTCGCGCCGACAAACGCGGTGAGCGCCGCGTCGATTACGGACCCGAACGCGCAAAGAAGCGCCGCTTCCGCGGCGATCGCCGCAAGCGAAAACAGCGTCCTTGCAAGGCGTTTATCAAACCGCGCGAACTTAAGTCCCAAAAACCACCGCGCAGCGAGTATAAACACCGCGACGCCCGATATGTACAGCCGCCGCACGTCGAACGTGAACAAGAACGAGCACAGTATATAAACGGGCGCGGTGAACCCTATGAACACCTGTCCGGAAAGCGCGCACAGCATGGGCGTGCCGAACGGGAATATGCCGTACAGCTTGCCGCCGCAGCACACGACGAGCAGGACCGCCGCCGACAGCAGCAACACGGGACGTTTTATTCGTTTCCTCATGTCATGTTTTATATCACACGCCGGAAAGACTTTTACGTCATAATTGTGCGATAATTGGCGTTTTACGTATATAGCGCCGAGCGCGCGATTTTTCCGCGGCGGCGCTTTGCCGCGCCGCCGCGGAAGCCGCCCGATTTTTGCGCAGAGAAAAATATACTTATGTAATTATCGTTTATATTTGTTAAAACGCTTGACATACCCCCCCCCCCCCCCCCGTGTTATTCTACTATAAATTAGGTATTATACCTCGTGGCAAGCCACGGAACGCCCTACGGGTGTTCCGCCGCAAAGCGGCGGAGTATAAAACCTAATTTGTCGACGTCGCAAATTTGCCATTGCATGCAAGCAAATTTGCTCCTCGAATAAATAATATCCGTGGAGGGATAAACATGAAAAGCATAGCCAAAAAGATACTCGCTATTGCGGTTGCGGGAACGTTCTGCCTCGGCGCAGGCGCGCTCGCCGCGTGCAACAAGAACAGCGGCGACGGAAAGTCCGCATACGAGATCGCCGTGGATAACGGTTTCGAGGGCACCGAGCAGGAATGGCTCGATTCGCTCAAGACATCCGTAAAGGACACGGACGTCACCTACGAGGTGGACAGCGACGGCAACACCGTGGCGGTCATAACCATAACGATGAGCGACGACACTCAAAGCGAAAAGCGCGTGGTCATGTCTCGTCGCGTAGTCGGCGTTGAGCTCGATACTAACAGCGCGATTTGGACGGCGGCGCAAGCGTCTGCCAAGAGCAACCAGACGGGCATAAATTGGGAAGTCGTCTACGACGACGGCAGCAGAGGCTTTATTCCAGCAACCAGCTCCCAAATATTGGAAGTAGAACCCTGCACCCAATCGCAAGCGGCATGGGACGGCACTTTCACTGTCGGTAAAGTTTATCGTGTAACGTACTGCTTCGGCGCGCATTGGTATCAAACAGACTCCCTTTACGTGTACATATGCGACGACCTTTCGACTATAGACGCGCAAAAAGAGGGTAGCCTGCGATTGAGCAATCCGTTTAGCGCGCTACAGATCAACGAAACGCTCGACGTCAACACCCTCAGCCTGCGTCAAGAATATGATTTGTACAACAAGATCCAAGAAGATTATACCGCCGCAGGAGATGAATATCATTACGGTTACAGTAATTTCTCCAGCTACACCCCCGTCACGGCGGCAATGCTCGGCGCTGTGGACACCTCGTCGGTCGGCTACAAGAATGTCACCGTTACCTACAACCAAAAGGAATATACCGACAGTATAGAAGTCTACGACCCGTCCGTCACTACCGTGGAATACATGTATTTCGTCGATCCCGAAGATGAACTGCCCGACTCCATTGTCGTCACGCAGGGCAGCGGCATGACTGCGGCTTTGGCGACCGAAGTCGCGAAGTTCGCAAATAAGGAAGCCGAAGTTTACTATTACGTGTACACAAACGGCAGACGTAGCGAATACATCACCGTAACAGCTTCGATGCTCGACTCGAGCGCCGTACAGAACACGCCCGGCGCTTACAGCGTTACTGTGACGTACAAAGGCTACGTGCGCGAGATCCCCGTTATAGTCGCGCCCGACATGTCCGCCGCGACTAAGACGCAGACCCTTACGGGTAATATAACTACGATTTACGACTTGCTGTCGGGCGGAGAAACTATCGACAAGATCGAGCTTTACGACAACGGCTACGCGGAAGCGTTTTCCGACGATTATTCGCTTGCAGGCATGCTCGGCTACCTCGGCTACACCCTCGACAACGGCACGCTCACCGTCAAGTACAACGGCAAGAATATCGCGATTGCCAAAGTGACGGGCACGACTTTCGCGCCGTACGAGTTCCAGACTTCGCAACTCGTAAAAACGTACACCGGAAGCGTGAATATGGGCGCAACCACGCCGATAACGCTCAAAACGTACGACAACGGCTTTGCCGAGTTCACGATGGGCGCCGCGCCCGCCGCGCAGACTTATGTGCTCGGCTACGCGCAAGACGGCGACACGATAACCGTAACGGCGCCGATGTATAGCATTTCCTTCACCGTCGGCGCAAACGACACGATAACGATGGACACGGGCATGTAACGACCCTAACGATATCCCGTTACACAGAATAATAACCAAGCGAGCCGCGATATTTCGCGGCTCGCTTGGTTTATTGTGTAATTTCGACTTATACGAGAACAGCATAACCAACGCCTTGTCATTTCGACCGGAGCGACGGAAGCCTTTTCTTCCCGATGTCATTTCGACCTATGCGAGAACAGCACAACCACCACCTTGTCATTTCGACCGAAGCGACGGAAGCCTATATCCCCCGATGTCATTTCGACCTATGCGAGTACAGCCAAACCACCTGTTTGTCATTTCGACCGAAGTGACGGAAGCCTTTTCTTCCCGATGTCATTTCGACCGGAGCGCGTCAGCGCGGAGCGGAGAAATCCAGCGGCTTTGCCGCGCATTACCAATAGTAAAGCTTTTTCACCTTGCGGCGGATCGCCTAGACCTCTCGACTTCGCTCGAGGTGACAAAAAGGTGGTTGGGGTGTACGGGATTGATAATGGCACGCTTCGCTTTGTTGTAAACAGACAAGCACAACCAACTCCTTGCCATTTCTACCGAAGCGACGTAAGCCTTTTATTCCCGATGTCATTTCGACCGGAGCGCGTCAGCGCGAAGCGGAGAAATCCAGCGGCTTTGCCGCGCATTACCAATAGTTCAGCTTCCCACCCTGCGGCGGTTCGCCTAGACCTCTCGACTGCGCTCGAGGTGACAAGGAGTTTGTTTTGCCGCTTCACCCAATGCCGCACACTCCAACCACCCTCATGTCATTTCGACCCATGCGAGAACAGCAAAATCACCACCTTGTCATTTCGACCGGAGCGAGCAATAGCGAGCGCAGCGGAGAAATCCAGGCGCGTTAGCGCCGCACTTGCAGGACTCAATACAATTAAGAGCAAAGCCAAAACTTTTTTGCTATCATCGTTTCTCAATAGTCAAGCTTATAAAACTCATCTAACGGCAAAGACAATATTTCTAACCATTTGTGCTCAGGGAATCCCATAAGTTTAATATTTACGCAAGGGAATTGTTCGATCAACGCTCCGACGCTGACTATGAATTTTTTCCAATGACTGTCATTAGGCAATAGATGCTTCAAACATATGAGCGTTGCGAAAACACGATAATTGCCGATACCCCTCTCGGTATATTGCTTATACAGTTGCGGTCTTGAAGTTAAGTTGATATTATAAAGTCGCCCATAGTGAGCGCATATATTTCTGACTATCGTCAAATGCTCTATCCAGCTTTCCAAATATGTATATTTTACGCCGTACAAATTTGCGATTTCCTGTTTATCTTCATTCTTCATGTTCTTATAAAATTTTGATAATGTACCAAAGCTGAGCAATTCTACCAATGCATAAAACGGAAGCTCTCCACCTTCGTAATTTTCGCGAAAATTTTTAACGAACGCCGACTTACGGCTACGCTCGATTTCAGCATTGATTTCAAGTAAACATTTTGCATGAAATTCCGGATTTCGAAAGTTCCGAACATCTTTATATCCCAACACACCGTATTTACAAGAAAAATAATTTGCGACACGGCAACGCAAATTGACTTCTACCTTCTCAATCTGAGGAAACAGCAAGTACCTAAACTTTGAATTAAATATGTACAAACCCTTGATCTGCTCAAACGTTACGTCGTTCTTAAATGTGGAATCGTCATTTTTAAGCCCAAGTCCAAAAGCTTTTATTAGGCGAAAATACGAAACATTATTTAAAAAATCATGCGCCGACCGTTCATCGTCAATTTGCAACCCGATACTCTTTAGATTTTCTATTTGTCGGTCTATGTCAAGTGGCGGCTGATGTTGTTTAGGCATTTTTCTTTTGTCCTTTATATAAAAAATGACCTCGCGTGGTACGCATTATAAAGAGGCGTGCGAGGTTCTGTCAACACTATTATATGCCTAATAGGAATAAAAGTCAACCCAAATCAAACAATTTGTTCGATTTTTTTATAATCCACCCCCAAGAGCGCTTTAAAAGCGCCCTCGTATGTTTCTATCGCCGCTCGAAATGCACTCACTTTATCGGCAAAAGCTCGATATAGCCGCGCGAGCCGACGGGCTCCAACTGGATACGCGGATTTTTGCCGTCCCATTTATAGCCGATGACAGACGGGTCGTACTTTTTGATAGCCGCTTGCACTTCCTCTATAGCAGTGCCGAAATTCTCTTCGGCAAACGGTTCACCCTGAAACATCAGGTACTTCGCGGCAGGCAGCGTTATTATATCGAAGCCGTCGGGGATACCGCCCGAATAGCCCACGGGCACTTCCACACCCTGTACGTACTCGCTCGTGCCGGGCTTGATATATTTTTGCGGCAGCCACATACACACGGGTTCGCCCGAGATCGATTTTATGCTCGTGAGTATCCCCCAAACGTCGCAACCGACCTCGTTACAGTACGTCCAATATTCGGTAGCGGTTTTTCCGCGCTTGAAGATCACGTCGCGTTGCGGCTTGTCTATCACTTGGATAAAGACATTCTTTGTGTTTTGCATTGTTTTTGCTCTCCTTGCAATGTATTTGAATTTTACGCCGTAAGGATTAAACAGAGCAAGCGGCGTGGGATCTAACGCGTATTGCTTGGGGTTGCACCCGAACTCGCGCGCAAAAGCACGGGTATAACCGTCCACACTGCCGAATCCCAAATCGAAAGCGACGTCCGAAATGTTCACCTTTTCGTCGCGCAGTCTTAACGCCGAAAACTTCAGGCGCAACCGCCTGATGTAATCGGACGGAGTAACGCCGAGTTGCGCGACGAATATGCGCCGCGCATACCAGGGCGAGTACATTGCGGCTTTCGCCAAGTCCGCAAGCGTTATGTCCTCCGACAGGTGCGCCGCAATATAGTCCTGCATTCGTTGCACCGCTTCGATTTGTTCTTGCACCGTTCACCTCACAGCACAGTCAGTGTATCATACCCGTTACGGATAAATCTCGACTTTATTTGCTCATTGTACCATTTTTGCAAAATGTACGCAACCGCATAAATTCGATATTCACGGGCGAGAGCCGAATTAATGTTGTAAGCTGTTGTCGTGGAGGTCGATATGGAAAAAATCTGTATGAAACTCGGCTTAGTTCTCGCCGAGTATGCAAACGTCAAACCGAACAATGCCGGTATGCAAAAAGAAGCAACGGACGAGCTTTGCACCGCTCTGTTTACCCTATCGGAAGCGGAGGACAACGTATAATGCAATACAAAGATTGGTTAAACGAATGGCTGGAAACCACGATAAAGCCCATGGCAAAATACCGCACCTATGAAAAGTACGGCAGGATAGTAAATAAGCATCTAATACCGGCATTGGGCGAGTATGATTTACAAGACCTGTCCGCCTTGATACTTCAGTCGTACATAGCCGAGCTGTGCGGTAAGTACGCGACGAACACCGTTACGGGAATAGTCGCGGTCATAAACAACTCGCTGGACAGAGCTTTCAAAATAGGGATAACGGATAGGAATTATGCCGCCGGTATAGTCTACCCGAAAACGCAAGATAGCGAAGTGCAGTGCTTTACCGTGCAAGAGCAAAAGAAAATAGAGAGCTACATAATAAAGTCTGACAAGGACAAGCTGTTCGGGATAATACTATGCTTATATACAGGACTGCGTATAGGCGAATTGCTTGCGCTCAAATGGTCGGACATAGACTTCGATAAAGCCTTGATAACCGTGTCCAATTCCTGCCGCGACGCTTGGGAAAACGGCAGATACGTAAAAGTATTCGATACGCCCAAAACGGCAAATTCTCGGCGCGTTATTCCGCTTCCGAAACAGCTTATACAACCGTTAAAAGCAATAAGAAAGCGTAGCCACGACGAAATGGTCGTAAGCGGCAAGACCGATGGGCAAATTTCGATACGGTCGTATCAGCGCACGTTCGAGTTGCTGTTAAAGAAAATACGCGTCGAGCATAAAGGCTTTCACGTCCTGCGACACACCTTTGCCACGCGCGCGATAGAGTGCGGAATGGACGTCAAAACACTGTCCGAGATAATGGGACACAAAAACCCTAACGTAACGCTCAAAAGATATGTGCGAAGCCTACTCGAACACAAGACGGCAATGATGAACAGGCTCGGCAAATTATTCGAGTAAAGTTATAACAAAAAAGCGACCGTACCGGTCGCCCAAAATGTTCATGTATTTATATAATACATGAACAAAATATACGATAATGATACTCTATCCTATGGAATTTGTCAAGGCTTTGAGCGCAAATTCAGACATAATTTGCCATTTTTACGACCATATGCGACCATAACGCCCGACACTGTTCATGTATTATATAAATCAATGAACAAATCAATTTATTCTTACAGGAGAAGTTTATGGGAAATCTACTTACTTGTTATCATCACTCCAACTGTGATGACCGACCTGCGGTCGCAACGTGCAGTAATTGCGGCAAAGGGCTTTGCACGGAATGTGCGGACAAGCTCCACTCGCCCACTACGGGCAATGTACTCTGCGTTGACTGTCTAAACGCCGAACTCGACACCACCGTTGCAAAGGCGTCGGCGGCGAGCAAAGCGATCCAAAAAGAGCTTATCACGATCGGCGTGGGCTTGGTGATAGGTATAATCATCGCCGCGATATTCGGAACACTCGTGACGGGCACGTTCCACTTTGTGGCGTTTTTCATTCCCACGCTGTGCGCGTCTTTCGGCACGATCTGGCAAATGTGCAGATATCGCGGCGTTTTGGTCGGCATACTGTTTTTCATAGGTTTGATGCTTGTGTCGCCGGTCATATTCGTCTGGCGTATCGTAGTCCGAGTCAGGGACATTATAGCGCTTAAAAAGTTCGCCGATTGTCAGGTTGCGTATCGCAATGCAAACGACAACTTCTTCCGTCTTGCGCGGTCTATGAAGAGCGAAAAGATCGATCCCGAAGCTATCCGTCGCGAACTCGAAGTCAAGTATGCGGCGCTTCGCGAGCAAGACGCTGCCGAATATGAAAAGAAGGTCAAAGCCGGCGTTGACTCCAAGATCGCCGAACGCGAGGCGGAGATGGAAGAGATCCGCAAAACGCTCAACGAGATCAAAGAACAGCAAAACAGCATGGCAGGCGCTATGAGCGGCGTTGACAAAGCGAGCAAACAGCTCGGCGGCGAAAAGAAAACGCACGACCGCGAAGCCATCGAGGTTTAACACTTAATTTCGAGGAAAATATGTGCTTTAAAAAGAAAAAGAAAGAAGTTATCGAGTTCACCGGCGATAACAGCGTGCTGTTGCAAGAAGTGAACGCGACGAGCTACGGGAAAGACACTACCGTGGTCGTACCCATGACACATACCGCGCTTATTATACAGGATGGCGGGCTCCGCGAAAAGATCACGGGCGGCAGCGCGCCGCTCTATCGCCCTAAGGGCAACGGCTTTTTCGCAAAGCGCAAAAAGGGCGACGTTAGCTCGATCAAAGTCATCTATGTATCCAAGACGGCGCGCCTTACTATCCCCTGGGGTACCAATATCAATCAGCGCATAAGCTATAAAGAACCCACGTCGGGACTCGACGTAACGGTGGGCGGTTTCGGCGACATGGATGTGCGCATTCGCAACGCCGAAAAGTTCTATCTCGAGCTTGTCGCCGCCGACGGCGATTACTCGCTCGACAAGCTGCGCAACCGCATTCGCGACATAACCGTCAACGAAACTTTGCGCGCGGTCAAGCGTGTGCTCATGCTGTGCTCGCCTGCCTACAACGAATTCGCATACGCCAAGGACGATATCCAAGACAAAGTGGGTATGCAGCTCAACGAAAAATACGTGGACGAGTTGGGGTTTGAAGTGACCAACTTCATAATCGAAAACCTCAATATCGACGAAGCGAGCGCCAAAGAGCTCAAAAACCGCAACGCGGAGGACAGCTCGTTCAGCAGAGACGAAGTCATATACCGTCGCGAAAAAGAGGCTGAAAGACGGCGCAAACGCGACAAAGTCGAGGACCTCGATATCGACGAAACGCTCTACTCCGCCGACCTCAAACGCAAACGCGAACAGGAAGAATATCTCCGCAAAAACCGCCACGAGGACGAAGACCGTGCCTGGGCGCGCGAAGACAAAAGATCCGATTCGGAAGAGCGCCGCGGCGCTATGTACCTCGAAACCGTCAAGTCGGCGGGCTGGGAAGGCGACGCCAAAAAAGACGACGACGCTAAAAGCGTACATCACTGCACGGTGTGCGGCGCGGCATACAAACCGGGCGCGAAATTCTGTCCCGACTGCGGCGCGACGCTTCCGAGCGACAGGATCCAGACGGAGTGCCCTACGTGTCGCAACAAAGTGCCTTGGGGAACGAGCTTCTGTCCTTTCTGCGGCGCGGCTATCGAGCATAAGCGATAAGCTCGGGAGGGGTTTGTGTTAATAACCTGTTTGGGTTGCGGACGTCAATTATACACCGAAGATCTTTCCGATAACAAGTGCCCGAAGTGTGGCGATCCCCTACCCGACGAAGATATAAATTTAAGCGAGGACTTTAAACAGCGGCTCGGATTTGCTCATTCTTTGCGCCGCATAGGACAGTTTTCCAACGCGAAAAAAGAATTCAACAACCTACTCGCTATGAATTCCAAGGCGGGAGAAAGTTCCGATGCAAATGCGATCAACGATGCCGAGTACAAAGCCGCGGCGCTCGGGTATTTTCTCAGTCTGTACGAAGTGACCGACTATAAATACGATAAAACGACGAGTTCTATGGAGTATTGCGACTGCACTTCCACAAGTCTTTCGCCTGTCGAAAATTCCAATTTTTGGCGCAGTGCGGCGAGAGCCAATCGTAAATATGAGATCCTTTGCAACGCTATAGAAAAAAGCCGCCTGCGCAACATTTCGATAAAACAGGGCATTCCAAAATATCACGCCGCCATTGTCTGCGATCAGCAGATCGCGCAAGACCGTATCATGTCGCGCAGTCTTTATGATATTCTGTCGGAGCAAGCCGATATATTTTACGCGCCCGTAACTTTGCGCGACATCGCGGCGGAAGATCGCGAATTTTATATGTATCAGGCATTGCGCAATCCCGATATCGTTCAGCTTCTGTTCGTCGTGTATACGCAGCCGTTTGATTTTCAATACATGAACAGGGTGTATCAAGCGGACCTCGTGCGACAGTGCGAGGACTTTGCTAAAACTCATCAAAAAGACGAGCTATACTCGGTGATCCTCGGCAACGGCGCGCCGACCGACGATATGAACGAGCTCAGCATCAAAAAGCTCAACTGCCGCGTGGTGGACGAAGGCGCGAGCAAACGCATAGCGGGCGCGCTCATAAAGATCATCGCAGGCCACATAAGCGACGAAAAACAGGAAGCGATGTGGAAGTCCGAGGGGAGGCTCGCTCCCCTTAACGCAAGCGGGTACAGTCCCGTAATATCCCCCGATCAAGGAGAGTAAACTATGAAATGCAGCGGTTGCGGAATGGAAGTTCAAGGCGGGCTCGACGAATGTCCTTATTGCGGCAACGTGTTGTCCGGCTACTCGGGCTCGACGGGCAATGCCGTGACCGCATCCATGCAGTCGGTCAGGGCGGCGGCAAACGGCGCCGATGTTTTTGAAAAATGCATCAACGGTGTGCTCGAAATACAAACGGAATGTGCCAGCGGCTCGGGCTTTTTGATTTCCAAAAACGGCTACGCCGTGACCAATACGCACGTAGTCGTTGACGCCGAATGTAAGCCGTGCAAGAACGTGATCGCTCGCATAAGAGGTACCGAAGTCAAAGCGGAGATCGTCGAACTCGGAAACGATAAACACGGCTCGGGCATAGACTTGGCTGTCATCAAACTGAGCCGAGTGCCCGCCGGCGCGACCCCGTTGCAGCTCGACGATTCTTCAAAAGTGCGCAACGGCGAAACCGTTTTCGCCATCGGCAATTCACACGGCGAAGGGACTTGTATAACGAGCGGTATCGTAAGCGACTGCGCGCGCCGTTTGGACAAACAGCTATACATTATGACCGACTGCGCCATCAATCCCGGAAACTCGGGCGGCCCGCTCGTAAACGCCAAAGGCAAGGTCATCGGCGTAAACACTTGCGTAGACGGCAAATGGGTCATGGGCGTGCTCGTTATGCCGGCCGGCATGAAATATTCCATAACAAGCAACGATGTGATCAAGTTCGCAAGAGCATATTTGTAAATTAGGTTTATACCTCCCTACCCCCCTACCTCCCTACCACCTTTTCACTTTTCCTTTTTACATCTTCACTTAATCATGCGGCGCTTGCGCGCCTGGATTTCTCCGCTCCGCTCGCTATCGCTCGCTCCGGTCGAAATGACAAGGAGTTGGTTTTGCTTATCCGCTTATAATAAAGCGAAGCATGCTATTATCAATCATACCCCGCACACACCCATGTCATTTCGAGCGTAGTCGAGAAATCTAGGCGAACCGCCGCAATGTTGTGCGGCAAAACCACAATTCACCTTTTCACTTTTCCCTATTACATCTTCACTCCGCGACGCACCGCGTCGCGGAACGGGCGATCCGCCGCAAAGTTGCAAAGCCCAACCACCGTCACCTTTTCCCTATTACTTCTTCACTTAAATTCTCTCGCGTGCTTTTTCCTTGACGCACTCATATATGCTTGAAAAAACGTATCGTTTGTGATATAATGCACTTGGCTTTAAAGAAGCGAAAATACAGTAATTCGACGGAGAAAATATGTGCCTTATTTGCGATAGGATCCAAATGATAAAGAACGGGACCAACCCGCATTTCGTCAAGGAACTCGAAACGGGATACGTCGTTATCGCCGACAATCAACACTTTAAGGGCTATACGCTTTTTCTGTGCAAGAGGCACGAAACGGAGTTGTTTCACCTCGACAGCGAATTTGCGACGAAGTTCATGAATGAAATGATACTCGTTGCAAATGCCGTCAAAAACGCTTTCCATGCCGAAAAAATGAATTACGAATGTCTTGGTATGGGTGATGCGCATTTGCATTGGCATCTTCCGCCGCGTGTGACGGGCGATATAGAAAACTACGGCAACAACGGCAAAGGACCCGTGTGGTGGTATCCTATGGATAAGATGTATAGCGACGACAACCGTCCGAGCGACGCGGAGTTGAACGAAATGAAAGCTGTATTATCTGACGAAATAGACAAGCTGTTAAACCGTTCTATTAAAAATTAACCGGGATAACTCTTATGACAAAAGAACAGGTTTTTGAATTTATAAGCAAGCAGAAAACCGCTATGATCTCGTCGGTTGACGAAAACGGTTTCCCCAACACCAAAGCGATGCTCGCGCCGAGAAAGATCGACGGCAGCGATCTTTACTTTTCCACAAACACTTCTTCTATGCGGGTTTCACAGTACAATGCCAATGAAAAAGCGTGCGTCTATTTTTATAAACGCGGACGGTTCAGTTACACGGGCGTTATGCTTGTGGGAACAATGCAGGTGCTGACAGACCAAGGCATTAAGGACGAGATTTGGCATATCGGCGATACTATGTTTTATAAAAAAGGCAAGACCGACCCCGATTATTGCGTTTTGAAATTCTCGGCGCAAAAATGCAGAGTTTACAAGGACTTAAAAACGTCTTGGATCGAATTATGACTTACGTTTTAACGGATCAGCCTATTAAAGTTTTTGAAATTATCGGCTTTTCGAACGAACACATTAAATTGGAAATTACGGAAGTGTTCGGCTTCCCCGATGCAACTTCGCTAAGCGGCGGCTATGATGTTAAATGCAATCTGGAAATCTGTTCCGGACTGTATCGAATTTTCACCGACTGCTATTATTCCTGTACCGGCGCTTTGTATAATTTTTACAATGACCTGCTTAAGTGCTATAACAACTTAAAGGGTACGGCGCAATACAAGCATAATTACTCCGAAAACGATTTCGACTTAAACATAGAATTTACCGGATCGGGCGGCGTAACGATAAGCGGAAAGTATCAAGACGACCCCGTCGTGAAGAATATCCTCTATTTCGAGTTCGATTCCGACCAATCGTACTTTAAAGACGTGCTCCGCGATTTAAAAAAGATCGTTCTGCAGTTCGGTGATAATCAAGGTGTAAAGAGATAAATTAGGCATTGCACCCTCGTTGCAAGCACGGAGCGCCCTAATACAAGTTCGCGGCATTGGGTGAAGCGGCAAAACCACCGTCCACTTCTTCTCTTTTCCTTTTTACATCTTCACTTATTCATGCGGCGCTAAAGCGCCTGGATTTCTCCACTACGCGCTGACGCGCTCCGGTCGAAATGACAAGGAGCTGGTTGGAGTGCGCGGCATATAATAAGGCAACACGTGAATTTTCATTGATACACTCATATATACTTGAAAAAACGTGCCGTTTGTGTTACAATGTATTTGCTCAAATAGAGCAGTAATTTAGCGGGGTAGAATTATATATGTTTTTATTATTTTTTCGATATAAAAAAATTACCGGATTAGAAAAAAATCCCAAAAAATATATTGAAAAACTATTTCATTTTTTAGATGACAAGGGTTTTACAAAATCCCACTATCAGGTAAATGGAGAGGAATGCCTTATTTATAAAAAAGAGGAATTTTACATTGCTATTAATTATGATTGTAATATAAAAATGCAATATGTTAATTTTGATATATATTATAAAACATGGGATAACGACGGTGTAATAAAACACCTATATATCAAAGATGAGCAATATAAATTACGGTTTCATGAGTATGATAATATGAACTGCAAAGAAAAATTAGACTTAGTTGCAGAATATCTCTCGCAATATGTTGAAGATGTCATGCAAGCAAATATTAATAATAGTAATAAGTACTAGAATTATAAATTACAATTCATCGTGCAACGAGATAATTATAATATAAACCCCTATTGACTCTTAAATGTGCGCTTGTCTTGACAAGTGCACGCCGGAACGGATTAACGAACGAAAGAACGACGAGCCAAACCGCAACGCGCAATGCCAGACGACGCAAAGGCGGTAGCTGCTGATCTGCTTGGGCGATCCGCCGCAGAATGTTTAAGCTGTTCCGGTTATAATGCGGCGCTTGCGCGCCTGGATTTCTCCGCTCCACTCGCTGCCGCTCGCTCCGGTCGAAATGACAAAGCGTTGGTTTGACTTATCTGTTTATAATAAAGCGAAGCATGCTATTATCAATCATGCATCGCCCACACCCATGTCATTTCGAGCTTGTCGAGAAATCCAGGCGAACCGCCGCAGAACCGCACGGCACAACAAACGTTTTGTCATCTCGACCAAGCATTGCGTAGCAATGCGCGTGGAGAGATCCAGGCGATCTGCCGCAAAACTGCACGGCAAAACCACCGTCCACCTTTTCACTATTACTTTTTACATCTTCTCTCCGCGACGCGTGCGTCGCGGTGCGCGGCAAAGCCGCTGGATTTCTCCGCTCCGCTCGCTATGCTCGCTTCGGTCGAAATGACATCGGGAAGTAAAAGCTTTCGTCGCAAGAGGAGTTGATTGTAGTGCGCGACATATAATAAGGCGACGCGGGCTTCCCCACTGACACGCGCATATATACTTGAAAAACCGTGTCGGTTGTGCTATAATGTACTTGCTCACATGAAGCAGTAATTTAGCGGAGGAATATCAAATGCCCAAAAAAATGAGCATACAATCGACGAAAGAGCTTTTGGTATCGGTGTCGTTATTAGTGCTTGGAATTGGGCTTACTGCGGCTTCGTTACTTATATATTACTTAGTACAACCGCATAATTGGATAGTGCTATCGATTTTATTCGTTTTGGATTTTGCATACGCTACACTCAATGTCTATATATACTTCGCTTCTTGTATAAGTCGTTGGGCGTTGATAACATTTTTGACGCCCGTAGTATATATCGTACTCTTTATTGGCGTACCCACTCTCGCGCTGACAGTATACGGCTCGTTTGAAATACTAAAAAACAGCATTATCGCTTTTGTCGTATACGCCTTTTCCACCGCACCGTGCATACCTATAATTACGCTTATTGTCTATCTTATCGCATACATATACAGTCTTGCAACCGAAACTCACGGCGGAGTTTAATAAGTTTATTCACCCGTTTTCAACATGCAAAATCAGCCTGATAGTTTCATAGCAAAGCTATTTCATTCGCCGACAAGCGAATTTCATTGCAAAACGGAACGCATAAGCGTTCCGTTTTGCTGGTGGAGATGAGCGGAATCGAACCGCTTTCCGACACGGTTATACGAGGACTTCTACAAGTTTAGCCCGTTGCTCGAAGTCCGAGCGTGGATCGCAAAGGGCAAAGGTCCATGCTCGCAAGGTCTTGATCTTCGCGCGGATCGACCGCTCCGCACGCAGTTGCCTACCGTTAAATTAAGCCCGCGATCTCGCCGATAGGAAGCGAGTGCGAACTCTGCGCCTTAACTAAGCCGCAAGCGCCATTGCGGGAGCCGCGACGGGAGCCGCGAACTTCAACACTTTGGCATTTTCCTTTTTGTTGGCAATTAAAGCCTTTTGCGTTTTTAGGTAGCCGACCCTACCACTTGCTTTCCTTCGCTTCGCCGCGCCGTCGAAGCCTGTACATCCCCAAGTACGATAATTATACACGAAACACGTCGGCTTTGCAAGCGTTTTATCAAATTCGACGTTTTCTCTCTTTTTACGCGATAACGCCCGACAATAGCCGGTCGGTCAGCGCCGCCATCGTCTTTACGGGCGTTTTGCACCCGTTTTTTATCCACAGGCTCATGGTGGACGCTATGCCCAGCCCGAGGAACCTCAGGTAATATTCGGCGAGCGCCGGCTCGAACGACGCGAGGCTGTGCAACGTGTCCTCCATAACTATCTCCGCATAGCCCACGACCTTATTGACTATAAGCTCGAAAAGTCCGCGGTCGGTAAAGATCGAAGCGAACGGCTTGTCCGCAAGCAGATATTCGTACCAATACACGTACATGCTTCGGGCGTCAACGTTTGTAAAGTCGTACTTGCCCGAAAAGTCCATGAATATCCTGTCCATCTTCAGCACGACTACGGCGTCCTTGGACTCGAAATTGCGATAGAACGTCTTTCGCGCGACGCGCGCCTGCGCGCATATCTCGCTGACGGTTATCTGCGCGTACGGCTTGCTCTTTATCAGCTCGAAAAGCGCGGTCACGATCTTGTCCATCGACCGCGCGCGTCCGGCGTTGATCTTCAACAGATCGCTGTATTCTTTTATCATGTTCCCCTCCGTGCGCGAACGCGCGAGCCGCCGTGCTACAGCAACTCCCCTATTTTTCCGTTAAGCTGATTTTCAAACCCCGAAATGCGCGTCAGATTGATGAGCACGAGGTTTTCCGCCGCGCCGCGATAATACCGCACAAGCCCTGCCGCCGGATACACGCCGAGCGACGTGCCGCCGACTATAAGCATGTCCGCGCGCGATATCGCGTCTATCGCGCCGTCGACCTCCGCTTCGGGCAGTATCTCGCCGTACAGCACCACGTCGGGCTTGATGACGCCGCCGCATCCGCACCGCGGCACGTTCGGCTTTTGCGCGAGCACGTCCGCGAGCGAAAAATATCTGCCGCACCGCGTGCAGTGGTTGTCGAGCGTGGTGCCGTGCAGCTCGAACACACGTTTACTGCCTGCGGCCCGGTGCAGCCCGTCTATGTTCTGCGTGACGACCGCGGAAAGCTTGCCGTCGCGCTCCCACTGCGCGAGCTTTTTGTGCGCGGCGTTGGGCGCGGCGGACGTGCATATCATTTTGTCGAAATAGAACCGATAAAACCTGTCCGTGTGCGCATAGAAATAATCGGCGGATAATATTTCTTCGGGCGAAACGTCGTACTTTTGATTATACAACCCGTCAACGCCGCGGAAATCGGGTATGCCGCTTTCCGTGGAAACGCCCGCGCCGCCGAAAAACACTATGTTCTTCGCGTTCTCGACGCGCTCGCAATACTCCTTATGCGTCACGGCGCACCGCCTTTATGTCGATAAGCCCTGCCGCCGCGAGCGTGGGAACGAGCTCGTTCGGCGCGTCTATCATAAAATCGGGCTTGAGCGCCTCGAGCTCCGCCCTGTCGCGAAATCCCCAAGTGACCGCGACCGCCATAAGTCCGCTGTTGCGCGCCGTCGCGATATCCGTTTCGCCGTCGCCGACGTATATCGCGTCCGCCGCCGACACGCCGAGCATGCGCAACGCTTTGAGCGCGCCGTCCGGCGAGGGCTTCGGCCTTACGTCGGGCGAAGCGCCGACCACGGCGTCCGCGTCGCCGAAAAACCTGTCCTTGAGTGCGCGCGCCGCGCCGTCGTACTTATTGGTGTTTATCGCCGTCTTGACGCCGAGCGCCTTAAGCGAGCGCAGCATATCCGCCGCGCCGACGTACGGCTTTGTCTTATCTGCGTTGTGAACGTCGTAATATTCCTTGAACCGCTCCAGACACTCGTCGAAGCATCGTTGCGCGTCCGCTCCGCCGCCGCCCGTAAAGTCGAGCGCGCGCTCGATAAGTTTAGGAACGCCGTTACCCACGAACCGCCTAACTCTATCGAGCGCGAGCGGCGATCTTTCCGCCGACTTCAGCGCATAGTTCAATGCGTCCGCTATGTCGTCGAGCGAATTTAAAAGCGTGCCGTCGAGATCGAAAATAACAGCCTTTATGCTCATATTTACCCCACGAGCGCGTACAGCTCGTCGGCATATTTTGCCGCACCGCCGGGGACCCAAACACCTTTTATGCCGAATTTTTTCGCGCCGCCGACATCGTTCTCTTTGTCGTCACCCACCATTACGGCGTCGTACTTTTTTATGCCGTACTTGTCGAACAGCATGCCGAAAAACGCTTTATCCGGTTTTCTGACGCCGCAGTCCGAACTGAGTAGCACGCCGTCGAACTTGCCGTCCAACCCGACCTCTTTTATCTCGTCGAGCGTAAACGCCGCCTGCGCATTGCTGAGCAGATACGTCTTGGCGCCGCGCGCGTGCAGTCCGTCGAGGAGCTCGATCGTGCCGTCAAAAAGCCGTAGCCACTCTATCGAGCTTTTACGCATACGGCATAGCATTGTTGCCGCATCGCTTCGCGGCAAATCGCAGCCGAACTGCCGCGCTATGTACTTGAACTGCTCCACGCAGTCGCACTCCGGATATTCGTACTCGCTCTCCGACACGGCCTCCGCGCCGAATATCTTCCAATACAGGTCGAACTCCGCGCAAAGCTTACGCCAATCGACGCTTATTCCGCGCTCGGCTAAAAACGATACGACGGGCGCCCAGGCTCTTTCGCAGTGCTCGTCCGTCCTGACGTCTATCAATGTGTTGTACAAATCGAATATAAAGCTTTTCATGACACTATTATATACCGCCTGTGGCGTTTTTGCAATAGTTTTACCTGTTTTTCGGAGCGCGCACTTTGAGCGAATTGAGATACTCTTTCGTAGCGGCGTCGATCCTGTACGACTCGCGCGCCTTTTGCAGCGCCTTGTTGTGCACGAACGCGGGGAATGTCCTCTCTTTAAACAGCGGCAACGTCATTTCGTAATACTTTACAAGACACTCCGCCAAAAGCCACGCCGCCGCCATATCCACATAATACTGACCGTATGACACACTGCCGCGCAGGGTTTCGAGTATTTTATCGACATACCCGTCGCAAAGACAACACGAAAACATTATCATTATGTAAAATCGCTTTTCATATTCGCCGTCACAGTCCAAAAGATAGCGGAAATCATCCCACAGCGCACTCCTATCCGCCCAGCGCAAAAGCGGCGTAACGCAGTCCACGTGCGCCCACGACCCGAAAAGCGGAACGAGCCGCGTAAGATACTCGCGCGTTTGCGCATACTCGCCCTTCCTCGCGGCGAGCGCACCGGCGAACAGTACCGTGTCGTAACTGCGCTCGGTGTCGGCGAAAAATCCATTAAGCACATTATCGCGCGCAGAAATAGGCACAGATCGCACGAGCTTTTTTATTACCGGCGTGCGCACTCCCCAAGTGGGATATATGCTATTGACTATCGGGTTGTTAAAACCGTCGTAGCTCGCGTCGATATGCTTTTTAAGCTCGCTCACACATTCTTCGTATGTTTCGTACATTCTCTACTCCTTTGTCTGTCGCGCCGCCGTCAGCCAATTAGAAAGCGACTTGACGCTGTCGAACACAATAACGGGCATTTTTACGGCGTTGAGGACGCCGCCGCACCGCTCGAAGCCGCTCGGGATATCCTTGACGTCCGTGAACTCTATCTTTGCGCCCGACCGCAAAAGCGTGACTGCGCTTGCGCCGTGCGCCGCGGCGAGGTTTTTGATAAGCCCGACCGTCGTCAGGTTCTTTATCTCCGTCGGCACGTCGTCGTAGGAATCTTTGAGGTCGCGCAACAGCTCGCTGCGCTCGTCCTCGGTCTTGAGCTGTGAAATACGGCGATACAGCTCGACGCGCACTGCGCCGTCGCAGTAGTCCTTTGGTATCACTGCGGTAAAATCGACCTTCATCACGGGGTCTTTGCGCGCTTTGAGCGTCGCGCCCTTGAGCTCCGCAACGGCTTCCTGAAGGAGCTTGCAGTACATGTTGTAACCGACGCTGACGATATGCCCGTGCTGTTCCGCGCCGAAGACGTTGCCCACGCCGCGTATGCGCATATCCTGTTCGGCTATCTTGACGCCGCTGCCGAGATCGGTGTAGCGCGAAACCGCCTCCAGCCGCTCGAGCGACGCCGCGGAAAGCAGCGTTTCGTTGCGATACGTAAAATACACCTGCGCGACCCTATCCGATCTGCCCACTCTGCCCTTGAGCTGATACATCTGGCTGAGTCCCATATTTTCGGCGCCGTAGACTATCATCGTGTTGGCGTTGGGTATGTCTATGCCGTTTTCGATTATCGTCGTCGCGACGAGCACGTCCGCCTTGTGCTCGGCAAACGCTTCCACCGCGGCAGTCAGCCGCGTTTTTTCCATCTGCCCGTGCGCGTATGTAAATCTGATATCGGGCATGAGCGCCGAAAGCCTGCCCGTGTACTCGGCGATCCCCTCGCTCGCTCCGCCGCCGTGCACGTAATTATACACGATAAAAACCTGACCGCCGCGCGCCACTTCGCGCGTCACCGCGTCCACGCACAGCGCGTCCGAATACTCGGTCACGTACACCTGCGCAGGCAGTCTGCCCGTCGGCGGCGTTTCGAGCATGGACACGTCGCGTATGCCGCTGAGCGCCATGTGCAACGTCCGCGGAATAGGCGTTGCGGACAGAGTGAGCACGTTCACGTCCGTCTTGAGATTTTTTATCTTTTCCTTGTCCGACACGCCGAACTTCTGCTCCTCGTCGAGTATCAAAAGCTCGAGGTTTTTGAACTTGACGTCCTTGCCGAGCAGTTTATGCGTGCCGCAAACTATGTCCACAGAGCCGTCGGCAATGCCTTTAAGCGTCGCCGCCGCGTTGGGCTCGGTGCGCGAGTACGCCGCGACGCGCACTCCGAACCGTTCCATGCGCGCTCTTGTGGTGTTGTAGTGCTGACGGCACAGCACCGTCGTCGGCGACAGGAACGCGACCTGACCGCCTTCGGATATCACCTTGAACGCTACGCGCAACGCAACTTCCGTCTTGCCGAAGCCGACGTCGCCGCATATAAGCCTATCCATGACCTTGCCGCTCGCGAGGTCGGAAGAACACGCGTCCACCGCCGCGAGCTGATCGGGCGTTTCCGAATACGGAAAATCGTCGGCGAACTCGCGCTCCAATTCGTCACTGCCGCCGTACACCTTGCCCTTTGCCGCTTCGCGCTTTGCGTACAGTTGCAAAAGATCGAACGCCATCGCTTTCAGCTTGGTCTTTACGCGTTGTTTGGTGCGCTCGAATTCCGCGCCGCCGAGCTTGTTGAGCTTGGGCGGCTCGTCGGTAAAATCGTACTTGCTCAGCCTGCCCATGTTCTCCACGGGCACGTACAGCATATCGCCGCCGGCGTATCTGACGGTTATGTAGTCGCGCTCGTAATCGCCGAAATCGACCGCGCCGACCGCCTCGCATATGCCTATGCCGTGCGTTTCGTGAACGACGTAGTCGCCGGGCTTGGGCAGTTCTTTCATGCCCATGCGCCGCACCGACCCGAACGGGTCGCGCTTCATGCCGACGTTGCGCATGCCTATGACGATCGTATTGCCGTCGAAAAAGACGCCGCCGTCCGCCGCAGGGTCGATGTATTCGACGTCGAAGCAGTCCACGGCTTCCAGACCTTTGCGTATATCCGCCGCTATGAACACTTCTACGCCGCGCGATCTCCACACGTCGATATCGTTCTTGAGCGCGCGGAAGTTCCTGCCGTACAGCGGAAGATCGAGGCTTTTGAACTTGTACACCCTATCGGGCGCGAAAAATCTGTTGTTGCTGTCTATGGCGTGGAAGCACAGCACCGCGCTCTGCGTCGGCGGCTCTTTTACGAGATTGTCCGCCGCACAGAACGGCGCCTCGCCTGCCTCGATGAGGCGCTTTGCGCGCGCCGTATGCTCGCGATACGCAAACACACAGCCGTCGTACACGCTTTTTGCGTCCTCTATGACTATGGGCATGCCGCAGAACCTGTCGAGCGTCGTGTGCTCGAAAAGCGGCAAAACCGTCTGCTCCCCGTCGGTGTCGCCGCTTCTCAATCGCTCCGCCAATCGGTGCTCTACGGGCACGCCCGTGCCGCGCCGCTTTTCGCCCGCCTCGATAAGCTTTGCTATCGCGCCGTCCTTTTCGGCAAACACCGCTTCGGACACGGGATAGGCGTCGAACTCCTCCATATGCGCGCCGGCGGTCTGCGCCGCAATGTCGAGCGCGCGTACAGACTCGCAGTCGTAGCCGAAAAACTCCATTCTCGCCGCTTCGCCGTTAGGCGCGCAGATATCCACAATGTCGCCGCGCACGGCGAACTGCGCAGGCTCGTCCACATGACCGCACCTTCTGTATCCTGCGGCGGCAAGGCGCTTTAGCATTTCGTCCGTGCGCATGCGCTTGCCGACGGCAAAATTCACCGCCGCGGCTTTGACACGCTCCGGCGGCGGCAATATCTGCATCAGCGCTTCGGCGGTTGTCACGACCACTCGACACTTGCCCGTCGCTATGTTGTAGAGCGTGCGAGCGCGGCTGCCCGATTCAGGCGCGCCGGCGGCGAGCAGTACGTTGTTCTTGGGCAGTAACAGCTCGGCGGACGGGAAATGCAAGGACAGCTCGACAAACGCCGTGCGCGCCGATATCACGTCGGCGCACACGTACAAAAAAGAATCGAGCGCACAGCAAAAAAGCCGCGCGTCCGACTTTGTAAAACCGAAAACGGACGTCTTTACGCCCGCGCGAACGGCGGCTGCCGCCTGCCCGACGTCGCCCGACATCGAGTTTATCAGTTCGCCGACGTTGCGCATTATAATACCGAAACGGTAAGCGAGCGCCACTCCTCGCCCTTTATAAAGCTTTCCGCAAAATCGCACGCCGCGGCGCACGCCCTGTCGAGCAACGGTTTTTCCGCGCTCGGTATGTGCGAGAGCACGTAGCTATCCAGCCGCATGTATTCCGGCTTGAAGCCCGTGCCCACGCGCACGCGCGCAAAATCGACGGAGCCGAGCTTTTGCACGATGTCGCGCATGCCGTTGTGCGTTCCGGCGGAACCGCTCGCGCGCGCCCTGACCGTGCCCTTTGCTATATCTATATCGTCGTATATCACGAGAATATCCCGAGGCGCTATTTTATAGTACTCGGAAACAGCCGACACGGCGTTGCCCGAAAGATTCATGTATGTAGTCGGCTTGCACAGTATCACCTTTTCGCCGCCGACGTGCACGGAGCACAGATCGGCATTGCTCTTTTTGTCAAAGCAAAACGCAGGCGCGTCGAAACGCGCCGCAAGCATGTCGAGCGACATAAAACCCATATTGTGATATGTGTCGCGATAATCGCCGCCGGGATTGCCCAAGCCGACTACAAGTTTCATTTACGCGTCAGTCTATAACGGCGTTGAGCTTTGCCACGAGATCGTCCACATCGTTCCCGTGCGCCGCGGCGGCTTCCGCCACCGTTTCGCCGCGCGAAATGGGACAGCCCAAGCAGTGCATGCCCATGTCGAAAAACACCTGCGCCACCTTTTCGTTATCGGGCGCCAAGCACAAAACGTCGTAGATAGTCATATCCGCATTAACTTTGTTTGCCATGTTATGTTCTCCTTACGTAAGTATACACACAACAATATTTTTTGTCAAGCGGTTATTTTTATTCGGTTTTAGGCTCGCCTAAAGAATTATCCGAAAGCGCACCGGCGCCTACTTCGTCCTGCTCCGACGGCTGCTCCGCAACACTGTCCGCGGCGATTGCGCCGACGCGTTCACCGCGTCCCGAATACATCTCCACCTGCCGAACAAAGCTCTTTGACGCGAACACTATCATCGACACGGCGAGCACGATGGCGAGCTCGGGCAGCAGATACAGGCTTTGATACACGAGCGAATACACATACGCGTTGGATATCGCCGGCATATTGTACTCGGCGGAATAGAACTCGCCGTAAGACCCGAAGGCGAACACTCCGGCAAAGTAGTGGCACAGAAAGCGGAACAGCAACGCTATCGCCGCGCCCGAAATAAACCGAACGCGCACCTTGCCCTTCAAAAGTCCCAGGTCCTTTATGCAGCCCGTGAGTCCTATCGACATGAACGCGAGCAGATAGTCCAAAAAGAACTGCGCCGGATGCACTATCCACGGGTCCTGCACCGCTTGCAGCACGCCGTAGACCGCGCCGACGAGTATTCCGCGCCGACAGCCGAAGATAAACGCGTACAGCATGAGCGGGAGCATGGACGCGAGCGTAATACTGCCGCCCATAGGCATTTTGAAAATGCGCACGTACGAGAGCGCAAAGCTGAGCGCCACGCACACCGCCGCAAACGTGATCGTGCGCGTGTCGAAAGCGCCGCCGCGCCGATCCGCGAAAAACGCGAACAGTATCACCGCCGCGGTAAGCACGATCGCGCTTATGTACAGCCCGACGGAGCCGTACACCTCGCCCGCGTCGCCGCGCGCGTAATGCACGCTCATACACACTATCACCGCTATCGCCGCCGCGGCGCAGACAGCCGCGCAAATTATTTTCGTCGTCTTTACGGGCTTAAAGTACAGCGCCGCCGCGCTCGCTACGGCGGATACGCCGAGCGTCAGCAACGGATAGAACAGTATGGGCACCAAGTCGTCATCGCCTTTGGACACGTCCACGAAATAGCACGTCGAAAACGCTATTATAAAGGCGGCGGCAAATACGAGCGCCGCGGCTATCATAGCGCGCGTGGTTATTCGATTTGCGGCGGCGAGCGTGTCCGCGTCGTACTTCCGTCTTTTGCCGACGGCGAATATGTACAGCTTGATAGCCGCAAAGCACACTATGAGCGCCACGGCTATCCACAGCGCCATAGTGCGGCACGTATTAACCGTGCCGTCGAAGTTGGCAAAATAGTTTTTAACGTCTTCCCACATTTTGTTCCTCCTGCGGTTTACGGGCTTTTTTCGAAGCCCGATTAGTGCAACAAAAAATGCGTTCGTTCCCGTGAACAAACGCATAAAGAAAATCGATTTTACGACGGCTCCCTACGCGAGTGCTAACTCACAGGTTCAAGGGTGCTGTCGCGAAAAGCGACATCTCAGCAACTTAAGGTTGCGCCCCTGCATCTTTTCCATATTGTAACACGTATATTACCCGATGTCAAACGATTAGCCGCAAAAAACATAAAACGCCCGTACGCATTGCACACGGGCGCAATTATATTCGGGTTTTCAGGCGCATTACTTCTTTTCGAGTATGCTCTCGCCCGTCATTTCGGCCGGCTTTTTTACGCCCATTATATCGAGGAGCGTCGGCGCAACGTCGCAAAGCGCCTTGCCGCTTTTGAGCTTTCTGCCTATATACTTATCGCCTGCGACGACGAGAGGAACAAGGTTGGTGGTGTGCGAAGTGCAAGGCGAGCCGCCCTCGAACTGCATCACTTCGGCATTGCCATGGTCTGCGGTGACTATAGCCGTGCCGCCGCTCGCCCAGATCGCCTCGACGACCTTTTTAAGGCAGATATCAACCGCTTCGACGGCTTTGACCGCGGCGCTCATCACGCCCGTGTGCCCTACCATGTCGCAGTTGGCGAAATTGAGTATCAAAACGTCCTTGCCGCTTTCTATCTGCTCGACCGCCTTGTCGGCGACCTCGTACGCGCTCATCTCCGGCTGAAGGTCGTACGTCGCGACCTTGGGACTTGCCACCAAAACGCGCGTTTCGTCCTTATTGGGCGCTTCCACGCCGCCGTTGAAGAAGAACGTGACGTGCGCGTACTTTTCCGTTTCGGCGACGCGCGCCTGCGTATAGCCGAGATCGCTCAAATATTCGCCGAGCGTGTTTTTGAGCTTGCGCGGCGGGAACGCCGTTTCGATATTCTTGAGCGTCACGTCGTACTGCGTCATGCCGACGTAGTACACCTTTTTGTATCCGCCCGATCTTTCAAAGCAGTCGAACTGCGGCTCCGTTATCGCGCGCGAGATCTGGCGCGCGCGGTCGGCGCGGAAGTTATAGAATATAATGGCGTCGCCGTCGTTCACGCCCTGATAGTCGCTTATGACGACGGGCTCGACGAACTCGTCCATCGTGCCGGCGGCATAGCTCGCCGCTATTGCGGAGTCGGGCGAAGAATAGCGCTTGCCCACGCCTGCGAACACGGCGTTGTAGCCGCGCGCGACGCGCTCCCAGCGGTTATCCCTGTCCATGTAGTAATATCTGCCCACGACGGTCGCTATCCTACCCACGCCGAGCTTTTCGGTCACGTCGGTCAGTTCGCGGATAAAGCCCCTGCCCGAATCGGGCGGAACATCTCTGCCGTCCGTTATGCAGTGAATACACACGTCCTTTACGCCGCGCTTTTTCGCGAGCTCCAAGAGCGCATACAAATGCGTGTTCATGCTGTGCACGCCGCCGTTGGACAAAAGTCCGACGAGGTGGAGCGTGGACTCGTTTTTAAGCACCGCGTCCATTGCGCCGTTAAACGCTTCGTTTTTGTCGAACGAGCCGTCTTTTATCGCGTCGTCGATAGTGGTTATGTCCTGATACACCACTCGACCTGCGCCGAGATTGAGATGTCCGACCTCGCTGTTGCCCATTTGTCCTTCGGGCAAGCCCACGGCATAGCCGGAGGCGTTTATCAGCGTGTGCGGATACTTTTCGACGATCGAGTCGAAAAACGGCTTGTTCGCCTTTTTTATCGCGTTGCCGAAATCGTCGTCGCTGTTTCCGAATCCGTCGAGAATTATCAATGCGTCCATAAATATATCTCCGAAAAAAATCTTTAGTTAGTGGTTACGATACGCTAAGCCGCAAACTACTTCGCCGCGTTGACTATATACGCAAAGTCGTCCGCCTTGAGGCTCGCGCCGCCTATAAGTCCGCCGTCGATCTCCGGCATAGCCATAAGCCCGTCTACGTTCTTGGCGTTCATGCTTCCGCCATACTGTATGCGCATGCCGTCCGCGACCTTGACGCCGTACAGCTCGCGCACGACCGAGCGGATAAAGCCTATCGTTTCGTTTGCCTGCTCGTCCGTAGCCGTCTTGCCCGTTCCGATAGCCCATACAGGCTCGTACGCTATTACGACCTTGGCGGCGTCCTCCGCCGAAACCCCGTCGAACGCGCCCGCGACCTGCGTTTTGCACACCGCTTCCGTCTTTCCGCCCTCGCGCTCGGCGAGCGTTTCACCCACGCAAACGATGGGGAGCAGTCCGTTTTTGAGCGCCTGCACGAGCCGAGCGTTGACCGTCTTGTCAGTTTCGCCGAAATACTGACGGCGCTCGCTGTGCCCTATGATAACATATGCCGCGCCGGCTTCCTTTAACATCGCCGCAGAAATTTCCCCCGTAAACGCGCCGTTATCCGCCCAAGCGACATTTTGCGCGCCGACGGCTACATTCGTATTTTTGCAAAGCTCCGCGGCGAGCGCGATGTCGGTAAACGGCACGCAGACAACGACGTCGCAAGCCGCGCCTTTCACTTTGGGAACGAGCGCGGAAATAAGCTCGCGCGCTTCCGCGGCGGTCTTGTTCATCTTCCAGTTGCCTGCAATAATAGGTTTTCTCATGGTTTGCTCCTTTATTCCTTCGGTGTGATGTCACACTCGAGTTTGCGATATATGGCGAGCGCCGCGGCTACACTCGCATTGAGCGAGTTTATTTTGCCGCGCATGGGTATGGACAACACTCCGTCGGCGAGCTCTTTGGTGAGCCGCGATACGCCCTTGCCCTCCGCGCCGACTATCAATGCCGTCGCGCCGCGTAGGTTCGACTTGTACATATCCTCGCCGCTCGCGTCGAGCGCGTACACCCACACACCGCGCTCCTTTAAGCGTCGCACCGCGTCGTTGACGTTGGTCACGCGCGCGACCTTTACGTATTCCGCCGCGCCCTCCGCGACCTTTATCACGGTGTCGTTGACGGGGACCTGCCTGTTTTTGCCGATGATAACGCCGTGGACGCCGCCGCACTCGCACGAGCGCAGTATGCTCCCGAAGTTGTGCGGATCTTCCACGCCGTCCAAAATGACTATAAACGGCGAAGTACCGCTCCTTTCGGCAAATTCGAGAATGTCGTCGATATCCGAATATTCAAAGTCCGTGCAGTAGCCGATACAGCCCTGATGCGCCGCGCCTTCCGCCGCTCTTTCGAGCGCCGCGCGGTCGCAGAACCGCACCGGGACGCCGACGCGCCGCGCGCCGTCGAGTATGGCGTCTATGCGCGCGTCGTGCGCACCGCCGCCGAGTATCTCTATGCGGTTAAACGCGCCGCCGCTTTTAAGCCGTTCCAGAACGGCGTTTTTGCCGAAGATCTTTATATTGCTCTACTCTTTGGCGCTCAGCAGCTCGTCGCGCTGCTGTTTTACTTCCGCCGCTTTGCCGCACGACTTTTTGCCCTCGGGACACGCGCCGCGCAGGCATGCCGGTCCGCAGTCGCGGAACAGATTGGGCGCGACCTTGGCGACTTCGGCAAACATCTTCCAGGCGACGCTTCGTATCTCCCACTGCGCGCGATTGCAGCAGCGAAGCTCGAAAAAGTGCATGAGCTCGCGCGCGTTCATGGTGATGACCATTTTCGTTTCGCACGCGTTGGGCAGAATGAACCGCGCGTCCTCGTTGGACTTTTCGCCGCGGCCGAGCGCGCCCTGCCAATCCTTGTACCAATCCATTATGGTGTCCATCTGCCCGACGAACCGCGCGACGGCGGCTGCGCCGAGCGCTTCTATCGCGGGCGGCACGACGTAATTGAACGCGTCCTCCGAAACATATCGCTGCGAGCGCACCGAAAAAGACGCTATGCGATGCCGCGTTATCTGCGCCAAAAACGCGCGGGAAACGCCCTCTATCGAAAATGTGAACGACGCGTGCTCTATGGGCGAATGATGTCCCATTTCGGTCAAACGCGAAATGAATTTGGAGTTGTCCGCTTCCATGATGTTGGCGGTAAGGTCGTCCAGCTCGCGGTCGGAATAGCAAAGCTTGGCGGCGAGCGCCACCGTCGCTTCGGGGTCCTCCGTGTATCTTATAAGTTTGACTTGGGGTGTTACCTGCATATATTCTTCCTTTGGTTGGATTTTAAACGTTCCCGTCCGCGCCGCGCTCGCCTATGCCGGATATCTCGGCGCAAAGCTCGAGCAGTTCGCGCTTGCGCGCGCCGTCATCCGTTAGCTCGACGTAACCTATGACCGCCTCGAGCTCCGTCGCCTTACGGTAGTCCGCCGACGACGCGGCTTTGGTACGCATGTGCAAGTGGCAGTTCCGCGCTCTGTGCGCTACTTCCGCTTCCGCCGCGGTCAGCGCGCCGCGCCGCACGAGCTCGTCGTAAACGCGCGCCTGCGCTTTGGCATTGACGTGCGCCGCGCACGCAGTGTGCAGCGTGCCCGCTACGATATCGCAGCTTTCCGCTATGCGCCGCCTTATAAATAAGGTGTACGCCGCGTCGCCTATAAACGCCAAACCGACGGGCGTCAGCATGTCCGCGCGACTTTTGACCACGTTTATATTATACATACGGCTAAAAAATAAGTCAACAAAATAAGCCCACTATTGCGCAGGTTTAATCTAACTGCCTGTGCCGTCCGCCCGCGCCTCGCTCATTCGTTTTACGACAAAAGCGCGCAAACGCATATGCGTCCGCGCGCTTTGTTCTTGCCGTAAATCGATTTTACGCTATTATCTTTTTTCCGAGTTCCGCCGCCTCGCGCTCGCCCTTGAGCAGCCGCACGAGCTCCAGCCCGAGTTCCACCGAGCAGCCCATGCCGCGCGCGGTCGTTATCTGCCCGTCTGTTACGACGCGTTCTTCGGAATAAATACAGCCCGTCATGCGCGCTTCGTGCCCGGGATAGCACGTCGCCTTTACGCCGTGCAAAAAACCGCCTGCGCCGAGCGCCGCGGCAGGCGCCGCGCATATAGCCGCAACGCGCTTGCCGCCGTCGAGGACGCGCCTAATGCCGGCTTTCAGCGGCGCGCACGCGCCGAGCCGCTCCGACCCCTGAAGTCCGCCCGGGATAAACAGCAGGTCCGCGTCGCCGAAATAGACGTCGCCGACGAGCATATCCGCAATTATCTTTATGCCGTGCGAGCCGTTGACGGTCAGCCCGTCCGCGGAAACGAGAACGGTGTCTATATCCGCGCGACGGAGTATATCCACCACGGCGAGGCACTCCACTTCCTCGGTGCCGTCGGCTATCATTGCGTAGGCTTTCACGGTTATTTACCCGAGATCGAAAGCTCGTTGATGACGAGCGACGGCGCTTTTACGCCGTAGTACGTCAGTTTGGAATCGCTGCCGACCGCCGCGATATCCGCAAAATCGGTAATGATATTGCCTGCGACGGTAATGAGCGAAACGGGTCTGCCCTGCTTGCCGTTTTCTATAACATATCCGCTCGCCTGCAGGGAGTAGTTGCCCGACTGCTCGTTTATCCCCGTGGAAACGCCGCCGAGATCGGTTATATATATGCCGTCGCCGACGAGCTTGAACAGCTCGGCTAAGGATTTGTCGCTCGGCTTGACCGTTACGTAAGACACCGACGGGCGAACATTGCCCGCGCGCAGTCTGCCGTTGCCTGTGGACTTTACGCCGGCGCGCTTTGCCGTGTCGAGGTCGTAAACGTAGCCCGTGGGCACGCCTTTATCTATGAGCACCTTGTTTTTGCAAGGCACGCCCTCGTCGTCGAACGCCGAGCAAAACGGGTCGTTGCCTATAGGCGTTTCCTCGAGCGTCAAGAGCTCCGAAAACGCCTTAGTGCCTATCTTACCCTCGAGCAGAGATATATGCTGCTCAACATTGAACGCCGAAAATCCGTCCTTGAGCGTGGATATGAGCACCGCGACACAGTCGGGCGAATACACCACTTTATACTTGCCGCTCTCGACCGAACTGCCGCCGAACTGCTTTACGGTGGTATCGACGAGCTCGGCGACGAATTTATCCACGTCTATCTCGTCCAAGCTCTTGGCTATCTGATAATGCATGTTGCTCTGTATCTCGCCGCCGTCTACGGCTTTGACCTGCGCGAGCACCATAACGTTGTTGGCTTTTGCCTCGACGTCGAGCCCGTTGTTGTTGACAAGGCGGAGCGTGCCCGTCTGATATTCCAGACTGACTGTTGCGAGCTCTATTCGCTTATCGGCCGCGAGCGTCTTTTCCGCTATGCTCTTGGAGATGTTTATAAACTGCGTCGCGGAAACCTTTTCGAGCTCCGCATTATAGACGTCCACCTTTTCGTACTTGTTATCGCCGCCGATAAAGAAGTCGGGGTCAAGCGGATTGCCGTACTTAGCCGACTCCTTGAGCGCGGCAATAGCGGTGTCTATAACCTCGTCGTCCACGCGGTCGGACGCGAAAACGCCGCGCTTGCCGTCAACGAGCCCGCGTATCTTCATCGACCCGTTGTCGGCGACGGTGAAGTTTTCGAGCTCGGTGTTGAATACCGATACGGACAGCTTGCTTTCCGTTTCTATGCGCGCCTCGAACTGCGCTATGCCTGCGGCTTTTGCCGCCTTGAATAACTTTTCGACGTTTATCATAATGTATCCCCCTTGCCGCCTACGGTCATTTCGGAAACGCGAAGCGTCGGCTGACCGACAGCCGCGCTTATCATGCCGCTCGCCGCGCCGCACGTGCCGGCGGACAGCTCGAGATCGTTGCCCACCATGTCTATCTTGGGCAGTATCTCGTACCCGAACCCGACAAGACAGGGCGACTTGACGAGCTTATCGAGCTTGCCGTCTTTTATCACGTACGTCTTGGACGAAGTGAAGTTGAACTTATCCGTCGTGGGGTCTACCGAACCGCCGTTGAACGCGACGCAGTAAATGCCCTTCTTCGTGGCCTTTATTATTTCCTCGGGCGTGGAATTGCCTGCCGCTATGTACGTATTGGTCATGCGCGTGGTGGGAAGATACTTGTAAGACTCCCTGCGGCACGCGCCCGTCGGCGCCGCGCCCATGCGTCTGCCGTCGAACGTGTCCATCATGTACGACTTGAGCACGCCGTTTTCTATGAGCACGTTCTTTGTGGACGGCTCGCCCTCGTCGTCGAAGCTCTCGCTACCCCAGCCGTGCTCGCGCGTTCCGTCGTCCACGGCGGTGACGAGCTCCGAAGCCACCTTTTGACCGAGCTTGCCGGCAAACGGCGACATGTTGTGCGAGATCGCCGTGCCTTCCAGCGGATGTCCGCACGCCTCGTGGAACAGAACTCCGCCGAAAGCGTTGCCTATGACTACGGGCATTACGCCGGACGGACACTCGGGCGCGTCCAAAAGCGCGACCGCGTCCTCAGCCGCCTGCTTGGCGCCGGTGACGAAATCCACCTCGTCGTACAGCTCCGCGCCCTTGCTGAGCCCGGGCGAGAACGACCCAACCTCGAACGCGCCGTCGCGCGCGGCGGTCGCCATTGCGACTATACGCGTGTGCACGCGCCTGTCGCGCACCGCTCTGCACACGTCCTTTTTTACGGTGAAGATCTCCACCGTTTCGTCCGATTCGCGAGCCACGCAGCGCGCGTTGACGATTAGCGGCGACACGGCGTACATAGCCGCTTCGCCCTTTTTGAGATATTCTATCTTCGCCTCGGTGGTCATCGACGTCGGCTCTTTAGCCGGCGCGTGCTTGGACGGGTCGGCGACTTCTTTGAACTTCCCGACCTCGAGCACACGCGCGCCGTCGAACGACGCGCAAAGCTTTTCGGCGAGCGAGCAAAGCGATTTTTCCGAAATGTCCGACGTATAGCCGTAGACCTGCCGCACGCCGCTCATAAGGCGAATGCCGGCGCCGTATATAAGGTTGCACGCCACGTTGTCCACGCGCTTGTAATTGAGCTCGACCGCGCGCTCCGTCTTGTCCTGAACATAAAGCTCGGCAAAATCGGCGCCCGTCGAAAGCGCGATATCCAGCACCTTTTTGGCTGTTGTTCTTTCCATTTAAACCCTCCGTTAATATCCTGCCGCCATACACAAATGCTTAAACGACACTTAAATTCTATCACATCGCTCGCGTTTTGACAACAATATACAGATTAGAATTTCATTAATTTGACTGTCGGCGGCGAACGTTGTATAATATTATCATGAAACAACTGTGCGTTATATTCGGCGCGGGCGACACTTTTGCGCCGCGCAAAAAATTCGGCGACTGCGACATAATAATAGCGGCGGACGGCGGCTATAAGAATGCCGTAAAGTACGGTTTGGAGCCGAACGTCGTCATAGGCGACTTCGATTCGGGGGACATGCCCGAAAACACTTCCGCGCACGTCGTAAAGCTCAACCGCGACAAGGACGAAACCGATACGCTCGCCGCCGTCAAGCTCGGACTTCGGCGCGGCTGCGACACCTTTGCGATATACGGCGGCGTTGGCGGCAGGCTCGACCACACCGTAGCCAATTTTTCGGCGCTGAAATACTTAAACGCTTTCGGCGCGCGCGGGTTCCTCGTAGACGAAACGAGTGTCGCCACGGTGATAACGGACGATAAATTCACACTGCCCAAAGCGGCGCGCGGCATTGTTTCCGTCTTTGCGTACGGCGGCGAGGCGCGCGGCGTAACGCTGAAGAACCTCAAGTACAAGCTCGACAACGTAGAGCTTACTCCCGACTTCCCCGTCGGCGTTTCCAACGAAACGACGGGAGCCGCCGCCGAGATATCCGTAAAGAACGGGTCGCTGCTTATTTTCTTTCCGCGCTTTTGACGGGCTTTCGCACTGTTAAATGTATTGACAAAACAGACGCTCCTGTGGAATTATTATCTTGCCACATAACCTATATCGGAAACGCACTCCAAAGCCACAGTGCGCCATTTTGGCATATCTCCGGCTTTGAAGTGTGTTTATCATTCATTGTAGGTTGTGTGGCAACAATTAGGAGATTGCCACTTGGGAGTGTCGTTTCCTGATTGGAACGACACTTTTTTATACGGAGCGCTGTATTATGAAAAAGAAACTCATTGTTTCGCTGATTACCGTCGCGCTCGTTGTTTTAAGCGTTTTTGGTCTGTTCGCCTGCGACGAAAACAACAGCAAAAACGGCGAAGACAACGACGCCGCCGACTGCTCGCACAGCTGGAGCGCCTGGCGATCCTTGGGTGCAAATGCGCACGAGCGCACCTGCTCGCTGTGCGGCGAGATCGAATCGGAAGCGCATACGATCGTAAACAACTCATGCGTCTGCGGATATGCAGCGCCCATAGCCATTACCGCATTGGATCTCGACGCCGCAACTATGACGTTGCGTATAGACGAAACCGGAAATCTTGCCGTCACCGTCGAGCCGTCGAGCGAACAAAGCCAACCGCTTAATTGGTCGAGCGGCAATACGGCGGTTGCGACCGTCAATAGAGGCGTCGTAACGGGCGTCGGCGAAGGCGCTACGCAGATAACCGTCACGGCGGAAAGCGGCGCGTCCGCAAGCTGCACCGTTACGGTCACGTCGCAGGAATACTCGGCAGGCTTTACGTTTGCCTCGCTCGGCGCCGGCTATGCCGTCGTCGGCTACGACGGGCATGCCGCCGAAGTGACCGTGCCGTCGAGCCATAAAAGCAAGCCCGTTACCGCCGTAAGCGGATTCGACGGGAACACGGAACTCCAAAAAATAATCCTGCCCGATACGATAAACACGATCGGTCAGTCTGCGTTCGACGGTTGCATCGAACTCGACACGATCGCGATCCCAAACAGTGTGAACAGTATAGGCGCAAACGCGTTTTACGGCTGCACCGATCTCCGCGAGATCATGATACCGAACAGCGTAACCGGTATAGGCGCCGATGCGTTCAAAAACTGTACCTTGCTTAAAAAAGTGACCGTATCCGATTCCCTGTCGAGCGCCGATATCGCCGGCGTGTTCGACGGCTGCCACATAGAGGAAGCGACCGCGCCGATAAACGCGGTAAGCGGCATTCCCCAA
This sequence comes from Roseburia sp., assembly GCA_023665905.1. Classification (GTDB taxonomy): domain Bacteria; phylum Bacillota; class Clostridia; order Christensenellales; family Pumilibacteraceae; genus Anaerocaecibacter. The sequence goes on from JAMPDA010000007.1 coordinate 51,173, forward strand.
ACCCATCTCATAAAGATAAAACTGACGAGCGGATCGAGCATTCCCGACGGTCTGTTTGAAGGGTACGACGCGCTCAGCGAAATAGAAATGCCGAGCACCGTAACGGAAATAGGCGAAAACGCGTTTAAAAACACGGCGTTGCACGATATATCGGGCATAGACAACGTGACGGAAATAGGCGCAGGCGCATTCTACGACACAAACCTTACCGACTTTACCGTGCCGAGCGGCGTAACGACCATAAACGCCGATGTTTTTCGCGACTGCACCCTATTGCGCAACTTGGTTATCCCGTCCGGCGTTACGGAGATAAGCGCCGGAGCGCTCCGCGGTTGCAACGATATTCAAAGCATTACGCTCCCGTTTGTCGGAACGTATAAGGACACGTCCCGCTACGAGCCCAATACGCCGCTCGATGTCTTCGGCGTGCTTTTCGGATACGAAGTAATACACGACAACAGCCCTGTTTCCAATGCGACCGAATCAAAAAGTTATTCCGAAAGCGGTACGGATACGCATTGCTGGTATTACATGCCGCAGACATTGCGGAGCGTGATCTTAAACGGCGATTCCGTTTCTATTCCCGAATACGCTTTCTCGCGGTTCTATATGATAACAAGCGTCACCCTGCCAGACGGCCTTACGAGCATACCGACGAACGCATTTAGGCTTTGTAACTCATTGACCCATGTCGTGATCCCCAACACCGTAAACACGATCGAGGCTTCCGCGTTCTACTGCAATGAACTGCCCAAAGTATACTACAAAGGCACTCGTGCGGAGTTTGACCAAATATCAGTATCTCCCGATGAAAACACGGCGTTTATAAACGCGACGGTATACTGCTACTCCCCGACTACGCCGGCAACGAGCGGCAACTATTGGCATTACGACACCGACGGCACAACGCCCGTCGAGTGGTAAATCGATATAGAAAATCGGCTTCTTAAGTATACTGCGCAAAAAGGGCTGAATGTGCGACGTCACACTTCCGCCCTTTTTTGCACGCCACAACACTTCGTTTTGCCGATATCGGCAAAAACCCTTATATTTTACCGCTTTGATTGTTGATTTTTTGCCGATAGCGTGATATACTTATTTACGAGGTCTACAGCAATGAAATATCTATCGGTTGCGGAAACGGCGAAAAAATGGAATATATCCGAGCGGAGCGTTCGGAACTATTGCGCTTTGGGGAAAATCGACGGCGCGTTTTTGACGGGCAAGACTTGGAACATTCCCGAAGACGCGCAAAAGCCCGACAGAGCGAATAAGAGTATCACTTCCACCGCGCTATCGGAAATACTTGTTGCGGAAAAACGCGCAAAACTTTCGGGCGGCATATATCACAAGGTGCAAATCGAATTGACCTACAATTCCAACCATATAGAGGGAAGCCGCCTGACACACGACCAAACGCGCTATATTTTCGAAACGAACACGATAGGTATCAACGGCGGAGCGATAAAGGTGGACGATATTGTGGAAACCGCCAATCACTTTAAGTGTATCGACCTTATCATAGATAACGCAAAAAAAACGATCACGGAAGAGTTCGTCAAAGAGCTGCACCGCACGCTGAAGAACGGAACGACGGACGCGCGGCAGGATTGGTTTGCCGTAGGCGATTACAAAAGATTGCCGAACACCGTCGGCGACATGCCCACGGCTAAGCCCGAAGAAGTCGCCGGCAAGATGAAGGAATTGCTTTCGGTTTACAACGCGAAAACGGAAAAGACATTGGACGACCTGTTGGAGTTCCATTATCGGTTTGAGTGTATACACCCTTTCCAAGACGGCAACGGGCGCATCGGGCGATTGCTTTTATTTAAAGATTGCCTAAAGTACAACATCGTGCCGTTCATCATCGACGAGGAGCTGAAACTGTTCTATTATCGCGGATTGAAAGAATGGAAAACCGAGCGCGGATATTTGCGCGACACTTGCCTTGCGGCGCAGGACAAGTTCAAGCTCTTTCTCGATTATTTCAGACTGCCGCATTGACCTAAAGCAAGACCGTTTTTTCGTCGCGACCGACCTCATTGCGGCGACCCGATTTTACACACGTCGATCTGTTTTCGCTACTCTTTTTTGACAAATTTTCTGTTTATGGTAGTAAACATTTGCATAAGCTCGGGGTCGTAGTCAAGGACAAATTCTTTTACGTCGTCGGGCAATGATTTTATTTTGTCCGATACGGCCTTATCGTGCTCGTAAGCGGAAATATCGTGATAAAAAAATTCTTCGGGCGTACTGCCGCACACTTCGATTATACGCAACAGCACTTCAAGCGACGGCAAAAAGTCTTTTTTGCTCTCCAGCCTATTGATATAATTGGGGTTCAACTCAAGCGCGACGGAAAGCGCTTTTTGCGTAAGCCTCGCCCGCGTTCTTATATATCCAATTCGGTTGATTATATCCGCCTTGTCCATATCATGATTACCCCGCAACTTTTCTGCTTATAGTATAAATCAACCGCCGCACTTTATTGTTTGATGTAACTTGGTAAAACAGTGGTGCATGTTGTACTTTACAAAATAAATACACATACAAATTGGTTTTTGCTTGACATTGCAGTGTTATATGTGTATAATAGGCGCATAAAACAGCAAACAGGGAGAAAATTATCATGTACAAAGCGATAAAAACCAAGTTGTATGTTGTACTCATTGCTTTGGTATGTTTAATTGCGGTGTTTCTTTGCGCTTGCTCGGGCGGCGCCGACGGAGCAAACGGGATCGACGGCACAAACGGCAAAAGCGCGTATGAGATTTGGTTAGACGCCGGTCACTCGGGCACGGAAACCGACTTTTTAGCGTGGTTAAAAGGCTCGGACGGCTCGGACGGCGATAACGGCAGTAAAGGCGATAAGGGCGATAAAGGAGATAAAGGCGAAACGGGCGCGCAAGGCGGCAACGGACAGAACGGTCAAAACGGCTTAAGCGCATACGAAATTTTTCTTACATACTACCCCTACTATACGGGCACGGAAGAACAATGGATAAACGGGCTTATAAACGGTGAATTGAAAGTTCATACGGTCACATTCAAGACGGAAGTCGCCGACGATATCGTAAAATACGTTTTTGACGGATATGCTCTTGCCGATATACCGGCAGTCCCCGAAAAAGAGGGTCAAACGAGCGCGGCATGGAGCGTTACCGATTTTTCGAGCATAACGCAAGACCTGGAAGTAAATGCCGTGTACGACATGCGAAAGTATGTTACTTTCCATAACGAGTTCACCGACGACGAGGACACAGTCATCACAGTAAACTACGGCGACGCCATAACCGATATCCCTCAGATAACCGCAAAAGTCGGCAACGACAGCCGCTGGTCTATAACCGATTTCAGTGAAATTAAAACGGACTTGACAGTCGAAGCGATCTACGAAACGCAAGGCTTGCAATTTACGCTCGTTTCGCGCAACGAATACAAGGTTGCCCGCGGCGACGATATGGATCGAAACACAAGCGAGCTGTTATCCCGTCTGAACACGACGGCAAAGCTGTGACGGTGATAGACAGTTACGCTTTTAATAACGTTATGAGTTCGGATTACTTGACTCCCACAAGCACCTGTATCGGCATTTATATTCCCGACAGCATAGTAGAGATACGTGAATACGCATTCCAACGCTGCGACGCCTTGACAGACATTAAAATACCGGACAGCGTCAAAACCATAGGCACAGGCGCCTTTAGTGGTTGCTATAGCTTGGAACATATAGAGCTCGGAAACGGGCTTACGGACATCGGCGGCAGCACGTTCGCTCTTTGTTCTTCTTTACAGGATATAGAATTACCGAACAGCGTTGTGAATATGGCTATTTCCGCATTCAATTATTGCTATAATCTATCGACTCTGCGGATCCCGAGCAGTGTGCTGTCTATCGATAGCGACAACGTCTTCAACAATCAGTTCAGCGGGCAACGAATAGAAGTAGCCGCAGGCAACCCCAATTACTGCAGTATCGACGGGATCCTGTATAATAAATCGAAAACGGAAATTATCTGCGTGCCGGCGTACATTCAAGGCACGATCACAATACCCGAAAGCGTCACATCTATTAGCGAATACGCTTTTGGGGGGAGATCGAATATTACAGGCATAATATTACATAAAAACACAAGCATATCTCGTTACGCATTTAATGCATGCGACGAACTCAACACAATTTATTTCTACGGGAACGAAGCCGAATTCGATGCAATGAGTATCGATTATGAGGGCAATGAGGCTATCCTCGCCGCCGACTTGTATTTCTACTCCCCGACTACGCCGGCAACAAGCGGCAATTATTGGCATTACGACACCGACGGCAAAACGCCCGTCGTGTGGTAAAAAATTAAAGAGGTATCATATGGAAAAAGACAATAAACTTGAACAAGTTAAGGCTGCTTGCGCGGAATTTGTGCGAGAACATATTAACGATACAAGAGAATTCAGTACGTGCGAAATAAGAGAAGCGATCGAAAGTAAGCTGGATTTCAAGTTAAATTATAAAGTATCCGATTTTGCGCAAGATGAATGTAATAAGCCATATAGCAAGAATAACGGCGAATATTTTGTACGAACACGGCACGGTTATTATATAGTTAAAAAATAATTAACCGCTATATGTGTTGCCACATGTTTTAGCCGTTATCTCGATTATATAATAACATGGCCTGTCAGACGGCGTTTTAGTGTGTCAAAATACGTGAGCGCCGCCCGCTCTCGTTATTCTTAATATTTATTCCCCGCGAGTATCTCAGTCGTACTTTCGCTCGGCGCGTCGAATCCGAAACAATCTCCACGAAAAAACATATAGCCAAAAGGCAGAGAAGGGTTGCAGATTGTGCACTTTTAAGTGCGAGCGCGCAGGGAGTGTACATAGACGTACATGACCAAGCGCGAGACACGTAAAAAGGGCGCAAGATGCGCCCTTATATGCCTTTTGGAGCTGTTACCGGGATTGCCGCGAATTCGCGGCGGACTTTGCGCTTTCGCGCAAGCGTCTAGCGAACTCGCGCCGAACGTCTTATCCCCATATTATGCGCTATATCTTTTTTCGGGCTCTATCTCAATCAGGCTTTCGCTCGGCGCGTCGAATCCGAAACAAACTCCACGAAAAGACGCACCCGTTGGGTGCGTCTTTTCGTGGAGCTGTTACCGGGATTCGAACCCGGGACCTCGTCCTTACCAAGGACGTGCTCTACCGACTGAGCCATAACAGCATATCACTCATAAAGTATACTATAGCGCGTGCTCTTTGTCAATCTTTTTTAGCGCGTTGATAAAATTTTTCGCGCACGCAAAACGGCGGCGTGTATGTGACGCGCCGCCGCCGTTTTAAGCGATCTTACCAAACGATTATGCTGTCGATATTAGCAGTGCCGCTCGTGCAACGTATCTGCACGGTGTGCGTTTTTTCGTCGGACAACTCGGACGACACGTACACGACGTCCACGCCGCTGCCGTCGAGGGATACGGTATCGACTTGGCGGCCGTCGATGTATACTGTAAAGCTGCCGTAGCCGGAGCCGCGCATAGACTTTATCGCAACATGCGTGCCCGTGAACTCGAACTCGGCTGTCGCCTTGTTTTTGCCGCACAGAATGTGCCCGAACGTGCACAGCCCGGGCTCGACGCTCCAAGAACCCTTATACGTTATCGACGCGTCGTCGGGCGATATTTGCTTTCCGCCGTGCAGGCTTATGGCGTTATAGAACTCTATCTTGTCGAGCGCTATGTACTTATATGCCGCCGTCGAGTGGGTGTCGCTCACTTCCACCTTGTAATATCTGAAAGTGTGCATGCCGTCGAAGTCCACGGTGACGCGCTGATTGGAAACGACGGAAGTCGTCGCCTCGGCGACGAGCTCCCACTCGCCCGTGCCGTCGCCTATCCACACCTTGTACGCCTTGGGCAGATAAGTTTTTGCATTGTTGTTATACTTGGTGCCGAAGAACACGAGGCGGTTTGCCGTTATCTCGTTCTCCAGCTCGACCTCTACTACAAACGGCGTTTCGGTGACGTGGTATTTGGAATTATGGATATACGTCGTTTCGTCGTCGTCGAAGATATTTTCTATCTTGTAGGTGTCCGTGCTGTCCCAGGGCGTGTACTGACTGAACAGCGGCGTTTGCTTGACGGCTATGGGCTCGGCATTGTCGTAGTCGTACGAATACTCCCTCAAGTAGAAGTATTCCGACTCGAAAGATCCCGTGGACGGCTCGTAATCCACCCTGTACGCCGACGTGACAATGAGCGTCTTAACGGTAGCCGTCGGCGGCACGTAGTCCTCCGTATCCTCGTCTTCGTCGATAGTGCCGCCGGGCACCTCGAACTTGCCCATACCGAGGTCGGCGTAGCTCCTGCCCTTGGACGACGCGTCGGCGTCGAGCAACGCTTTATTGTTGAGCGTCACTATTTTAAAGTACACCCAATCGTCCTTATTGAGCTCGTAGTCGGTGTAATACTTACAGCCGAGCGGGATATTGTCGGTGACGTTGTGGGTCGCCACATAGCTCTTTACGTTCGCCGCGAGCGCGTACGTCCTACCGTTGTCGAGCGAGATATAGAGGTTGGAGTACGTCGCGCGAAGGTCGAACCTGTACTTGGCGGTTTCCGTTATCAAGATCTTGCCGCTGAGCTCGGTCACGGTGTTGTCCGCGGGGAACCATACCTGCGCGTTGCCGTTCATGTTTTTGGACGGGTAGTTCACATAACTGCGAGTTACGTCCGCATATCCCTCGTAGTTATCCGCATACGCCTGCTCGACGGTCGTGTATATAGTGTCGGCGGTATAGGTGTACGTCACCTGATCGATCTGATTGGGCTTGCCTATCTTCGGCTGAAATTCCAATACGAGCTCGACATCTTCGACGTCGAATGCGTTGTCCGTCTTGTTGATTTCCAGCGTCACGTAAATCTTGCCCGACCTGTTGCTGCCGTCGGGTGTATAAGTGTAAATATTGTCCGCTTTCTTCGTGACAGCGCCGTACTCGGGCTCGAACACGCTCTTTACCCTGTACGTGAACCCGTCTGGAACGACAAGGCTACCTGCGACCGTTTTGCCGTCTATATCGTGATTTATGCCGTACTCGAGGAAGTTGAAGTCGAAGTCTACGCCTTGCTCGATCACGTACGGGCGCATTGTCGTTATCTCGTGCGTGTCGTCGCCGACGGCAAAGCGCCTGCCGGTCTGGTATGTGGACGCAACGGGAACGAACATGGGGTACGCCTTTTGCTCGTCTGTCAGCGCGGTATCGGACACGGCATGCCCGAGCATGGACTGAACGTAGTATGTAAAGTTATGGCCGGTCGCTTCGGAACACGCCGCCGCCCACTTATCCACGGTCTGCGAGCGCGACGTCTGCGCCGTCTTGATAAAAAGGTCCTGACCGAAGCTGTGCAGCACCGTGGCGTACGCCGCAAGCCCTTTTGTGCCGTTCTCGAACTTGCCTGCCGTTATTTGGTCGAGCGCAAAGCTCGCGCTCGTGTATCTGTTCCAGCCGCCCATGCCGTCGCCGCTTGCGCCGACCTTGCGCGCCGAGGATATATCGGTGAACAGACTGTACTCGACAAGTGACAGCGCGTTGTTGGTGACCTCGCCGCCGTCGCCCATTCCCCAGCCCTGAAAGTTGTGGTTGTACTCGTGCATGTTCCCCCAAGAGCCTGACGTGACGAACGAGTCGTAATTGAGCGAGCCGCTCATCCAGCCCATCGGGCAGTTGACGGAGCTCCTTCCTGGGAAAGCGACCGCCGCGCCGGCTGCGACGAACGGGTCGTACAGGAACACCACGCCCTGACTGCTTATGCGCGTGGAAACGAGGGCTATCTTATCCCACATTATCGCCGCGCTGTAGATATCGTCGTAACTGAGCTGCGCCGCGTACTGCTTGGGACCGGAATGTAAAACGCCGTATTCCCACACCTCGAGATCGAAGTACGGAGCGGAGGACTTGGAGTTTTCCGCGAACTCCTCGGGCGACGTGTAGCCCAAGATGAAATGCGAATATCTGACCGCTCCCGAGATCGTGACCGTAAATTGAACATTGGTGTTGGATATGTATATCGGACCGCCCAAGAACGAGCCGATGTACGCCGTATATACGCCGTCCTCGAGGACAGCCCTATTCGCATTCACTATCAGGGTGTTCAGTACGTGCGGCATGCGGTTCATCTGGTTCTTTGTCGCCCAAATGTTGTTCGCCTGACCGTTATACAGCGCCTGACCTATGTAGAACTTGAGCTCGCCGACGGCGGCAAGGTCCGCTTCGCTTATCTGCACTTTTACGACCTCGCCGGCGGGCGCGTAAAGTCCCGTGACGCTGTAGCTTCTGTAGCCGCGCGGTTTGATAGTGAGCCGCTTGACTACGGCGGGCTCGTCGTCGGACACGTCGCCCAAATACATGCCGACCGCGCCGGTGTGCTTGTAAAGCCGCCTGCCCGTCGGCACGAGATTGTTACAAAGGTTCCCGTCGGCGTCTATGCTGTTATATCCGCCGCCGCCGGCGTTCGCCGTGTCGGAGGACGTGAGATAGCTCGACTCGCCTATTATCGCATTGCGGAGCGCCACTTTGTCGCTGTCCGTACCCATCGCCGCGTTCAAAGTATAGCCGTACGTGGGATAGCCTACGGACGACCTGCCCTCGTTCTCCGTCGTCGCGGGGATCTTGCGCTCCACCGTGTCCAAATATTCCGCGGCGTAGCCGACCTTGGTCGTAGTGGAGTACGTATTTTTGAATACGTCGGTCGGAAGCGCATTTTTCTTGCGCACGTGCAAAACTATCACCACCGTCACGATGATCGCGACGCACAAAAGAATCACCGCGCACGTTATTATTACGGCTTTCTTTTTTACGTTTCCGTCCGCCTCTGCGGCTGCTCCGCCGCGCGCTTTCGTAGCACCGGACGAAGACCTCGCGTTCTTGTCTTTATTCCGAGCCGCGCGCTTTACGTCGGTATCGGCGGCGACCGCCGCACGCTCCGCACGCGCGTTAGAAGAAGACCGCGAAGAAGCCGCCCTTTGCTCCGCCGCGCTCTGCCGCGTCGTGGCAGTCCGCGTCGATGCAGGCGTCGCCGTTCTCGACGTCGCCGTCGTAGATTTTGCCGCAGGGGTTGCGGTCTGACGCGTAGCTGCTGTGCGCTGTGTAGATTGCGCGCTCTTTTGCTCCGCCGCGCTCTGCCGCGTCGTTGCAGTCCGCGTCGAAGCAGACGTCGTAGACTTTGCCGTCGGCGTTGCGCTCTGTCGCGTCGATGCAGGCGTAGCCGTCCTTGACGTCGCCGTCGTAGACTTTGCCGACGGCGTCGCGGTCTGACGCGTCGATGCAGGCGTCGCCGTCCTTGACGTCGGCGTGCGACTGTTCGAAGTCGATTTGTTGTCCAATATAGCCTCCGAAAGGTGTAATACGTGTTTATCGCCGCGCTCGGCGGCGGGTCATCTGCGGCGGTGCGGCACAAGCCGTACGCACGCGCTCCGATTTTACTGTATTCTTTTCTTGAGCGCCGACAGATTTTTGATCGGCGTAAACGTATCGCGATTGCGGTTGAGCATTTCCTCCGCCAAGTTCTTGTACGCTATGCCGCCGGCGGACGTCGGGTCGAACTGGCTTATCGGCATGCCGAACGACGGAGCTTCGGCGAGCCGAACGCTGCGCGGAATACGCGTCCCGAACGCTTTTTTACCGAAGTAGTGCGTAATTTCTTCCGCGACCGAGTTGACGAGATTGGTGCGCGAGTTGTACATGGTGACGACCACGCCTTCTATCTCAAGTGTGGGGTTGAGTATCTTTTTCGCGAGCTTTATGGTGTTCATGAGCTGGCTCAAGCCCTCGAGCGCAAAGTATTCGCCCTGCATGGGAACGAGTATGGAGTTCGCCGCCGTGAGCGCGTTGAGCGTCAAAAGCCCTATCGACGGCGGACAGTCGATAAATATGTAGTCGTAGTTGTTCTTTATAGGCGCAATGGCGCGCTTGAGCGAGCTTTCGCGCCTGTCGAGGCTGACGAGCTCCACTTCCGCGCCGGCAAGGTCTATGTTGGACGGGATTATATCCAAGCCGTCCACGCCCGTCGGGAGTATCGCGTCCTTTGCTTCGCAGTCGCCCACTATCAGGCTGTACACGGAATCCTTGACCTTGTGCTTTTCTATCCCGAGACCGCTCGACGCGTTGCCCTGCGGATCGTTGTCGATAATGAGCACGCGCTTGCCGAACGCGGCAAAATACGCCGCCAGATTGACGCATGTCGTCGTCTTGCCGACGCCGCCCTTTTGATTTGCTATCGCTATGGTTTTTGCCATGAACTATATTTCGTCCTTTTGTTGATTTTTTTCCGTTATGTTTTCGCCGACCGTTTCGACGCCTACAGCTTCACCGCCGAGCGTTTCGTCGCCGAGCGGATTTTGCTCGTCGCAGAGATAGGTCAGCGGCTCGCCGTAAAACTCCTCGTACAACCGCGCCGCCGCCGCGTACGCGCGCTCGGCGAGGTCTGTCATTCGCGCACGCACACCCAAGGCCTTGTCGGGATATATCGGGTCGGCGATCCTTATCTCCGCTTTGGGAAGGTGCAACAGCTTGCGCAGACCTTTAGGCTCGCGGAAGCAGTACAGCATGGGCACTATCGGCACGCCGAGCTTTTCCGCAAAGTAGAATGCTCCGTCCTTGTACGGGCGCGGCTTGCGGTAATGCAGCCACATGCTCTTTTCGGGATAAAAATGTATCGCCGCGCCGCGATCGCGCACGTACTCGAGCATTTCGTAAAACGGCTTTGCGCCCTTAAACGTCGCAGGGAGCGGCAGCACTATCGCCGACTTGAGTATCGCGCCGCCGAGGTTCCGCTTGCAGTTGTGCGGCGCGGCGACTATGTACTGCTTCTTTACGCCGAGCGCCCGACGGGTAAGGCACGGATCGAGATATCCGACGTGGTTGGAAGTCGTTATGCACGCGCCTATCTTTTTCAGTTTTTTTGCGTCCTTGACGCGCCATATGCCGTAGCCGACGCCGCCGACTATCCAGCCGATAAACTTGTACAGCGTCGCGGTGACGGCGTGCCCGATGTGCCAGAACGGGTTTTTCGGGCGTTTATACTTGTACGAGCCGTCCGTCTTTGCGCTGTTCTTTTCCGAAAACGGCGTGCCGTCCACGTCGAACAGCCCGCGCTTTTCGAGCCCGTTCAAGAACACAGAATACACGCGCTTTGTCATTTTGCCGTCGCGCTCTATCTCCGCCGTTATCTCGTCATACAGGTCGGGCGGGATATCGCCTTTTTGCGCGAGCTCTGCGAAAAACGCTTTGTACTTTTTTGTGTTCATTTATCGCCCGTATCCGCGCTCGCGGTTTCGAGCTCGGCAAGGCGTTTTTGCGCTTCCTCGTCGATAATGGCGGCGACAGCGCCTGCGCCGTTGCCGCGCGCGATAAGCTCGTTTATGTGCTCGCCGTACAGTTCGAGCGTGTCCTTATCCTCCATGAGCGCTTTTATGCGCTTGACCGCTTTGCGCTTATTAAAGGCGGTTTCGCCGCAACCGAGCTGTTTTGCATAGATCTTTGCCGTGCACGATTCGATGAGGTGCGGACAGTAATCTATTATGACGGGTGTATGCATATATATGCTGTCCAGCACCGCATTCGGACCGCCTTTTGTGAGAAAAACGTCCGCCGCGCCGTACAGCTCGTACGCCTCTTTGACAAACTCGTACACCTTGAGCGTCATGCCGTCCGCGACTTTCAGCCGCTTCTTGCCCTCCGCGATGTCCGTGAACTCTTTGTATCGCTTTTGGTTGTGCCCTGCTATTATGCAGAGGGTTATTGGCAAGCCGCTCTTTATGAGCGCGCGCGCGAACTTCGGACCGCGACCGAGCATATATCCGCCGTCGGCGACGACAACGGTAAAGCGGTCCTGAGGCAGCCCGTACTTTTCGCGCAGCTGCTCGCGGCTCAAAGTGTTCGTTTCCACACTGCGCCGCACACACGGCGTGACGAGTCGCGTGTTTTCGTCCTTAAAGCCGTGCTTGAGCGCATATTTCAGCGCGCTCTCGTTGTTGACTATAAACACGCCGCCGCGGCTGTCCCAAAACGAATGAAGCGTCGGGTCGGGATTGTAGTTAACGACCGCGACGTGCGGGTCTATGCGGCGCTTGTACTCCACAGCCAAAAGATCGGTGTAGTAGTGGTTCGTTACTATCACGTCCGGGCTGCGGCGCTTCAGAGCCTCCAAGCCCTGCTTAAACGACTTCGTCGCCATCTGGCGGTGGAAAAACCGCATTACGTGATGTCCGCCGAGCAGGTGTATTATTGGGAATATCCACTTGCCGAACAGCGGTATCTTGTTGGTGTTTTGCACTTGTTTAATAATAAATCTGTCCATTTTGACAAGATTGGGAAAACCGTCGTCCGTCATAATGAAACTCTTTTCAATATCGTACTTGTCGGAATACTCCTCGGCGAGCGCGTCGTAAATGCTCTGCATGGAGGAAATATGTCCGAAGCCCGATTCGATAAACGTGAACAGGATTTTTTGTTTCATGATATATTATTATCGCCCATCGGTTCAGATGGTAAACTTGTTTTTGCCTTTGTTGAGAATAATAGTGCGGCGTTCCACGGTGCGCCCGACGCGCTCGGGAGCGATGTCGAGCTCCACTTTGCCCGCGGTGCGGTTGTCCACGGCGATATCTATGCGCGTCGCCGAGTATTTGTAGCGCACTTCCAACTCGCCCGTGGCGAGCGCGAGCTTGACGCGGAAATCTTTAAGCGCGTTGAAGTCGGGCGTTATGGTTATCTTGCGCGCGCCGTCCTGAACGTCTATGCCGCCGAAAAGCTGTATGATCTCGAATATGACCGCCGACTGATAGCTCTGCACCTTGGTGCCGTAGCCGTTAAAGTCCTCGCCGAGCGCGGTGTCGCTCGACTCCGCCGCCAGCGCGTAGCGCGAACGGAAACGCATGAGCGCAAGGTCGCGGCGGGAAAGCGCGCAGAGCGCTTCTATGACCGCCCATTCCATATACGGCGACGCGTTGTAAGTCGCGGCGAGCAGGCGGCAAACGAGGTCGCGACGTTCCTGCGGAACAAGCCCGTCGAGCACGATGAGCGCGTTTGCGCGATCGTCGTAGCCATCCTCTCTCGAGGTGTAGCCCAGCCCGTCCCAGCAACTGTCTATATACTCCGCGATATTGGTCATGCGGTCCTCGAAGGTTTCCGCGTAATCGTTGTTGCCTATCCGATCGCCCACTTCCTTTAAAAATTTGCAGGCGGAATAATACAGCGCGTTCTCCACGAGCGCTTCGTCCACATTGTAGAGATTGTCGTACCAGCGGCGATTGCCGTCGCGCAGCGCCACGCCGTGCTCGGTCATCTCCCAAAGCATAAGATAGTCGCACAGCCGCTCGTACTCGGTGCGGAACAGCTCGATATCGCCGACGTACCTAAGATACTGCGCAAAAATGCCGAATTCGCTCGTCGCGATAAGCCCGTGCGACGGGATATCCACGGGAACGTTGCCGGGCACGCACGAGTACATGACGTCGCCGTCGATGTACGCCAAAATGTCGTCTATGACTTTCTTAACGAGCGCGCGCGCGTCGTAGTGCGAAAGATACAGCGCGCGCGACGCTATGGACGCGTCGCCCAGCCACATGGCGCGTTCGCGCTCCGGAGTGTCCAAAAGCGTAGTGTCCATGCAGTTATAAAGCGTGTTGCACGCTTTTTCAAACAGACTGTCTATCCGCTCGCTGCCCGTATCGAGCTCGCACGTCGGCGCAGTGTCGTAGCCTATTTCCCTGTAGCCGAGCTTGATGACCTTTACGGAACGCGGCATGGAAAACACGAGCTCGCTGCCCGTCATGGGCAAGAACGCCTCGAAAATATTGAGCGTGGGCTTTGTGATATACTCCACTGTGTGCGCGTGATATGTGCTGTTCTCGTCGCCGAAACAGCCCTGACAGTCGCTGCGGTCGGTGTTTATGACGACCGTTTCCTGACCGTTGCCGGCTATCTCCATGTACGGCGTTATCCGCATTTCGCGCGGAAGCCGAATGGTGTACGTGTCGCCGTCGAACTGATCGGTGGACTTTTTGGGCTTGCCGATAACGGGCTGCGCCGAAAATCTGTAGAGCGGCAACGGACGGGGTTTGAGCGCGCCCATCACCGTGTCGGGATACATGTCGAGCTCCGTCGCCGGCAAAAACAGCGAAAGATTAGCCGTCGGCGACATGAGGTTCTGTATCTGTCCTTCGAGCGACGCGTCGTAGAGCACGCTCCAGCCTGCGTAGCAGCAGTTGGACGGGCGCGGCATTTTGTAAGAGCGGTTGTCGTAAACGGTGAACGTTTTGTCGCTGTAAATGCCGAGGTCGTTACACTCGAATATAAAGCCGGCACGGTCGGAGCAGACAAGGTCGCGCCCGTCGTTGCCGAAATACTGACAGTAGCAGACGAGAACGTTATCGCCCTTTACCAAAAACTTTGCTATATCGAACTCGTCGTAATACGCGCCGTGCTCGCTGCGGTTGAAGCCGCCCTGCCACACCACGGCGTTGCCGTTGACGTAAAGATAATAATGCGTGTCGCACGCGGCGCGGCACAGCGCGCGCACGGGCGGTTTTTCCGTTCCGAAGGAAAACGTGCGCCTAAGAATAATATTGGAGTTTTTCTTTTCGGCGTCCGCCGACCATATCCACTTCGATTTTCCGAACAAAACCGTAGGTTCTTCGACTTTACTCATGCGCACCTCGTTTTACCGCTTTTAAAATTGCGCGCCAAAATACGCGCCGTAAAACAGCCTTAATAGTTTACCACATCGGCGCATGTTTTGCAACCCTTTACGCCAAACTTTTCACTTTTAAGCGCAAACGCGCGCTTAAACACAAACGCGTCGGTTTTGCCCGACGCGTCCGGTGTTTATATAGCTTTGTTTTACTTGTTCTTACGCTCGGCTAAAAAGTTACCGTTGTCGTGCCGATCTTTATCGAGCCCGTAAGGTTGCCGGCGTCGAGCGTCATGGTCAGCGTGGCGCCGCCCTGCGTGCGCGTGAACTTGATAAGACCCGTAGACTGATTGGTGCCGGTAAAGTTGCCGTAGCAATAGTTCGGATTGGTCGAGGCGCTGTACGAGAACAGCGAATTGACGTACTGCCTGCGCAAGCCGATGAGCTGCTTGTAGAAGTTGCGCAGATCGGAGAACTCGCTCTGACGCGACCACACTATCTGATTGAGCTTGGTCGGCGAATTGTACGAGTTTTCGTTCCCGTACTTCGTTCTGCCCATCTCCTCGCCTGCCAGCATGAAGCTTATACCGGAGCTTGTAAGGCACGCGGCGGCTGCGAGTTTGCATTGTTTGACCGCGTCCGAATAGGCGCTCGAGTAGTACAGCGCAGGTTGCGAGCCGTGACTTACGCCGCGTATCTGATCCCACAGCGTGTAGTTGTCGTGCGCGCAGGAGTAAGCGACGTTGCGCGCGCCGTTGCCCGTGTTCATGCCTATGCCGGAATCGCCGATACCGCCTTCTATCATGCGCTGTACGCGTTTGACGTTATCTTCGGTGATATTGCCGTTCACCCAGCCTTTGCCCGGGTCGTTGTTGCCGCGCAATCCCTCGCGTCCGCTGTCGTTGAACACGGCTACGCGCGCAGGCAAGGCGGACATGTTACGCGGATAATCGTTGTCATATCCGGCAAACAGGTTCTTGACGAGCTGAGTGCCGACGTTAGCCGTATACTCGCCCGTGCCGGCGATCGCCGTGGACGTTGCGCTAACGCGCGACGTATATGACGGGGGAACATAGCTTCCGTCCGCCGCCCAGGGCTCGCCGTACATCAAAAGCTTTGTGCCCTGTCCGCCGTCGAGCGCATCGAGCTTGGCGCGGATCTTTGCGAGCGTGGTTGTATCGTGTATGCCCATAAGGTCGAAGCGGAAGCCGTCGATGTGATATTCTGTCGCCCAATACACCACGGAATCGACCATGTACTTGCGCATCATACTGCGCTCGGACGCCGTTTCGTTGCCGCAACCGGAGCCGTTGGTGTACGTTCCGTTGTCGGCGGTACGGTGATAATAATAGGGCACGGAATTATGGAGTGCCTGGCCGTTGGTCGAGTAGGTGTGGTTGTACACAACGTCCATTATGACGCCTATGCCGGCATCGTGGAGCGCCTTGACCATCTGCTTGAACTCTCTTATGCGCACATCGCCGCGCGACGGATCGGTGGAGTACGAGCCTTCCGGAATATTATAGTTCTGCGGATCGTAACCCCAGTTAAAATTGTCTTTGGTGTCGTCGGCGATCGACATATCGCGCTCGTCAACAGTGGCGAAGTCGTACACGGGATTGAGGTGTACGTACGTTATCCCGAGGTCTTTTAAGTAATTGACGCCCGTCTTGAGCGGGGTTTGATCGAGCTCCGTGCCGGGCACAACGGTGTTCTGCTCGGTGAACGCAAGGTACTTGCCCTTGTACTTCATGCCGGAGTCGGGCGACGACGAGAAGTCTTTTACGGACACTTCCCAAACGATTGGCGCGTTCGCCGCGTTGGCGTTTTTGGCGTAAAGGTGTTTATCGTTAGCCCAGCCGTCGGGGTCTGTAGTAGAAAGATCGATCACCATTCCGCGCTCGCCGTCTACGCCGCAAGCGACGGCGTACGGGTCTATTGTTTCGACCGTCTGACCGTTGTTTGTAACGGAATAGGTGTAATAGGTGCCGTTAAGATCGCCGCTGACCGTTTTGCTCCATATCCCGTCCGCGCTCTTTGTCATATCTACTTCGGAGCGCGCGGTGGGGTCTTTTTGTTTGTCGCCGGTGTTGTAAAGCCTGAGTTTTACCGCGGAAGCAAGCGGCGCCCACAGCTTGAACGTCGTCGCGGCGCTCGTGTACGTTGCGCCGTATGTAGTCGTCTGCGCGGCTGTGGTTTCGTACTTGCGTATAAACGCCGCTGTGTCCAAAAGCGACGTTGACGAGATCGACACAGTGCCGCTTATCCCCGACAAACTGAGTGTATACGCGGCGGAATAGTCGAAATTGCTTTCGTTGACCGAAGTGAATTTTGCGGTGCCGGACGACTTTTTGTCAACACTCGCCGAGGCGGTCGCCGTGCCCAGAGCGATCCCGTTTTTATACAGCGTGGCTGTCTTGCCCGTCATGGGATAGGCGGTGTCAAACGTCACTGTCGCGCCCGTACTGTCTATGCTCGATATTCGCGCGCCTGTAACTCTGTCCAAAGTTGCCTGTGCCTCCTGAATGTTTGTAGTTGTGCTCGAAAAATTGCATACAAAGTACACGTCGGCATTGTTGCCTTGTGAAAAAGCCGATGCGAGGTTTATCTCCATATCGCCCGTAAGCTTGTCGTACGCCGCCCAAGTGGTGTCCCAGGTCGCGGGACGCGTGCCCGACTTGGCGACGACGATGATGAACTTGAATTTTTTTCCGCTCGCAAGCGCCGCCCTTTGCGTAGCATTCACCGAAAAGTTGAATATCCGCGCCGTGTTCACGCCGCCCGAATAGCTTTTGGAAAGCGTGCTGTTGCCCGACGGCGATATCACGGGCGTGCCGTCGGAGCCGTCCACCCACATCCAAGCAGACATCGCGTTGTACCGCTCGTCGGGGTCGTATACGTGCACGGCTATGGTGTTGTCGGAAGCGGCCGTAGCCGGCTCGGCGCGATAAAACAGCGCCGCCGCGACCGTAGCAAACAGCGCGATTATGAGCGCCGCTATGACCGCGCGGTATCTGCCGATATTCTTTACTTTGTCATTTTTAACGTTTTGAATTTTCATGACGCACCTCAGCCGGCCTTGCCCAAAAGCTTGCCGCGGTAATACGGCGAAACGCCGCTATCGGTCTGTACGGGCGTGCCGCCGACGGTGAACGTTCCGAGCGAGCCCGTGCCCTTTATGACGTTGCCGGAGAGAACGGAATAAGCGACGACGCCGCCGTACTCCGAACCCGAAGCGACCATGTTGGTGACGCTTACGTTTTCGTAGCTGTTGTCCTGCACAATGCCGCCCTGACGGTTGACCGACACGACGCCGCCCGCCGTGCACAGGTTGCCGCCCGTGCCGCGAAGCGAAAGCGTTTTCACCAGATTGCCGGTCACTTTGCCGCCCGTGCAGTTTTCCAGAACGACGCCTGCCATCTCGTAAGTAGCCGAACCCAAAGCCGACGTGCTGTCGAGCGAGAACGAACCGGACACCGTGCACCCCGACACCGTACCGTAGTTGTGCGTAACTATGCCGCACACCTCGCCGCCGCGCGCCGAAAAGTTCGCGTTTTTGAGCGTTATTTGAGTTACCGTGCCGTAGTTGCGGTCCGCGACCGTCGCTATCGACGAGTTGAGCGGATGCGAGTTATCCTGCTGCGCGTTATGTATGGAGATCGTATCGAATACGATGTTCTTTACCGTCGCGCCGCGTGTGACAAAATCGAAAAGCGCCCAATAGCCGCCGTCGTACTCTATGCGAATATTGGAAAGCGTCTTGCCGTTGCCGTCGAGAACGCCGTAGAACGGGCGCGTGAGCGTGTACAGGTTGGACTCGTCGTCCGGCGCGGACACGCTGTCGTAGTTTATGTCGCTTTCTATGCGGTAATTATTGGGCGAAACGCCTGCCGCGCCCACGCTTTCCGCGTAGAGCGCTTCGTAATAGTCGATAGCGCGAAGATCCATGGGCGTCCTTATAAGGTACGGCTCCTCGACCGTGCCCTTGCCGCTCAGGTACGGCACCGAAGCCGTTTCGGTAAGGTCGGCGTCCTCGTACATGGCGTCGCCCGATACGGGATAGACCCCGAGTATGATGTTTTTATCCGACAGGTCGTAAGACGTTCCAGTGACGTTGATTACGGTGTGATTGATGTCCACCAGCCGATATGCGCTCGCGCCGTTTACGGCGTTCCACTTGAGGAGATTATCGCGCACCACACACGTGGATACAGCCGCCATTGCGAGCTTTGTTTTGGCGGCGTTCGTCCTGACCGCCGTCGGTGCGCTCGGCCTTATGGGATAGCCGTTCCCGATAGATGTTATCTCTACGCGCACCGAGCCCGGGTAGCTCTTTGTGTCGAGCGATGTGCTGTGCCAATATCCGTCGCCGGTGTCGGTTACTGCCGTGCCGTTTATTTTGATCAAATGCGCCGTCGTTTTGGAGTCGGCCTCCCATGTAAGTACGCCGTTATCGAACGAGATGATTCTGGGACTTTGCAACTGCTCTCCCTCCAATGTGTAGGTAATGATAACCGGTTCCGAATCCTGATAACCCGAGGCTTTTGCCACTATGGAAAATACAAGCTCGCTGTCCAAGGGGAAAGTAAAATCGTACTGCGCCGAAAGCAGGTCCACCGTGCACGACGTAGCCGTTATGTCGGCGCTGTCGAACGAGAGCACATAGCTCTGCGCACCTGCGACCGCGTCCCAGGAAATTACAAACGACGTCGAAGTTTCGTCGATATCGACGGAGTCTTTGTCCACTTTGGCGAGCGTGCCGCCGGGCGACGGCGGCGACGGCGGAACGACCGGACCGCTCACGTCGGGCGTAGCTTTTGCGCATGCGCCAAGCGCGCAAAACGCAAAGGAAAACGCCGCCAACACAGCTATTGATTTCTTATTGCGGTTTCTCATCGCTCCCTCTTAGAACAGACTATAGTACATTATAACACAGCCCGCCGATAAGTGTCAATAGTTTTGGAAAATTTACTGCCGCCGCGTTCTTGCCGGTAGTTCCTATCTGCGAGCAAGGCAAAAAGACCGCTCGTATCTCTACAAACAGTCTTCTTTCAAAATCTTCGACAATATAAAGAATATAATATTAATTGCCGTTCGACGTCGTCCAAACGATCGGGGTCATATTATCGGTATCGTAGTGCCAATAGAAACCGTCTTCCGTCGGCGGATCTTGAGAGTAATAGCAAACCGCAGCGTCGGTAAAGCAAGCATTGCCCGAATTAACCGATATCTCGCCGAATTCCGCCTGTGTGCCCTCGTAATAAACCGTGTCCAATATTTTGCACGATACGAATGCACTACGACCGATCGATGTGACCGAGCTCGGGATTACCACGCTTGTCAAAGCCGAACAACCGGCGAACACATCGTCGCCGAGACTCGAAACCGAACTCGGTATTATCGCGCTTTTCAAACTCAAACACCTGGCGAATGCGAAATCTCCGATACTCGTGACTGAATTCGGTATGTTTATGCCCGTTAAGTTTTTACAAAAATAAAACGCGCCCTTTCCGATACCGGTTACACCGACGGGTATTTCCACCGACGCTATACCGCGACATTCACGGAAAGCGAACTCCCCGATGTTCTTGACCGAACTCGGTATTTTTACACTGTTTATATCACGACATTCGAGAAATGCGTTATCCTCGATAGCGGTAACGGGCAAACCGTTATACGTCGCAGGGATAAATACATCGTTAGCGATAAAAGCCGAACCCTTTGAAACCGAATAGGCGGTGCCGTCTTCATTTAATGTATATTGCAAGCACTGCGTTTCGTAAACCGCATTGACCGTTATATCGGATGTTATATCGGTAAAGTCGTCCCGATCCCATGTGCCGATATTTCCGATCTTATCCGGCACTGCGGGAATATTGCTCAGCACACTGTTATTGTAAAACGGCGTTTTAACAACTATGTCCTCATTGCCGAAAGATTTAAACGTCACGGTATATCTATTGAGTCTACCGTTGACCAAATCGTCTATCCATAATTGCTCGTCGCCCGAGTAGTCGGGATTGTATTTTACAAAGAGCTCGTACGCGCTTAAGCCGTTTTCGCCGTCATTGCCGTCAACTCCGTCGCGCCCGTCCTGACCGTCCTGTCCGTCGTCGCCTTTATCGCCCTTATCGCCTTTGTCGCCCTTTGCTCCGTTAGCGCCGTTTTGTCCGTCTTGACCGTCTTGACCTTTCAACCAATCCAAAAACTCGGCTTGCGTTCCGCGATATCCGTTGTCAAGCCAAATTTGATATGCGCTTTTTCCGTCCGCTCCGTTTACGCCGACGGCGCCGTTTTGTCCGTCCTGCCCGTCCGAGCCGTCCTTGCCGTCAACTCCGTCTTTGCCGTTGTTGCCCTTTAGCCAATCGAGAAAATCCGCCTGACTGCCGGAGTGTCCGTTGTCGAGCCAGATTTGATACGCACTTTTGCCGTCGGCGCCGCTTGCGCCGTCCCGACCGTCCCTGCCGTTATTGCCGCAAGCTCCCAAACACAACAAGCATATGGCAAGCACAACAAATACTGCGATACACCGAAGTTTTCCGCGTGTTTTCATATCGGGGTCCTCCTATTCCCTACCGTATTTTTTCCAAAACAAAAAGTGTCGTCCCAATCAAGAGACGGCACTCCAAATGGCAGTCTCTTAATTGTTACCACACAATCCCATAACTACTGCTACTCGCAAGATGGAGAGAACGCCAAAATGGCAGACTATTCTCTTACGAGTAAAAGTAGTCTCCAAGTTAAAGGATAGTGTGGTATAATTATATTACTATACGCGGGACTAAAAGTCAACCCTAAAATATATTTTTTGCATAGAAACTACACTAGAAAAATATGCTGTCAAACGTTAGCGCATTCGCATAAACAGCGTCGCAAAAAGAACACAAAAGAAAGAGCAGATATACGAAACTGTCCTTTATGTTTTTAAACTATAGAGTTACATTCACCCAACCTCAATAGAATCATTTTTATGGGCAAATTGCGGGCAGCCAAATGCTGCGCGACGCTTTGCTT
>JAMPDA010000008.1 GCA_023665905.1 Roseburia sp.
CCGAACACGACAGCATTGTACGGAGTAAAAAGGACGCAAGCAAGCTGTATTTGCAAATTATGCACCCCGACAATTTCCGTGTATCGTACACGCTTGCCGACGGTACACCCGTCACAAAGCAGCAACTTATCGATATGGGCGCGATAAAAGACGAGCCGAGCGAAAAGCCTTTGACGCTTGTATATGCGCTTGAAAGCATTGTATCTATCACATACAAAGAGAACGGCAAAAAGGAGGTAATGGCGGCGTAACAACCGCACGGCGCAAGGCGGCGGAACAATAACACGTCCGTCGCCGACCGCCGCAATTAACGAAAATTATGTTAGATCACACGACTACACCTGAAGGCAGAGCGCTTGCCAAAATCGAATTGCGAGTACAAGACCTTACCAACGCTATAAGTATGTTGGAACTTATTGCCGGCGGGCAACCGAACGACAACTACGACGATACTATAAAAATATGGACCGTAAGACGCGGCATTGCAGGGCTTGTGTCATCTTTTAGAGCGATAGAAGACGATCTATACTCGCTTGTCAACGAGGGGTGTCACCTTCACCCGACACCGGACGAACGCACCGAAAGCAAAGCTAATAACATCTCGTGCAGCGTCATAGATAAACCCACGATAGATATGAACGCCTTACGCAAAGAGCTTATAGATGAGAGCCGAGAGATAGAGAAAAAGGCGGCGGCGGTATGCAATATGTTGAGCCTTTGCGGCGTAGCACAATACCCAGACGAGTTAAGTCAATGCGACTTATCGCAAGTGTTTGATTGCCTGCATGCGCTTGTCACTGACGTTTACGATGTCGCAAGCAATCATACGCTTCACATAGACATCGCTTTCGATACTATACAAGGGAGAGCTGCCTAATGGATAACATTACATACGATAGCGCCGCAGAAGTGCAAAGCGACGTCTTTAATATCGCAAATAAAGCCAACGACTTAGCCGCAACGCTTTTAGCCTTATCGTGCATAGACTACGAACTTGCGAACGACGAAGAAAGCCTTACGGCAAACATACGCTTTATCTTTCGGCAACTCCACCGCATAGCAGACGGCATAAGCTACGATCTATACGCAATATCGGAAACGTGGAATACCGACAAAGAGCGAGCGCAAAATAATCATACGACGATAGATCAGAGCAAGTCGGACGAAAGCGACACAGGCGTCGGACAGCGCACACCCGACGAGGCATATAACAAGCTATTGGAAATACTTAACAGGTGGGAAAAGGAAGATAGGAACGGAGCAGGCGGCGGGACTGCCGATGCGCACTAATAAATACATACCCCCTTATGCCTATACGGTATAGGGGGTAGTTTTTTGGGGAGAATTACTGAAAATATTTTCGGTTTGCCTCATTGCTCATATTCTGACGCGGTTGTTCATTTTCAAATCAATAGCAACACTTGCACATTAAAGCCGAATAAACGCTTATTATATATATTTATATATTGTAATTACTATATTATAGCAAATACAATGTAATGTTATAAAATAATTGTATGTAGTTGAATGGTATGTAATAGTGTAGTAAATATCACTTCTATTCGATACAATGTTCAGTGTTGTAATGTATTAGCTATAAGAGTAGATATTGAAAAATTACAAAGCAAAAGACGGTAGCTATTACAGCCGCCGCCTTTTTGTTTTGAGCTTACAGTGCGAACGTTGCGGCAAAACCGCCGCCAAAGTAGTAAAATGTTCGTGTAATCTCGCTGTGGTAGGAATGAGTGGACTCGAACCACCGACCCCCACCTTATCAGGGTGGTGCTCTAACCTGCTGAGCTACATTCCTTTATGCTATGTTGTGTTGTTGTTTGTTTAACGTCGTTCCTGCTTCGTCGGACTACGACCCCCACCTTATACTCGCTTCGCTCGTGCTTCGTAGCAGGGTGGTGCTCTAACCTGCTGAGCTACATTCCTTTATGACATGTTGATTATTATTTGTTTACCGTCGTTCCGGCTTCGTCGGACTACGACCCCCACCTTATACTCGCTTCGCTCGTGCTTCGTAGCAGGGTGGTTGCTAACCTTCCCAGCTACATTCCTTTATTTAAGTATTAAGTGGTGGAGATAAGCGGACTCGAACCGCTGACCCTCTGCTTGCAAAGCAGATGCTCTACCAACTGAGCTATATCCCCTCGACACGAGCCGAATATAATATTATCAAATCGAGCGGTCGTTGTCAACCGTTTGCGCCATTCTTTCGCTTATTTTTTTAGGTTAACGATTTAGCTTGGCAATAAAGTCTTGTAATTGTCCTTTCGATAGTGTATACTTATAGTATGGAAAAAGACAGCTTTATAATTATCGACGCAAACTCGCTCGTCAATCGCGCGTTCTACGCCATGACGGGCATGACGACTTCGCGCGGCGAGCCCGTTGGCGCGGTCTACGGCTTTACTACGATGCTCGTCAAGCTGATAGAGCAATATCGCCCTAAGTACATCGCCGCGGCGTTCGACGTGCACGCGCCGACGTTCCGGCACAAGCTGACGCCGCTCTACAAAGCCACGCGCAAGCCCATGCCTATCGAGCTCGCCGCGCAGATGGACACGCTCAAGCGCGTACTGTCCGCGCTCGACATCAAGATGTTCGAGCTCGCAGGCTACGAGGCGGACGACATAATCGGCACGCTGTGCCGAAGCGAAGCGTTCACCTATGTTCTGACGGGCGACCGCGACAGCCTTCAGCTCGTGGACGACGGCACGCACGCGCTTTTGACCAAAAAGGGCATTTCCGAAATAGCGGAGATATCGCCGCAAAACGTTCAAGACGTATTCGGCGTCGCCGCCGATCGCATCGTGGACTTTAAAGCGCTCGCAGGCGATTCGTCGGACAATATCCCCGGCGTTTCGGGCGTCGGCGACAAGACGGCGGCGGAGCTCATCGGCAAGTACGGTTCGCTCGACGGGATATACTCGCACATCGACGAGATCGCGGGCAGTAAGCACGACAAGCTCGCCGCAGGCAAAGAGTCGGCGTACCTTTCGCAAAAGCTCGCGCGCATCGACAGGGACGTCCCCATCGAATACGCGCTCGACGAGTGCATACTGCGCTTCCCCTTTCCCGCCGCCGCGCGCGACATATTTGCCGAGCTGGAGTTCAAGTCCCTGCTCAAAAGACCGGAGCTGTTCTCTGCCGAGCGCGAGCAGGCGCCGATATCGGCAAAAGCCGAATGTGAGCGGCGCGAGCTTAAAAGCACGGCTGAAATCGAGGCGGCTATCTCCGCCGCGCCGAGCGGCGACGCCGCCGTACTCATATGCCGCGACGGCATACATTTCGCTTTCGACGCTTCCGTCGATCTTTTCGTCCCGATAACGGACGACCTATTCAGCGCTTTTTCCGCGGAGACCTGCTTGCAGGCGCTTTCCGCGCTGTTCGAGCGGAACGTCGTCACTTTCGACCTCAAGGCGCTGTTGCACGCGCTGGACGGAGCGGGCGTACAGCCGCGCGGCGGTCGGTGCGACGACGTGGCGCTGATGGCGTACTTGCTCGAATATCGGCTCTCGCCCGCTTCCGCCGCCGAGCTGTTCGACAGCCGCGACGAGTGCATGCGGCGGCTTTCCGAGCGCGGCATGACCGAGCTTTACGAAAAAGTCGAGCTTCCGCTCACGCACGTACTTTTCGACATGGAGCGCACCGGCTTTACTATAGACCGCACGCGGCTGGACGAGATCGACGTCAAGTTCACCGAGGCGGAAAACGAGTGCGCAAAGCGCGTGCTCGAGCTGTACGGCGGCGAATTCAACCTCAACTCGCCCAAACAGCTCGCCAAGGCGCTGTTCGACGACATGAAGATACCCTATCCAGGCAAGCCGCCGTACTCCACAAAGGCGGAGATACTGCAAAAGCTGTCGGGCGAATACGAGATAATCGACGAGATACTCAAGTACAGGTTCAATTCTAAACTGAAATCGACGTTCATAGATGGACTGCGCAAGGCGCTTCGACCCGACGGCACTGTGCACACGTCGTTCAACCAGACCACTACGGCGACGGGCAGGCTGTCGTCCACCGATCCAAACCTTCAAAACATTCCCACGCGCGCGGACGAAGGACGGCTCTTGCGGTCGATGTTCGTGCCGCGCAAAGGCAACGTGCTCGTAGACGCCGACTACCGCCAAATCGAGCTCAAACTGCTCGCGCACTACTCCGGCGACCCCAAAATGATCGACGCGTTCAATCACGGCTCGGACATACACGCGTCCACCGCGGCGGAAGTGTTCGGCGTGCCGACAGGCGAAGTGACGCCTGCAATGCGGCGCGACGCCAAAGCGGTCAACTTCGGCATTGTTTACGGCATAAGCAATTACGGGCTCAGCCAAAACATCCACATCGCGCCGAGGAAGGCGGACGAATACATCAAACGCTATTTCGAGCGCTTCCCCGCCGTCAAGGCGTATCTCGACGGGCTCATCGCCGACGCGAAAAAGCGCGGCTACGCCGTCACCGCCATGGGCCGCAGGCGCGCCATACCCGAACTGAACTCCGCAAAGTTCACCGAGCGCAAGTTCGGCGAGCGCGTGGCGATGAACATGCCGCTACAGGGCACTGCCGCGGACATAATAAAGATCGCCATGACAAACGTGCACGCGGCGCTTTCCGGCATGAAGTCCAAGCTGATATTGCAGGTGCACGACGAACTTATCGTAGACGCCGACGAGAACGAAGTGGAAAAGGTCAAAGATATTCTCAAAACGGAGATGGAAAACGCAGTATCTCTTTCCGTTCCGCTCGACGTTGATATAGCCGTCGGCGGCAACTGGATGGAGTGCAAGTAGTTCTTTTAGGGCGCTCATGACGAAAGAAAACACACATAAAACCGTAATAGGTCTTACCGGCGGCATAGCGAGCGGCAAGACTGTAGCGAGCGACGCTCTCGGTGCGCTCGGCTTTTCCGTAGTGGACGCGGACGTTATATCGCGCGCCCTCACCGCGCATGGGAGCGCCGTCGAAAAAGAGATTACGGACATGTTCCCGTGCGCCGACGCAAACGGCGCGCTCGACAGAAAAGCGCTTCGCGCCGTCATTGCCGCAGACCCTGCCGCGCGCGAAAAGCTGAACGCGTTTTTACATCCGCACATAATATCCGCCGTAAAAGCGGAGGTCGCCGCCGCGCGCTCACCCGTCGTGCTATCCGCGCCGCTGCTATTCGAAACAGGGCTCGACAGGCTGTGCGGCTGCACGGTGTGCGTCGTGTGTCCGCGCGAAAAGCGTATAGAGCGCGTTATACTGCGCGACGGCACGGACAGGCAGTCCGCCGCCGCTGTCGTCGATATGCAGACGCCCGACGAAGCGCGCGCCGCAGCAGCCGACTACGTGCTGTCCTCCGACACCGATCTCGACAAATTCAAAAGCGCCGTCGCGGAGATGTTTTTAAGCATTGCGGAAAAATTCGGCGCGGCGCCGCGAACTGATTAACCAACGAAAAACAAGAGCGTTGTTTCTTTCGAGAAGCGAGCAAGAGCAGGAAATCCGAGCGCCGACCGACGGGAGTGTACACAGACGTACATGACCGAGGGCGGCGCGACGGTTGACGAACTATTGCGACGCTTATCGGAAGAAACGGGCATACAAAAAGCCGAGCATGTTTGCTCGGCTTTTTAATTTTGCGTTATTTGCTATGTGCGATATTACAGTGCGCGGATACTCGATATAGGCGGCTTACGCGAATACAGACCGACGGGGATTATAGTGGACACCATTGCGGTAACTATGGCTATCGCGAGTATGCACAGCACCGACACCGGACCGAATACGAATATGGTCACCTTTATAAAGGTGTCGGCTATCAGCACATTGTTGAGCACGATGCAAAGTCCGAAAGCGCCGATCGCGGATATCGCAAAGCATATGGCGGCGATAATGAGCGCCTCGGATATGAATATCTTGAACGTATCGAGGGTGCGCGCGCCTATAGCTCGCAGTATGCCTATCTCCTTCTTCTTCGCCGTTATCGACGCGGAGATGAAGTTGAACATCAATAAGAACGCGAACAGCGCGAGGATCAAGCCGGCGATCAGAAACACCGTTTTGAGCGTATCGGCAAGGGTGATGAGCACGGAAAGCTGGCTCATGACGGGGTTTGCGATCTCCGCCGTTGAGTCGTCGTCATTGTGCTCGTACGTGTAACCTACAAGTTCTTCGGTGAGCGACTTGCTCTTATCGTAGGGAATATAGATAGCATAGACCTGCGCGTCCTCGGGCTGTTCGTACTTTGTTTCGTACTCCGTGTGCCAATTCGACGACGAGCCGGCGACATAAAAAGTGTCGTACAGCGAGCTGCCGAGATAGACCGCACTCGTAGATTCCATGAATACGGCGGAGATCGTCACGGGCTGCGCGCTTTCAAAGTTGTTTTTGATCTTTATGTCGAGCGCGCCCATATCTTGGAGTATGGTGCGCATCGTCTTGAGGCGGGCGAGCGTTTGCTCTTTATTCAGTCCGTCGAAATCGCTCCAGAAGACGTTTTCTTCGTTCCACACTTCGTTGACGTACTGATTGCGTTCATTGTTCCATTGAACGTACTCCTCCCATTGCGTGCCCTGATCGGGCATGGGATTTGCGGCTAAGAACTCCACATTCGCGCGCTCCTGCACCGTATTCCTGTACACGATAAACGCCTTCAGTCTATTGGCGTTGAGCTCGGCGGTTTCGGCGTACTCGTACTTAGCATTATTCCAAGCCTCCCAAGCGACATCGTACTCGTCATAACTACCGAAATCGGAGCTATTCGGCTCGGGATGAGTTTCCACATATTCTTCATACGCCAGATTATATACAGCCTGCAACCTTTGAAACTCGTCTTGATTAAAGTCGGGGTCATATACATCGCGGAATGTGTTGAACGCGCTACGGTATACGCTTCCCAAGTACGAGGCCGACATCGCCACGGCGTTAGCGCCGAGCGAAGTGACGGCGTTGCCGTCGAGGTCGTACAACTTCAAAAGCGAGTAACCCGTATCCTCCTCGTACTTAGCCATCATATATGTGTCGGTGCCGTTCAGATATTCGCTATCGCCTCTCAGATCGAGTACTCCGATCTGCGCCCATTC
Organism: Roseburia sp.; assembly: GCA_023665905.1. Classification (GTDB taxonomy): domain Bacteria; phylum Bacillota; class Clostridia; order Christensenellales; family Pumilibacteraceae; genus Anaerocaecibacter. Next base: position 7,074 of record JAMPDA010000008.1, read on the forward strand.
GCTGCTGTAGCGGAAATACCGATTGGAATCGAAACCGTTGTCATTGCCGCTCGACGCATACTCGTTTACGAAATCTTTGTTTACGGCAAGGCGCGCATACATACCCGACCTGCGGTTCTGCTGCCATTCGTACTGCGTCATGCCGTCGCCTGTATACGATTTACCCTGATCTGCGGCTTGCTTCAGCTCGGAATACGTATCGGGCACCGTCATGCCCTTATATACGCCGACGATCTTAAAGCGCGCGCTGTTGAAATTGAGCGTTATGGGCTTTTCGGAGGTGTACAGAATTTCGCTGTATCCGCCGTTTTCGAGCGAGAGTTTTTTCTCTTCCTCGCCGTCGTCGCCGTCAACGTAGTACGTAAAGCTCGCCTTGTCCGACTTGAACGCATCGAACATGAAGTCGGATATAGCCACCTCGTCCTTTGCCGTAGGCAGTCTGCCTGCGAGCATCGTCAATGTGTCGTTGGCGAGGATAAAGCCGTCGCAACTTTCGGAATAAAACTGAGTTAGAGCGTATTCGAGGCGCACGTTATCGAAGCGCGCGCTTCCGCTTATCGCCGCTATCGCGCCCGGGTATTTTGCAAGGAACGCCTCGTATTCTTCGTAGGTGTAGTTGGTCTGCTGTTTGGACGTGTACGTATCTTCGAGCTTATCGCCCTGATAGCTCTTTTCCGTCTGCCAATACGCTTTTTGCAAGACTATGGTGTCGTAGTCGCTGGTCATCAGCGTTTCCACGGTCACCTTTTTCTCGTCGAACAGCATGAGCGTAGACGCCAGCCCGAACAGAATGAACGCCACCACCGAAAGAATGATGGTAAACACGAGCCTTACGGGTTTTGTTTTGAGCGAGCTCGCGCCCATGCGCACCGCATGCCGCACGGGAAGGTGCGAGCGTATGAGCTTCTGCTGCGGATATTCCTTGGACGCAGGCTGCTCCTTGATATTTTCGAACGCGCCGACGCTCATTTCCGGCGCATCCTCTTTCAGTGCGTTTATGCGCTCGCGCGACGTGGAAATGACTGCGGAGCCGCCCGCCCTATTGAGAAACTTCTTTATGTTGTCAAGGTCTGCGTCGGTGACTTTGGAGCCGTCCTGAACGCAAACCGTATCCGTGCCGAAAAAGCGCACGTTCTTTGCGCCCTCGCCTTCCTGCGCGCGGACCTGATCGAAAATGACCTTGCCGTCCTTAAGCTCGATTATGCGGTCGCCGTACTGTTCGGCAAAGTCGCGGTCGTGCGAAACGACGAGCACGAGCTTTTGCTCGGACAGCTTTTTGAGCGTGTCGAAAACCTGTTTGCCCGTCTTGCTGTCGAGCGCGCCCGTCGGCTCGTCCGCCATGATTATTTCCGGCTCTTTTACGAGTGCGCGGGCAATGGCGACGCGCTGTTTCTGTCCGCCCGAAAGTGTGTTGGGCTTGCGCTTGGCGAACTCCGTCATATCGACGTCGGCGAGGATCTTAGCTATGACCTCGGCGTCACGCTTTTTGTTTTGCAGTTCGAGCGCGAGCGCGATGTTTTCCTCGACGGTGAACTCGTCGAGAATGTTGTATTCCTGGAAAACAAAGCCGACGTACGTGTTGCGGTAGCTATCGAAGTCCTGTCCGGAAAAATCCTTACTGCTCTTGCCCTTGATTATTATTTCGCCCGAATCGTAGCGATCGAGCCCACCGCAGACGTTGAGCAATGTCGATTTACCGCTGCCCGATTTACCGAGTATGAAAACCATACCCGTTTCGGGAAAGTTAAGCGACACTCCGTCGAGCGCCTTTGTCACCGCGCCCTTTTTAGTCCTGTACGACTTGTGTAGGTCTTTTACTTCTAACATATTTTCTCCGTGCGGCGCTCGCTCCTATATGAGTGATTTGCACCGACAGTCGAATTATACACCTGCGCCGAATATCTGTCAAGCAAATCGCGCGTGATAAGTTGCCGTATGGCAAGTCGCAGACGGCTACTTATATTATCTGCACGCTTCACGTATAATACTCGTATGCCTTTCAAACCGAAAAAAGCCGCGTCTATATGCGCGCTCGCGCTTGCCGCCGTTGCGGTGTCGGCGGCGATAGCCATATGCGCCGTGTTCCCCAACAAGTACGCCGACAGCGTGAACGCCGCCGCCGACGAGTTCGGGCTGGACCGCGCGCTCGTGCGCTCCGTCGTGTGGGCGGAAAGCAAGTTCGACGCCGCCGCTCAATCCGGCAAGGGCGCGGTCGGGCTGATGCAGCTCATGCCCGAAACTTACGGGCAATGCGCCGCCGCGCTCTATATAAACGCGCCGAGCGACGGGCGGAGCGACCCCGACGTCAATCTGCGTTGCGGCTGTTACTATCTGTCGCTGCTTATGGACAGGTTCGACGGCGACACCGAAGCCGCGCTCATGGCGTACAACGCCGGCGAGCAGAACGCGCGCAGGTTCTTAAGCGGCGAAACGGTCTTTCCCGAAACGGCGGCGTATCTGAAAAAGATCGCGCTCGCGCGGCGCGTTTACGGATTTTTCGGCTAAACTAAAGCTCCGCGGCGACATTTTTCGCTGCGGAGCTTTTTACTTGAGGTATACCGGGATATTTCGCTTTAGCCTCTTATGAGCTTGTCGTTATAGGCAAAGCCGGCGACGACGGTGTGCTTGCCCTTGAGCAGCGGTTTGCCGACGTGCGTGCGGTTTTCGATGGAGAAGTTCTCCGTCGAGTACGCGGTGAGATATTCGTCGTCCACATTGAGCACCACTTTGTACGGCACCGTTACGCACGCCGCGTACGCGAGCATTTTGCCGTTGTCTACCTTGCTCTTGCCGAAGTCCATTATCTTGACGCCCTTGCGATAGCGCGTCATGACGTCTATCTGCGAAACGAGCACGCGCTTAGCATAGCCGCGGTCGGTGCACAGCGCGATCTCCCCGTCGCCGTTTACTTGGCGCATGAGTATACATTCGTCGCCGTCGGCAAGCGCAATACCCTTTACGCCCGTCGCTATCCTGTTCTGCGACGGCACGTCGGACATATCCGCGTTGAGGCACATGCCGTACTTGGTGACTATCATCAAAGACGAGCCCTCGCTCTCGTCCTCTATGGTGAGAACGGAGTCGCCCTCGCGGAGCTTGGTGGCGGCAAAGCTCGACTTTACGACGCCGTACTCGCTCCAGGGCGATTTTTTGACAAGACCGAACTTGGTGTAGAAAAGCAGGTTGCCCTTGGGGAGCTTTTCCTCCACGAGCCGCATGTACAGCGGATACTCGCCCTCGGCGGCGTCCGCGACGATGGCGGAAAGCGGCGCGCCCTTTTCCCGCCACTTGCCGTCGGGTATGCTCTCCACGTCTATCTTGTAGCAGTTGCCGAGATTGGTAAAGCAGAACAGTCTGTCCGTGGACGTCGCTTTTACTATGGACGAGCACAGCTCGTTTAGCGTGGACGTTTCGGTAAAGTCCTTGGTCGCCATGGTGAAGTTTTTGACGAGCATCTTCTTTATCTGCCTGTAGCCGTTGACGGCGACGACGTACTCGTAAGTCGGTTTTTCGTCGTCGCTCGGCACGGTGTACTGTTCCACCGACTGAACGATCTGCGATTTGCGGTTTTCGCGATACTGCTTGCGTATGCCCAAAAGCTCCGTCTTTACGAGCTCCATTTGCAGCTTTTTGGATGCGATTATAGCTTCCAACCGCGCTATCTCGCTGCGGACGTCGGCGAGCTCTTTTTCGAGCTTGAATATCTCGAGGTGAGTGAGCCGAGCCAAGCGCATATCGAGCACGGCTTGAGCCTGCACTTCCGACAGCCCGAAACGCTTTCTGAGCGCGTCTTTTGCCGCCGTGGTGTTGGCGCTCGCCTTGATTATTTTTATCACTTCGTCGATATTCCGAACGGCTATTACCAAGCCTTCCAAAATATGCTCGCGCTTTTTCGCCGCTTCGAGTTCGTACTTGGTGCGGCGCAAAACGACTTCGCGCTGATAATTGACGTAGTATGCGATTATATCCAACAGGCCCATTAACTGCGGCTTGCCGTCGGCAATGGCGACCATGTTGAACGAGAAGTTGGTGGAAAGATTTGTATACTTGAAAAGCGCGTTGATTATCTCTTTGGGGTTGTAGTCGCGCTTGACTTTTATGACGGCGCGCATGCCCACGCGGTCGGATTCGTCCACAACGTCGGTTATGCCCGTAAGCACACCCTTTTTGTCCTCGCGCACCTTTATTATGCTCTCGAGAAGCTGCGCCTTATTGACGCCATACGGTATTTCGTCTATTACGATTATCTTTTTGTCGTTGTCGTTTTCGATATGGAGCTTTGCGCGTATCGAGATCTTGCCCTTGCCCGTTTCGTATGCCGTCGCGAGCTCCGTCGGGATAAGCACGCCGCCCGTCGGGAAGTCCGGACCTTTGATGATCTTCATCATATCCTTGAGCGATATGCGCGGATTGTCGATATACGCTATTACGCCGTCGATCGTTTCCATGAGGTTGTGCGGCGGAATGTTTGTGGCAAGCCCTACGGCTATGCCCGTGGCGCCGTTGACCAAAAGGTTGGGGAAACGCCCGGGGAGTATATCCGGCTCGAGCAGCGTGTCGTCGAAGTTCCAAGACCAGCGCACGGTGTTCTTGTCGATGTCGCGCAGTAGCTCCAGCGACAGCGGCGTAAGGCGCGCTTCCGTGTAACGCATAGCCGCCGCGCCGTCGCCGTCCACACTGCCGAAATTGCCGTGGCCGTCTACGAGTATTGCGCCCATGTTGAACGGCTGCGCCATGCGCACCATCGCCTGATAAATGGACGAGTCGCCGTGCGGATGCAGTTTACCCAAGCAGTCGCCGACTATACGCGCGCTCTTGCGGTACGGCTTGTCGGGCGTGATGCCGAGCTGGTGCATTGTGTAAAGTATGCGACGCTGAACGGGCTTGAGCCCGTCCTCGACGCGAGGCAGTGCGCGATCCAAAATAACCGATTCCGAATACGGGATCATTGAGTCGCGCATTACGTCTTCCATTGTCTGTACTGTAAGTTTTCCGATAGGTCCCTTTTCCATAACCGTCTCCGAAGTTCTTGTCGTAAGTTAAAGTCTTAGCCGTAAAACAACGTTACGCCGGCTTGAAGGAATCGACTTTGTTGAAGTCCGCGTGCTCTATAATGTACTCGCGCCGCAGTTCCACCGCGTCGCCCATGAGCACCGAAACGAGCTTTTCCGCCTCCGCCGCGTCCTCTATCGTCACCTGCATGAGCGCGCGCTGCTCGGGGTTCATTGTCGTTTCCCAAAGCTGATCGGCGTTCATCTCGCCGAGACCTTTATAGCGCTGTACGGACGCGCCCTTGCCGAGGCGCGCTTTCGCGTCGTTGAGCGCCGCGTCGTCGTACGCGTACTCCACCTGATTGCCCTTTTCTATCTTGTAGAGCGGCGGCAGACCGATGTACACATGTCCCTCGTTTATGAGGTCTTTCATGTAGCGGAAGAAGAATGTCAAAAGTATTGCGCGTATATGATAGCCGTCCACGTCCGCGTCGGACAATATTATCACCTTGTGATAATTGAGGTTGTCCACATTGAAGTCCTCGCCTATCCCCGAGCCGAGCGCCGAAATGAGCGTGCGTATTTCCTCGTTGGCGAGCACTTGGTCTATGCGCTTTTTCTCCGCGTTGAGCGGCTTGCCTCTAAGCGGCAGTATCGCCTGATACGACCGCGCGCGCGCCTGTTTACACGTGCCGCCTGCGCTGTCGCCCTCGACTATGAACAGCTCGTTGTTCTCCGGCTTCCTGCCCGTGCACGGCGTGAGCTTGCCGACGAGGTTGAAATTGTCTATTGCGTTTTTGGCGCGCGTTATCTCTTTTTCTTTGCGCGCCGCCTCGCGCACTTTAGCCGCGAGCATACCCTTTTTGATTATCGCTTCGCCTATCGCGCTGTTTTTGGCGTCGGCGAAGTAATCGGCAAGCAGCTGCGTCACGAGCGCTTCTATCGCGATACGCGCCGCGGGGTTGCCGAGCTTGGTTTTTGTCTGACCCTCGAACTGCACGTTTGTCATCTGCACAGAAAGCACCGCCGTAAGACCTTCGCGGTAGTCGTCGCCCAAAAGGTTGGCGTCTTTATCCTTTAACATTCCGGCGCGGCGCGCGTAGTCGTTCATGACCTTTGTGTACGCCGCTTTAAAGCCCGTTTCGTGCGTGCCGCCCTCCGTCGTCGGAATGTTGTTGACGTACGAAAACAGGTTTTCCGTGTACGCGTCGGTGTGCTGGAAAGCGAGCTCCATGGCAATGCCGTCGCGCTCGCCTTTTATCATGACGGGCTCGTCGTACAAGGTGTTTCGCGCCTCGTTGATGTACTTGACAAAGTCCACTATTCCGCCGTCGTACCAATACTCGAGCGAACGATAACCCTCGCCCACACGGACGCGCTCGTCGATGAGCTTTATCTTGACGCCCTTGTTGAGGAACGCGAGTTCCTTGAGCCTGCGCGCTATCGTTTCAAACTGGAATACGACCGTTTCGAATATGCGCCTGTCCGGCAAAAACCGCACTTTGGAGCCGTGCTTGTCCGTCTTTTCGCCCGTGTCGATAAGGCTGTATTTGGGGATACCGCCCTTGACCTCGCCGTTGACTTCTTTGGACTCGAACTCCATGCGATAGGTCGTGCCGTTTTTGTACACCTCGACTTTGAGCCATTCGCTGAGAGCGTTGGTGACGGACGCGCCCACGCCGTGCAGTCCGCCCGAGTGCGCGTAATTGCTGGTGTCGAACTTGCCGCCTGCGTGCAACTGCGTAAACACGACTTCCACGCCCGAAACGCCGAGCTGCGGATGTATGTCCACCGGTATGCCGCGGCCGTCGTCCTCTACCGAAGCGCTGCCGTCGGCATGAATGGTGACGGTTATGCCGCTCGCAAAGCCGTTTGAAACCTCGTCGATCGAGTTATCGACTATCTCCCACAAAATATGGTGAAGGCCCTTTACCCCCGTCGTTCCGATATACATACCGGGACGAAGACGCACTGCGTCCAGCCCTTCAAGTACCCGTATATCTCCGGCGCTGTAATTTGACATTGTATCCTCCGTGTATTTGTGTCGTAGCTGAAAAAATATTACCGGTTAATTATAGCACGTCCGTCGATTTTTCTCAACTGATTTTCAACAAAAAAATCGCGACGGGATTTTTTTGCGCGGGCGTAGCGGCGCTTAGCGCGCGCTTCGACTGCGCCGCAAAGCGCATTCTACAGCAGTCCCTCAAAGCCGTTTTGGCGAAGCGCCTCGTACAGCACGAGCGCCACGGTGTTGGAAAGATTGAGCGACCGCAGCCCTGCCGCCATGGGTATGCGCAGTGCGCTTTCGGGATTTCCGAACACGAGTTTTTCGGGCAAGCCCTTTGTTTCCTTGCCGAATACGAGAAAATCGCCGTCGCAAAACTTTACGTCCGTATATCGCTTTTCCGCCTTTTTGGACAGATAGAAAAACCGTCCGCCGCCGTTTCTATCGAAAAACTCGTCGAGGTTTTCGTAGTACGTCAGATCGAGCTTGTCCCAATAGTCGAGGCCGGCGCGCTTTAGCTTTGCGTCCGTTATCTCGAAGCCCATGGGCTTGACTATGTGGAGCCTACTTCCCGTGCAAGCGCAGGTGCGCGAAATATTGCCCGTGTTCTGCGGTATTTCCGGCTCGACCAAAACGATGTTGAACACGCTATTTCTCCGCAAGACAGCCGTCGAGGAATTCCAAAAAATCCTCGTAAACAACGTCCTTGTTTATTTCGTTGAGTATCTCGTGCCGCCCGTCCTCGTACATCTTGACAACGGGCTCGAGCCCGCATTTTCTGTACGCCTTGACGAGCTTTTTGATGAGCTTGCCGTAGCCGCCCACGCCGTCGGCGGTGCCCGACGCTATCATGAGCTTCAGGTCTTTGGGCGTAGCGGCGCGGTTTTTGTTTATGCGCTTGTTGCCGTCGAGGAGCTCTTTGTAGAACATGACCGAGCACACGCCCACGCCTGCGCACAGCGGATCGGCGTTGTACTTTTCCACTTCCGCTTTGTCGCGGTTTATCCAGCCGTTTACGCCGTCCTTGATCTTTTTGTCGTAGCTTTCAAACGTCATGTTCGCAAAGAACTTGCCGGGCGCATCGGGGTGTTTCTTCGCTTTGCGATTCGCTATAAACCTGCCGAGCGCGAGCACGACGCCCTTTTGTATGGTCGAGCCGCACAGTATCGCGCCGTCTACCGCGCCTGCGTACTTTTGTATGAACCGCTGCGTGAGTATGCTGCCGTAGCTGTGCCCTATCACGAACGTCGGCACGTTCCACTTTTCCTTGGCGATGTCCGCTTCCTGCCTGATGTCGTCCACCGTCGCCTCGAACATGCCGGCGACGCCCTTGCCGAGCGCGTCTTCGTCCGTATGCCCGAAGCCGCGATTATCCATGCCGATAACGCAGTAGCCGTTGGCGTTGAGGTATTCGCAAAAGTCGTCGTAGCGCGCAATGTACTCGCACATGCCGTGCACCAGCACGACCGCCGCGCGCGGCTTTGCCACATTGTCCCAAACGGTGACGGCGACTTTTTTGCCGTCGCGCATGGTGACGAGATCGGTATTCATGTTCCACCCCTTATCATAAAAATGTCGATATATGAGTATTATATATCAAAAGAAACGCCTTGTCAATATCGGAGAGAAATATGTACACGATAGCTTTTGCCGGCGGCGGAACAGCCGGTCACGTAATGCCCAACCTCGCCGTCATCGCCGCGCTCGGCGGCGGCTACAAGACCGTCTATATCGGCGGAAACGGAATGGAAAAGGACCTGTGCGTCGCGCGCGGGATACCATTTTACACCATCGACACGGTAAAACTTCGGCGCGACGCTTTTATAAAAAACATCGCCGTGCCGTTCAAGCTCCGCGCCTGCGTAAAGTCCGCAAAAAAGGCGCTCGACGAGATAAAGCCCGACCTCATATTCAGCAAGGGCGGTTACGCGGCGCTCCCCGTCGTCCTCGCGGCGAAGGACGTGCCCGTCGTCTGCCACGAAAGCGACTTTTCGCCCGGGCTCGCCACTAAGCTTTCCAAACGCAAAGCGACGCGTATTCTGTGCGCTTTCGAGCCGTGCGCCGAAAAGCTCAAGCGCGCCGAATACTGCGGCACGCCGCTCGACCCTAAGCTCTACGAAAAGCGCGACAGAAAGTCGGCGCTCGAAAAGTACGGGCTCGACGGCAAAAAGCCGGTGCTGACCGTCATGGGCGGCTCGTCGGGCGCAACGGCGCTCAACGAGTGCACGGCGGCGGCGCTCCCCGAGCTTTTAAAGCTGTTCGACATTATCCACATAACCGGCAAGAACAAGCGCGGCGCGGACGCGACGGACGGCTACAAAGCCGTCGAGTTTGAAAACGACATGCCGACGCTGTACGCGTGCACCGACATCGCGCTGACGCGCGCCGGCGCGAACGCGCTCGCGGAATGTATCGCGCTCAAAATTCCGGCGGTCGCCGTTCCGCTCGAAAAAGCGTCGCGCGGCGATCAAGTGCAAAACGCCATGTACTACGCCGGCAAAAACGCGCTCAAAGTCCTGCGCGAAGCGGACATGACGCCGAGCTCGCTCGCGGAAACTCTGGCGGATACGTACAACCGCAAGAGCACGTACATTTCCGGCATGTCGGCTATCGACGTAGACGGCACGCAAAAAATTTGCGACATCATCAAAGAATATCTGAAATAAATTAGGTATTATACTTTTATCGTTATCACGTATATATCGCGTCCGCCGGACGGCAAAGTCAGCGCTTCGCCGCCGCTCGCCGACAGCACAAACGTTACGCCGTCGGCTGTCTTTTTGCCGTCGTAAACTATCGCGTTTTCGACGGAAAGCAAAAGGATATCGCCCGTGCTCGGCAACAAAAACGCACACTCGTCCGACGCTTCGCCGCTTTTTTTCGCGCTCTTGCCCGCCATGATCTCCGCGCCGCCGCTCGATACGGCTTGCATGGCTATGCCGTCCGTCGCGCTTACTTTGACGCAGGTAAAATCGGATCCTATCTCGTACAGCTCGGCGCCGACGTCGCGCTCGAACGCGGCGTAATATTTGCCGTCCGCTCTCAAAAGCCGCGCCGACGAAAACGAAAAGTCAAGCATACTCACATGGTATTTAACAAACGAGTACTCGACGCACATGACGGCGGCTTTTCCGCCTATGTCGCACAGCACGTAGTAGCCGAGCGGCATGTACGGCATGACCGCGTACGGACGCACCGCCTGCTCGCCTCCGCCGCCGCGCCGGCTTGCAGCCGCGTCTCCGCCCGGGATGAACGAAAAGAACACCGCCGCGTCGTATATCTTAGGGCTGTACGAGCGCGCTGATATGACATAGCTTTCGCCGAAGTCGTAGCAGTCGAAAAACTCGAGCGTACAGCCGTTGTCGTCCATGACGGTGCTCCTGCCCGTCGTCCAACGCTCGCCGACGGTGTACTCGGTGAACTTGAACGACGTCGGCGTCGGTTGCGTCACGACCGCCGTCTTTTTAGTATCTATTGCGAATATTTTTACGGCGCCGCCCGTAAGCCGCGCCACCGACTTCGCCTCGCCGTCGAACCCCGCAAAGTACAGCTCCGCCGTTTCATCCGCCGTGCCTGCGCCGCTCAGCGCGGACACCGCAAAGCCGCCGTCCACCGCGCCGACCGCGGTGACAAAGCCGGTGAAATACGTGTACTTTACGATGTCGCCGCCGCCGTTCAGCACGCACAGAAAACCGCCGTAGCCGTCGAAATCGAGATCGCCCACCGTGGCGTTGCCGAATATGTACGTACTGCCGTTTGCGAAATACACGTCTACTACGCTCTCGTCGCCGCTGCCCATGAGCCGCGTTTCGCGCAGTATCTCGCTCACCTTTCCGTCCGACGCTTTGCGATATTTTTCGTGCGGCGGCGGATCGGGCTCGCCGATAACGTCCGTTTCGGGCGGATCGTCGGAGCCCGACGGCGCGGCGGAAGCCGAACGCCCGAGCATGGGATAGAAAAATATCACGGCAAGAAGCGCCGCTATCAAGAGATTCAAAAGCGTTATCACCGCCGCCTGCGCCTTTGTGATGCGCATATGTATGTTCCCCCTTCGCGCGTTTGACGCACAGTAAGTCGAAACGTATTGTAGCACAGTAGTGCGGCGCGGCGACGGCTTCGCAAAAACAGACAAAAATCCGCGCAAACGCCTTAAATACGCATGCGCGGATATATGCGATTGTGCGGTCTTGCTTATAAAACCGAGCAAAAACTAAATTCTTTTCATAAAAAAATATTCCGAGTAATTATCTTCGTCATTCCTATAGCAACCAACCACCCTGTAGCCCATGGCGATATAAAAGTCTTTGCCCTGAAAGTCAAACGTATCGAGCCTGACAGTATTCGCACCGAGCGCTTTGGCGCGCCTTTCCATTTCCTCTATCAAAAGCCTGCCGTAACCTTTTCTGCGATATTTCTCATCGACGAAAACGGTGGAGCAATACAGTATCTTGAACGCCGTCATACATGCGTCCAAACCGCCGACAAGTTTTCCGTCTGACGATATGCCGATGGAAACACGCCCGTTCGGTTTATGCGATATATGACTGATATCATAACGCTCCAAAGCGTTTTCAAGCCGTTCTATTTGGCGTTGCGATAAATCTATTATTTCCATACTCAAAGCGTGACCGCTGTAAGACGCTATTTTTCGCGCGGAACGGGTAAGAGCTGAGCGCGCGCTTTTTCGTCGCGCACGGTCTGCTTGTAATACTTGGACGGGTGCGCGACTTCCGTCAGCGGCTTGCGCCAGGCGAACGGAATGAGCTCGTCCTCGCTCCCCACCCATTTGGGATCGTCCGAAAGCCTGTGGAGCACGTTGCCGTGTTTTTCGCGAGTGATCGCGACGGTCTTTACTTCCGGCTTTAAGTCGGTCTTGGTTTTGGTGCGCTGTTTCGGCTCGACCGTCGCCTGTTTGGTTCTATCTTTGGTCGTAGTTTTGGGCTTTGCGCCGGCGCGCGTTTTGGACACGGCGGACGTCTTTTGCTCCAAACGGTCCTTTGCTTCTTCGTACATCTCCGCCTTGGTTTTGGGCAAAACGACTTCGGGCACTTCCGGCGGAGCGTCGGAGCGCTTTGTCTTTACGTACTCCATTTCGGGCACGTACGAATCTTCGATTATCTTTTCGATGTCCTTTGCCATAACCAAACCGCGAGCAATGCGAAAATATCAGTCGGCTTCGTCGAAGCCGGAAAACTTGTTCTTGTTCTTGTTTAGTATGAACTTGAGTTTTTGCACGTCGTTCTTTGCGACCTTAAAGGGCGGAGTGAGGCGGTTGAGCGTGGAAAACGTGTTCCTGTCCGAGGATAGGACGAGTATGCCGCGCTCCTCGTCGATTATATAGTCGCGCACCTGATGCCAATCGAGCATGCCGAGTCCGCTGTATATGCCCTTGTCCACAACGGCGTTTTTGCTTATGCCGAGCAACACGATAAAAAATTCCGCCGCTATCATCAGTATGAGCGCAAACATCAGCGCGATATTCGCCGGCGTGCGCCCGACGCCGAAAAGTCTGTTGAACTCCGCAACGCTCGGCGCTTCCGCGTCCGCCATCTGCATAATGATATAAAAAATCAAAAACCCGATAATTACCGAAAACGTCCAATAAACCGCCTTGCCCGTTTTGAGCTCGACGAGATTTATGGAATGATACAGCTTGATCTGCCTCGAGATCAGCTTGACAGACTTTTCGATAAGTACGGCGGTCGCCGATAAAGCAATGACCGCGACGATTATTACCGTAGCCAAATACCCGTTAAAACCCATATCAAGATTATAGCGTGCGCGCACGGTTTTGTCAACCGAACGAAGAATACTGCGTTTTGCTATTTATAGTATTCGACGCCCGATTCAAAGAGCTTCATGTCGGTTTTGGCGTAGCACTCGACCGTGTTCTTGTGCAAAAACTCGCCTATGCGCTCGCTGTGACCCATTTTGCCGAGCACGCGCCCGTCCGGACTTACTATGCCCTCGATAGCCATTACGGATCCGTTGGGATTGAACGGGCTTTGCATGGTGGCGTGCCCGTATTCGTCGCAGTACTGCGTCGCTATCTGACCGTTTGCGATAAGCCGATCGACGACCGCTTTTTCCGCGAAGAACTTGCCCTCGCCGTGCGACACGGGCACTTGATACACGTCGCCCGCCTTTACGTGCCTGAGCCACGGTCCCACAGTCGAGCACACGCGGATATCTACCATGGTGGAAACGTGCCTGCCGATGTTGTTGAACGTCAGCACGGGATCGGTCTTTTTGGGCACGGAAATGTGTCCGCTCGGCAGGAGCCCGAGTTTTACGAGCGCCTGAAAGCCGTTGCAAATGCCTATGGCAAGCCCGTCGCGCTTGTGCAGCAGGTTTTCCACCGCTTCCGCTATGGACGGATTGGAAAGGAACGCCGCGATGAGCTTTGCGCTTCCGTCCGGCTCGTCGCCGCCCGAAAAACCGCCGGGGAGCGCGAGTATCTTGCACTTTTCGAGCGCCGACGTCATCGCCTTTACGCACTCCTCTACGTCTTGAGGCGTGCGGTTTTTAACGACGAACACGACGGGCTCGGCTCCGGCTTTTTCGAAGCGGCGCGCCGTGTCGATCTCGCAGTTCGTGCCCGGGAATACGGGAATGAACACCTTTACTTTTTTGGGCTTGGCGCCGCCTGCGCGCTTTGTCTTTTCGCCTACGCCCTTATAATTTATGTCGTGCGCTTCGCCGTCCGCGCGCGCGACGGTGGGATAAACGCCCTCAAACGTGCCCGTAAACGCCGACAGCAGCGCCGCGCCGTCCACGTCTTTTCCGTCGTACACTATGTCGCTGCCGTCGGAAGCGCGCGTAACGCTGCTGCCGACGGAGAACTTGCCGTTCTCCGTGGTCACGCCCAAAAAGTCGAGGTCGTATCCGAAGAAGTCCTCGCCCGTGCGCGCCGCAAAAACGACGTCGCCCTCGTTCTCCTCGAACAGACTGCGATCGCTCGAAGCGAACGCGAAGCCCAGACCGTTACCGAAGCACGATTTAACGACCGTAGCCGCCGCGCCGCCGCGCTCGACTACAGCCGCCGCCGTGACGTTGCCTCTGCCTATCTCGCCTGCGAGCAGCATCAAAAAGTCGTTGAGATTGTCGAAATCGGGCATGCCGAAAGCGTCGCGCTTTAATCTGTATCTGTACACGCGCTCGCCTGCCGCTCCGAACGTGTTTCCGCACACCGTCGCGCTGTCGGCAACGCCGAGCGCGAACGCAATGAGCGTGGGCGGCACCGTTATTTTTTCAAACGTGCCGGACATCGAGTCCTTGCCGCCTATCGCCGCGCGCTTAAGCTTTATCTGCGCGGTGAGCGCGCCCAAAAGCGCGGACATCGGCGCACCCCATTTTTCGGCGTCGGTGCACCGCGCGAAGAACTCCTGAAGCGTCAGGTACATATTCTCCGGTCGAACGCCTGCCGCGGCGAGCTTTTCCACCGCGAGTATGACGGAGTACATTCCGCCGACGAACGGCGAAACGGGCAGCGCCGAAGAAAGTCCGTGCGAACACACCGTGCAAAAATCGGTGTCAGTCGGCAGTTTTGCCGCCATGGTCTGCGACGGAGTGAGCTGTTTCTTTCCGCCGAACGGCATGAACACGCTGTTCGCTCCGACGGTGGAGTCGAACATCTCCCCTAAACCTTTTTGCGAGCAGACGTTGTAGTCGGAAAGAATGTCGCAAAGCAGCGCCGTGTAGTCGCCCGAATCGTACGCCGCGGCGCGCTTTTTGCCGAGCTCGCCGAAGCATTTTACGACGGGGTCTTTTATGACCGCCGTCGCTTCCTGTCGCACGCCGTTGCTGTCCAAGAACTTCCGCTCGAGGTCTACTATGAGCTTGCCGTCGAGGAACATTCTCATTCTGTCGGTGTCGGTGACGACCGCTATCTGCGTGGCTTCCGTGTTCTCCTCGCGGCACAGCTTTTTGAAAGCCGCGACGTCCTTTTTGGCGATGACGACCGCCATGCGCTCCTGACTTTCGGAAATGGCAAGCTCGGTCGCGGAAAGCCCTGCGTACTTTTTGGGCACGCTCCCGAGTTCAATATCAAGCCCGGGCGCAAGCTCGCCCACGGCGACCGAAACGCCGCCCGCGCCGAAGTCGTTGCAACGCTTGATGAGCCGCGTAAACTCGCCGTTGCGCATGAGCCGCTGCAGCTTGCGCTCTATCGGCGCGTTGCCCTTTTGCACTTCCGCGCCGCAAGTTTCTATGGAGTGTGAATCGTGCACCTTGGACGAGCCTGTCGCGCCGCCGCAACCGTCTCTGCCCGTTTCGCCGCCGACGAGCATGACGACGTCGCCGGCTTCCGGCGCTTCTCTTTTTACGTTTGCGCACGGCGCAGCGCCGACTACAAAGCCCGTTTCCAGACGCTTTGCCGCATAGCCGGCGTGATAGTACTCTTTGACTTCGCCCGTCGCGAGCCCTATCTGATTGCCGTACGAGCTGTAGCCCTTTGCGGCGCGCTTGCTTATTACGCGCTGCGGGAGCTTGCCTTCCATCGTCTTGTCGAAAGACGCGTTGATATCCGCCGCGCCCGTTATGCGCATGGCTTGATACACGTACGCCCGTCCCGACAGCGGATCGCGTATCGCGCCGCCGAGGCAGGTCGCCGCGCCGCCGAACGGCTCGATTTCCGTAGGGTGGTTGTGCGTTTCGTTTTTAAACAGTATGTACCAGGGCTGCGACGAGCCGTCGCGCATGACGATATCGTACTTGACCGTGCACGCGTTTATCTCCGGCGAAATATCCTGCGCCGTAGCGTAGCCGCGCGCTCTCAGCGCTTTTGCGCCGATAGTGGCGACGTCCATGAGCGACGGATACTTATCGGCGCGACCCTTATATATGTAGTTGAACAGTTCCGTGTAATCGGCGTATGCGTCGGCGATGTGCGGATTGTCCGATTTTATCTTCGTCGTCAGCGCCGTGGTGAACGTCGTGTGACGGCAGTGATCCGACCAATACGTGTCGATGACCTTGAGCTCGGTGTACGTCGGCTCGCGGCGCTCGTTACGGAAATACGACTGCACGAACACAAGATCGTCGAGGCTCATCGCAAAGCCCTGCTCTTTGTAGAACATTCCGAGCGACACGAACGACTTTTGCGTAAAACCCTCGACGAGCCGCGCAGGCTCGGGCGCGTCCGCTCTTACGTCGAGCGTCGTCGGCTTATCGAGCGAGCACAGCCTGCTCTCGACGGGGTTAACGAGATAGTTCTTTATGGCGGCGAGTTCTTTTTCGCTCGCGTCTATGGCGTACACGCTCGCGCACCTTACGGTCGGGCGCACGCCTTTTGCCAAAAGCTGCACGCACTGCGCCGCGGAGTCAGCGCGCTGGTCGAACTGCCCGGGCAAGAACTCCACGCCGAACACCGCGCCCGTCGTTTTGGGCAGCGTTTCGAGATACACCGTATCCGTCGCCGGTGTGGAAAACACCACGGGCACGGCGGCGTCGAACTGTTCGTCCGTCAGCCCGTCCACGTCGTAGCGTATGAATATTCGAACCGCCGCCGATATGCCGAGCGATTCGTATAAGTCCGCCGCCAATGCGGCGTTGCTTGCCGATCTTTCCGTATAAATGCGCCTTATCATTACTTGCCTACCGTTATTATTTATATTATCGTTTATCGCATGTCGCGCCGTTATCGAGCGCGGCTTTACCGATGTCTTTTCTGTAAAAGCATCCGTCGAACTTTATCTTGCGTATGTTCGCGTACACCCTGTCGAGCGCCGTTTTAAAATCGTCCGCCACGGTCTGCACGCACAGCACTCTGCCGCCGCTCGTAATAAGCCCGTCGCCCTCGCGCTTTACGCCTGCGTAAAACACGTTGACATCGCGCGAAACATCGCCAAGTCCCGTAATGGGACAGCCCTTTTTGTACGACAGCGGATATCCGCCGCTCGCGAGCACCACGTTGACCGATTTTTTGTCCGACCACTCGATGTCGAGCCTGTCGAGCGTGCCGTCTACCGTCGCATTGAATATATCGTACAGATCGGTTTTAAGAAGCGGCAAAACGCTCTGAGTTTCCGGATCGCCGAAGCGCGCGTTGTATTCGAGCACGCGCACGTCGTCGCCGTCCACCATGAGCCCGAAGTACAGCACGCCTTTAAAGGGCGCGCCTTCCTTTCGCATTGCGGAAAGCGTCGGCTCGACGACCGTCTTGACGGTTTTTTGCAATATTTCTTCGGTGAACCGCGGACAGGGCGAGTACGCGCCCATGCCGCCCGTGTTCAAGCCCTTGTCGCCGTCGAGCGCGCGCTTGTGGTCGCACGACGTCGGCATGAGCGAATAATGCTCGCCGTCCGAAAACGCCAAAAGCGAAACCTCGTAGCCCTTTAAAAACTCCTCGACGATTATCTTGTTGCCGGCGGCGCCGAACTTTTTGTCCGTCATTATTTCTTCGACGGCGGCCATAGCGCTCTTTTCGTCCTCGCAAATGAGCACGCCTTTGCCGAGCGCGAGCCCGTCCGCCTTGACAACTACGGGGAACTTTCCGCCGCGGATAAACTCCGTCGCCGCGGCCGCGCTGTCGAACGCGCCGTACGCCGCCGTGGGTATGCCGTAACGGCGCATAACGTCCTTGGCATACGCCTTGGACCACTCCAGCCGCGCCGCCGCCTTTTTCGGGCCGAAGGCGCGATGTCCGCGCTTTTCGAGCTCGTCCACAAGTCCCAGGGCGAGCGGATCGTCGGGCGCGACAACGGTGAACTTGATGTTTTTATGCGTATCGACATACTGCACGATCTTTTCGATCTCCGTCGCGCCGATACCCGTTTCGACGACGTCCATACCGGCATTGCCGGGCGCGCCGTAGATCTCGCCCACCTTGGCGCTTTCGCGCAGTTTGGACACTATGGCGTGTTCCCTGCCGCCGCCGCCCACTACGAGTATATCGTCGCCGTGCGGCTGCGCGTCTTTAAACTGTACACGGCGCGCGACGCTTCCCGTTTCCTTTCGTTTTTCGGTCAAAGACATGATAGCTCCGAATATTTTTAGGTTTCCGGTTTTTCGGTTTTTCTGTAAAAAATCGTTGTTATTTTCTTTTATCGCGCGGATCAGTGCTTAAAGTGGCGCTGACCGACAAACACCATGGCTATTCCCGCTTCGTCCGCGGCTTTTACGGAGTCCGCGTCGCGGAGCGATCCGCCCGGCTGGATTATGGCGGTTATGCCGGCTTCCGCCGCCGCCTTTACGCAGTCGTCGAACGGGAAGAACGCGTCGGACGCCATTACGGAGCCCTTAGCTTCCGCGCCGGCGTGCTCTATCGCCTGTTGCGCCGCCCAAATGCGATTGGTCTGACCCATGCCGATACCAGTCGTCCTGCCCGACTTTCCTATGACTATCGCATTCGACTTGGTGTGCTTTACCGTCTTCCAGGCGAACATGAGCGCGTCGACTTCCTCTGGCGTGGGCTTGCGCTTTGTCACAACGCCAGTGCCGTACACCGTCTTGGTCTTGCCGCCCGCCGTTTCGCTCGTCGTAACGGACGCAGGTCTATCGAACAGACCCATATCCTCGTCGTCGATGAGCGTTTCGTCGTAACGCTGTACGAGCAGTCCGCCGTACACCTTTTTCATGTCGAACGCCGTCTTTTCGCGCCTCGCGGTTATGTCGTCGATAGCGAGCAGACGAATGTTCTTTTTGCTCTCGAGTATGGCGAGCGCTTCTTTGGTGTAGTCGGTCGCCATGACTATCTCGATGAATATTTTGTTTATCTCCGTCGCCGTCGCTTCATCAACGACGCCGTTTATCGCGAGTATGCCGCCGAACACCGACACGGGGTCGGATTCGTAAGCGCGCATATACGCCTCGTGCACCGTCTTGCCCGTGCCCACTCCGCACGGGTTGGCGTGCTTGCACGCCACGACCGCCGGAACGCCGTCGAACTCCTTTAAAAGCTCGAGCGCGCCGTTTGCGTCGTTGATGTTGTTGTAAGAAAGCTCTTTACCCCAAAGCTGACGCGCCGAGGACAGCGAGCCCTTGCGCGCGAGCTGCTCTTTGTAGAACACCGCGCCCTGCTGCGGATTTTCGCCGTAACGAAGGTCCTGCGCCTTGTCGTACGCAAACGTGATGTGCTCGGGAAATTCTATTCCCAAAAGATTGCGCATGTAGTCGGATATGAGCGAATCGTACGCCGCGGTGTGACGATACACTTTGTACGACAGACCGAGCCTGAATGTTTGATCATCCGTCTTGTTCTCTATGCGTTCTATCACTTCCGCGTAGTCGCTCGGCTCGCACACGACGAGCACGTCGCGATAGTTTTTCGCCGCACTGCGAAGCATGGTAGGTCCGCCGATATCTATGTTTTCGATCGCTTCCTCGAGCGTCACGTTCGGCTTTTGAATAGTCTGCTTGAACGGATAGAGGTTGACCGCCACGAGGTCGATAGTGGAATACCCCATCTCTTTGAGGCTCGCCATGTGTTCCTTGCTGTCGCGCCGAGCGAGAAGCCCTGCGTGCACCGCCGGATGCAACGTCTTTACTCTGCCGTCCAGACATTCTCTAAAGCCCGTGACGTCCGATATCGAGATCGCCTTTACTCCGCTGTCCACGAGCGTTTTGAGCGTGCCGCCCGTCGAAACTATCTCGAAGCCGAGCCGCTCGAGCTCTTTGCAGAACTCCACGACCCCCGTTTTGTCGCTTACGCTTACAAGTGCGCGTCTTTTCATTTTATCTTTCTCCCGTTGGTTATTTTTCGTTTTTGTCCGCCGTGACGAATAATTACACCGTTATTTTTCGCACAGCATTTTTACCGCGTCCACCAAAAGCGGATGCTCGATCGTTTCGAGTATGCGCTTTTGCAGGCTTTCGGGCGTATCGTCATCGAGCACGTCGAGCTTGCGCTGAAGTATTATCTCGCCCGTGTCCGTTCCGCCGTCCACATAGTGCACCGTGGCGCCGCTCGTCGTTTCGCCCGCCGCGATGACCGCCTCGTGCACGTGCAGTCCGTACATGCCCTTTCCGCCGTACTTGGGAAGCAACGCCGGATGAATGTTGATTATTTTTCCGCCGTATTTATCGAGGAGAGCCGGCGTCAGTATGCCGAGATATCCCGCGAGCACCACGAGCTCCACGCCGTAACGATCGAATATATCCGCCACGCGCGCGTCGCGCTCAACTTCGCTCGCAAAGTCCTTTTTGCGGCACACGTAGCAGTCTATGTCGGCGGCTTCCGCGCGGCGTATGCCGTAAGCGGCGGCGTTGGAAGTTACCGCAACGACTATCTTTCCGTCGAACGCGTTGTTTTTCTGCCCGTCGATGAGCGCCTGAAAATCCGTGCCGTTGCCCGAAAACATTACGGCGATGTTTTTCATAAAAGCACTCCCGAGCCGCTCGTCGTTTCGCCTATTATGTACGCCTTTTCGCCCAAAGCGTTTGCGCGCGCGACAAACCTGTCCGCGTCGTCCGGCTTGACGGCGGCGACCATGCCTATGCCCATATTGAACGTGTTGTAAAGCTCCGCATCCGAAAGGTGCGAGCGCTGCGCCAAAAGCTCGAAAATGTCCGGTCGGGGGAACGACTTTATATCCACGCGACAGCCTATCCCGTTCGGGAATATGCGCGGAATGTTCTCTATAAATCCGCCGCCCGTTATGTTGGCGAGCCCGAGCACTTCGAACTCGTCGGCGAGCTTTAACACGCTGTTCACATATATGCGCGTCGGCGTGAGTATCCTGTTCAAAAGCGACGTGCCGAGCGACGTGTCCGCCTCCAGCTTTTCCACGTCCTCGCCCAAAAGCCGACGCACGAGCGAAAAGCCGTTGGAGTGAAGTCCGCTCGACGCCAAGCCTACGAGCGCACAGCCCGGCGTTATGAACGCGCCGTTGATTATCTTGTCACGCTTGACTATGCCCACCGAAAATCCGGCGAGGTCGTATTCCCCGGCGCCGTACATCGACGGCATTTCCGCCGTTTCGCCGCCCACGAGCGCCGCGCCGGCCTCTTTGCAGCCTTCCGCCACGCCCTTGACTACGTCCGCCACGACGTCGGGATTTATCCTGCCCGTCGCTATGTAGTCCAAAAACAACAGCGGCTTTGCGCCCTGACACACTATGTCGTTGACGCACATCGCGACGCAGTCTATGCCGACGGTGTCGTTTCTGCCCGAAAGAAAGGCGTACTTCAGCTTTGTGCCCACGCCGTCCGTGCCGGCGACGAGCACATCGCCGTTTTCGCCGTCCAGCGAGTAAAAGCCGCCGAAACTTCCCAAGCCCTGCAAAACGTTCTTGTTGAACGTCGCCGCGGCGTGCGCTTTTATCTTGTCCACGGCGGCATAGCCGCGCGTTACGTCCACGCCAGCATCCGAATACGTTATCTTTTTGTCCATACGTTGCTCCTGTTGCCAAACGGCGCTAAGGCCGAAATATCGGTGTAAATTTTATTCCTATTTTATCCGTAAAAACAATAAGCGCGCATAATGTCCGAACGGCACGACACGCGCTGATCAATTATTTTCTTAGCCCTATACGGCGCATCATCTCGTCGTATGCACCCTCTACGCCGCCCATATCGCGGCGGAAACGGTCTTTATCGAGTTTTTCCTTGGTCTTATGGTCCCAAAACCTGCACGTATCGGGACTGATCTCGTCGGCGAGTATGATCCTGCCCTTGTATCTTCCGAACTCTATCTTAAAGTCGATAAGGTCTATGCCGACGCCTGCGAAAAATTCCTTCAATATGTCGTTGACCTTACACGCCGTGCGCTCTATCACGTCGAGCTCCTCGCGCGTCGCCCAGCCGAAAGCCAGCGCATGGTCGGAGTTGACCATGGGATCGCCCAGCTCGTCCGATTTGTAGTACAGCTCGAGTATGGGCATTGACGGAACGACGCCCTCGGGCTGACCCGTGCGCTTGCTCAGCGAGCCCGCGACCACGTTGCGCATTATGACTTCGAGCGGAACTATCTTTACGTTTTTGACGAGCGTGCGACGCTCGGAAAGCTCTTTTACAAAGTGCGTTTCTATGCCCTCTTTTTCGAGCAGAGCCATGAGATAGTTGGTCATCATGTTGTTTACGACGCCCTTCCCGACGATCGTTCCGCGCTTAAGCCCGTTAAACGCAGTCGCGTCGTCCTTGTAATCGACGATCAGCAGGTCGGGATCGCTCGTCGCGTACACCTTTTTCGCTTTGCCCTCGTAGAGCTGTTCTTTCTGTTCGACGTCCATGATCTTCTCCTTGAGAAAAATAATATTTACTATTTGTTTTTCGCTTTTTCGCCCGAAACGGCGGCTTGTATCTTTGCGTCGTCGGCGAGCGTTTTTTTGCGCATTTCTTCGGTGTATTCCGCGTACTTACTTGCCAGCGCGCCGTCGTACACGGCGAGCATGCGCACGCAAAACAGCGCGGCGTTTGCGCCGGCGTTGACGCCCACGACCGCCACGGGCACTCCGCTCGGCATGGGAAGTATGCTTAAAACGCTGTCGAGCCCGTCGAGGAAGGAAGTCGATACGGGCAACGCGACTACGGGCAGAGCCGTCGCCGCGGCGAGCACTCCGCCGAGGTGCGCCGCCTTGCCCGCCACCGCTATTATAGCGCCGAAGCCGTTTGCCGCCGCGTTCGCCGCAAACTCGTGCGCCTCGTCGGGCGTGCGGTGCGCGCTCAAAACGCGCACGGAATATTCCACTCCGAACTTTTCCAAAACCTCGATAGCCGGCTTTACCTTTTCGAAATCGCTCGACGATCCCATTACGATCGCTATGCGCTTAGCCATTTTTACCTCTTTTGCGGTCGCCTTTTGTCGCTCGGCTCGCCGCTGAAAACGCGCCGAACGCTCCGACATTACGATTTTATCAAATCGTCGGACACATGTCAATCAAATACGCCGACTTGCGCCGAAAAATAGTTACTGCGCAAAAAACTGACGAGGCGCGACGGCGTTTTTTTGCGCAAAAAGCGGCGCAAGAGCGGTCGAAACGAGCAAGTTGAAAAAAACCCTTGACTTAAATGTTTATATAATATATACTGTAATCTATAAATAGGGCTAAACCTATCGACGGAGTTTTAAATGAAGATATTGACGGCCTCTATCTGCAAGCAGGGCGGCAGAGAATACAATCAAGACTACCTCGATCTGACCGTTTCGGACGACGGAGCGTGTCTTGTCGTGTGCGACGGGCTCGGTTCGTACTACGGCAGCGAGGTCGCAAGCCGCATTTGCGCCACGCAGATAATCGAGGAGTATTCTCGCATAAAGTCCGCCGATGCGGAACGCGCCGTGCGTCCCGAGTTTTGCCAGAGCTACGTACAGGCCGCGCACAACCGCGTTACGGACGAAAAGGAGCGCAACCCCGATATCAGGTCGTCGTGCACCACCGTCGCATGCGTTATAACCGACTTTAAATCGACCGTGATGTCGCACATCGGCGACACGCGCATTTACTTTTTCAAGCACAACAAGCTGTATTTCCAGACGCGCGACCACTCGCTTTCGCAGATAGCCGTCGAGCAAGGCAAAATACCGCTGCGCGACATACGCTCGCACAAGGACCAGAACAAGCTCACGCGCGTTCTCGGCTCCGGATATTACATTCCGCCCGACTGCGATCTCTACAACTCCCCTCTTTCCGCCGGCGACGCGTTTATCCTGTGCACGGACGGATTTTGGGAGTACGTGTACGAGGAAGAAATGGAGGAGGACCTGACGTCGTCCGCGACGCCCGAGGAAGCGGTCGCCAAGCTCGAACAGCGTTTGCTCGCGCGCGTCACCAAATTCAACGACAACTACTCGGCGATAATCGCCATGGTCAAAGACTGACGGGTGACGTATGGCAAGAGTCAGGACTAATAAAAATATCTGTCTTTACTGCTTCGGCAATCTCGACAGCAATCGCGTGTGCATGACGTGTCACAGAAAAGCGGACGACACGCCGTCGCCGCCGCACCATCTGCCGCAACGCACGGTGATCGGCACGCAAAACCGCTACCTCATCGGCAAGGCGCTCGGCGAGGGCGGTTTCGGCATAACCTATCTCGCTTGGGATCTCCAACAGGGTATCAAGGTCGCCGTCAAGGAATACTTCCCGTCCGGCTATGTCACGCGCGTCAGCTCGAGCAACCTCGTCATCATCAACTCCAAGCAGAACCAAGCCGCGAGCAACCGCGGTCTTAAGCGCTTCGTCGAAGAAGCGCGCGCGCTCGCAAAGATAAAAAACCTCGCAGGCGTGGTCAACGTCCGCGACTTCTTTTCCGCCAACGGCACGGCGTACATCGTCATGGAATTTTTGGACGGTATGTCGCTGAAAAAGTATCTGCAACGCAAGGGCGGAAAGATAAGCGTAGAGGAGATCCTCACGATAATGCGACCCGTCATGGACTCGCTGACGCAGGTCCACAAGATCGGGCTCATACACCGCGACATTTCGCCCGACAACATTCTCATAACAAAGTACAACGAAGTCAAGCTTATAGACTTCGGCGCGGCCAAATACTCCAACCCCGACGGAAAATCGCTGTCGATAGTCCTTAAACAGGGTTTCGCGCCGCCCGAGCAGTACGACACGCACGGCGAACAGGGCCCTTGGACGGACGTCTACGCGCTCGGCGTGACGATATACTACGCGATAACGGGCACCCTACCCCCCGAGTCGATACGGCTGATGATGGGCAAGGAAACGCTCAAACGCCCGTCCGAGCTCGGCGTCGCAATAGATCCGGGCGTGGAAAACGCGCTCATAAAGTCGCTCGCCGTGGACAAGAAAAAGCGGTATCAGGACGTGCAGAGCATGATCAACGGACTGTACAATCCGCGCACGCCGCGCCGCGCCGTGACGGCGATGACAACAACGACGACGCCCGCTACGCCCAAAAAGACAATAGTGCCGCGCACCGCCGCCGTAACGCCCGCCGCGCCGGCAACGCCGACAACGCCAAAAGCGACGTCGAAAACGCCCGTCGCGAAGGCACAGCCGCAAAAAGCCGCCGCGTCCAAGAACGCCGCAAAGACGGATACATCGACTTCGGCTTCAAAGTCGTCGGCGGCAAGATCCGCACAAAAGACGACGCCCGACACGAACACGAAAGGCGCGAAAAAGACTTCGGGCAATATTTTTTCAAAGCTGTTCAAAAAATAAATCGGCGCGCCGACGCGCAGGCTACATGCAATCGAATTATAACAAAACAAAGACAAAACAAAAAGCGCCCGAATTAAGCGCTTTTTGTTTTGCTTGTTTTTATTATTTTTCTTCCGCGACGGAGTCCACCGCCTTTTCTATCGCCTGCGCCTGTGCCGGCTGAAGCGACTTTAGCAGTTCGCGGATATCCTTCAATATCTGCTCCTGCGTTTCGGGAGCGTTTGCCTGCGCCTCGGCTTCCGCCTTGGCTTTTTCTTCGGCTGTCCGTTTTGCGACGAACTCTTTCATCTGCTTGCGGTTCATGCCCTGCGCACGGAGCTGTTTTCTCTCCTCGTAGGACAGATCGATCTTGTACTCGTTTGCGCCTGCCCTGAGCGAGTTGATGGCTTTGATGATTATAAACAGCACGATAGCGGTGAGCAGGAAGTTGATGACCGCCATGATGAACGCACCCCAGTCGATGTACACCGATTTAGTCAAATCGATGTCGGCGGAGCCGTATGCCACGCTCGCGCCGTTTGCGTCGCGCGGAACGAGCATCGTAATAAGTCCGTTGAGCGCGTCGCCCATCGGTATGGCGTCGATGAGCGGATGGAAGATGTTGTTTACGAGCGCCGTCACGATAGCCGTAAACGCCGCACCGATTATCATACCTACTGCGAGGTCAACGACATTTCCGCGCGTAATGAACTGTTTGAATTCTTGAAAGATCTTCTTCACGGTAATTTTCTCCTTTATGTCGATACAAACATATTAATGTCTTTTCGCCCGTTTGTCAAGCGCACGAACGCAAATTAAGTGAAGATGTAAAAAGAAAAAGTGAAAAAGTGACGGCGGGCTGACCGTTCCACCTAATGCCGCGAACTCAAACCACCGTTTTGTCATTTCGACCGGAGCGAGCGATAACGAGCGAAGCGGAGAAATCTAGGCGCTTTAGCGCCGCATGAATATTGTACAGCTTTACATTTCTGCGGCGGTTCGCCTAGATTTCTCGACAAGCTCGAAATGACA
This sequence comes from Roseburia sp., assembly GCA_023665905.1. GTDB lineage: Bacteria > Bacillota > Clostridia > Christensenellales > Pumilibacteraceae > Anaerocaecibacter. The sequence goes on from JAMPDA010000008.1 coordinate 33,152, forward strand.
TGGGTATGGACAAAACATGATTGATAAACACATGCTTCGCCTTATTATATGGCAAAGCCAAACCAACTTCCTTGTTATTTCGACCCAATGCCGCGAACTCAAACCACCGTTTTGTCATTTCGACCGGAGCGAGCGACAGCGAGCGGAGCGGAGAAATCCAGCGGCGCAAGCCGCGCATTGCCAAAGGAATAGCTTTACTTTTCTGCGACTACGCCAAAGATCTCCCCACGCGCAAACTCCGCAATGCGCATGGAGAGATGACAAATCAAGTTAATATGTTATTATAAAAAAGCGAAAAATGGCGGCGTTGTCGCCGCCTCGTCGGCGCAGACACGCGTCAGACAGGCAAACTATAGGCTATCGAGTTCCTCTTGCAACTGCCGCATTTTCTCGCGTTCGAGCTCTATGAGATCGGTATAAGTTTTAAAGTAATCGACGTCCTCTTTGTCGATATTGCCGTGATCGACAAGCGCCGCTATAAAGCCGGAAAGAGAACGCAAGCGCTTTTTCTCGAGGACTTCTATTTCTTCCTCGCAAGCCGCTATTGCTTTTTCCAATTCGCTTTTTCTGAACATAATGCTATCTCCGAAAAGTAAAATTTCTGTGCGTGTTTCCGCGTACGGACCCTTCGGGGGTAACCGGAATTTCCCGCCGCCGTCACTCCGCGGCGAGTTCGCGTATACGTGCTACTGTTTTTTCGTATTCCTTTGTGACCGCGGTCATGAGCGGCGCGATATCGTCGCCGTACTCGTGCCTGCCGCGCAATGCTTCCGTAAGTCTGTTGACCTCCGAGAACAGCGTGGTGAGCGAAAGATTCATGCTCACGCCCTTAAGCGTGTGCGCGGCGCGGAACGCTTCTTCGATATTGCGCTCGCCCAAGTTCTTTACGAGCAGCGCATAGCTGCCGTCATCGAGCACTTTCAGCAAGAATTTTTTGATGCGCTCGTCGGTGCGCAACCGACTTACCACGTCGGCATAATTGCCGCCCATTGCCTTGTAACATTCTTCTACCGTCATTATATTCTCCTTGTGCCGATATCAGTGATGGACTTCTTCGCCGTAAAAGCAATAGCCGTTCTTGGTGCTGAGCTTTACTTCGTACGCCGCCTGCTCCGCCATGTGGAACAGCGTTTCGTAGTCCACTACGCGGTTTTCGACGCACGCGATGCCCATGCTTATGCTGACTGTAAAGCCCTTGTATTCCTCGGTAAGCCGCGAAAATACGCGCTCGACGTACGAGCGTATGCTCTCTTTGTATTCGAGGAAGATTATAAACTCGTCGCCGCCCATGCGCGCCACAACGTCGCCGCCGCGCGAGTTCTTTTTGAGTATCCTGCCGATATTCTCGAGTATCTCGTCGCCGAAAAGGTGTCCGTGCTCGTCATTTGCGATCTTGAAGTTGTCGAGATCGAAAAATATCATTGCGAGCTTTTTGCTCTTACCGGACTCGAGTATCTTGGTTATGTGCTGTTTTGCGGCGTTGTGATTGAGAAGTCCCGTGCGCGAGTCCTGATTGGCTATGCGCTGCAGATGGCGCATTTCCGTCGTTTCCTCGTCCACGTCCACTATCTTGCCTATCGCGCCCTCGAAATCGGGCACTTCGCCGTCACCCCAAATGGATTTGACGATTACCTTGTACCACTTTTTATTGCCGCCCACATTGAGCAGATACTTTTCCGTCAATATCGAATGTTCGGGCGACGACTCGCGTATCTTCGCCAAAAGCGACACGAAATCGTTCTTGTTGAACACGCGGTTGCCGAGCTCGCTGCTCGTGGGATCGAGTATCTTTTCGGGCATGCCCAAATACTCCGCACCCCATTCGGAAAGAACTATCATTTCCGGCATGGCGTTGTACTCGAAGATTATCTCGTGCGAAAGGTCGGACAAAAATCTGTATTTGAGCCGTTCGCGCTCGAGCAGTTGGACCGTTCTGTTCTGCACGTCCGTGCCGCCGAGCTTGACCATCTGCTCAGCCGCACTGCGCAGGCTCTTTTCGGTCGCCTTGCCGAACGACACCACGTCCATTTCTTTTTTAAGGTCGTCCGCGACTTCCGTAAGACATTCTATGAGCAGCGGATTGAACGCGCCGCACTCGCCGTTAAGGATCATCTGCACGGCTTCTTCGGGCGCAAACGCGTCCTTGTACACGCGCTTGCTCGTAAGCGCGTCGTACACGTCGGCAAGCGCCACGACCTGCGCCGCAATGGGAATGTCGTCGCCCTTGAGCCCGTCGGGATAGCCGCCGCCGTCGTAACGCTCGTGGTGCCAGCGGCAGATCTCGTAACCGACGCGAATGAGCTGTTCGTCGTTGCGGAACGGAATGTTGTCGAGCATTTTCGCACCCTCGACGGTGTGAGTCTTCATTATCTCGAATTCTTCCTTGGTGAGCCGCCCCGGCTTGTTGATTATCTCCGACGGAATGGATATCTTGCCTATGTCGTGCAGCGCCGAAGCATTGCAGATTATATGTATGTCGTCGGCGGATATCGCGTACTTATCCGTCTTTTTGAGGAGCTGTTTTAATATCATCTCGGTAAAGGTATAGACGTGCAGCACGTGCAAACCGCTCTCCCCGTTGCGGAACTCGACGATGTGCGACAGTATTTCCACCATCAGGCGATTGCTCTTTTCTTTTTCGTAGATCTGATCGGAAAGCATGTTCGCCATGTCGCTTTGACGGAGCGAAAGCATGTAGTTGCTCGCCACGCGGTGCTTGACGGTGCGCTCGTCAAACGGCCTGCTTATGTAGTCCACCGCGCCGAGGTCGTACGCCCTGTCTATGTACGAAAATCCCGTTTCCGCGGATATCATGATGACCGGTATGCTCTTAATCCAGCCGCGCTGGTTCATGAGCGCCAGCACTTCGAAACCGTCCATGATCGGCATGACGATATCGAGCAGCATAAGCGAAATATCGAGCTCGTGCTCTTGAAGTATCGCCATGGCTTCCATGCCGTTTTCCGCTTCCATGATGTCGAACTCGCCCGAAAGCATGTCCGAAAGCAGCGAGCGGTTAAGCTCCGAATCGTCCACCACCAGAATCTTCTTTTTGGAATTGCTCATAAAACTCCTCGATGAATGTAAAAAATACGCCTGCAAATGCGATATTGCGGCACGCGGCGACGCTATGCCACATGCCACCGATTAAGTATTATAGCGCATAAGCACATATTTGTCAACTTATTTTACGGGTATGCGACCTATAATAGCGGTCAAACGCTTTACGCAAAAAACGGGACGCGGAGTTTACACCCCCGTATCCCGTTAGATGTAAAATTTGCGGGTCGGCGCGCGCTACCGTTACACCAAATCGGTCTTAGCGAGAATAACGTTACTCGCCGCGCCCGCTCCGACGGCGAACAGCGCGCCGCCGGCAAGGCACATTATCACGTTCAAAAACCCTGCGTCGAGAGGTGCGATCATGGGTATCATGGTGTACAGCAGCATGCCTGCCGCGAGCGAGCCGAGAATTGAAATCCAAAGCTTCTGTTTTGCCACGACAGCCAAAATAAGCGGAACGGCGACGAATATCGCCGTCATGAATATTTTGGAGAACAAGCACGCCGCAACGCCGCCGGCGCCGAAACCCGTCGTATCGAACGGGAGCCCTGCTATCCCGCTGCCTATCAAAACACCTATAAAGAAGCACAGCGCCATTATAACGCCGCCGACGTAACAGACGACGCTTTTGGAAATGACATAGTCAAGCTTTTTTGCGCGAACGGCAAACAGGTTTTTCGCATAGCCGCTTTTAAAATCGTCCGCCACGAAAATGCAGACGAAAACAGGGATAAGGAAGAACAGCATGTTCATATTGCACATGCCCGTCAGATCCATCGACATTCCCGTTCCGGAAAGCGAGCCTATCGCCTGCCACGCGTTGGTGAAGCCTTCCGTTGCCGTTTCCGCGCCCGTCGTCGGGTCCGCCGTCGCGCCGCCCATAAACGAAGTCATCGCCAAAAAGAGTATGGGCAGCGCAAGGCTGACGCCTGCCATTATGTACACAAGCGGCATTGTGAACATTCGCCTGAAGTCCACTTTGAACATGCCGAGTAACCGACCGCGAAAAGTCTGTTTTTCAAATTGCGCTTCCATCGCGTTTATTCTCCTTCATCAAGTCGATATAGTATTCTTCGAGGCTGATTTTGTCCGTCTTTATTTCCGTCACGATTATATTACTGTCGTACAGATACTTTACGATCTCGTCCGGTTCCGCGCCGTCGTAGACGCGGATATATCCGCTTTCGTCCGTTTCCGCTCGCGCATATTTGCGCGCCAGCACGGACTTTGCATGCTCCGCGCTGTCGGCTTTTAGCGCGACGAAAGTGCGGCAGTTTGCGTTCAGTTCCTCGGCGGTCATTTCGGCTATCATCTTGCCGCCGCGAACTATGCCGTAATGGGTGGCTATCTTTTCGAGCTCGCCCAAGATGTGCGAGGATATAACGACGGTGCAGTCGTAGTTTTTCGTTATGTCGATAAGCACCTCGCGCATGATGCGCATGCCGTCGGCGTCGAGCCCGTTTATAGGCTCGTCGAGAACGAGCAGTTTGGGGTCGCCAAGAAGCGCGAACGCTATCCCGATGCGCTGTTTCATGCCCAAAGAACAGTTTTTGAACTTGTTGCCTGCCGAGCCTTCCATGCGCACGGTTTTGAGAACTTTCCGCACCTTCTCCTTTGCGTTTGAGATTTGCAGATTTGCCGCCTGCAAAAGCATATTGTTCCACACGCTGTAATTGGGAAAGCACCCGGGCGCTTCTATAAGCACGCCTACTTTAGCCCTAACGTCGGGGTCGGCATAGTCGCGCCCGAACAGCTTTATACTGCCGCCGCGCGGCACAAGCAGTCCGCAAATGAGTTTTTCCGTAGTCGATTTGCCCGAGCCGTTTTCGCCTATAAAGCCGTATATCGCGCCCTGCGGCACAGTCATGTTCAGCCCGTTCACCGCCTGCTTATCGCCGAAGTTTTTACTTAAATTCCTTATTTCTATCGCGTTCATAATTCACCTCTCAATATACGTCGCGTTTATAGAGAATAAGCAAGCCGAGTATGTTATATATGACCGCCCAGGTCACCGAACACGCGAGGCATATTACGACCGCCGCAAAACTCGAGGAAAGACAGGCATACACCGACGAGCCGTAAAGGAATATGTTGAGCGCGGTCGAATTGCCGACGAGCGCCGCCGCGCCGATGACGGGTATACCCGTGCCGAGTACAAAGCAAAGCGCAATCGAAATGCCGAACTTACTGCGGAATATCACGTTGATAAACGTGTACAGGCTTGCCCAGCCCAAGCTCATTATCATTTTGCCGAGTATGGCGCAGACGAGCGAGCCGGCATTTACGGTAAACGGCAACCCCGTCATTGCGCCGGAAAGCGTGCCGCCGATAAAATATGTTACGCACATGCACGCCATGGAAAACGCGCCGAGAAGCGACTTGCTCATCATATAATCCTGCTTTTTCGCGTGCGTCGTGAACAGCTGCTTGACGTAGCCGCTTTTATAGTCGTGCCCTATGAATATCGAAACCATTATTCCGCCGAAAATAAACACCATGTTCATGTTGGCGTATTCGCCCATATCGCCGACGACGTACAGCGGACGGGAAGCCGCGATTATCTGCCAAGCGTTGGTGAACATACCCGCCGCCTCACCCGTCGCCTCGCCCGTCGCGCCCATGGAAACGAGCGCGGGGATAACTGCGGCAATGCCGAGAAAAATATAAAACAGCGGAGTGTGGAACAATCGATAAAAGTCCACGCCGAGCATACCTTTCAGCCGCTTGAAAAACGACGGCGACTCGAACTTTATTTCGCGCGTACTTTCCATTTATATATCCCCCTGTTTACTCATGAGCTCGATATAGTATTCTTCCAAACCGACCCTGTTCTTTTGCACTTCCGTGACGGCGTGCCCGTTTTCGAGCAGATATCTTACGATAGCCGCCGTGTCGTCCACGTCGTAAACGCGCAAATAATCTTCTTCCGCTTGGACATTGCCGAACTTCTTTTGCAATAACATTTTCGCGCCGTTCATATCTTTCGTTTTGAGCGAAACGAACACGCGCGCACGGGCATCCATTTCGGCGGCGGAAAGTTCCTGTATCATCTTGCCCTGACGAATAATGCCGTAGTGCGTTGCTATCTTTTCGAGCTCGCCCAAGATGTGCGACGAAATGAGCACGGTGCAGTTATAGTTCTGCGTAATGTCCACAAGTATCTCGCGCATGATCCTCATGCCGTCCGAATCGAGCCCGTTGATAGGCTCGTCCAAAATGAGAAGCGCCGGACTTCCGAGCAACGCCATAGCGATGCCGATGCGCTGTTTCATGCCGAGCGAGCAGCTTTTGAATTTGATTTTCGCGTTATCTTCCATGCGCACGATTTTAAGTACGCGGTTGATTTCTTCCGCGCGATTAGTCAAGCCGAGATTTATGGCTTGCATCATCAGGTTCGCCCACACGCTCGAATTGGGGAAACAGCCCGCGTTTTCTATGAGCGCGCCCACGCGAACGCGCACGCCTGCGTCGGTGTACGACTTTCCGAACAGCTTGATATCGCCGCCGTCGGGCACAAGGTGTCCGCAGATAAGTTTTTCGGTGGTCGATTTTCCGCTGCCGTTTTCGCCGATAAAGCCGTATATCGCGCCCTGCGGCACCGTCATATTAAACCCGTCGAGCGCGTACATGCCGCGAAAGCTCTTAGACAGGTTTCTGATCTCTATTGCGTTCATATCGTTTACTCCGAACGGTCGATATATCCGAATATCGAATTGTCCGAAAACCGACGCTTATTCTTCCGCATCGTCGCTTTCGGAAACGGCGACGGAATACTCGCCGTCCAAGCCCTTTGCCTTTAAAAACTCGTTGAACGCCGCAACAAGACTTTCCGCGCTCAATTCTTCCGCGTCGATATCGGCTACGGGTTTTTCGGCGCGAGCGTGCGCCGTCGCGCCTGCAATGCTCGCCTGCGTCTGCGCGCGCGACTTTGCGATCTGCGCCGCCGTTCTTGCGTTCGCTTCTTTTGCGCTGTTTTTCATGTTTTCGATAATGAGCTTGCATTTAGCCTTAAAGCCTTTGGTGTGTATCAGCTCCGCGAACTCGGCGTTTTCTTCCGCCGACTTCGCCTTTGCCGCACGAAAATCCGCCTTGTCCTTTTCGTGCTGCTTGCGCGCATTTTCGCCCATGTTCGAGAATGCGATCTTGAACTTTTTAAAGACGTTCTTTTCGCGTAAAAATTCCCCGAATTGCTCGTTGAGTTCGAGCATTTCCCGCTCGATCTGTTGCTGTGTCTTTTCCATACCTTTGCTCCTTCGCCTTACGGCTTCGTTATTTTTTTGAGAGTGGCGGAGCAGTATTTGCATACGCTCGCCGTGTGTCTTTGCCCGCGCGAACTCGTCGAAGTCCGCTTCGGTTATTACCGGCGGTTCCCCTTCGAGTTCTCTGTATGTAATGACGATCTTCTTTTCCACGGTTGTTCCTGAAAAATTTTTGATTCGAGGAGCATTTTTGCCCGCTTGCGCAATCACAGATTGAATAGTTATTTATTACGTATTCTATCGAAGTGAGTGGTAAGCAATGGGTCGCGCAGCATTTGGCTGCCGACGACGACAAATTTGGTGTACTTACCATACAAGTAGATTTGCGCGCTTGCGCAAGCAAATCTGCGCCGTATGGGCAACCGAAAGTTATACCCCGCGGCTTGCCGCGGAAAGCGTGCGAAGCACGCGGGTCCAGGGCTTGCCCTGGGGTATAATACCTAATTTATTAGAAATCGTTATTTGTTGATTTCTTGTTTACATTGTAGTACAATACAACGGAAAAGTGAACAACACAAAATTCGACTTGTGTCGATTTCTGAAATCATTTCGAGGGGATAACCATGAACAGATCGGAAGCGAAGTTCCACAACACGGCGGTAAAGCTCGACAGAGCATTTATAGAATTATTGGACACGAGGGAATTTTCGGAGATATCCGTCAAGGACGTTTGCGAAAAGGCGGGCGTAAACCGCTCGACGTTTTACTTGCATTACGAAAACACTTACGACCTGCTTAAAGAAACGCAAGACTATATTATGGAAAAATTTTGGGATAGCTTCGACGGCAAATCTCTTTCCAAGGACCTGACGAACGTGCCTGTCGAAGAACTGAATTTTATTTCGCCCGAATATCTCATGCCGTATTTGGAATTTATAAAGCAAAACAAATTCCTGTTCAAAGTATATATGCAAAATCTAAACAGCTTCGACAGCAACGCGACGAGCGGCTTTTTTCTCAACGAAGTTTTTATCCCCATTCTCGAAAAGAACGGCGTTACGGATAAAACCGTCGCGGACTACATGATGAGATACTATTTGACGGGCATCACCGCCGTTGTTTCGGAATGGGTAAGGCGCGACTGCGCAGACGAAATGCTGTTTATATGCGAAATAATAAGCGCGTGCGTCCGTCCGGCGTAAAGTTTTCGGCGCGCTCGATACCGAATTACGCAAACAAATTTACGATGTGCTTGCGCTTTTTAACTGCGTACAGATACGTCTTATACGCGCCGCTGTTTTTCCTCTGCTCCACCCAAAATAAAACCAAGTCGCTTCGGTCTATCATTGCAAGGTTGCGATAATATATCGCAGTATACCAATAATCGAATAATTTTGTCGGGCACTCCAACGCCTCGTACTCTTTTCGGATAAACCACCGCGGCGGCTTTCTAAGCTGCTTATCGAGCGCAAAACAAAAAACCCTTTTGATGTCGAGCTGCGGCTCGGCGTTTTTCTTTTCGGTCACAAGGTCGTAGCACAGACCGTCGAAATCGCTCCTGCCGCCGAACAGGAATGTCCGAACGCCGTCCGCCACCGCTCTGTCTATCTCCGCTCTCGTCCTTGCTATGAGATCGTCGGTTATATCGACATCGGAATGTCCGAAACACGAGCAAGTCTTTTCTGCCGTTTCCATAAAAAATGTCGCTCCCGAAGGAACGACATTATAGCATACCGTCCCTTTGAATGCGACTTCAATTTAGCTATCTCCGAGGAAACAAGACTACCGGGCGATATAACTACCGACATTAAGTCTTGTGTCCTCAATAAAAAAATATACTACTCCCTTTCGAGAGCGGAGATAATCATTCTTAAATTGAAGTCGCATAGCTATTATAGCACCTTTCATATAAAATATCAAGGATTATCGATATCTGAAATTTAAAAGCCGCCATGCAAAATGACGATATCGCAAGCCACGCACATTCTTCAACGCAAAAAACGGGACACGGTGTTACCCGTATCCCGTTTGCATTGCGGCGGCTATGCGTTTCCGTCCGATCGCGCGGCGGCGTCCGACTTCGACGTTTCCGTTTCCGTTTTCGTGGCGTCCGACGCGCCGGCGGCGTTTTCGCCGTTAAACAGTTCGTCCGCGACACTCGCGGCGCTTCCCGAAGCGCTCTGCGGCGCGGACACTATGCCGAACATCACCAGGATCGAGCACACCGCGTTTATCACCGCGCTTGCCGTGTCGTCGCCTATCTCCACGCCGAACGAGCCGAGCGCCAAAAACACGGCGCTTATCATGCCCACCCAGAACCCGACGCTTTTGATACGTTCTTTGAGCTTCATGTCACCTCCCGTACTTGTCGTACAGCTTGTAATAGTAGTAGTCCGAAAGATGGTCGCGATAGAGCGTGTGGTTGCGCACTTCTTTGCGCGCCTGCTCGGAGCTGAGCGCCGACAGATACTCGTCCATCTTGGCGTAGACGGCTTCGTATATATCGTCGCGCTCTTTTTCGGACAGCGTGTCGAGCGAGCTCTCTTTGCTCTTTTGATTGAGCGCCGCGGTGTAGAGATCGCTTTCCGTCTTTGCTCTGTTCGCGTCGAGCTGAGCCTGCTTTACGGCGATGTCGTTGTTGTACTTGAGCGCTTCCGTCGCCTTTTTGTCGCGCTCGGCTTTGAGCTCGTCGAGCTTTTGACTGAGCTTGACCGCGTACGCGAGGTTGAACTCGTCGAGCGCCGTTTGCAGTTTTGCGCCCACTGCCGATATCTCGCCGTCCAGCTCGGATATCTGCTTGCCGTAGCTGTTGCGCGTATCGGCGGCTTTTGCGAGGTATTCGCTTTCGAGTCCGGCTTTTTCTGTCGCGGCTATGGAAGATCGGGCGAGCCCGCGCTTTATCACGTCGTTGTCTATGCCGCGCGCGGCGGACGCATACGCGCTGTCGAGCGCAGCGAGCTCGCTCTGCAACGCCGAAACATACGCGTCGCGCTTGGCGGTCATAGTCTTTTCGTCGTTGGCGCTGCTCTCGCGAATGGAGTTAAGCTTGTCCGTCTTGTACTCGTCCAGGCTTCGCTCGGCTACTATCTTGAGATACTCGTCGCTCGGCGCGTCGTACGACATCTGCTTGAGCGTGACGGCAGGGAGCGTCGGCTTAGCCACGCTGTTCTCTACCGTTTCGAGCTTTTTTATCTCGTCCTCGAGCTTGCTTCTCGAATCGGAATTGTCATTGATCATTGCCATGTCCTTCGTACTTCTCCCTATACAGTCGATATTTGAACAGTTCGTAATCTCTTACGATATCGTGTCCGGCGCGCGCAAGCTTTTGCTTTCCGGCTTCGCTCCTGTCGCGCTCGTCCGTTTCTTCGGCGCGATCCGCATTTTCCGTCACACCGGACATGCCGCACCTCCGTCGTTCTTTCTCGCGATCTTTTCGGCGCGGCGCGGCACGACGGCGGACTTTACGGCGGCGGTGTCCGACTTGACCGCTTTGACGGCGGTAAGCAGACTGCCCGCGTCGTCCTTTATGTCCTCGGTATCCGCCTTGACCGACGACACGACGCCCAATCTGTCCGAAAGCGAGCGTATCGTCCGCGTGTAATTATCCTCGCGCCGCCTGCTGTCGCGCAGTTCGTACACGAGCAGACCGCAAAACAGCACCGCCCACAGTCCGTTCGCGACCACGAGCGATATTATTTCGTCCATGTTGAAATTCCCCCAACCAATATAATACTATTTTTCGCACGCGCCCAAAACGAGCGCGAGCGCGTTGCTCCTTGCGGCGGAGAGCTTGAGCTCGCCCGTCCCGACGGGCAGTACGCCCACTATCGGCGACGACCGCGTAGCTATTTGCTTGCCCGCAAAGTCGAGCGAGCAGCTTCCGCCGTCGAACACCGCGATCACCGCCGCGCCCTGCGAAACCGCAACCGTGCCGAATGTGGTATACGAAGTTCCGCCGGCGGTGGCTGTGACGCCCGAAAGTACGGTCGCGCCCGTACTGCGCTTTAAGAGCGCGCGCACCGCCTCTATGCGCACCGAATTGTCCTCCACGCCGAGCAGCGCGCGGTTTATCTTGTCCATGATCCCTCCGAAATTCAAAACACCGAGTAGATGAGCGTCGGCGGCTTTACGTCGCAGTCTTCCGCTTGCGAATCGACAGACACCGAAAACTTTTTGCACTGCGCGTTGACACGCACTTTGCGATCGCCTGCTTTTACGGCAAAAGTTTTCGTCTTTTTCTCCGTCGCGACCGAAAGCGCGATGTCGGAGCTCGAGCGAATATGTATCTCACGAAGCGCCTTGCTCTTGTCCGGCATAGCGAGATCTGTGACGGGACTTTGCCAATACTTGGGCAGCACCGTATCGAAACGCTTGCCGTTTTTGGTGACTACGCCTGCCGACGACGCTTCGCACGCGACGAGCATATCCTCGCCGAGATACGTACACGAATTCATGAACCGAATATCCAGCCCGCGCGCTATCGAATACTCGCCCGTCGCCGTGTCGAATACGAGCAGCGCGTTTGCGACATACTCCTCGGCTTCGCACCCGACCGCCTTTCCGTCCGGAAAATTCATTTTGCAGGAGAGGTAGTATTTGCCGTTATGGAACGCGCACGCGCACGAGTCCGACGCTTCGATGAGCCCGTCGAGATTGCCGAGAACGCGCGTGCAGTCGTACCCGTCGAACATGTACAGTCCGTCGGACGCGAGGAACATTATGCACGAGCCGCACGTGGCTATGCTAGACGGGAATATCCTGCCTGCCGAAACGAAAAGATTGACCACCGAAAATTCGCTCTGATCGGCGTACGCGGTCACGCGGCTTATGCCGTGGTCGCGGAATATGTACAGATAGCTTCCGAACGACACGACCTTGTTGAGGTCGCCGCGCTCGTCCAAAAGCTCTATAAATCCGCCGGCGTCCGCGCCGATAGACCAATTCGTCGGATCGAGGTCGTCCGAAAAGAACACCTTTGTGGGCTCTTCCTTGCTCGTCACGAACATCCGCTCGTAATGCAACGCCATAGACGATATCGTCGGCGTATTCTCGTGCTCGGTAAACGCGGAACCGTCCCAAGTAAAGAGTTTTCTGCCCTCGCACGACATCAGCAGCACGTCCTTGGAGTTGAGCCGGTAATTGAGAGCGGTCATCGGCGCGTATGAAAAAGTGCTGATAAACCGCATCTTTTCCTTGTACGAATCGTAGTAGCGTATCCTGCCGTTTGCGTACTGCATGACGTACTGTTCTACGTATTTTCCGGCTTCTTCCGAATAGTATCGATACACCCAATATCGCGAAATGTCAGTCGGGACCGCCGCGTGCGTCGATACGCCGTAGCCCACTTTGAGCGCGCCCGACGTGAAGTCGTAGTTGTAGCACAGCGGCGAAACGTTGAAGTCTATCACGCTGCTGTCGCGCTTGCTGTCTATTGCCCTGAATGCTCCGACGCGCTTTCTGTAGCGCGTCCGCGTAGGTATTTTCATAATGCTCACCCCACTTTCGCTCGCCGATATATCGGAAGCCCATCGCGCGTTACGCGCTCTTTCATATCCACGCCCTTGCGCCCATTTGCGCGCGGCGCGAAAGGCGCTTTTTTTCGGACTCGGCGCCGTATCTCTGATCCCAAATCTGCGCCTCGTCCGTCCTGCCCGTTATGAGGCAGTAGTCGCGGCAGACGAGAAACAGCAGTATACATTCGTCCGCCGCCGCGCCCGTTTCCACATCGTCGTCGAGATTTTTGTCGGACGGCACGACCGTGTATTTAACGGTGTATGCGCCGTTTGCCGGCACCTTGAGCCCGAGCGAGTCGAACATATACCGCACCGACACCCCGTACCGCTTTACCGAGCGCACCGACGACGGCTGCTCCGCGAACGCCGCGAGCGGTATCACGCCGTCCGTCACGGTAAACTCCCGCGTGCGGCATATCGGAAATCCGTCCAGACACAGTTCCGCCGCCGCGAGGTTGACGCACTTTATGAGCGTGCGCACGTCGGCGTCGTCGATAGCGGAGATCTGCGACGCCGTGCCGCCGTTCGCGTTTTCACCCGTTTCGCCTGTTTCGGTCGTTTCTTCGTCCGCCGCCGCGAGCGCCGCTTCTATATCGTCCGCCTGCAAAAGCGCCGCGGCGGAGATAGCTATTTGTCTTACCGTCATTATGCTTTCCTGCCTCCTTTCGGCTATGCGATACTCGACGCTATCCTGTCCGCCGCCGCCTTTGCGCGCGCGAGCTCTTTCGCGGCGTTTTCGCGCTCCATGCGCTCGACTATCTCGGCGACGCGTTCGGCGCGCGTATAAAGCACGCGCCGAACAGTACGCTCGTCGAGAGTGTCGAACGGCAGGACCAAGCACAGCGTCGAAGGCGCGCAACGGCTGTTGTGCACCTCGAACTTTCCGGTCTTGTAGTTGAGAAACACGAAATAACCGTCGTCTATGGTCTTGAGCCGCCGACAAACGCCGAACAGGTCGTCCTCTATGACGCGTCCCGTCAAGAACGCGTTATCCCCGTGAGCATAGCCTGACCGTTAGGCTTTTGGCAGATGAGGTCGCAGTATTTGACGAGCGTCGCCGTGTACGTGGGTTTGCCCTGGTTTTGGCGCAGGATCTTGCCGTTTTCCGTTTCCAAGAACCGCCAATCGCAGAGCTGGTGAAGCTTGAACGCCTTGGTGTTGAGCAGGTACATAGTGCCGTCGGGCACGAACCTGTCGTACACGAGCGGCAAGCCGTTGTACGAAAGCGTTTTAAAGCCGCCGTCCAATTCCATGACGTCGATGTTGCGCTTGTACGACGACATGTACGTTATGAACGAGTACTTGACGTCCTGCGAGCACGAGATAAAGTCCACCGCCGAGCCTGCGTCGTTTTCAAGCGCGTCTATCGCTTCCTGAATGACGATCTCGTCTATGGCGTCGTTCACGTTTTTGGTGTACGGCTTAAGGAAGGGATGCGCGGATTTTTGCACGCCGTATACGGTCGTACCGTTGAACAGCGCGCCGAGGCCGGTTATCTCCTTGTCTTTAGAGCCCTGCACGTACATCGCGTCGCCGTCGGCGATCGTAACAGTCGCGCTGTCGAGCGTCACCTTTTTGGCGGCGCGATCGACGTACGTTATGCGCGCCGTACCTTTTTTAACGCCTGCGGACGAATAGATATCCACAACGAGCCCTTCGATGAGGTTGCGCGTGCTGTCCACGGTCGTTGCGCCGCCGCTCACCGAAAAGGTGCACAGTTTGCCGCTGCCGTCGCCGTACAGCATGCGGCCGAGGTTGAACTTGGACGCGTTCAAAAGCCCTTCCAGCTCGGCGTTCAAAAGGTCGGTGAACGCGCCTCTGCCGTCTGCGGAAGCCCGTATGGCTTTATCGGATATCTCTATCTGACCGTAGAGGTTTTTGAGCGTGGAAACAAACTGCAAGTAGTTGTTGCCGTACGCGGCGGGAAGGCTTCCGTCCTCGTCGCCCGCGCCGACGCCGCCGTTTATGCCGAAGCGCGCCGCCGTGCGTATTTCCTTTCCCCACACGTCGGCGGAGGTCTGCTCGATCTTGGACAGGAGCGGATTGACGCGCGTGTTCAAAAGGTCGGTCATCGTGCCCAAATACACCGTCTTAAGCGCGTTTTCCGCGTTTTGTAAAGTTACCATATTATCTCCTTTGATTTTGTTTTTTTAGGTCCCGTAAATGTGCTTACAGAGCCAGCAATTCGTCGGCGAGTCGCTTGGCGTCGGAAAGCGTTTTGGGACGCTTTACGGGCGTCAGTACCGCCGCGCCCTGCGGCGACACAACGCTTCCGCCCAAGCCGAGTAATTTGCGTTTGTAGCGCGCGACGGCGGCGTCGAACACTTCGGGTATGTCGCAAAGCGCTTCGGCAAGCTCTGTAGCTCGCGCCTGCACTTCCGCCACCACGTCGAGCTCGAACGCCGTGCCGCGTTCCGCACGTGCGCCGCCTGCCGCTATTGCGTCAGCTATAGCCGCACAGTCGGGCGCGCGATGCGCCGTTTCGTGCTCGCATGCCGCGGCGATTTCGCAATGCGCGTTCGCCGCATGGCACGCTTCGTCCACCGAGCGCGGCTCCGACGGCTGTGCCGACTCGTCCGCCGTCGTCTTCGCTGTCTCGGTTCTATCCGATACTCCCTCGGCCTGCGCGCCGTTTGCTTCCGCCGCTTGTAGCTGTTTTATAAGCTGGCAGCGCTTTGTAAACTCGCTTTCGAGCGCGTTATAAGCCGCGAGGAGATCGTCCGGACTGTTGAACTTTCCTATCTTAGAGACCGATATCTCGGTTTGTTCTGTCGAATTTTTCATGTATCTTTACCCTCCGAATGGTATTCATAATGCAGATTCGGGCAATATATCGCCGAGCGCACCGCCCGACACGTCGCCGCGCGGCTCTGCCGAATATCCCGCCGCATACGCCGCTTCCGCGGTTTTCGCCGTATCGGGCGAAACCGCCGAAAGGAGCGCGCGGTGCTCCGCGATGTGTGCGCGCAGTCTGTCCGCCTTTTTGCCCGACGGACATTCGGTCAGCAGATACCGTATGTGCGCGTCGATGTGCGTCGAATGGTCGTCGTACTCGTCGAGCCTGTACTTGTCCTTGCAGTTTTCCGATTCGGCGCGGTTTATCTGCACCTGCGTCATGCCGACGTCGCCGTCCCAGCCGCCGTAGCCGAGCGCGTCCATAAACCTGCGTTTGGCGCTCTCCGTCATCTTGCCGTCGGCGTCGAACAGCAAGCCCATTTTGTACAGCTCGAACATCATGTTCTGGCGCATCGCCGGCGTGGACAGCAACTCGTTGTCCGTTTCAAACACCACGTCGTCGCTCGATATATCCGACGCCGACCAGCGCAACAGTTCCACTTGACCGTTTTTGCCGGCGATCCTGCTGAGCCGCGCGTCCGACCCGAACTGCTTATAAAGCCGCAGTATGTGCCGCGCTATCTCGCGCGCGGCGAGCCGCACGTATTCGGCGGAAAGCGACAGGCGCGTGTCGTCCTGCTCTATGAGCAGTTGGAGCGCAAGACCGCTCATCGCCGACGACGCTATCTTGGACGAGCGCATTATCTCGCTGACGCCGCTTATCTGAGTGAACTCGTTTAAAAGCCGCGTTTCTTCGGCGTCGAACTCGCTCGGCACGGAGCCGCAATCCACCATGCGCGGCGGCGTTGCGCCTTGACGGTAGACGAGTATCTTTCCGGGCGATATTCCCTCTTGCTCGAGATTGTCGATGTCCACCGAGCCGTCCTCCACCGCCATTACGCCCATGGACAGCCTGTTCATGAACTCGTGCTTGCGGTTTTTGACGGCGTTGTACGCGCGCTGAACGGGTATGAGCCGCTCGACTACGGACGCGCCGAAAAAGCAGCCGGCGTTGCCGAGCATGACCTGCTTTACAAACGGAAAGCCGCGCCGACGGTCCGCGCAGTTCACATACGGAAGCGGACCGTAAAACAAAAGCACGCCGTTCGCGCACACTGCGAGCTCGCCCTCCGGCTTTTCGGGCGTGGGGAGCGTGTATCTTTCTATAAGCACGGCGCAGTTTTCGGCGGCGCGCGCCGTGAGTTTACTGAGCGTGCCGTCCGCCGTCAGTCCGCCGCTGACCGCCGCCGCGGAAAGCCCTATCACTTCGCTCTTTTCGGGCTCGACGCGCTTGCCGTACACGCGCTTTATCTCGTCCACGTCCACGGCGCGCGCACGAATGACCGAGCGACAGTCGCCGAGGTTTTGCGCAAACACGCTGTCGGGATATATTTCAAACGGCGACACCACCTTTACGCACACGTCGCCCTCGAACGTTCCGTCCGATATCTCAAGTCCCGACTTGACGTCCCAACCGACGTAGTAAAAGCTCGTGCCGCATATCTCCGACCACATCGTGCCCTCGGTGAGCAGTGCGTCCATATCCAGCTTGTCGCACGTCGAGGCGAGTATCTTCGACGCGTTCTTAGCCGTCTTGATGTCGCCGTCGTCCGACGAGAACGGGCGCACGGTAAGCGACGGACGCACGGTGTTGAGCTTTGCGAGCCGAGTTTCCACGATAGTCGAAATGTGATTAAACACCTCGCGCTCCTGCCAATAGTAGTCGCGCTCGACGTCCGTTATCTCGCCCGTGACCGCCGCCGTGCAATACTGATTGCCCATGTAGAAATTCATATTGAGCCGCCACTGCGTTTCGTACGGCCGCCGCGCCTCGGCGCGCGCCTCGAAATCGCGTTTGAGCTCAGCCGTTATGTTTTCCTCGTATTCCCGTTTCATTTGCCTGCGTCCTTTTTGGGCTTACGTCGCGCCGTTTCGACGGACTTGGGAATTATCGCCGCGCCGATCGCGGAGTAAAGCTCGTTAAGGCACTTGTCGCAGGCGTAAATGCGACTGCGAATACCCACGCGGTCGAACTTGATCGCGTGGACGGCGCGGTTCTTGCACGCGCCGAGCTCGCACCTTATGTTGTTTTTGCACTCTATTACTTCCATACAGCCTCCTTGTATGTTTTAATCGGTCTTTCGCATAGCCGATACCGTCGCGCCGGCTTCCCTTTCGAGCTCCGAAAGCAGTCTGCGTTTTTCTATCTCGAGCTGCTCGTCGGACAGCTCGTCGGTGTCGTTGCTGTCGAATATAAGTTTCGCCGCGGAGATGTCGGGCGGAACGTCCTTTTTGGTGACGCGCTTTTTGACCAGCTCGAGCGTTCCATCCACCATGGCGTATTCTTCCACCGTTTCTTCCGCCTCGTAGCCGCACGCGCGCTTGACTACGGCGTCGAATATCTCGTCGCGAAGCATCATGCTCGCCTCCTCGTCGCGCGCCGACGTATGAGCCGCTCTTTATCCAGCGCGATATCGCTTTTGGCGGCTTCGCGGCGCGGCGGCACGGGTCGGCTCATCAGGTAGTATCTGAGCTCGTCCAAACAGTGATCGTCCGTCTTGACCGGTCTGTCGCCGTCACCCCAGCGGTACGCTTTGAGCTCGCGGATAAGATTGACGCAGGTGTCGAAGATGAACAGTCGCGGCTTGCCGTCCGTCATCAGGTATTGCTTTACGCGGTTTATTCCGCTGAAAAGGTCCTTGTTGACGCGCGTGTCCACGAGTATGCCGCAGTCGCAGAACAGCTCCGCCACCGACCTTTCGGCGTTGAGCGTGTGCTGCGACGCCGCGCTGTCTATGAGCGCTTCCACGCGCCCTCGCCCGTCCGTGTGCCAGCCGAGCGCCGCGCATATTTCCTTTATTGCGCGCGCGTGGTACTGCACCGACTTTCCGGCCTCGAAGTGCTCCGCCACGACGTACACATTGCCGTCGTAGTCCACCGCGTACCAATGGCAGGACAGCGGATTGTTCAAGCCCGGGTCTATCGACAGCCGATCCTGCCACTCGCGCGGAACGTCGAACGGCGGTATCACGTGCACGCGCTCGTCGAACTCGGTGTACACCGCGCCCTTTGCGTCCGCGAACCGCCCGTACCGCCTGACGTCGCGCTCCGCTTGCGTCATAGCCGCCGAAACGCGCTCCACCTCGTCGGGGTCGAGATACGGGTTGTCCGACCACTCCATGAAGATGTGCCACACTTCGGGATCGTCGTTGCAGTTGAGATATATGCGCTTGTACACAAACGTAAGCCCGAGCAGCGGCGTCATCGTGCCGAAAATAAGTCCCTTCCTGTCCACGACGCGCATCGCACATTCGTCGTAGATGTCCTCGGGCGGCTCCTCGTCGAACCACACGTAATCGAGCGACGCGCCGGCAAACTTATCCCGTCCCGCCTCGCACGTCTTAAAGCCGATAGTGCTGACGGTGCCGAACACGTTTTTAACGGCGATATAGTCGATTATCCCGCCCGACGGGCTCTGCGCTTTGCCGCTTTCCATCACGATATCCGCTATCCAATCGGGATTGAGATAGCGCAGTATTTTTTTCTGCGCGACGTCGCGCTGCACCCTGCGGCTGAGCGAAACGACCCAGCCGTCGGTGCGCTTGTTCTCCCTGTACGGATGTATGCCGCGCGCAAGCCACACCGTTTCCGCCGCGCCGCACTCCGTCTTGCCCGTGCGGTTGCCGCCGAACACCCACCGATTGCGCTTTTGACAGCGGTGGAATTGCATTTGCTTTTCGTGGACCTTTTCGGTGTTGTAGCGCGCAAGCGCATTGTTTTTGTATCTTCGCTTTTGCTCGCGCTCTATCTTGAGTATTTTTCGTACGTTTTCTTTCAGCATGCGTTCCCCTCAACAATCATTTTTTCCCGATGCGATTCGGCAGACAGCGACAAAACACGCCGTAATTCCACGGCGCGCCTGCGCTATAATCGTATGAATGATATCGCTATGCAACGTATTGACGGCGCTGACGTTTTTTCTCATGCCGGCGCAAACGACGCTGTACGACGCGGCGCTGAAGCCCATTGTGGACCTGCCTGCCGGTTATTTCGTCATGCAAACGGCGGAAGCCGCCGCGGACGGATACATAGCCGTCGCTTACGACGACCTGACCGGCTTCGTAAAAGAATCCGCCGTGCAGGCGGTCGATTACCGTCCCGTCACAAAATACGAGCGCACGGTCACATTCAGGTGCGACAACGACGGTCAGCCCGTCAACCTGCGCGGCTCGCCCGAACGCTCCGCACAAGTACTCAAGGTCATGAGCGAAGCGTCGAGCGGCAGATGCTACGGCACGACGCGCGGCGAAGCGCTTATAACCGGCGGCGACACGCTGTGGTACTACGTGGAAAACGACGGCGTGCGCGGCTACTGCTACTATGCGCACGTTTCGGTAACACCCACGCCGCCCAACGTGATAGAAAAAGAGCCGGACCCCGAACCGGAGCTCGAGCCGTCTCAGCCTACGGTTGCGGAAGTCGGCGAAGCCGCGTCCATGTCGTCTACAGCCGCGATAATATTCATTGTCGCGCTGTGCCTTCCCGTGCCGTTCATAATGTTCTATCTGTTCAGAAAGCCGAAAGACGGCTCTTGACTACTGCCGAGTATAGTAGCACACGGACGCCGTCGGCGCCGGATCGGGCGCGCGGCGGCTTCGCGGCTTTCGCTTTATCTGCTTGAATAAATACGAAAACTCGCTCTGTGCGCGCTCGACGTCATAGCCGGCGCGCCGCATGTACCGCTCCGCCGCGTCGAACAGCGGACTGTCCAGGCCGCCTGCGGCGCAACGGCACAGCATGTCGAACTCCCCGTCGAGCCCGCGCTTGATAAACGCGTGCAACACCGCAAGATTGCAAAGATCGACGCGCCTGTTATCGAGCGCAATAAGCGTTTCGACGACTTTGTGCGCGGGCAATGCCGTGTCGTGTATGACGACTTCTTGCTCGGCGTCTATTTTGTCCTGCAACCCGTAGATCAACGGAAAAATAAACAGTATATTCTCTATGGTTTTTCTCTTTGCTCGCTGCATAACTACGCTCCTTTATTTATTTTACGAGCGCAGTGTATCACCGAATTACTGACAAATATATGTCAACATTAAATCAGCCACAAATATTATGAACAAAAAAATTAAAGTGCACAAAGCGAAGAAATCCGACAACCTTGCCGCGCGCTCTAACCTACTCTTTGTCATTTCGACCGGAGCGAGCGTCAGCGAGCGGAGCGGAGAAATCCAGGCGCGCAAGCGCCGCATGATTGAGTGAAGACGTAATAAGGAAAAGTGAAGAAGTTGCGGCGCGTACAGCTTTCCCACCTTGCGGCGGATCGCCTGGATCTCTCCGCGCGCATTGCTCCGCAATGCTTGGTCGAGATGACAAACGGGTGATTTGGGTACGCGAGATTGATAATGGCTTGCTATACTTTAATGTAAGCAGATAAGCCCAACCAACTCCTTGTCATTTCGACCGGAGCGACGAAAGCCCTTTCCACCCGATGTCATTTCGACCGGAGCGCGTCAGCGCGTAGCGGAGAAATCTAGCGGCTTTGCCGCGCATGTCTATTGTACAGCTTCACATTTCTACCGTCCACGCCAAAGACCCCTCGCCCACATCGGGAGTTCGCTCTCATAAAAGCAAAGCGCGCCGTGCGGCGCGCATTACATTATCAATAAGCCGACTGCGGCTATGCCACGACCCCGCCGACGAACTCACGCAGCTCGGCGGCATACTTTTCCGGGTCGTAGACGTATGCGCACGCATGCACGGCGTCGGGCACGGCGTAAAATTTCTTCTGCGGCGAGCCGCACGCCTCGTAAAGTTTTTTGCCGAGCTCGAAAGGCACGAACGCGTCTTTTTCACCGTGAATAAACAGCGCCGGCATAGTCATGCTTTGAGCAAACGGCACGATATCCGCGTCATAAATGGAATACCCGTGCACGAGCTTTACGCCGACGGCGAGCGGTAACATCGCCACGGCTTTGGGCAACGGCACTTTGCCGAGGCACGCAAAGTATTCGTCGCGCTGCGACGAAAATCCGCAGTCGTCTATGACGCACTTGACCTGCGGCGGCGGGTTCATGCCGGCAACGGCGATCACCGTAGAGCCGCCCATGGAAACGCCGTCGAGAGCGATAGAAACGTCCTGTCCGTAAATATCTATGAGCTTGTCTATCCACCGCAAAACGTCGAAGCGATCTATCCACGCCATACCGACTTTTCCGCCCGAAGCGCCGTGTCCGCGCATGGACGGCAAAAGCACATCGAAGCCCATATCGTAAAAAATCTTTGCCTGCGGCTGCATGGAACGCGGCGACGCGCCGTAGCCGTGGCAACACACAGCGACCTTTGCGGCACGCTCGGCATGCTTTATAAGCGTCGCGCAGAGCTTTACGCCGTCGTACGCGGTGAGCTCCCGGCTTTCGGTGCCGTCCGCGACCTCGTCGAACCAAGAAATATCCACGCCGAAACTTTCCGCCGTATAGTTCTTCTTTTTCGCATTTTTTGCGCTCATTTTTTTGCGCCGCCCGAGTATGATATGAACGGCTACGAGCGAGCCGGTAACAAACGCCGCCGACAGCGCTACCAATACGCACGCTATGACCAAAAGCGCGACCATCCAACCTTGCATAACATCACTTCCGAAAGATTTAACCGCTCGCGCCGAATACTCGCCGCAACGCTTATACAGATATTATACCGCATTTGCGCGCCGTTGTAAAGCGCACGCGCTCAATAATCTTTATATCGGTAAAAACGCAACGGCATATTCCGCCGCCGCAAATCGAACGGCGTTGTCGCTAAACCCGTGTATTACACGTCTTGTTGCACAATACGCCGCAATATAAATTAGGTATTATACCCCAGGGCAAGCCACGAACCCGCACGGCAACTGAATGTTGCACGAAGTATTGCTTACGTTCTCGCTTATAATTGTGTGCAGGCTTGCCCTGGAGCACCCTACGGGTGTTCCGCTAGCCACGCGGCGGGGTATTACACCAAATTTGTCGTCGTCGGCAGCCAAATGCTGCGCGACCTATTGCTTACATGCTCACTTCGATAGAATACGTAATAAATAACTATTCAATCTGTGATTGTGCAAGCAAGCAAATTTGCTCCTCGAATAAAAACGACCGAAAAGTTATCTCGGTCGTTTTTGGCGTTCACGGCGGGAATCGAACCCACAGTCTATCGCTTAGGAGGCGATTGCATTATCCTATTATGCTACGTGAACAGACGGGCTTGCCACCCCGTACCACCCGTACAATAATATCATATCGCGCGGAGAAGGTCAAGCAAAAAGGACGGACACGGCGATATTCCGTCGTCCGTCCGTTTGTACATTCGTGTCATTTATCTTTATAGCCGTTCGGGTTGTCCGCCTGCCACTTACAGAGCGAACGGCACATATCGTCGAGAGAAAGCTCTGCGTGCCAGCCGAGCTCGCGCGCCGCTTTGGACGCGTCGGCATAGCTCGCGTCGATATCGCCTGCGCGCCGCGCCGTCACCGCGTACGGGAGCTTTCTGCCGCACGCACGCTCGAACGCATGTATCACGTCGAGCACGCTGTAACCGTTGCCCGTGCCGAGGTTGTACACGTACACGCCCGACTTGTTAATTTTGGACACAGCCGCCACATGCCCTTTTGCAAGGTCCACAACGTGAATATAATCGCGCACGCCCGTGCCGTCCGCGGTGTCGTAATCGCCGCCGAACACGTTTATCCTCTCGAGCTTGCCCGATATGACCCGACCGATATACGGCGTGAGGTTGTTGGGAATGCCCTGCGGATCCTCGCCGATCAGCCCGCTTTCGTGCGCGCCGACGGGGTTGAAATAGCGCAGAATGACGACCGTCCAGCTATTGTCCGCGGCATAAAGATCGCGCAATATCCGCTCTTGATACAGCTTGCTCGTGCCGTACGGATTGGTCGTGCCGCCCGTGCGGCAGGTTTCGTCGAGCGGCAGGCGTTCTGGCGTGCCGTAGACCGTCGCCGACGACGAAAACACAATGTTCTTTACGCCGTGGTCGCGCATTGCCTCGAGCAGAGTGAGCGTGCTTACGAGATTGTTGTCGTAATACTCGAGCGGCTTGACGCACGACTCGCCCACCGCCTTAAGACCGGCGAAGTGTATCACGTAGTCGATCTTATTCTCATTAAAAACCCTGTCGAGCGCGGCACGGTCGCGAACATCCGCGTCGTACAGCTTGAGTTTTTTGCCCGTTATCTTTTCCACTCGACGCACCGATTCGGCAAACGAATTGGAAAAATTATCTATCACTATGGGCTCGTGCCCTGCCGCGATAAGCTCTATACACGTGTGCGAGCCGATGTAGCCGGCGCCGCCCGTAACCAATATCTTCATGTGTTCCTCCGCCGCCGTGCGGCATGTACTCGACTTTTAGAGTATACCACCGCGACGGCCGCAAGTCAAGTTTTTCCGCTTTTATCTTTAGCTATGCGCAAAAAGGCATTTATCAAAACAATATAATATACGACGCACAAAAATGCGCCGCTTTTAGCGGCGCACATGATTACATCACTATGTTTATCAATCTGTCGGGAATGACTATCACCTTTTTGGGCGCATTGCCGCCGAGCATATCTTTGACGTCCGCGTTGTCGAGCGCGAGCGACCTTATCTCGTCTGCTCCAAGGCCCTGCGGCAAAACTATCTTGCATTTGATCTTGGAATTTATCTGAACGGCGTATTCCGACGTCGCCCTGACGAGCTTGCTTTCGTCGCACACGGGGTAGCTTTCGAGAAATACCGAGCGCGTACCGCCCGTCATCTCGTTGAGCTCCTCGCAAAAATGCGGAGCGAGCGGCGCCATGAGCTTTATCAGAACGCGCAGAACGTGCTTGAGGTACGGCGCGCTGTAGTCCTTTTCGGCGCGGTACTTGTACATGGCGTTGACGAGCTCCATGCACCGCGCGACGGCGGTATTGAACCCGAACGCGGGAATGTCCGCGGACACCTGCTTTATGCAGTAGTTGAGTTCGTAGTCGAGCGCGCCCGCGCCGCCGTCCTCTTTTTCGTCCTTGACCTCGACGGCGAGCCGCTCTATCCGGTCCATAAACTTCGCGCACGACACAATGCCGGCGTCCGACCAAGGTCCGCCCTCGGTGTAGTCGAAGCCGAACATTATATACAGCCGGAGCGCGTCCGAGCCGTATTTTTCGATAAGCGCGTCGGCGGAGATAACATTGCCGCGCGACTTGCTCATGCGGTAGCCGTCCGGACCCAAAATTACGCCCTGATGCACAAGACGCAGGAACGGCTCCTCGAAGTCGAGATAGCCGAGGTCGTGCAACACCTTGGTTATGAACCGCGAATACAAAAGATGTCCGCACGCATGCTCCGCGCCGCCGACGTAACAATCGACGGGCAAAAGCGAATTGACGGTGGCTTTATCGAACGGCGCGCCGTCGTTGTGCGCGTCGGGATAGCGCAGATAGTACCAGGACGAGCAGACGAACGTGTCGAGAGTATCCGACTCGCGCCGCGCCTTGCGTCCGCACACAGGGCACACGGTGTTTATGAACTCGTCGCACTTGGTCAGCGGCGATTTTCCGTCGGGCGTGAAGTTGACGTTGTACGGAAGCGTGACGGGCAGGTCTTTTTCGGGCACGGGGACCGCGCCGCAATGCTCGCAGTATATCATGGGTATGGGCGCACCCCAATAACGCTGCCGCGACACCGACCAGTCGCGCATGCGGTAGTTGACTTTTCTTCCGCCGTGGCCCGTCTTTTCGAGCTTGTCGAGCACGGCGAGCTTGCCGTCGGCGCTTTTCATTCCGTCGAACTCGCCGCTGTTCGTCATTATGCCGTATTCTGTAAAGGGAAGCTCGTCGCCGCCATTCTCACCCTTTACGACGCGGCGGATCGGCATGTTGTTTTTAAGCGCGAACGCGTAGTCGCGCGTATCGTGCGCCGCGACGCCCATGACCGCGCCCGTGCCGTAGGTGGCAAGGCAGTAATCGGCAATGTACACCGGCACTTTTTCACCGTTGACGGGATTTATACAGTAACAGCCGAGAAACACGCCCGTCTTGTCCTTGGAAGTGGAAGTGCGCTCGATGTCGTTCTGCTTGGCGGCGGCTTTGACGTACGCTTCGACCTCTTTTTTGCGGTCGGGCGCGGTCAGCGCCGATACGTACGGGTGTTCGGGCGCGAGCACGACATACGTCACGCCGAAAAGCGTGTCGGCGCGCGTCGTAAAGACCTTTATGCTCTTTACGTCGCCTTTGGGCTCGCAAAGGTCGAAAACCACCTCGCCGCCCACCGACTTACCTATCCAGTTGCGCTGCATGGTCTTGGTCTTTTCCGGCCAATCGAGCTCGTCCAGCCCGCTCAACAGCCGCTCCGCGTAATCGGTTATCTTAAAGAACCACTGCGTCATCTCCTTGTGAATGACCTCGGAATGACAGCGCTCGCACTTGCCGTCCACGACCTGCTCGTTGGCTATTACCGTCTGACAGGACGGGCACCAATTTACGGGCGCTTTTTTCTGATACGCCAGACCGTTTTTATAAAGCTGCAAAAACAGCCACTGCGTCCAGCGATAGTAGTCGGGCGAGCACGTGTAGAACTCGTGCGACCAATCGAACATGACGCCCATGTCCTTGAGCTGACGCTCCATAGTGGCGATATTCGCCTCGGTGGAGTCCTTGGGGTGTACGCCCGTCTTTATCGCGTAGTTTTCGGCAGGCAG
Source organism: Roseburia sp. (assembly GCA_023665905.1). GTDB lineage: Bacteria > Bacillota > Clostridia > Christensenellales > Pumilibacteraceae > Anaerocaecibacter. The sequence goes on from JAMPDA010000008.1 coordinate 59,475, forward strand.
ACCGAAAGCGTCGAAGCCCATCGGCTGAAAAACGTTTTTGCCGTTCATGCGCATGAACCGCGCGTACGAATCGGCGACGCCGTAGTTGTACCAATGCCCGATGTGCAGTTTTGCGCCCGACGGGTACGGCAACATCTCGAGGACGTAGCACTTATCTCCGCCCTGCTTAAAGGTATTAATGCCCTGCGTTTGCCAAACGCCCTGCCATTTCTTTTCTATTTTGTTATGATCCATAGTAAAAATATCATAACACAAACAATCGCCGCGTGTCAAATAAATTAGGTATAATACCCAGGGCAAGCCCTGGACACGCACGCTTCGCGTGCAAGTTCCGCCGCAAGCGGCGGTGTATTACACCTAATTTGTCGTCGTCGCAAATTTGCTCCCGCAAGCGGGCAAATTTGCTCCTCGAATAAAAAAATACGGCGGCATAAGTTTACCCGTCGTATTTTTTCGTATTCGCTTTAACGTCCGTTACCTACTATGAGCGAGCTTAACGTAGCAAGAGCCCAAAACAGCCCACTGTCGGGTGTGTTCGGTTGAGGTCGGGTGAATGTCTATTTACTTATTGAACTGCCATGCCGGCCTTGTAAAGAAATCGACCTTCGGCTCCAAAAATTTCAGCTCGTGCTCGTCACCGGTGATCTCGCCCATCGTCTTAAAGATGTTATCCCAGGAAAAGAGCTGTTCGCCCGTAAGACCCAAGTACTCGCGCACCGTTTCGGTCGAGAGCGGCGCTATAGGGTGCGACATGACGGTCGCCGTCTTTATGAGGTGCAGTCCGTCCGCGATCGCCTGCTCGAACCGCGCTTCGTCGAAGCTTTGCTGCAAAGCGTTCATTCGCTCGGAAAGCGTCTTGTTGATATACTTGAAAAACTCCTCGAGCTGTATCATGACGTCCGAAAACTCGAACCTGTACATTCTGTTTTCGTACTCGACTATCTGCTCTTTGCACTTTTCCGATATCTCGTCCGAAACGGGACGGCGCGGAACGGTTTGATTTCCGTTGTTGTATTTTTGGAACGAATAGAACAGCGTCCGCACCGCGCGATTGAGGAAGTTGGTGAACATCGACCATTCCTTATACACGGGATCGCCCTGATTGGTCGGTTGCGGATTGTACGGTTTGGGCTGGAACGGAACGCTCGCACTGCCGAGCCCGAGCCCGAAAAAGTGCGCGCGGAGCTGTTCCGCAGAGTAATGCGCCAAAAGCTCCTGCGCCATCGGCGGCTTCACCTTTCCGCTGCTGCTCGCTTTGGAATTGAAGAACAATATGTGTTTGTTTGGCACTATCGTCGGCATTTTTATATTCCAGCTTCCGTCGAAGTTCAACGCTTCGAACAGCGCGCCCTCGGCGAGCGCGTAGAAATAGATGTTGTCCTCGCCTATGAATTGATAAACCTTGGCGTCGTCGTCGCACCACCAATTCTTCCACTCGTCCGCCGATCTTCCCGTGCTTTCGAGATACGCCCGAGTGAACGATATGGGCGCCCACAGCGATTCCGGCCACACCCAAAACGTGAGGTCTTTCATGCCGTCCGTGTCGGGTATGGGCACACCCCACTCGATATTGCCGGATATGCGGAACGGCACGAGCGTCTTGCCTGTGCGGAAGCGTATATCGTTTCGCGCGAGCAGCGCGCACGCGGCTTCGCGATCTTTCAGCTTGGAAAACACGACGCGACAGTTGTTCTTTTGCGCGTCCTCGTCGCAGGAATACTCGATGCCGGAGCCTTTAAGCGCATTCTCGACGGCGGCTCTGTTTTCGACCTTCGTATACAGCGACGGCTCTTTGAGCGACTCCTTGCACACGTTCGTCAAAAACGCGCGCGACTGCGGATCGCGCTCCCACTTTTCCACGAGCCGTCTTAGATACGGCGCGAATTTTTCTATATCCAAATACCAATTCTTGACGTCCTTTAGCACCGGACGCTTGCCCGACAGCGTGCTGACGGGCGCTATGAGCTCCTCGGGAAAATACTGATGACCGAGCGAGCACTCGTCGGCGTACGCCTGTTCGGACTTGCAGCCGTTTATCGGACAGCGCCCGACGACCTGTCTGCCGTTTAGAAAAGTGCCGCGTTCCTCGTCGTAGAACTGCTTGGTTGACAAAACGGACAGCGCGCCGCTTTCGTGCAGCTTTTCAAAAAGCTCGCGCGAAAACTTTGCGTGCGCCTCGCCGCCCTTGCCGAACGCCGACGCGCCGAAAAGCGAGGGCGCTATAAGATAGTTCTTCAGCGTTTCGAGCTGGCTGTCGTGGTTCTTTTTTACGAAGTCCACCACCGAGCCGTCGAACTCGCCGCTGTCGGTGAGAGTGCGGTATTTTTCGACTATGGGCGAGCCGTAACAGTCCGTGCCAGAAACGAACACGACGTTTTCCTCGCCTATCCGGTCTTTCATGAACCGCGCAAAAACGTCGGCGTGAACGAACACTCCGCCGATGTGCCCGAAATGGAGCTCTTTACTGCCGTACGGCATGCCTGCCGTTATAAGCACGCGTTTGGGAAAATTCGGTCTTTCCATATTTTTTTCCGACCTCTCTTGCGGAAATCCTCTTGATACGCCGCCGAAAATCAAACGCTTCCGTGCGGCGCTAAAAATCCGATTTACTCGAGCACCGCTTTTATACGCCTTACGCCGGCGCTGCTCGATTGTTCCTTTATTATGCGAAAATGCCCGAGCTCGCCTGTTCGCGCCGCATGCGGACCGCCGCAAATCTCTTTGCTGAACTCGCCCATGGTGTACACCTTTACTTTTTCGCCGTACTTGGACGCGAACAGACCGACCGCGCCCTGCGCCTTTGCCTCGTCCACTGTCATCTCCTCGCAGACCACGGGAACGTCGGCTTTTATGGCGGCGTTCACCTTGTCCTCGACCTGCTTGATCTCATCCGCCGTCATCGCGCGCGCAAACGAAAAGTCGAAGCGCAGCCGCTCGGGCGTGATGTTCGAGCCGCGCTGATTGACGTTGGGATCGTCGAGCACCTCTTTCAGCGCACTGTGCATGAGGTGCGTCGCGGTGTGCAGTCTTGCGGTGAGTTCGCCCGTGTCCGCCAAGCCGCCCTTGAACCGCTGTTCCGCGCCGGCGTGGGATAGCGAGCGGTGCTCCTCGAACCGCGCGTTAAAGCCGTCCACGTCCACCTTGAAGCCGCGCTCGCGCGCCATTTCCACCGTCATCTCGAGCGGAAAGCCGTAGGTGTCGTAAAGCCTGAACGCAGACTTGCCGGGAATGACGTCCGTCTGCAAAAACTTGCACAGTTTTTCAAATTCCTTTATGCCGTTTTCGAGCGTGCGCTCGAAGCGCGTCTGCTCCTCGTTGATCTCGAAAACTATCTTGTCGCGCGCCGCGGCAAGCTCGGGATAAACGTCGGCATACTTTTCGACGACCACTTTTGCCACTTCGGCGTAGTCGCCGCTTTTGAGCCCGATCCCCATGCCGAAGCGTATGGCACGGCGCAAAAGCCTGCGCAGGATATAGCCCTGATCGACGTTGGACGGCGTAACGCCGCGCTCGTCGCCTATAATAAATGTGGCGGTCCTAATGTGGTCGGCTACGACGCGTATCGCGCGCGTACTCGCCTCGTCCTTTATGCTCTTACCCGACAGCTCCTCTATCTTTTCGACTATGGGCACAAACACGTCGGTGTCGTAAACGCTCGCAAGACCCTGCACGTTCATGAGCGCGCGCTCCAAGCCCATGCCGGTATCGACGTTTTTCTGCTTGAGCGGCGAAAAACTGCCGTCGGCGTTCTTGTTGAACTGCATAAACACGTCGTTCCAGACCTCGACGTATTTTCCGCAATCGCATGCCGGCGAGCACGTCGGCGAGCACTTGGGCTTTCCCGTGTCGTAAAACATCTCGGTATCGGGACCGCACGGACCCGTTTGACCTGCCGGTCCCCACCAGTTATGCTTTTTGCCGAGATAAAATATGTTCTCGCGCGCAATGCCGCATTTTTCCCAAAGCGCCGCCGTTTCGTCGTCGCGCGGACAGTCGGCGTCGCCTTCGAACACGGTAACGGCGAGCCGTTCGGGCTCGAGCCCGAGCTGTTTAGTCAAAAACTCGTAACTCCACGGCACCATTTCCGCCTTAAAATAATCGCCGAGGCTCCAATTCCCGAGCATCTCGAAAAACGTGCAGTGCGACGCGTCGCCCACCTCGTCGATATCGCCCGTCCGCACGCATTTTTGCGTGTCGCACAGCCGCTTGCCGGAAGGGTGCGGCTGACCGAGCAGATACGGCACGAGCGGATGCATGCCTGCCGTGGTAAACAGCACCGTCGGATCGTTCTCGGGTATCAGGGACGCCGAGGATATCGGTGTATGGTCTCTTTTCGTAAAAAAGTCGATCCACTTTTTACGCAGTTCGTCGCCGGTAAGTTTCATAACGTTATTGCCTCCGATAGCAAAAGTTTTTTCAGTCGTCGATATCTGCCGCGTCGTCGTCCGCTTTGGACTTTCTGCGTTGCGGCTTGAGTTCTTCGTAAAGATTTTTTATCCCCGTCGTCATGGACGTTATGCGCATGGGCGCGGTTTCCAAAAGTTTAGAGTTGCTCGCGCTGTATTCGTTGTCCGGCGCGGCGTTTTTGACGACTATATCTATGTTGCCGCCGTCCTTTTTGACGAGCCGCTTGACGAGCTTCGCCATTGCGACGTAGCTCATCTTATCGCCCGAAACGAGGTTGTAATCGCCGCGCGGATGATCGCTGCGCAAAAACTCGGCTATCACGCGCGTCGCGTCGTCCACCGATATCGCGCTCACGACCCTGTCGCGGTCGATAACTATTTGCTTTTTCCCGCGGCTTGCCGCAGCGACTATCTTGTTTATCGGGTACGCGCCGCCGCCCGCGCCGTAAACTTCGAATATGCGCAAGCTCGTCGTTATCTTGTCCTTGCTCGCGAGCACGTTTATCAAGTATCTGCCCAGCCCGTAGCCGTCGGTGGGAACGGACTGCCCAAACATGTCCTCGGTAAAGTCCACGATGGGCCGCTCTCTGTCGAACTCGACGCCCTCGCCCACTATTATCAGCTTTTTGACGCCGTGGATTATGGACATGTACTGAATGTTTTTGAACATTATCAGATTGTCCGCCTCGAGCGCCGTGTCGTCGCCGCGCTCGCCGAGCCCTGCAAGGTGCAGGACCGCGTCGAACTTATTCGCTTTGAACATCGCGTCGATCGCGCGCACGTCGTTGAGGTCCATCTGCTCGCGCGTCGGCGCTACGATATCGAATTTTTTGCGGTAGTTTTTTATGAAAGCTTTGCCTATAAATCCGCTTCCGCCGGTGACCAATAACTTCATGATCTTCTCCTTGTGTATGCGCCCGTGACGGCGCTTTCGGTGTATTGCAGTTGCGACATTAATGCCGCGCGAGCATTAAAACAGTCCGCTTATCTTTCCGCCTTTTATCGTCATGTTGACGGCGTTGGGCTTTTTGGGCAGTCCGGGCATCAGCAGGATCTCGCCTGCCACCGCGACCACAAAGCCCGCGCCGGCGCGATACTGCAAGTCCTTTACGGTTATAGTAAAGCCCTCGGGACGCCCGAGCTTTTTGGGGTCGTCGGACAGCGAATACTGCGTCTTGGCTATGCAGACGGGCAGTTTATCGACGCCGAGCGGCAGCATTTTTTCGAGGCTCTTTTTCGCCTTTGCCGTCCACACCACCTTGCCTGCGCCGTAGATCTTCGTCGCTATCTTTTCCGTCTTTTCCACTATGCCGTCACTGTCCGCATAGCAGAAATCGAGCTTGGCTTTGCCGCTTGCCGCCTCGACGACCGCCGCCGCAAGCTCCGTTGCGCCTGCGCCGCCCTGCGCCCAGCAGTTGCACAGCACGGCTTGCG
>JAMPDA010000009.1 GCA_023665905.1 Roseburia sp.
TTGGCTGCCCGCAATTTGCCCATAAAAATGATTCCATTGAGGTTGGGTGAATGTAACTTTAAAAAAGGAAAGCCGCTATATCGCGGTTTTTCTTTTGCCGTTTTGCGCGGCGGACGATCGCCGTGTTTGGTGCATGTAAAGAAGCATTTGGCGTAGCGATAGGGTGGAGTGGTAAAACTACCTGTCTTGTTATCTCGACCAAGCATTGCGGAGCAATGCGCGCGGAGAGATCCAGGCGATCCGCCGCAAGGTGAAAAAGCTATACCTTTGGCAATGCGGCGCTTGCGCGCCTAGATTTCTCCGCTACGCTCGCTATCGCTCGCTCCGGTCGAAATGACATCGGGAAGAAAAGGCTTCCGTCGCTCCGGTCGAAATGACATCGGGTGGAAAAGGCTTTCGTCGCGTAGGTTGAAATGATAGGGAGGTGGTTTGGCTTATCTGCTTATAATAAAGCGGGGGTATGCTTTTATTAATCATGCTCCGTCAAACAAACGTTATGTCATCTCGACCAAGCATTGCGGAGCAATGCGCGTGGAGAGATCCAGGCGATCCGCCGCAAAGTGAAAAAGCTGTTCCTTTGGCAATGCGGCGCTTGCGCGCCTGGATTTCTCCGCTCCGCTCGCTATCGCTCGCTCCGGTCGAAATGACATCGGGAAGAAAAGGCTTCCGTCGCATAGGTCGAAATAACAAGCTGGTGGTTGGGCGTTGTCACATTGGTCGAAATGACAAGGATGTGGTTGGAGTGCGCGGCATTGGGTGAGTGTAAAGCAGCGGTTGGACGTTGCTACATTGTTGCGCACTCAAACCACTGTCACTGCTTCACTATTCCTTTTTACATCTTACTTCGCGACGCACGCGCTGCGGCGTAATTTCGTATAACCGGTCGAAAAATTATTGACAATCGCATATGCGCGTGGTAAAATCATACATATTCATATTTAATATACAGGAGTGGAAAGCATGAAAATTTGCGGCGAATGCGGTGCGGAAAACATCGACGAAGCGAAGTTTTGCGTCAAGTGCGGAAGCGCGATCGCAGAGAGCGACGACGGCGTTACTTGCCCGAACTGCGGCACGCAAAACACCGCCGACTCGGCATTTTGCGTCAAGTGCGGCACATCGCTTATAGAAAAGCCGCCGACCGAATGTCCGTCGTGCGGAGCGACGCTCGTCGAGGGCGCTAAGTTTTGCGCTATGTGCGGCACGGCTATAGAGGTCGGAGCGAAAAAGACGACCGCAGGCGTGCGCGCAGCCGGCGCTACGAGCGGACGCGCGGCGAAAAAATTGGGCGCGGCGGAAGCCAAGGTCAAGGCGTTCGAAGCAAAGCATGCGGTGATCATAAACGCGCTCGTAATTGCATTCGCGCTCGTGTTCATATTGGTTTCGCTGCTCGTGCCCATAAAGATGTCGGTCGCGCTGACGGACGATATCGGCTCGTCTGTCGGGTCGCCCTCGGCTCTGTCGGACGTCGAGGTGAGCACTACCGAAATTAAACAGCCGATTTGGAATTTCTTTAGCGCGCTCGGCTATATCGGCTTGGATATGGAAGACGAGGACGACAGGGACAAGATAACCGAGATAATAGAGGAGTATGCCGAAGCGTCCGAGGAAGCCCAAAACGAATACAAAGAATGGCGCAAAGCGCATGAATACGCGTCTACGGCTAAGTGCAAAGAGCAATACATTGAGATATACGGCGAAAAACTTTCCGGCGTCAATATGCTCGCGTACACGCTGGCGTTTTCTACGACGGACGTCATCAATACTTTCTTGAACGAGGAGCTTTCATCGAGCACGGCGGTGGACTTCGAGGCGGAACTCGAAGACACGCTCGAATACATGTATTCCACGGCGGCTGTAGCCGCGGTCGAGGGCATGATAGCTTCCATAGCGGCTATCGCGGTTGCCGCGGTGTCTGCGGTGTTCGCCGCTTTCGCGATATACGGAATGGTGTGCAAGCGCACGCGCGTAAACGTGTTCGTCATGCTTACCGCGTGCTTGATACTGTGCGGCGTCGGGCTGCTGTTGCAGGCTGTTTCGCCTGCGCTCATTATGAGCGGCGGACTGTTTGCGTCGGCGCTCACCGCGGCGTGCGCGTATCTTGTTCTCGGCGCGGCGCAAGCGTTGATGAACGGCGGAAAGATTATCGTAGTCGCAAAGCGCGTCGCAGTCGCCGTTATCGGCATTGTCGCGTTCTTTATACTGAGCGGCAAAATCTTTACTGTCGCGACGACGGCGAAGGCAGGCAGCGAGAAAATTTCGTCCGACCTTTCGGCGCCGATATGTTTACTGTTCGACAGACTGATGTACGCCGTGCTTATCAAAGAGCTTTCCGGCTACGACGTCGTTTATGCCGACGCGAGCGTGGCGTCGCTCGTAATTACTCTCATACTTTGCGCGGTCATGCTGGCGCTTATATACACCTCGCTCGTCTTTTCGCTCCGCGCGGTGCGAAAGCCCGATAAGCGCGCGACGGCTTGGCATATAATAGCGTGTGCGGCGCTGCTGCTTATATCCGCCGTCGTGCCTGCTATCCTCGGCGGCGTTTCCAAGCTTTCCGCTACGGTGGACGAGGGCGAGATAGAGATGATGTGCAAGATAAAGGCACGCGCGCAAGTGTACGTTTCCATGGCGCTGTCCATCGTCGCATTCGTGCTCGCAAAGCTGTTCGAGCCGAAAAGAACTTCCGCTCCGGCCGCGCCGCAAAATATTTAGTTTGTATTTTCGTCAAGTGCTCGAAATCGCTTGACAAGTTTTTGCGCGATAATATATAATGTTTTCGACATTGAGCAAAGGCGCTGTATATTTACGGCGTTTTTGTATTTTTAATGCGTACACGCTACGCGATCAATCAAGGAGAACGACATGGCAAAAGTACCGGAACTTTTCGGATCGATGGTTTTCAACGAGCAGGTCATGCGCGAGCGCTTGCCCAAAGACATCTTCAAGGCGCTCCAAAGCACTATCAAGTCGGGCAGTCCGATAGCGTCCGAGGTCGCGGACGTCGTCGCCAACGCCATGAAGGATTGGGCGATAGAAAAGGGCGCGACGCACTACACGCATTGGTTCCAGCCGATGACGGGAATAACGGCGGAAAAGCACGACAGCTTTATCCAGCCTGCCGAGGGCGGCGCGGTCATTATGAACTTCTCCGGCAAACAGCTCATAAAAGGCGAGCCGGACGCGTCGAGCTTCCCTTCGGGCGGCTTGCGCTCCACCTTCGAAGCGCGCGGCTACACCGCCTGGGATCCGACGAGCTACGCTTTTGTCAAGGACTCCGTACTGTACATTCCCACCGCGTTTATATCGTATTCCGGTCAGGTGCTCGACAAAAAGACGCCGCTCCTGCGCTCTATGGACGCGCTCGGCAAAGCGGCGAAGCGCATACTCGCGTTCTTCGGCAAAACGCCCGATCGCGTCAGCCCTGCGGTCGGTCCGGAACAGGAATACTTTTTGATACCGCGCGAGCTGTATAAAAAGCGTCCCGACCTAATCATCACGGGCAGAACGCTGTTCGGCGCAAAGCCGCCCAAGGGTCAGGAGCTCGAGGACCACTACTTCGGCAATATCAAGACCAAAGTTCTCGAATACATGGCCGATCTCGACAGCGAGCTGTGGAAGCTCGGCATTTATTCCAAGACGCGCCACAACGAGGTCGCGCCGGCACAGCACGAGCTCGCGCCCATTTATTCCACGGTCAACATAGCTACGGACCACAACCAGCTCACAATGGCGGTCATGCGCAAGCTCGCCAAAAAACACGACCTCGTGTGTCTGTTGCACGAAAAGCCGTTCGCCGGTGTGAACGGCTCGGGCAAGCACAACAACTGGTCGATATCCACGTCCGACGGCGAAAACCTTTTGGACCCCGGCAAGGACCTCAAGAACAATCTTCGGTTCATGCTGTTCCTGACGGCGTTTATTAAAGCGGTTGACGAGCATCAGGACCTGCTGCGCCTTTCCGTGGCGACGGCCGGCAACGATCACCGCTTGGGCGCAAACGAGGCGCCGCCTGCGATAATCTCCGTATTTCTCGGCGACGAGATAACCGATCTTTTGGAAACGATCTCGTCGGGCAAGGAGTACAGCAACCACGTCGGCAACAAGCTGTCCACCGGCGTCGAGTCTGTGCCCGTTATCTACGAAGACACGACGGACAGAAACAGAACGTCGCCGCTCGCGTTTACGGGCAACAAATTCGAATTCCGCTCGCTCGGCTCGTCGCTGAACATAGCCTGCCCGAACATCATGATAAATTCGGCTATGGCGGACGCGCTCAACGAGTTTGCCGATAAGCTCGAAAAAGCGACCGACTTCAAAAAAGCCGCTATGGCGCTCATCAAGACCGAATATCTTGCGCACAAGCGCATAGTGTTCAACGGCGACAACTACGACGATTCTTGGCGCGTCGAAGCGGCTAAGCGCGGGCTTTTGAACCTTAAGAGCACGCCCGAAGCGCTCTCGTACTACGACAGGAAAGAGAACGTCGAGCTGTTCGAGCGCCTCAAGATATATACGGGCGAGGAAGTGCGCGCGCGCAAGGATATCCTTCTCGAAAATTACTGCAAGGTAATAAACATCGAAGCGCTCACCATGTGCGAGATCACCGTCAAGCAGATACTCCCTGCGGCGATGGAGTTTACAACGCAGCTTGCGGACAACATATCGCGGCTGTCGGCGCTCGGCATGAACACCGACGCGCAAAAAGAAATGCTGTCGTCCGTGTCGGCGCTCATCGGCGACGCGTATCGCGCGGAGCAGGAGCTTTCCGACGCTCAGCTCGCCGTCAAAAACGAAACAGACCTTCAGACGGAAGCGAATATGTGCTATCAAAAGGTGTTTGCCGCCATGCAAGATTTGCGGACGTACTGCGACAGACTGGAAACGCTCGTTCCCAAATCGCTGTGGCCGTTCCCGACGTACGGCGACCTGTTGCTTTACGTATAGGATATAGCAGTCAAACGCGGCGTTCGATATATCGGACGCCGTTTTTAAATTTTTTCGCCTTTTTTCGCCGAGCATTAAAAGTACATTAAAAATTCTTTTACGTGCCGAAAATACTTGTACATTTCCGTCAAAAGTGTTATACTAACCATTAGCATGGAGGATAGCATTTGAAAACAAGCACTAAAGTTTTAATAGCCGTAATAAGCGTAATACTTGTCGCCGTTATCATAGGTGTTATTATCTATGCGTCCACAGGGCTTGACGAAAAGAAATATACGGAACTGCAAAACGACATAAGCGACGGCAATATCGCCGCGGTCTATATAGAAAACGATACGGCGTACGTGCGCAAAAACGGCAGTAAGTCCTACGACTACAAGGTGTATGTGCGCGACGGGTTTATCGATTTCGTGGAGGCGTACAACAGCACGCTCGACGACCCCGAAAATGCGGTGGTGATCTCGTTCAACAACCGCTACGCCACTTCCATTACCGATTATATTATCCCCATTATCGGCTTGATACTGCTCGTAGTCCTTACCGTATTCATGTTCAAGGCTATGAGTTCTTCGTCGCGGCAGACGCTCGACTTCGGCAAGACCAAAGCGAACATGCAAAATCAGCTTAAGGTCAGATTTTCGGACGTAGCCGGCGCGGAGGAGGAAAAGGAAGAACTCAAAGAGATAGTCGAGTTTTTGAAGAACCCTCAAAAGTTCACCGCTGTCGGCGCGCGCGTGCCGCACGGCGTGTTGCTTGTCGGCCCTCCCGGCACGGGTAAGACCTTGTTTGCCAAGGCGGTCGCAGGCGAAGCCAATGTGCCGTTCTTTTCCAAGTCCGGCTCCGACTTTGTGGAAATGTTCGTCGGCGTCGGCGCGTCGCGTGTGCGCGACCTGTTCGATCAGGCGAAGAAGAACATGCCGTGCATAGTGTTTATCGACGAGATAGACGCGGTCGGCAGACAGCGCGGCGCAGGGTTGGGCGGCGGAAACGACGAGCGCGAGCAGACGCTCAATCAGCTCCTCGTCGCCATGGACGGCTTCGAGTCCGACGAGCACATCATAGTCATGGCGGCTACCAACCGTTCCGACGTACTCGATCCGGCGCTCATGCGTCCCGGGCGTTTCGACCGTCAGATATACGTCAATCTGCCCGACGTGCGCGGCAGGGAAGCGATATTCAAAGTGCACTCGCGCAACAAGCCGTTGGCGTCGGACGTCGATTTCCGCACGCTCGCGCGCATTACGAGCGGCTTTTCGGGCGCGGATATAGAAAACCTCTTGAACGAAGCGGCTATATTGACCGCGCGCGACAATCGTACGCGCATAACCATGGAAGATATGTTCGAGGGAATAGACAAGGTGGTAATGGGCCCGCAAAAGAAGTCGCGGCTCGTCACGCCCGTCGATCAGCGCATAACCGCGTACCACGAAGCGGGCCACGCCATCGTCGCGCGTTGCACCAAGGGTTGCGATCCCGTTCACGAGGTGTCCATTATACCGCGCGGACAGGCCGCCGGCTATACGATGTACCGTCCGGACAGCGACGACAATCATATCTCGCACAGCAAGGTGCTGGGCATGCTTGCACAGGCAATGGGCGGCAGAGCGGCGGAAGAGCTCGTAATAGAGGACTACACGGCAGGCGCCGTCGGCGATCTTCAGCAGGCTACCAATATAGCGCGCAAAATGGTCACCGAGTGGGGTATGTCCGGCAAGATAGGTCCGGTGTACTACGGCGGCAGTCAGGAAGTGTTCTTGGGTCGCGACTACCAGACGCAGCACTCGTATTCGGAGTCGGTCGCTTCCGCTATAGACAGTGAAGTAAAGCGGCTGTTGGACGAGGCGCACGAAAAGGCGGTCAAGATCCTCACTCAAAACAAGAAGATAATGGAAAACATGGCGCGCGTGCTTTTGGAGTGCGAAACTATCTACGCCGAGGAGGTGGACATGCTCATGAACGGCGCGTCGCCCGACGAGGTGAAAGAAGCGCTCGGCAAACGCCTCGACTACAAACAGATGCACCGCGACGACATGGAAAAAGCGCCGATAAAAAAGCTGTCCGACTTTAAGCCGATAGCCGAACCGGAAAAACCGTTCGGCGGCTCGAGTGCGGACAACGCTTCGGGCGGCGCCAATGCCGATAAGGGCGAAAAGACGCAAACGCTCGGCGGTGAAAATTCGGCAGGCGGCGACGCGACGGAACACGACGTCGCGCCGAAAACGATAGCGAAAAAGCCCATCAAGCGCACGTCCAAGACCGACGAAAACGCAAAGCACGACGGCGGCGCGGACGGGCAGGACGGCGCGGAATAATCGGCGCGGTCTTAAAATACATTTCGGACGGAAGGAAAAATGGCTAAGAGCAGCATAAAATCTGAAAATATCACAGTAGTGAATTCGCACAGAAAAGCAAATATAGCGGTGATAATAGTCGTAAGCATCGCCGCTTTGATATTGATCGCCATAACCGTTTTGAGCTTTGTGCGCGTCGATCCGATAAGAGGCCTCGAAGAACCGACGTACTACAATTTTTACGATCTCGACAGCACGGAGTGCGATCCGACTAATTCGGAATCGCAGAGCAAGATCAGGGTCGCTATGGAAGACATGAAGTTCAGCGTCATGAGCGCAGTATTGCAGTGGAAGTGGGACTACTCGTACAACTTTAAGCGCAATTCGTCCGACGAGAAGATAAGCATTTCCGCGGACGCCGTAAAGGCGATATCCGCGACGACGTCGGAGTACATGGTGGAATACGTGTATTCCCCCGTAAAGATAGAAAACGGCGTCATCGACTATTCGACCGCGCAGTCGCTCAAGGTGGACGGCGAAACGGTGTACTTCGACAGGGTAAAGGTCCTTGTAGGCGACACGGACGGCAAGGTGGGAACGATCTCGCTCTATCCGTATATCTATGCGCGCCTCGATAACGACGCGGAGGACGAGGACCTTGCTTCCGACACCTACGAAGTGACGGGCATAAACGTGCGTGCAAACACTTCCGACGCCTACGCCGCATTCAAAGACCTTGCGGAATCGTTAGTGCGCGCATAAGCGTTACTCGGTTGCCGCCGAAGCTTAGTAAATAATGATTACATATATAAACGAAAAAGCGATAATAGAGCCGAGCGAAGTGTCGTGCGATTTTTCGCTCGACGGCATAGACACCGCCGTCACCGCATTCAGCGATTTTATTTTCGACGTGTTCCGCGAAAAATACAAGGCTGTCAAGATCGGCGAAATATCCGGCGGCGCCGGCTATGCGGTGTACCGTGCGGAAGTGCGCGGGAAGCGCGTGGCGGTTTATAAAAGCTCGGTCGGCGCGCCCGCCGCCGCCGCCGCAATGGAGGAGATCGGCGCTGTCGGCATTAAAAACTTTGTCGCTTTCGGCATTTGCGGCGCGCTCGTCACCGTGCCGCCGCGCACTTTTATAGTTCCGAACAGGGCGTTCCGCGACGAGGGTACGAGCTATCACTACCTGCCGCCGAGCGACAGCATAGAGATAAAAAACAGCGGCGTTGTGGCGCGATCGCTCGAGCGGTCGGGCATTTCCGTTATGACGGGCGCGACCTGGACGACCGACGGGTTCTACAGGGAAACGCGCACGCGCGCCGAGCAGATGAAAAGCAACGGGTGCGTAGCGGTGGACATGGAGTGCGCGGCGCTCCAAGCGGTCTGCGACTATCGCAAAAAGAATTTCTATACGTTTTTCATATCCGCCGACAGCCTTGCCGGCGAAAAGTGGGAGCCCAACTATATCCTCGATCCAAACGTGACGAGCGTCGAGCAAGCGGCGGTCGCCGCCGCGGCGGCGCTGGCTTCGGAGCTGTAATATGGCTATGGACACGTCGCAGACTGTAAGGGAGCTTTTCGATCCCACATTCGAGGCGATAGGCGACAGTGAGCTCGACTACGGACAAAAGCGCGCGCTTTTGTTCAATCTGTATTGCTTTGCGTGCGCCGTGGACAGGACGTATGCCGCTGCGCCGCACTCCGCGCTTTTCGAGTACGGCTGCTGTTTTTTGATAGAGCCCGAACGCCATCCCGATTACTCCGAGGGCGATCCCGAGTTTGTGCATACCGCGGTATCCAACGACGTGCTCCCGAGCGGCGGACGCTGGTACGGTCGGCGCGGCAAGGACTTTATCAAGTACGACTACGGCTCGCCGCTTTACGAAAAACTGTGCATTTCGGGCGTCATTCCGCCGCAGGACAGAACGCCTGTCGAGCAGCTTTCTCTTTACGCCGCGGCGTACTGCGTGTGCAATCTTTTTGCGCCGTTGCGTAAGCTGTGGTACGTGTATTATTTTTATCTCGACGCGACCAACGAGCCGGTAGACGAACAGTACGACGAAAAGCTGTTTGCGCTATTGCACGACGTCAAAGTCTACGAAGCCGCGGTGAACGTGCGCGGCTCCATGCTGATAGGCGACGAAACGGAGCTCGAAGGTTCGGAAAAACTGCTTAATTGGTACAAGCCTTTTATAGATTGGCGCAGGGAGAATATCGTATCGGTTTTCGAGGCGCGCCTGAATAGCGGCGATATCGATTTTGTGTGCGAGTATTCGACGGAGCTTTTGCGGTGCTATCCCGAAAGCGCGGAGCTCATGAATTGGAACGCCGCCGCGCGCACCGAGCGCGTGGTGCGCACCAAGGACGAAAACGAGCTGTGCACACTGATAACCGACCTGCGCGAATACGCGGAGTGCGTTCCGTCGCCGTCGATAAAGAAATATCTTCGGCTTGCCGAGCTGATGAAAAAGAATATCGACGCAAATAAGTAAGGATAGGCGCCGAATTTACCCGTCGTTTTTCGACGTGGCGCATATGACCGCTCGCGCGACGATGTAGCCGAGCTCCGCGACGAACATCGCAATGCACGAATATAACAGGGGAAATAGCAACCCGATTCCCCAATCGCTCGCCATATCCGCAGGCGACAGCATTGCGAAAAAGCATATCGCCCATGTCGCAAGCGCGGCAATGCCCGATACGGAAATAACGGCAAAAATCATATTGAGTATCTTGAGCCGACGGTTTTGACAGACCGTCATTTTGTTTGCGAAGATTTTTTTGAATACGAAGTCGAACGTAAAATCTATCGGCGCTGCGAAGAACAGAGCCATTATAAGTATAAACGGGAAGCTCACGGGAACATATATCGAGCCGATAAGCACCATAAAAAGCACGATGTATAAAAACAACCCGACATTCCATTTTCTGTACATCTCGTAGCGCAAATACGCGTTATCGTTGCGCCGCCATTCTTCGACGAGCCGCACTACCCAAAAAACACCTATGCCGAGCAATGCGAGCGCGCATATGGCGGCGCTCGCGTCGTATGCCGCCGATATCCTTATATCGCCGCTCGGCGCACCGTTTACGGCGCGATATCGCTCCCACGAGTTTATCACATAATATAAAATATTGTAAAGCGCGACGATAAAGATCGACAGCGTGACGAGCCGCGCGATCTTAGCGCCCATGCATGCAGGACGCTTCCGTTCGTCGGAGTGCGGCGCGCCCGTCATGAGTTCCGACACCGTTATGCCGAACTCGTCCGCAAGTTTTTGGGCGTAATACAGCGTGGGTATCGTCCACCCGTTCTCCCAGCGCACCACGGTCTGGCGCGACACTCCGACCTTGTCGGCGAGCTGTTGCTGAGTAAGCGATAACGCGGTCCGCTTTGCGCGTATGTTTTCGTGACAGTTCATAATGCCCTCGCAGTATCCATATTATAATTATAACGCTTTCGGCGGCGACTATCAACAGTATGGGAAATTTTTGCATGTAACAATGTGTTTACATCGATGTTTTCGCAGACACGACAAAAAAATTCCTCCGGCAATTTATACACGAGGAATTTTTTACTTTGTAATTACTTCTTTATAAATGTCAGACATTCGGCGGAGCCGTCGTCGGCTGTGGAAACGGTTATGCCATTCGCTATGCACTTGGCGGAGTGGTTGAAAAGGCAGGGCGCGTTACATGCCACGCAGGTATCGACGGAGTTGTCGGGCTTGCCGAACTCCGCGGCGCTTTCCGTTTTGAGGTCGGCGGCGTCCGTCTGTTTGTAGGTGGTGCAGCACGTGCCCTCGGATACGGCGATATCCTTTGCGCAACAGCAATAGCCGTGGTTGTATTTGCAGTTCTTCTGACCGCACTTGAGATCGTACATAATTTACTCCTTTTGATTTTAGTGTTTACATCGTTAGTATGGACAGTTTACTTATATCTATTCCGCAGGCGCGGCAAGTTGAAGCTTTATTATGTTGATTTAGGTCGGAAAATGTGTTATATTATCTTCGAGTGAAAGACAGTCGGTTAAAAACTCTATACTCCGAAAGACGCGCCGCGGCAAAAAAAGCGGCGATAAACGCCGCCGCGCTGCGCGCCGTTCCGTCGCGCGCTATCTCGCCGTGGGAGTACGCCGCTTACGCCGTACTGCCGTGTCTATTCGTCATGTACGGAGCGATGCCGTCGTCCGCCATTGCGTTCATTCCGATAATTCTGCCCATTCTGTACGTTTTGTACAGAAGGTTCGGCATATACTTTCCGTTTGCGTGCGTGTGCGGCTACGGCATAGCGGCGCTCGTCGTGAACTACGATATTTTGACGCTCGGATATTTCGTGTTTTTGCTGTTTGCGCTTTGCGGTCTTGTTATTTCCGCGCAGTTCAAGGCGTATCTTGCGTGCGCGGCGATAGCCGCCGTGTTTGCGGTCGGCGGCGCGGCGGTCGGCGTCGGCGCTATCCGCTTGGCGGAAAACAAGCCGCAGGACGATATCGTGTGCGGATATATCGAGGCGGAGCGCGACGACCCGATAATATCGTTTATGGCGCGGCGATACTACGACGCCGCGGATATACCCGAGGATATAGGCAAGCTCGACAGGACGGACGACGGCTATGCCGACGCGGCGACCGAGTATTACGCCGAAGCGATGCGCGACGACCTAAAGGAATATCTGTTTTATTACTGTCTGCATTACGGCGCGGTGATCGCCGCCGTCGGCTATTTTATGTCGGTCGTTGTGAACAGGCGCACTGCGAGCTGTTACGACGACGGCGCGACGGAAGACGAGATACGGCTCAGTACGCGCGCGCTCGGCGGAGTGCACGTGGAAACGACGCCGATATCCGAAATGCGCTTTCCGCGCTCGTATTTATGGACGTGCCTGCTGCCCGCATTCGTCGCCGGAATGGTGCTCGAATTCGTGGGCGACTATTCGGCGCTTTCCGCGACGCTCATGCACGCGTTCGTGACCCTCCCGACGGCGTTCTGCTTTTACACGCTGTGCGTCTTTTTTGCGTCGCTGTTTAAAGGAAAGGCGAGGGTGGCGGCGCATATAGTGCTGTATCTTATCGGCGCGGCAATGGTCGTGTTTCCGCTCGCCGTATTTATATGTTCGCTCATCGGGGTATGCGACGTGATACTCAATCTTCGATTTTGGACGCGGTTTATCCTGGACGATTAGCGCGGCGATTTTTGTCCGTGCCTTTATACTGCGTATGCTTGACAATTTGTATAAATTTTGTTAGAATCAATAGCGAAAGACGGCCGCACCGGATATTGCGGCGATAAACGGAGGTAAAAGGCGAGAATGAAAGTGATTTTGACAAAAGACGTCAAGGCGCAAGGAAAAACGGGCGACATCGTAGAGGTGTCCGACGGGTATGCGCGCAACTATCTGTTTCCCAACAATCTCGCCAAGCCTGCCACGTCCACGGCGCTCAACAGCATAAAGCTCGCCAAGGAAGCGGAAGTGCGCCGCCGCAAGATAGAGCACGACGAGGCGGTTGAGCTGTGCAAAAAGCTCGCCGGCATGACAGTTACGGTCAAGATAAAGACGGGCGCAAACGGCAAGCTTTTCGGCTCGCTCAATACGGCGGCGATATCGGATGCGCTCGCCGGCTACGGCATTACTCTCGACAAAAAGAAAATAGTTCTTTCGGAACCGATAAAGGCGCTCGGACTGCACACCGTTACGGTAAAGCCGTTTGCGGAAGTTTCGGGCAAGCTGACGGTCAACGTCGTTGCGGAGTAGACGCCGCGGCGGCAAAAGTTAATATAATCGGGAATAAACCCCAAGGAGATAATCATGGCAGTAAAAGAAGACAGCAAGACGGCTAACAGAAAGCTTCTCAACCGCAACCTTGCGCAAATGCTCAAGGGCGGAGTTATAATGGACGTCACCAACGCCGAGCAGGCGGTCATCGCCGAAAACGCCGGCGCGGTGGCGGTAATGGCGCTCGAGCGCGTGCCTGCGGATATCCGCAAAGAGGGCGGCGTCGCGCGCATGTCCGATCCCAAGATGATATCGGAGATACAAAAGGCGGTTTCCATTCCCGTCATGGCGAAAGTGCGCATCGGGCACTTCGTCGAAGCGCAGATACTCGAGGCGATAAAGATCGACTTCATCGACGAGAGCGAGGTCTTGACGCCTGCCGACGACACATATCATATCGACAAGAGCAAGTTCGACACGCCGTTTGTGTGCGGCGCTCGCGACCTCGGCGAGGCGTTGCGCCGCATAGCGGAAGGCGCGTCCATGATCCGCACCAAGGGCGAAGCCGGCACGGGCAATGTCGTGGAAGCTGTCAAGCACATGCGCAAAATGCGCACGCAGATAGCGGAAGTAGCGGCGCTGCTTCCCGAGCAGCTCGCGGCGTACGCCAAAGAGATAGGCGCTCCGCTCGATCTTGTGCGTTATGTAGCCAAAAACAAGGCGCTGCCCGTAGTCAACTTTGCCGCCGGCGGCGTAGCCACGCCTGCGGACGCCGCGCTCATGATGCAGCTCGGCGCGGACGGCGTGTTCGTGGGTAGCGGCATATTCAAGTCGTCCGACCCGAAACAGCGCGCCGAAGCCATTGTAAAAGCGGTCGCGTACTACGGCGATCCGGCGATACTCGCCGGCGCGAGCTACGGGCTCGGCGACGCTATGCGCGGCGTAGATGTGGATTCGCTCCCCGACGATCAGCGGCTCGCAAAGCGTGGGTGGTAGTATGAACGTTGGAGTTTTGGCGCTTCAGGGCTCCGTGGCGGAGCACTTGAAGTTGATCTCGTCCGTCAATAAAAAGATAAACGCCGTGCCCGTCAAGACGATAGACGATCTCGCGGCGGTGGACGGACTTATAATCCCCGGCGGAGAAAGCACAACGCTCCGCAGGCTTATGGACACGTTCAACCTGTACACGCCCATAAAGGAGCGCATAGTCGCAGGCATGCCCGTTTGGGGAACGTGCGCAGGGCTTATCCTGCTCGCGCAGTCGGTGGAGGGCGAGCGCCCGTACTTCGGACTTTTGGACGTTGACGTAAAGCGCAACGCCTACGGCAGACAGATAGACAGCTTTGTCGCGGAGGGCGATTTCGACGGAATGTACGTCGGCATGGTGTTCATACGCGCGCCCAAGATAACGCGCGTCGGCGGCGACGTGCGGGTATTGGCGGAAGTAAACGCCGAGCCTGTGGCGGTGCGCCAAGATCATATACTCGCGACCGCGTTCCATCCGGAAATGATGCCGCGCGACAACCGCATACATAAGTATTTCTGTTCGATGATAGAGGAAAGCATCAGCGCGGAATAGCAGCCGCGCTATAGCTTTTTTAACGCGGCGTAAGCGGGCGGTACACTTTAAGCGATATTTGGCTATGGGAATTTTTCGCAGCAAAAAGCAAGGTGCGCGCCAAAGGGTCGGGCTGGTGCTCGGCGGCGGCGGTGCGCGCGGATTCGTTCAAGTCGGCGCTCTTAAAGCGTTCCGCGAGCGGTCCGTCGATTTCGATATCTGCGTGGGCACATCCGTAGGGAGCATAGTCGGCGCGCTTTACTGCGCCGGCATATCGCCCGAAGAAATGGCGTCGGCGGCGGCGCAGTTAGAGCTTGGCGATCTTCACGGCAAGCTCCTTTTTAAATCGGACGATCCGCGCAAGATCGGCAATGTCGTGTACAACCTAATAGGCGACGCGAGAATAGAGGACCTGCCCAAAAAGTACGCGGCGGTTGCGACGGACCTAAAGACGGGTAAGCAGGTCGTTTTGGACAGAGGCTCGGTGGCAAACGCCGTTTCGGCGTCGTCGGCGTTCCCCGTTATATATTCGCCGCTCTGTATAGACGGCATGAACCTTTGCGACGGCGGACTTGTCAATAATATCCCTGCGGACGTCTGCCGTATGCTCGGCGCAAAAAAGACAGTCACGGTAGACGCGCACGGCACGCGCGGCAGCGGAACGGAAAGCACAGGCATATTCGATATGCTTAAGGCTATGTTTTCCATAATGAGCGCAAACGCGTCGGTGGTGGGCTTGATGCAGTCCGATATAGTCATCGCGCCCGATACGTCGTCGTTCAAATCGACGAGCAAAGACGGATATCTCGAGATGATGGAGCTGGGCTACACTGCTGCAATGGAAAAAATCGACGAGATAGAGAAATTGTTTTACGAGTAGGGGACGGATATGAAGATCATACGCACTTTCGGATACAGATCGATCGCGGTCGTCGCGGCGATTATCACGGCGTTTTTAGCCGTGCTCGTTGCGTTTTTCGTTCCGACGCCCGAGTACGCCGCGGCGGAAGGCGGCAGTCTGTCCGTGCATTTTGTCAACGTCGGACAGGGCGACTGCTGCATAATAGAACTGCCCGACGGCAAGACAGCCATAATCGACGGCGCGGAAAACAAAAAAACACACGAACAGCAGATACAGACTTTTATAGACAACAACCTCGCAGGTTTAAAGTATTTCGATTACGCCATACTCACTCACCCCGACTCCGATCACTGCGGCAGTCTTGATTACGTGCTCGAAAAATACCCGTCGCGCGTGTGCTACCGTCCCAATGTCGAAGCGGTTGGGACTAAGAGCAATCCGTACACCGACCCGGGCAAAGCGGATCTCACCGCAGACGCGGTCACAAAGAACACCGCCGCATACGCGGACGCGGTGAAAGCCATGTACGCCACGACGCCCGATTTTACGAGCAAAGTGTATGTCACCGATCCTTCGGTCGCGGAGCAGACCATAATTGGCGGAAGCGGCGACGACAGATACGTACTCAATTTTTACACTCCGCTGTCGAGTAAGTATTCGGACTGGAACGAATACTCGCCGATAACGGTGCTCGAATATCGCGGTTTTAAGTTCGCCATTTCCGGCGATGCAGAAAAGAACAACGAAAAAGAGTTCTGCGCTAAGGTCGCCGCCGCCGCGACCGACGGCAAGCAGGATAAATACGACGTTTTCGACGACGAGTTTTGCGTAAACGTCTTTAAAGCCGGCCATCACGGCTCGAGCACATCGTCGTCGCAAGGCTATCTCGACGTCATGACGACGGCGGACGGCGCAAAGGACGCGTACTACGTATTTTCGTGCGATCCCGTGGGCAATACTTACGGGCATCCGCACCAAGAAGTGCTCGACAGGCTGTCCGCTATGGGCGTTCCCGACGCCAACATGCTGCGCACGGACAAGCTGGGCGATCTCAACTTTACGGTCAAGTTCGACGGAACGCAGTACAGCCTCTATTACGGCGACGAAAAGACGGACGCCGTCGCCGGCTGCACGCTTATAGTAGACGACGGCGCGCAAAGCGTCGGCGGCGATAATGCCGGAGATAATGCCGGCGATAATGTCGGCGGCGGTGGCGGTGGCGCTGAAAACAGTGCGCGACAGGACGAGCCGGAGCAGGAAGACTTTTTTGAAAAGTACAAGGTGTACATAATAATAGCGGTCGTCGTTATTGTCATTGTCGTCGTTGTATTTATGATATACAACAGTAAAAACGGTAAAAAACGCGGCAAGCGCAAAAGCGGCGGCGGCAGGGGAAAGAACAAGCGGTGACCGTAAAGAGCGTTTACGTCAATAATTATCGCAATGCGTCCGAGCGGTTTGTAACTCTTGCCGAGGGACGCAACGCGTTTGTCGGCGCGAATGCGCGCGGCAAGACCAATCTTTTGGAAGCCGTGTACATTTCGGGCGTCGGCAAGTCGTTTCGCACGCCGCGCGACAGGGAGCTTATAAAGTCGGACGCGCAACGCGCCACCGTTTCGGTGACGGCGGAAAAGAACGGCGCGGAAGAAACGGTCAAGCTCGTTATAGACCGCGAAACGAACAAGCGCGTTTCAATAAACGACGTGCCGATCTCGCGCATGAGCGAGCTCATGGGCGTCTGTCCGGTGGTGCTGTTCTGTCCCGACGGGCTCAAGATAGTAAAGGACGCGCCTGCCGACCGTCGGCGGTTCATGGACATAGCGCTCTGTCAGGTTTCCAAGGCGTATTTTGCCGCGCTTTCGCGATACGAAAAAGTTTTGGTAAGCCGCAATCGGCTGCTGAAAAGCGGCGGCGCGACCGACAACACGCTCGCGCCCTGGGACGAGCTTTTGGCGGAATCGGGCGCGAAGATAATAAAAAGCCGCCGCGGTTATGTGAGATCGCTCAACGCGCCGGCGGCGGAGATACACGGGTATTTGTCGGACGGCGAAGCGCTGTCGCTCGAATACGAGGGGATAAACGGCGATTCGGTGGAAAGTATCCGCGCCGAGCTTTTAAGGCGATACGCGGCGGACAGAGAGGGCGATCTGCGGCTTAAGTACACCCATTCCGGTCCGCATAAGGACGACATAAAGCTATCGGTAAACGGCACTGACGTGCGCGCTTTCGGCTCGCAAGGTCAGCAGCGCACCGTCGCGCTGTCCATGAAGCTCGCGGAAATGCGTCTGCTTACGGACGTGCTCGGCACAAGTCCCGTGCTGCTTTTGGACGACGTTTTCAGCGAGCTCGATATATCGCGGCGCAAAAAACTGCTGTCCGCAATAGACGGCTGTCAAAGCATCATCACGGCGACGGAACGCGACGTTTTTGCCGATTTCGACGTCAATATTATAGAAATTTAAAATTTTATGCCGTAGATAAAACGCAGCACCGGTTTTTCGAGCCTTTGCGGAAGCAGTTTGAACACCGCTGTTTGCAGTTTGTTTTTTATCCCCAACGTGACCGTCGGCGGCGGAGCTTTAGCTTGCAGTATGTCCGCTATTTTTTGTGCGATGTATATGGCGGGGTAGCCCGTCTGTTCGATCTTTATCAGCCTGTTTGCGGCGGATCTTACATTTTTTGCGTATTCGCCGCAGTCGTCGTAGATCTTGCGCTTAAACGAGAACTGCGTCCGCGTTCCGCCAACGACGACGGTCGTGCACAGCACGCCGTCCGTTTCGAGGCGTATCGCGCGCGAAAACATATCGAGCGCCGCTTTGGTCGCGGAGTAGTACGCGTCGAACGCTATCGGGATCGACCCGCCCGTCGATCCGACGAGGACTATCCTGCCTTTATCGTGCGCCCTTTTGAGCAATGGCAGAGCGAGCTTGCAGCACTCTATCGCGCCGAGGATATTCACGTCGAATATCTCGCGGTAGTCCTCCGTCTTTACGTGCTCTACGGGCGCGGCAATGCTCGTGCCGGCGCAGTATACGAGCGCGTCCGTGTACTCTATCGCCTCGAACGCCTTTTTGAGCGAAACGGCGTCTTTTACGTCCGCTTCGAGGTTGACCGTATGCGCGACCGCGCACGGCGTGCGCGAAATGTTTATCACGTTTGCTCCGCGCTCAATCAGACACTGGCAGAGCGCGAGCCCTATGCCGCTCGAGCCGCCTATTACTATCACGTTTTTCATGAATATAGTATGTGTATATCCATTCGATCTCAATCGGATATACTTTCGTCTCGCGTGAGCAGTACTCGAGATTGGGTCAATGTATGATTTTTACATAAATCTTCCGCGTTTTTGTTGATTTTAAGGGCAAACGGTGATATACTACTATGTGTTCACAAACGAAAAACACGAGGAGAAAAAAATGGAGCAAACGTACGAGTATACGGAAGACGACGCCGAGGAAGGCGTCACCCTCAAGAAAGTAGGTCGTTTCTTCGCCAAGGGCTGGGTCACGATGGTTTTGAGCATCGTTGCGGCGCTGCTCTTAGCAACGGCGATAGCGCTTCCCATCAAGTACTTCTATAAGTCCGAGCCTGTAGGCACGGTGCGCGTCGAGTACGTGTATTCGGGCGTCGAAAAGGGCGAAACTCCGGACGGCGGCAGGCTTGATGCTACGGAGATCATCACGCCCAACGTCCTCGGCAATGCGGTCGCGGCAGCAGAGCTCGAGTCCAAAATAACGGATATCTCGGCGCTTCATGCGCGCATGCGTGTGGATAGCGTGGAGAGCAAGGAGCGGCTCGAACTTATAACTGCCGCCGCAAACGGCGATTCTTCCGCAAAGACCAAGCTTTTGGATCCGTACTATCCCACTCAGTTCGAGGTGGTAATTTCCAACCCGAAAAAGCTCGGGCTTTCGGACAGCGAAACCAAGACGTTGCTCGATAAAGTGGTGACGTGCTACATGGACGAGTTCCTGTCCAAGTACACGACTATAAATCCGCTCAACGAAACGTTCAACCTTTCCGACGACACTCTTTCCGAGTTCGTGGACGCGTACGACTCGTACTACAAAACCGTCAAATCGGCGAGCACTTACGTCAAGAGTTTGGGCAACAATTCGCAGTCGCAGGAATATAAGATCAAGTTCGCGCGCCTCGACAGCGATCTCGACGCGTTCATGCTCACGCTCAATCAGTTCAGCGCGTATGTCGTAAACAACAACATATGGCGCGACAAGCTTTCGGCGCGCTCGGCGGTCAACGAGAACATAGCGCGGTTGACGTATCTTTCCGCCAATCTCAAGCAAAATATAGAAGGGCTTACAAATCAGCTCGCGGCGTACAAGCCCACGGAGTCGGTAGTTACGACGCCTGCGACGGGCGGTCAGACCAACACCGAAAAATACAGCGACAAATATCACGAACTGCAAGAACAGCTCGCGCTCAAAAACGACGAGCTGTACGAGATCGAAAACGATCTCAAATCTTACGAAAACCGCCTCGCCAAGATCGTCGGCGACGACGCCACGGCGGATAATCTCAAAAGCTCCGCCGATACGCGTCTCAAGGCAATAGAAGCAAAAGCGACGGCGCTCATGGCGGAGGTAAACGCCACTGTCGTCGAGTATTACGATACGACTTTCATAAACGGATCGGTGCGCCGCGTTCAGCCGCCCGAAGTGGGATACAAAACGATGCAGTTCTCGATCGTCATGGTGTATCTCGTCGCCGTTATCGCGGGCTTTATCGTCGGTTGCATAATAACGGGAGTGCTGCTCGGCAAATCGGCTAAAAAGGCGGCGAAGGCGCAGTCCGAGGCAAAAGACGGCGCAAATGCCGCGGTTGCCGAGGACTCGAATGTCGAGAACGCGGAAGCCGATAACACGAAAGAAGATAAAACGGGAAAAAATAAGTAAATTGCACGCCGCAAGGTCGGCAGGGAGAGCATTATGTCAAGCACCTGGTTGAGATCCGCTGTGTTTTATCAGATATATCCCAATTCGTTCATGGACGCAAACGGCGACGGCTACGGCGATTTTAAGGGCATAACGAGCAAGCTCGATCACATAAAGTCGCTCGGAGCCAACGCCATATGGCTCAATCCGCACTACGACTCCGCCTTTATGGACGGCGGTTACGACGTGCGCGATTACTTTAAGGTTTCGGAGCGTTTCGGCACGGAAGCCGATTTCGACGAGTTTATAAAGACTGCGCACGCCAAGGGCATAAAAGTCATACTCGATCTCGTTCCCGGGCATACGTCCGAGCAGAACGCCGATTTTTTGAAGAGCGCCGAGCCGACGCCCAACGACATGTACGACAGGTTTATATGGACGGACGGCGAATGGGTGTTCCCTCAGGGCTTTAAAGCCATTTCCGGCAGGCATGACCGCAAGGGCAATTATATAGTCAATTTCTACTCCACTCAGCCGTCGCTCAATTACGGCTTCAACCGCATAGACGAGCCGTCCTGGCAGATGCCCAGCGATTCGGACGCCGCGAAAAAGACGCGCGAGTGGCTCAAGAGCGTCATGCGCTTTTGGCTGGACCGCGGTTGCGACGGCTTCCGCGTGGACATGGCGGACTCGCTCGTCAAAAACGACGGCGACCGCTGCGAAAAGCCGGCGACGAGCGCGATCTGGCGCGACATTCGCAACATGCTCGACAACGAGTATCCCGACACCGTCATCATTTCGGAATGGTCCGATCCGCAGGCGATACGCGCAGGCTTCCATGCCGACTTTATGCTCGATCATCACGGCAACGCGTATAACACGCTGGTGCGTGCCGAGGAAGAAAAAGACAGATACAGCTATTTCGACGAGGGCGGCAGAGGCGACGCCGCCGAGATAGCGCGCATGTTTTCGGAATGGCACGACGCCGTCAAAAACGACGGATATATAGCAATACTGAGCTGCAATCACGATACGCCGCGACTCGCCCCGCATTATTCGCCCGAAAAGCTCAAGCTCATATACGCAACTATGTACACTCTGCCCGGAGTGCCGTTCGTGTACTACGGCGACGAGATAGGCATGAAGTATTTTAAAGACCTGCCGTCGGTGGAGTGCGGTTTCGGGCGCACCGGCTCGCGCACGCCTATGCAGTGGGATACGAGCAAGAACGCCGGTTTTTCCTCGGCAGACAAGACCTTTTTGCCTGCGGACATAGATAAGCAGATAAACGTCGCGGCACAGGAAAAAGACAAGAAATCGCTGCTCAACTTTATGCGCGCGTTCTTTGCCTTCCGCAAGTCGCGCAGCGAGTTTATCGGCTGCGATCTCGAGTTTGTGCACGCCAAGGGCGCGGAACCGCTCGCGTACAGGCGCGGCTCGCTGCTGTGCGTAGTCAATCCGCTCGGCGTAAAGCAGAACGTCCCGACGGTCGTTTCGGCAAAAGCGCCGGTGCTGTTCTCGGTGGGCAAGGAAGCCAAGCCGCGCAAGGAATATCTCGAAGTTCCGCCGCTGTCATTTACGGTGTTCGACCTTAAATAACACCGAGCCGTCCGATATGGGCGGCTTTTTTCGCCCTAAAACGCGCCCGTAAAAAACTTGTGCTCGGCGCGATTTTATGATACAATGGATATATAACAAAAAAAGGAGCAAAAGTATGGCAGTCAAGATCAAAGATTTTAAGTATGAACGCGCCGACATAGCTAAGGCGAGCGCCGTTTTGGACGACGCAATAGCGCGCGTAAAAAATGCGGACGGCGCAAAGGCGATCGCCGCCGTGCGCGACGAAACGAACGCGTTTTTCTCGAAATTTTACACCGTTGTCAATTTGGCGTATATCCGCCACTCGCTCGACGTCAACGACAAGTTCTATGCCGCCGAGCAGGATTATTACGACGAAGCGTTGCCGGCGCTTTCGGCAAAGAGCGTCGCGTTGGATAAAGCGATCGTCGAGTCGCCCTACTTCGAGGAGCTCGGCAAAATAATCAATCCGCTCATTACGGACAAGCTCCGCGCAAGTGTGCTCGTTATGGACGAGAAGATAGTGGAAGACTGCGTGGAGGAGAACAAGCTCGTCACCGAGTACGACAAACTGCTCACCGGTCTTGCATATCCCTGGAAGGGTAAAACGGTAACGCTCAGCCAAATGCGCGGCTTTGCCAAAGACCCCGACCGCGCGGTGCGCAAAGCGGCGTTTACCGTCATAGGCGAAACGCTCGCCGCCGTTTCGGACAAGCTCGACGATATTTACGACCGCATGGTCAAAGTCAGAACGCGCATGGCGAAGAAAATGGGCTTTGAAAACTACGTGCAAATGGGCGATCTGCGCATGGGACATATCGGCTACGGCAGAAAGGAGATCGCCGTTTTCCGTAATTCCGTGCTCAAAGACGTTGTGCCCACGCTCTCGCGGCTCAAAAAAGAGCTGGCGAAAAAGCTCGGCATTGACAAGATCCATATTTACGACAACGACAACTACATCGACGGCGGAAACATCGACCCCGTCGGCACTTCGGAGGACCTCGTCGCCGCCGCGCAAAAGATGTACGACGGCATGTCGCCCGATATCGGTGCGTTCTTCAAAAAGATGTGCGACGCGGAGGCTATAGACTATGTTTCGCGCGACGGCAAGCAGAACGGCGGCTACGCCGAAATGCTTTTCGGCTTCGGCCAGCCGTTTATATTCGCCAACTTCAACGGCACCATGGACGACGTGGGCGTGCTGACGCACGAGCTCGGACACGCGTATGCGTTCGAGCGCGCCTATGCCAACAATATAGACTACGATCTGTTCGTGGGCGGCATGGAAACGGCGGAAACACATTCCATGGGCATGGAAGCGCTGTGCAATCGTTTTAACGACATGTTCTACGGCGACCGCGCCAAGGAAGCGACGTATCAGCAGATCTTCGACGCGCTCAACTTTTTGCCGTACGGCGTGATCGTCGATTACTTCCAAGAGCAGGTGTACTCCAACCCCGACATGACGCCGAAGGAGCGCAAGGCGCTGTGGCTCAAGCTCGAGGGCGAGTTCCGTCCTTATGTGGACATGTCGGACGTACCGTATATAAACAACGGCGGAAGATGGCAGTACCAGACGCACATCTATCAAAACCCGTTCTACTACATCGATTATTGCCTTTCGACGTGCTTGGCGTTGCAGTTCGGCGAGCTTGCGGAAACGGATTTTGCCGACGCGTTCAAACGCTATCTCGGGTTTGTGGAAGCGGGCGGAACAAAGCCTATCGACGTGCTCGCGCACGAAGCGGGACTTAAGAGCCCGTTCGACAAGGGCTCGCTCGGCGAAGTCTGCCTGCAAGTGGAAAAGCACCTCGGCAATATTCTGTAAATGGTTTTCGGCGGAAAAGAACTCGAAGATTACGTAGTCGAGGAAACGGAGAAAAACGGCATTTTTACGAGGATATTATGGTAAGCATAAAGAAAGATATAACGGTGCTGAGCGGCGAGGCTTTTCTTCGCGCGCCCGTGACCGACACTTCGATAGATCTCGAAATATACGGCGCGTCCGAAGTCTTTTCGGCGGTCAAAAGCAAGCTTTTAAAGCTCTACGGCGGCGACGTTTTGGTCGTAGCCGACGGGCGAAAGGCGACGCTTTCCGAGGTCGAGCGTTGCGACGTGATAGAGGTTTCCGCGCAGCCCGATTTTCGCAAAAACCGCTATAACGCCGCGGACGTATTGCGCGTTATCGACAGGCTGACGCGCGACGACGGCTGTCCTTGGGACAGAGTGCAGACGCACGACAGTATTCGCATCAATATGATAGAAGAAGCGTACGAGGCGGTTGACGCGATCGACAAGCGCGACGTCGCGAACATGCGCGAGGAGTTCGGCGACGTGCTGTTGCAGTCGGTCTTGCAGTCGGATATATCCAGGCGGAGCGGAGAGTTCGACTTCGACGACGTTTGCGACGAGCTGTGCAAAAAGCTCATCGGCAGGCACACATTCATATTCGGCGGCGACAGCGCCGAAAACGCCGACGACGCGCTCACGCTGTGGGAAAAAGCCAAGGCGGTCGAAAAGAACTACGACAGCGTAAAGACACAGCTCGGCAAGCTGCCCGAAACTTTCCCGTCGCTCCTGTTGCTCCAAAAGATCCATAAAAAACTTAAAAAGTCGGGCGCGGCTTGCGACGACGAAAATACGCTCGCCGCGGCGGTCGGGGATAAAGATTACGCGCGCGCAATAGCCGCGTGCGTCGCGCTGTTGTCCGACGGCGGCGCGGACGCCGAGGCGGAGCTCAACAGCTTTGCCAAGAAGAAAATAGCCGATCTATGACGGATGCCGGCGGCGAAATAATCAAAATAGGCGCGCTCGATGTGGGCAGGGTATGGCTCGCGCCGATGGCAGGCTACACCGATATAGCGTTCCGCGAGCTTTGCCGCGAGTGCGGCGCAGGGCTTACCGTCACCGAAATGGTGTCCGTGCGCGGACTTGTGCACGGCAGTGCGGCGACGGAAAAGCTGATGCGCACGGCAAAAAACGAGCGACCGTCGTGCATACAGGTGTTCGGCAGCGACCCTAACGATTTCGCGCGCGCGGCGGATATGCTCGATGGCGACATCATAGACGTCAATATGGGTTGCCCGATGCCGAAGATAGTAAAAAACGGCGACGGCGCGGCGCTTTTAAAATCGCCGAAGCGCGCGGGGGAAATAGTGCGCGCGCTCAAAAACTCCACAGATAAGCCAATCACCGTAAAGACGCGGCTGGGCTACGCCGTCGGGGAGGACAGTGCGGAAGAGCTTATAGCCGCAGTAGCCGAAGCAGGCGCGACGGCGGTCACCGTGCACGGCAGATACGCCGAACAGCGGTACACAGGCAGAGCCGACTATGAAAAGGCGGAAAAGCTCGCTCGCGCTTCGCGCATACCGATAATACTAAACGGCGATATCGACGAAGATAATATCGACGGGCTTTTAAAGCCGCCGTTTGCCGCCGTCGCCGTAGGGCGCGCGGCGCTCGGCAACCCCGAGATATTTTCGCGGCGTCGGTGCGATCCGTTCGTTATGGCGCGGCGGCATGTGGAGTTGCTTTCTACGTACTTCGACGAGCGATACACGGTAAATCAGGCGCGGAAATTTTTTGTGCATTACTTTAAGGGCGCATCGGGCGGCAAGGCTATCCGCGCCGCCGTAAACGCCGCAAGCAGCGTAAAAGAAGTTCTGGACATTTTAGAGCTTGACAAACGCATGCAATATTGATAAACTACTCAAAATGATATCCCAAGGAGGCAATTATGGAAATTACCGAAAAAATCAAGGCGAGAATGGAGTTTACGGACGGGAACGTGATAAATCTCGAACTGTATCCGCAGGTAGCGCCCATAACGGTCGCCAACTTCGTCGCGCTTTGCAAGGCGCATTTTTACGACGGGTTGTGCTTTCACCGCGTCATCGACGGGTTTATGATACAGGGCGGCGGCTTTGTGTTCGACGACCGAAAGGGTCTTATACAAAAGCAGGCGAACACGATAAAGGGCGAGTTCAAGAGCAACGGCGTAAACAATCCGTTGCGGCACGAAAAGGGCGTCATCTCTATGGCGCGCACCATGGTCAAAGACAGCGCGTCGTCGCAGTTCTTTATCTGCGTAGCCAATACGCCGCACTTGGACGGCGAGTATGCCGCTTTCGGGCGTTGCGCGGATGACGAGAGCATTAAGACCGCCGTCAAATACGGCAAGGCAAAGACGGGGAATTGGCAGATGTTCGCCGACGTACCGTTTACGCCAATCGTCATCAAGACTATCGAAATATCGGAGTAAAATCGAAAAACAAAAAAATCCGCCGATTCTTAAAGCGACGGATTTTTTTTGTTGTATTTTTGTGTTCGTCACGCCGCCGAGTTTAACGCAATCTATATACGTCTGCGACCTCTCCCACAAAAAGCGTGTGCGCGCGTTCGGTGACGAACAGGTCATCCGTTTCCTTGTTTATCGCTTCGGGCGGGATAGCGGCGACGACGTTGAACTCGACTATCAGTCCGCACTCGCCCAGAACGTACGCGTCTATGGTGCGCGCGCGCTTGGGGTGCAGGTTGAGCGTTTCGAACTTATTGCATTTAAAGCCGGAAATGGAATCGCACAGCGATATTTCGGTGCGCATGTCGTGCGCCGGCACATTGAGCGCAAAGCTCTTTGTCTGCGTTATTATTCTGTACGAGTACTTGGAGCTCCTGACGGGCAGCATAAAGACGTTCCGTCCCCACAGCTTGCCTATCGTCCCCGTGTGCGTAACCATGATGTTGGGCGTTTCGCGTCCGCAGGTGACGAATACGCCCGTCGCGCCGATAGCGGCGATCACAGTCGATGTATCCTTATCCGACAGTATTTTCGCGCTCATGCAGTAAGTATAGCACAGCGATATTTCGATTTCAATATGTTTTGCAAAATTCGCGCCGCGCTTTTGCGATAGAACGTGCTGACCGACAGCCGTAAATTCGTTGACTATCTTTGCGATTTGGGATATAATTGTCGTAAACAACGGAGGCGTTTATGAGGATAGGTATACTTACGTCGGGCGGCGATTGCCCGGGACTTAACGCGGTCATACGCGGTTTCGGCAAGTACGCTTTTGAGAACATCAAAAACGTTCAACTTTTTGGTATTGCCGACGGGTACGGCGGTCTTATACGCGGCGAGTGCAAGGAGATGAAAAAATCCGACTTTACGGGCATACTCACGCTCGGCGGAACGATACTCGGCACGAGCCGTCAGCCGTTCAAGCTGATGACGGTGGAAAACGAAAACAGCGTCACGCGGCTCGACATGATGAAGCAGAATTACAAAAAAATGGGTCTTGACTGCCTTTTGACGCTCGGCGGCGCAGGCACGCACAAGACGGCTGCGCTGCTGTCCGCCGAGGGCTGCAACGTTATCGGCTTGCCCAAGACGATAGACAACGATATTTGGGGAACGGACGTGACGTTCGGCTTCCACACCGCCGTGGACATTGCGACGGAGTGCATAGACAGGCTGCACACTACCGCGGCGAGCCACGGCAGGACAATGCTCGTGGAGATCATGGGCAACAAAGCCGGCTGGCTCACGCTGTATTCGGGTATAGCCGGCGGCGCGGACGTGATACTCCTGCCCGAGATCCCGTTCTCGCCCGATAAAGTCGCAAAAGCTATAGAGCGTCGCGCGGACTCGGGCAAGGCGTTCAGTATCGTCGCGGTCGCCGAGGGCGCCATGACGACAGAAGAAAGCAAAATGAAAAAGAAAGAGCGCTACGAAAAGCGCGGCGGCGAAGTGACGGTGACGTCTTGGCTCGCCAAATACATCGCCGAAAAGGCAAAAGTGGAAACGCGCGTAGTAGTGCCCGGGCACATTCAGCGCGGCGGCAGTCCGTCCGCATACGACAGGGTGCTTTCGACGGGCTTCGGGAGCTTTGCCGGCAAGCTCGTAAAGGACGGCAAGTTCGGCGTTTCCGTCGCGCTCGTCAACAACAAGATAACATACAACGCGCTCGCGGATATCGCGGGCAAAGCCAAGCTGGTGCCGCCGCGGTGTCAGGAAGTTTTGACGGCGGAGAGCATAGGCGTTTCGTTCGGCATATAAGCGCGCGAAAAACGACAGACGATTTCGGTATAAAGAGGTAATTTGAATGAAATATGCGGTAATAGATTTGAGCTCCACGGGCGTGTCCGCCGTCATCGCGGAGGGCGAAAAGGAAACGGGCGTGTTCGAGGCGATATACAAAGATCGCGTCAATATAGCCGTCGCCGACTACTTTGACGGACATTCGATCTCGCGGCGCGGGATAGAAAAGATAATAGACGCGCTCATTTCCGCGCGCTCCACCTGCAAGGCGATGGGCGCGCAGGAGTGCTACGTCATCTCCACCGCGGCGCTTCGCAATATAGACAATATCGAGGAAGTCGCCGAAAAAATACGCATGCGCACCGGCATGGTAATAAACTATCTCGACGGCGTCACCGAGGCGTACTGCGATTTTGTTTCCAACGCCAAATATTCGGCGTACGACAGAGTTATACTTATAGATATAGGCGGAAACAGCGTCGAGCTGTGCGACTTTTCCAAGTACGACAAGGACGAAATGGTGTGCTTGGACTTCGGCCCGATAAAACTGCGCAACAAGTACGTCACAGACGTCTATCCCACCGAGGAACAGGCGAAGCAGATAAAAAAATACGTGCGGCGCAAGATAGACGACGAAAAAAGCTGCAAGGACAGGTTTTCCACGGCGGTGCTCGTAGGGTCCATAAACGACGCGATATACGCGACGTATCGCGAGTACTGCGAAAGCAAAAAGGTCAGTCCGGAGTTTGCGTACGACAAGTACAAAAAATTCACCGAGTGGCTGATGACCTCGCCCGATCGCACGCGGCTCATTATGAAGACCGCGCCCGAAAAGATACACGTGCTGCCCATCGCGACGCTCGTCCTTAAGGAGCTTTTAAAGCGGTTCAAGCCCGATAATATAGTAATAAGCGATTGCGGCGTCAAAGAGGGATTTTTGTCGCTCGTCGCCACGGGCAGGGAGAAGGGCGTTTCCGTCGATCTTTGCGCGCCCATGCCTACGTTCGATCCCGTCGCGCAGTCGCCGGCCCAAGAAAAGCGCAAAAAATCGGACAAGTCGAGCAAGGGCAAGGCAGCGAATAAGACAGCGCCCGCCGCGGGCAAAAAGTCGCAGAAAAAGAAAAGCGCAAAAGATTGAGCTCGGGCGCGGATAGGCGCGCCCGTAACACAATGTAAAAATGCCGCAACGGTGATAAAATGAGTGAAAACAATTCGTTTATAAAGGATATATACATCAACCGCGAATATTCGTGGTTGCTTTTTAACAGGCGTGTGCTCGGTCAGGCGACCGACATGTCCAATCCACTGTTGGAGCGGTGTAAATTCCTGTCCATATTTCATTCCAATCTCGACGAGTTTTTTATGGTGCGCGTGGGGAGTTTGCTCAACGATTCCAAGCTCAACGGCGCCGAAAAGGAGAACAAGACAGGGCTTACGGCGCGCGAGCAGATAGACGGCATACTCAAGCTCGTAAGGAGCGAGTACAAAGCGGCGGACGCCGTATACTCCAAGCTGAAAAAGGAACTGTGCAAGTACGGGCTGTGCATAAAGACGGGCGGCGAGCTTTCCGACAAACAGCGTCAAAAATGCCGCGACTACTTCGAGGCGCAGATATTGCCGCTGCTTTCGCCCATGGTGCTCGACGCCAAGCACCCGATGATACGCTTCGAGAGCATGAACAGCTACATGATGTTCGAGCTGGAAAAATCGGACAGGCTGATGTACGGCGTCATGGCGATAAGCCACAAACTTCCGCGCATCTTCAAGATAGGCGGAAGAAAAAAGACGAGCATAATAACGGTGGAGGAGCTTATACGCACTTTCGGCGCGACCGCTTTCGACGGCTACAGGATAAAGAGCCAGGCAATGCTAAAGCTGTTGCGCAACGCCGATTTCGACGCCAATATAGACGACGCGGATATCGAGCGCAACTTCGACTTTTCCAAATTCCTAAAGCGCAAGGTGGAGCTTCGCGGCACGCAGGACGCGGTGCGGTTGCAGATAGACGAGGGCGCGGACAGTATCCGCTCGTTCGTCCTCAAAACGCTCGGGCTCAAAAAACAGTATTGCTTCGGCGTGCGCCACTGTTTCGACTACAAGTTTTTGATGTCGCTCGGCAATTACATTTCGCCCGACGTTCTGTCGCTTTTGAAGTACAAGCCGGCAAAGCCGCTCGCCGCGCCCGTGCCCGTCGGCGCGTCCGTTATAGACCGCGTGCTTTCGCGCGACGTGTTTTTGGCGTATCCGTTCGAGAGCATGGATACGCTCGTCAGACTTTTGGACGAGTGTGCGGAGGACAGCCGCGTCGCGTCGATAAAAATAACGATATACAGGCTGGACGAGCGCTCGCGCATTGTGGACGCGCTCAAAAAGGCGAGCGAAAACGGGAAAGACGTCACCGTCGTAATAGAGCTTTGCGCGCGCTTCGACGAGGAGAACAATCTGTATTTTTCGGAAGTCCTCAAGGAAGCCGGTTGTACCATTATATACGGCATGGGCAACTACAAAGTCCATTCCAAGATAATCTCGGTGGTGCTGACGGAGGGCGACAGGTTGCGCTATATCACGCACCTCGGCACGGGCAATTACAACGAGCAGACGTCGCGGCTGTACACCGACCTCAACATATTGACGGGCGACGACGCTATAGGCAGGGACGCCGTCGCGTTTTTTAGGAACATCGCCATCTGCAACATCGATCACACCTACGAAAAACTGCTTATAGCGCCTAAAACGCTCAAAAGCGGCATCGTTTCGTACATCGAGCGCGAAACGGAAAAGGCAAAGGCAGGCAAGCCCGCGCGCATTATCGCAAAGATGAACAGCTTGACCGACAAGACGATAATCGACAAGCTTATAGCGGCGGGCAAAGCGGGCGTAAAAATAAGCCTTATAGTTCGCGGCATATGCTGCCTGCTTCCGCAGGTGTCCGGCAAGACGGACAACATCTCGGTCATAGGCATAGTCGGGCGACTGCTCGAACACTCGCGCATATACTGCTTCGGCGACGGCGACGACCGCGTTATGTTCATTTCGAGCGCCGACCTCATGACGCGCAATACCGATAAGCGCGTCGAAATAGCGACGCCCGTCCTCGACAAGACGATAGAGAACAAGATATACGGCATGCTCGGAGTAATGCTCGCGGACAACGTAAAAGCGCGCCGACTTACCGACAAGGGCGAATACGCCGAGCAGGAAGCCGGCATAGAGCCGATAAACAGCCAAGAGATGTTCTTAAAGGGCAAGTTCAAGCTGTAGCGCGCCGCGGCGGATGTTCGGCTGCGTATTTTCGCCGAAATAGCCCAAAACGTCAAACACGGGATAAACTCAAATCGCACGCCACGTGGCAAATTGCGCCGTTTAACGCCGTTTGGCGGCGTGCGCGCTAAAATAATTTTGTAAAACCGATCAAATCAAGGCGAAAACGCTTTGATTTTTTCGTCATTTGTGATATAATTACCGTGTATAAAGCAAAAACGTTTTTTTGCGTTTTAACGGGAGAATTTTTATGGCGAGAAAGGTTGATAACGGCAGCTACGATTACAAGTCCATTCAGGTGCTGGAGGGCTTGGAGCCTGTCAGAAAGCGCCCGGGAATGTACATCGGCTCTACGGACGAGCACGGGCTTCATCACCTCATCACAGAGGTAGTGGACAACTCGGTGGACGAGTCGCTCGCCGGATACTGCGACAAGATCTTGGTCGAGATCACTCGCGACGGCGCGGTATCCGTCACCGACAACGGACGCGGTATCCCCGTCGAGATACACCCCAAAGAAAAGGTGTCCACCGTCGAGGTGGTGCTGACGAAGCTCCACGCCGGCGGCAAGTTCGGCGGCGGCGGATACAAGGTGTCGGGCGGCTTGCACGGCGTCGGCGTATCGTGCGTCAACGCGCTGTCGGAATGGCTGGATATAGAAGTCTACAGAAACGGCAAGATATATCGCCAGCGTTATAATCGCGGCGTGCCTATGAAGCCGCTCGCCGAAGTCGGCAAGACGGACAAGACGGGCACAAAGGTGACGTTCTTTCCGGACAACGAGATTTTCGAAACGATAGATTTTTCGTACGACACGGTGCGCACGCGGCTCCGCGAGGTCGCTTATCTCAATAAGGGCTTGGAGATAGAGCTCACCGACAATCGCAAGGGCAGGGAGAACAGCGATAAATTCCGCTTCGACGGCGGCATAAAAGACTTTGTGGAATATCTCAATCGCAGTAAGGTGACGACGTTCTCGGACGTCATCTACGGCGAAAAGACGTTTAAAGACAGCGTTGTGGAGTATGCCATTCAGTACAACGAGGGCTACAACGAGCTGATATATTCCTACGCCAACAACATCAACACGGAAGAGGGCGGCACGCACCTCGTCGGATTTAAAAACGCGCTCACCAAGGTCATAAACGACTACGCGCACAAACAAAACCTCATGAAGGATGACGACAAGCTGTCGGGCGAGGACGTGCGCGAGGGCATAACCGCCATAATCTCGGTCAAGCTCACCGAGCCGCAGTTCGAGGGTCAGACAAAGACCAAGCTCGGCAATTCGTCCATGCGCTTGCAGGTGGAAAAAGCCGTTACGGACGCGCTCGGCACGTACCTCGAGGAAAACCCCAAGGAAGCTAAAGACCTCGTAATGAAGGCGATAACGGCGCAACGCGCGCGCGACGCGGCGCGTAACGCTCGCGACCTCACGCGGCGCAAAGGCGTGTTTGAAACGGCGTCGTTGCCCGGCAAGCTCGCCGACTGCACCAATCGCGATCCGTCCGCGTGCGAGATATTCATAGTGGAGGGCGACAGCGCAGGCGGCACGGCAAAACAGGGCAGGGACCGCAGGTTCCAAGCTATCCTTCCGCTTCGCGGCAAGATCCTCAACGTGGAAAAGGCGCGCCTCAATCACGTGCTCGAAAACGCCGAGATAAAAGCGATGATAACGGCGTTCGGCTGTGGGATAGGCGACGAGTTCGACGAGAGCAAACTGCGCTACGACAAGATAATATGTATGACCGATGCGGACGTTGACGGCAGTCACATACGCATACTGCTTTTGACGTTCTTCTTCCGCTTTATGCGTCCGCTCATCGAGCGCGGACACGTTTACGCCGCGCTTCCGCCGCTGTACAAAGTGTCCAAGGGCAAAAAAGAGGAATACTGCTACGACGACAAGGAGCGCGAGGAAGCGCTCGACAGGTTCGGGCGAAAGGGCTGCGAGCTCCAGAGATACAAAGGTCTCGGCGAGATGAACGCCGAACAGCTTTGGTTTACGACCATGAGTCCGGAGCATCGCACGCTCAAACAGATCACCATGGAAGACGCGTTCGAAGCCGACGAGATATTCAGCGTGCTCATGGGCGATATGCCGGAGCTCAGACGTCAGTTCATAGAGCAAAACGCCAAACTCGTGTCCGAGCTGGATATCTAACGGGAGTGTGACAAAATGGCAAAGAGAAGCATAAAATCGAATAAAAGCGGCGATCAGCCGATAAAGGACTACGTAGATAACACCAAGATCATCACCACGCAGGTGGTGGACGAGATGAAACAGTGCTTTATAGCGTACGCTATGGCTGTCAACGTTTCGCGCGCGATACCGGATGTTCGCGACGGACTTAAGCCCGTTCACCGCCGCATTATCTACGCGATGGGCGAGCTGGGTTTGCGTTCCGACAAGCCGTACCGCAAGTGCGCGCGCGTAGTCGGCGACGTTTTGGGTAAGTACCATCCGCACGGCGATTCTTCGGTGTACGACGCGCTCGTGCGTTTTGCGCAGGACTTTTCCATGCGCTATCCGCTCGTGGACGGACACGGAAACTTCGGATCGGTGGACGGCGATCCGCCGGCGGCTATGCGTTACACGGAGGCGAGGCTCGCCAAGATAGCCGACGAATTGCTTCGCGACATCGACAAGGAAACGGTCGATTGGACCAACAACTTCGACGATTCGTTGCAAGAGCCCACGGTGTTGCCGTCGCGCTTCCCCAACCTGCTCGTCAACGGTTCGGACGGTATCGCCGTCGGCATGGCTACCAACATTCCGCCGCACAATCTCGGCGAGGTCATAAACGCCATCGACGCGCTCATAGAAAATCCCGATATAACGGTGGACGAACTGATGCGCTACGTGCCTGCGCCCGATTTCCCGACGGGCGGACTGATAATGGGCAGAGCCAACATCAAGCGCGCGTACAAGACGGGTCGCGGCGGCGTCGTTATGCGCGCCAAAACGGAGATAGAGGAATACCCCGTGCGCGAAGGCAGCGATCTCATGCGCCAGCGCATAGTCGTGACCGAACTGCCGTATCAGGTCAATAAGGAAAAGCTCATCGTCCAGATAGCCGACCTCGTAAAAGAAAAGCGCATCGACGGCATATCCGACATCAAAGAGGAATCGGATCGCGACGGCATGCGCATCGTCATCGAGGTCAAGCGCGACGCGCAGGCGCAGGTCGTGCTGAATACGCTGTATAAGCACACGAATTTGCAGGTCTCGCAGGGAATAACATTCCTCGCGCTCGCCGAGGGCGAACCGAAGATACTCAACCTCAAAGAGATGCTCGTGTATTATCTCGAGCACCAGGAAGACGTCGTGGTGCGCCGCACCAAACACGACCTTGCCGCCGCGCAAGAGCGCGCGCATATCGTCGAGGGTCTTGTAAAGGCGCAGGCGAACATCGACAAGGTCATCAAAATAATCAAGCAGAGCCGCGACAACGTGGAAGCCGCCGAAAGGCTAATGGCGGAATTCTATCTGTCCGACAAGCAGGCGAACGCAATACTCGAAATGAAATTGCGCCGCTTGACGAGCTTGGAAATAGACGCTTTGCAGGCGGAATTGCAGTCGCTTACTGACAAGATAGCCGACTACAAGAGCATACTCGCAAACCCCAAACGCGTCACGGATATCATAAGGGAAGAGCTCCAAACGGTAAAAGAGGAGTACGACACGCCGCGGCGGTCGGAGCTCGTCATCGACTACGACGAGATCGATATCGGCGATCTTATCGACCGCGAAGATGTGGTCATCTCGCTCACGCACTACGGCTATATCAAGCGTCTGCCCACTACGGAATACAAGGCGCAGCATCGCGGCGGCAAGGGCATTACCGCGCACCGCCCGAAGGAAGCGGACTTCGTGGAGCGCATGTTCGTTACATGCACTCACGACACGCTACTGTACTTCACCAATTTCGGCAGAGTGTACGCCGCAAAGGCTTACGAGGTGCCGGAAGCGGAGCGTACGGCAAGAGGCAGAGCGATAATCAACCTTTTGCAGCTCAGCGATGGCGAAAAGATAAGCGCCGTAATTCCCATCAAGGAAGATATGTACAAGGGCAACCTCGTAATGGCGACCAAGCGCGGAATGATAAAAAAGACGGCGCTTTCCGAGTTCAAGCAGATACGCAAAGTCGGCAAAGTCGCGATCAAACTCAACGAGGGCGACGAGCTTATATCCGTACAGCAGTCGGGTGGCATTGACGAGATACTCATAGCGTCGCAGTCGGGCAAGTGCATACGCTTCTCGGAGGAGAACGTGCGCTCCATGGGCAGAGATACGCAGGGCGTGCGCGCAATGCGGCTCGATCCGGACGACAACGTGGTCGATATGTCCGTCGTAAGACCGGACTGCGACGTGCTCACCGTCAGCGAAAACGGCTTCGGCAAGCGCACCGACATAGACGAGTTCCGTTTGCAGTCGCGCGCCGGCAAGGGCATAAAAGCCGGCACATTCAACGCCAAGACGGGCAGGCTCGTCAACATGAAGCTCGTCGATCCCGAAGAAGACGTCATGGTCATTTCGGACAACGGCACGATCATAAGAATGCTCGTAAAAGAGATATCCAAGATCGGCAGAGGCTCGCAGGGCGTGCGCATGATGCGCGTCAAGAACCAGGGCTCAGTGGTCTGCGTTGCGACCGCGCCGCACCAGGAGATTATCGAGGACGAAGGCGGCGAGCCGTCAGGCGAAGGCGAACCCGCCGAAGAATAATTCGAGCACAACCGATAAAAGCCGCACCGATAAATAAATCGGCGCGGCTTTTTTCACGCTCTGACAAACTTTCCGTTTGCACGAACATTATAGTTGTTTTCGTACGTTATCGGCTTAGGTTGCCACCTTGCGACAAATCCCGCAAGCCCGTTTATTAATCATGTTTGACTTATGCTAGATTTTGTGCTAAAATTTTATATGCTCTGACTGATAAACTATTGATTTGGCGGACAGTATATGAAAAATAAAAATTTGATTGCCTTATGGTGTTGTGTAGCAGTAAGTTTAGTGACTTCTGTCGTAACCATTATTTTACATTTTTTATCAATAGACAATGTAAAAACGGCAACAGAAATTTATAACGAATGTCTATTTAATGGAGTGCCCAACATATGATTAGTAACAAAAATATTAATGTAAGCAATTTATATAAAATCTTGGAAAAAAAATATAAGTTAAAAGAAATTGTTCTTGAAAAATTATATGAATATTATCCGGAAGAGTATAATGAAGGAGCATCATTATTAGATGTCAGCGAGGGGTATTTTCAAAATTGTGATACGGTTAAAATTTATATTGGAGATGCAACCAGTGAAAACGGTTTTTTGCCGAAGACATTAAGAAAATATAATCTGTATATTTTACATTACGACAAAGATAAATTGACCGGTAGTTTTTATAGGTCGGAGTTTGGAGAAGATAAAGAAATAATCGATTTAATCGAGTCGTTTAAATGTAATTGATGGATTTGGCAAAAGTGTATGATGTTGTTTGTATACATTGATATGGCACACAAACATTTTATAGGTCGGGTGCGAATACGCCTAACCTATTTTTTGCGTTGAGAGTGCGATTGATATTTCGCAAGCGATCGACGGCGGCTAAATCACAGCCGGCGTGAGTATCTTTTTAATTTCGGCGTCGGAGAAGTGTTTTAAGCCGGACGCGCGCTTTAATATTTGTTCGGCACATTCGGCAGGGGAAAGCGAGTATGCGGAGCGCACCTTTTCGTCGCCGAACAGCACTTCGGGTCGGCACAGTAGCGCCGTGCCCATCATGCTCTTTTTGAAGTTAAGGCACAGATACGTTTTGTTCTGCAACGATGTGACCGCGCTGTCGTAGCCTTTTATGCCGAGCGTTTTGCCGAGGTTGTACGACGGCGTGGGCGTGTCGCCGACGGCTTTCATGACGGAGATCTCGCGGTTGGGCATTTTGCCCTCGTCGGCGGCGGAGTCGAAGTCGTATCCGTCGCGGCGTAGCGAGCACAGATAGGGGAACACGTCGAGCGAAACGAACGTCGCCTTTTTGTTGACGAACTTGCCGTACGCGACCGTTCTCGTGTTGACTACGGCTTCGCGAATACTCCACAGCGTATTGAAGTTCACGCCCGAAAGTTGCCACGCCGAAAACCCGTCCTCCGACCAAAACGGCAATATCCCGTATTCCCGAATGCGCGCCGACAAGTCCTCGGCGGAATAAATCTTGTCCATAGCTAAAGTTTACGCAATGCGTCGGCGTTTGTCAACAAAAAGCCGCAATTTTCCTCAAATATACCACAGCGCGCGGTGGGCGCGGCGCGACTTTCAACCGTTGACAATACGCGCCGCAAGTGGTATAATTCGGGCATGTACGATGATTTGTTTTTGCGTTACAAGGCGATATCGCTGTATCGCGCCGTCGCCGCCGAGCTTTCTCCGCTCGCGGAGCTACTCATTGCGGACAGCTCCGCGCGACGTGCGGAGCTTTGCGCCGACGTGTTTCGGCGCGTGGCGGAGAGCGGTTGCGAAACGACGGGCGAGTGGATAAACAAGCTCGTAATGGGCGACGATAATTTTTTCAGTCGCAGTGCGGCGCGCGGCGAGCGCATTTCCGAGCGCGTAAAGTCGCAGGTCATGACCGAGCTTACGACGTTTAAGCAACTGTCGCTGTTAAGACCCGAGGACTTTGCCGACGACGCCGTGCGCGACTTTTTGCCGCGCTTTTCCTGCGGCGGATTTTCGTTCACGTTCGACAAGCTCGTCAAGTTCTATTTTGCATCCGGCTGCGGCGCGCTCGCGTACGGAAACATATTCACGTACAAGTCCGGAATATTCAGTCCTGCGCACAGCGACGCGGTGCGGCTTTCCGACCTTGTGAATTACGCCGAAGAAAAGGCGGAGATAGTTCGGAACACAGAAAACTTTCTAAACGGACTGCCGGCGTTCCACACGCTTTTGTACGGTGACCGCGGCACGGGCAAATCCACAACCGTTCGCGCGCTCGCCTACGAGTATCGCGACAGGCTCAAGGTCATAGAGCTTGCCAAAAACGAGCTTTGCCGCCTGCCCAAATTGCAGAACGAGCTTTACGGGCTCAAGCAGAAGTACATTCTGTTTATAGACGACCTCGGCTTCGACGAAGCGGACGGCGGCGCGGAGGATTTTAAAGTGGCGCTCGAGGGCTCGCTCGACGCGCCGAGCGGAAACGTGTTGATTTACTGCACGTCCAATCGTCGGCATTTGTTCAAGGAAACGGACAAGACGGAAATGCGCAATCGCGGCGACGAGATCCAAGCGGAGCTCGCGCTGTTCGACCGCTTCGGGCTTGTGGTGACGTACATAAGTCCGAGCAAGGACGAATTTATAGACATTCTCAAGCAGATAGTTCGCTCGCGCGGCATCAAATGGCGCGACGAATACGCGGTGCTCGCCGAGCTCGCCGCGCTTAAAAAGGGCGGAAGAACGCCGCGCGCCGCCAAGCAGATAGCGGACGTCATAGAAACCACGTACGCGGAAAGAAGGGAATAATGGGCGACGTTTTTTTAGACGCGTTCTTGGACACGCTCAAGATCCTGCCGTTCTTGCTCTTGATGAATTTTCTGATAGAATTTCTCGAGTACAAGTCGAACGGGCTGAAAGCGAACAAAATATTAAAGGGCGGCGGCGCGCCGCTCATAGGCACGGTCGTCGGCGTTGTTCCGCAATGCGGATTTTCCGTCGTCGCGACTGAGCTGTACTGTAAGCGCAGGATAGCGCTCGGCACGCTTTTGGCGGTGTATATAGCCACTTC
Organism: Roseburia sp.; assembly: GCA_023665905.1. Lineage (GTDB taxonomy): Bacteria > Bacillota > Clostridia > Christensenellales > Pumilibacteraceae > Anaerocaecibacter. Next base: position 38,919 of record JAMPDA010000009.1, read on the forward strand.
CGACGAAGCGTTGCCGATAATGCTGTCGAGCTATGCGGGCGTCACCAAACTGCTCCCCGTGCTGATAATAAAAATTTGTTTTGCGCTCGTCGTGGGATATGCGGTGTTCGCCGTCGAAAAAATATCCGCGCGGCGCGTTAAGAGCGCCAAAGCTATGGCGGAGCAAAGCGACGCGGAGCACGACCATGCGGAACATCGCGAAACGGAGCATGACCGTGCGGAACATGACGATACAGAGCACGACGACGCGCAAGTGCACATACACGGCTGTCATCATCACGCGCTTGCCGAAGATCGGCAGGCGGACGCGAATACGGGCGGCGGCAAGGCGGCGCGCGTTTGGCGCGTATATCTTAAGCATCCGCTGTTGCACACAGCCACGGTCGTCGCGTACATATTTGCGGTCAACGTCATTTTGGGCATTGTTGTGTATTATATCGGCGAGGAGCGGCTCGCGGAGTTTATCGGCTCGACGGGCTATGTGCAGCCTGTGCTCGCCGCGCTCGTCGGGCTTATCCCCAACTGTGCGGCGTCGGTTGTAATCACCGAGCTGTACGTCGTCGGCGGGCTCAATCTCGGCGGCACTGTAGCAGGATTGTGCGTCGGCGCAGGAATAGGCTATGCGGTGCTCGCAAAGCAGAACAGACCTATAAAAAACACCGTCGCGGTCATCGCCGTCATGTACGTGCTTGCGGTGGCGCTCGGCATGTGCGTTACCGCCTGCGGATTTTGAGTGATACCGCATATCGCGCGCCGCGGCATTGCGCTCAACTTGTTGACAAAAGCCGCGTGCGGTAGTATACTGTCGTTATGGCAACGCTATATAGAAAGTACAGATCGAAGCGGTTTGACGACGTTATAGGGCAAGACCCTATCGTGACCACTTTGACGAACCAGATAAAGCTGGGCAGAGTGGGTCACGCCTATCTCTTTACCGGCAGCCGCGGTGTGGGCAAGACGACGTGCGCACGCATTTTTGCGCGCGCGGTCAACTGTCTAAACCCCGTAAACGGCAGTCCCTGCGGCGAATGTGAAGCGTGCAAGGCGCTCGCCGCCGACGGCGTTGACATAATCGAAATGGACGCCGCGTCCAACAACGGCGTGGACGACGCGCGCGACATAAGGGAAAAGGTCAAGTATCTGCCCGTTTCGTGCAAGTACAAGGTTTATATAATAGACGAAGTGCACATGCTGACGGGCGGTGCGTTCAACGCGCTTTTAAAGACGATAGAGGAGCCGCCCGAACACGTCATTTTTATTCTCGCGACGACGGAGCCGCAAAAGCTTCCGCAGACTATTCTTTCGCGGTGCATACGCTTCGACTTTAAGCTCGTTTCGACGGAGCTGCTCGCAAAGCACATTGCGCGCATTTACGACGCCGAGGGTATAAAGTATACCGAAGAAGCGGTTGCCGAGATAGCGCGGTTGGGCGAGGGCAGTGTGCGCGACGCGCTTTCCATTGCTGACATGCTCAGCAGTGCGGCGGACGAGATAACGCCCGAGATAGTGCTTACGCTTACGGGCGCGGGCGATTCGGCGGCGGTGTGCGAGCTTTTCGACCGCACCGCGGAGCGCGATCTCGCGGCGGTGTTCGACTGTGTGGATCGGTTTGCCAAGAGCGGAAAATCGATGTCGGCGGTGTGCAGACAGCTTACCGACTACGCGCGCAACGTGCTGGTCATCAAATCGGTAGGGCGCGACAAGGCGGTCGGCGGCGGACTTATAAACTCCGACCGCGTTTACGCGGAGCGCGCGGCGGCGTCGGCGGAGAAGTTCTCCATGGCGGACATCTCGCGCATACTCGAAAGTTTCGGCGCGGCGGAGGCAGGGATTAAGTATTCCGTCAATCCGCGAGTGTTTTTGGAAACGGAATTGGTCAAGCTTGTTTGCGGCGCGGACCGCGAGGAAAAGCTGCTGTCGAGAATAGCCGCACTTGAAAAGAACTTCGCAGTTTCTGCGGAGCAAAAAAAAAATAACCTGACGGAAGCGGTCGGCGCGCCGTCGAAAAGCGAGCCGACGCGCGCAAATGCTAAACCGCATGTCGCAGTAGAGCAAAGTGTAGCAGAGCGGAGCGGAGATGAGCAAGGCGGAGTAGCTCAAAGCGCCGCAGAGCGGAACAGAGCCGAGCGGAACGGAGTTGAGCGGAGTAGAGCGGAACGCCGCAACGCAGAAAAAGCCGGCGTGTATGCGCCCGATATTTCGGACGTTCCGCCGCCAGAACCGCCGGAGCCCGATCCGGAGCCTCCGCCCGAAGTCGGATATTCGGAAAAACCGTCCGCGCCTGTAACTGCGCGCGCACCCGAAAAAAGCGCCGAGCGGCCCAAGAGCGGTAAAAAAACGGTCGCCGTCGCCGAGGAAGGGGAGTTCTTGCACCAAAAGGCTTCCGCCGCGAGCGGTCTGGAGCTTTTGGGCAAGATCGCAAGATATCTGCGCAAAAAGAAAACGCCTGCGGCGGCGCGCGCTTTCGATCTTTTGTCGCGTGGGGTACTGGTTAAAGAGCGCGACGACGCGGCGGCATTCGTCGCTCCCGACAGTTGTTTTCTGTCGATGTGCGAGGCGTCCGTGGTGACGGAACTCGGCGAAGCGGTCGCGGCGGCAGGCATAAAAAAGCGCGTCCGCATAGAAAAAACGGACGACGATCTGTACGCCGAGGACCTCGCTCGGGCGAGAGAACTTTTCGGTCGCGACGGCGTGACACCGCGCGGCAAACGTGCATAACGTACATAAATCGGAGCGGAGATTTCGGAGAAACGTAATTATGAAATACGGCATTGTAAAAGTCGCGGCGGCAACGCCAAAAATAAAGCTCAACGATCCAAAGCGCAACGCCGAGGCAATAGCGGCGAAGCTTTCCGAGCTCGCGGGACAGGGCGTGGAAATAGCTGTGTTTCCCGAGCTCTGCCTTTCCGGCTACACCGCCGCGGATCTGTTCTATACGACCGAACTGTTGGACGGCGTCGCCGCCGCGGTCGAGGCTGTGGCAAAGGCTACGCCAAAAAACATGATAGCGTTTTTCGGCGCGCCTATCGCCGTAGACGGTAGGCTGTACAACTGTGCGGTCGCGGCGTCCGACGGGAAATTGCTCGGCATAGTTCCAAAGACCGAACTCCCCGATTACGGCGAGTTTTACGAAAAGAGATATTTTACGCCCAACTTCGGCAAGGCGCGAATAAACGCGCGGTTCGGAGCGCCTATGGGCGACGTGCTGTTTCGGTGTGCGACGCACAACGGGCTCGTAATCGGGTGCGAGATATGCGAGGATATGTGGGCGGACGTTCCGCCGTCGGTGCACGCTTGCCGTGCCGGAGCGACGGTAATAGTCAATCTTTCGGTGTCCGACGAGGTGGTGGGCAAGGCGGAGTATCGCAGACTGCTCATCGCGAGTGCGTCCGGAAGGCAGCGCTGTGCATACATCTATGCCGACGCAGGCGAGGGCGAATCGTCCACCGACGCGGTGTATTCCGCGCACAACATAATCGCCGAGAACGGCGCAGTCATTGCGGAAAGCGAGCCGTTTTGCGCCGGCGTTGCGATCACCGATATCGATGTGGAAAGGCTCGACGCGGACAGGCGGCGCATGGGATTGCGCCCGTCCGAAAAAGAGTATGTCGAAGTCCCGTTCTCGCTGGGCGGCGGCATATCGCTGTCGCGTGAGATTTCGAGATATCCGTTCGTGCCGAGCGCCGAGGAAGCGGACGGCAGGGCGGAGCTCATTCTCTCCATGCAGGCGCGCGGGCTCAAAACGCGCTTCGACGCGATAAATGCCAAGACGGCTGTGATAGGCGTATCGGGTGGGCTCGATTCGGCGCTTGCGCTCGTCGTCGCTTGCAGAGCGGTGGATAAGTCCGCTGTCAAAGCGGTCACAATGCCGTGCTTCGGCACGACGGAAAAGACGCGCTCGAACGCCGAAAAGCTGTGCGCGGCGCTCGGCGTCGAACTGCAGACGATCGACCTAAAAGACACCGTAAACAGTCACTTCAAAGACATAGAACACACGGCGACGGACGTCGTGTACGAGAACGCGCAGGCGCGCATGCGCACTCTGACGCTTTTCGATATAGCCAACAAGACAGGCGGGCTCGTCGTCGGAACGGGCGACCTCAGCGAATTGGCGCTCGGCTGGGCTACGTACAACGGCGACCACATGTCGTCGTACGGCGTCAATGCGGGCGTGCCCAAAACGCTCGTGAAGTATCTCGTGCGCTATGAGGCGAAGCGCCTCGGCGGCGCGGCGAAAGCGGCGCTCGAGCAAATACTCGGCACGGAAATTTCGCCCGAATTGCTTCCGCCCGAAAAGGGCGCGATCGCGCAAAAGACGGAAGACATACTCGGAAAATACGACCTGCACGACTTTATAATGTACTATCACTGCCGGTTCGGCTTTACGCGCGAAAAAATAGGGTTTTTGCTGCGCGCGGCATTCCCCGAAGTCAAGCAGGCGGAGATCGACGGCGCGATAAAAGTGTTTTACAAGCGGTTCTTCGCCAATCAGTTCAAGCGCTCGTGTTTGCCTGACGGCGTCAAGATAGGCTCTGTGTCGTTCTCGCCGCGGTCGGACTTCCGCATGCCGAGCGACGCCGCCGATATCGGGGAGTAAAACAGATAAAAATGTAAAACTCCGCCGCAAGCTAAGTCTATGCGGCGGAGTTTTTTTATGCCATTCGTTGTTAATTGGTTGTGCGATCGCACTACCACTCGACGACTTGGTCGTTGTTGCCGTAATGCCAATAGTTTCCGCCGCCCGACGGGTGCGTCGCCGAGTAATAATATACGGTGGCGGAATCCAACGGGGAATCCGTGGGCACGATAGCGCTCCATTGCGCGACAGAGCCGGTGTAGTATACTTTGGATAGGTCGTTGCAGTTATGGAACGTCCATTTCGCGATACTTGTGACGGAGCTCGGAAGCGTTATGGTTGTCAAACTCCTGCAACCGCTGAATGCGCGATCCCCGATACTCGTGACCGAATTCGGTATCGTTATGTTTGTTAAGTCGCTACAGAAGCAGAACGCTCCGTCCCCTATGCTCGTGACCGAGTTCGGTATCGTCACGTCGGTCAAATCGTTGCAGTTGATGAACGCTTCTTCACCGATGCTTGTAACGCCGTTCTCTATCGTGACGCTCTTTAAGCCGATGCAATCGGAGAACGCCGAAGTCCCTATGCTCGCGACGGAACTCGGTATCGTCACGCTCGATAAAGCGCTGCAACCGAAGAATGTGCAATACGCGATATTCGTTACGGAGTTCGGTATCGATACGCTCGTCAAACCGCTGCAGAGGCGGAACGCGCTGTCACCTATACTCGTTACGGAGTTCGGGATCGTTACGCTCGATAGCCCTGTACAACTTGCGAATGCGCTGTATCCTATACTCGTTACGGAGTTCGGTATAGATATACTCGATAGCTCTGTGCAACCGCTGAATGCGCTATTTCCTATGCTTGTGACAGAGCTCGGTATCGATATACTTGTTAGACTGCAACCGAAGAATGCTTCCTCCGCGATTTTGGTAACGCTGCCGTCGGTGGGTATTACGCTGTTTTTGCAACCGAGTATCAACTCTTTGTTTTCCGTGTCTATCAGGCAGTTTCCGGCGCTGTGATATTTTGCGCTTCCGCTCTGCACGGTTATGCTCGCTAAACTTCCGCACCCCAAGAATGTATGTGCGCTGAGTTCTGTAACGGCGTTAGGAAAAGTTATGCTCGTCAAACTGCTGCAACCTTGAAATCCGGATATACTTGTGACGGAGTTCGGTATCGTCACGCTTGTAAGATTGCCGCAATCTTTAAAAGTATACAAGTCGATATATGCGACGTTATTGGGTATTATCACGCTCGTAATGTCGTAGTTGTTCTCAAATCCGTAAGCGCCTATTCCCGTCACGGGCACACCCTCGTATGTTTCGGGAATAATGATGTCGGCGTCCGTAGCGCTCCCGATACCTCTTACGGTAGCGGTGCCTTTATACGTTATTTCTATGTTCAATCCCTGTGTTACGGGCGTGTTCGGCGCATACTTGCCGCAGACCTCGCATAAATAACCGACGAAGCTGTGATCGTGTTCGCCCATGCTGCCGAACTCGTCGTACTTTATTTCGTCGTCGGTTTTGCCGCCGCAGGCAAAAAGCAACAATGCGCAGGCGAGGGCGAGCGCGGCGGCGGAAACGATATTCCGAAGTCTTTTGAGCTTATTCATGTTCTTTCTCCCAAACGAATGTATTATTGACAATATAAATATAGCATGTTTCGTATTTTTTGACAATGATTTTCGGGGGCGAATTTTGCCTGTTCGCGTCGCGCCGAAATATCAGCGTGCGTATTTTTAATCAAATTCTAATGTGCCGCATATTGTTTACTAATCTTACGGGTGGTATAATGATATCGTAGGATAATGGAACAAGTCAGGTGCACAAATTGCGGAAGTACCGCGATAATACCTATGGACAGCGGCGAGTTTTGCGAGTGCAAGGCGTGCGGCAGCACTTTCAGCGTGCCGCGTGCTTTGGCGTTTTCGAAAGTTCAGCTCGACCACACGCAGGACATACGCGCCTGGCGCGAGTACCTCGCAAAGCAACTGAGATTGCAACAGGAAAGTTCCAAGGCGCGCGATTACGGCGGCGTCAAGCTGTTTGCGCAGAAGATACTTTCGGTGTTACCCGACGATTTTTGCGCGCGATATTACGTCGCGCTCGCGGATAAATTCGGCGGTCACGACGGCGCGTACATCGACTTTTTGAAAAACGCGGACTTTGTCGCGGTCACGCCCGACGAGCTAAAGGAAGTGGTCGATTCGGTGGTGCTGACCGCCGAGCCCAAGTATTCCGACTGTATCAAAGCGTTCGTGGCGCGCGCGTACCCCGATTCCCATGTCAATTACGACGCGGCGATCGAGCGCAATATACGGCTGTACATACAAAAACTCAAGTACGTAAAGGCGACCGACCGCGACGTCTTTATCTGCCACCGCACCGCCGAACCGGACAGGGACATAGCGGACGCTATATGCACGCGGCTGGAGGAGCGCGGACTGCGGTGCTGGATAGCGCCGCGGAATATTCTCGCCGGCTCGCAAAATTACGAGCGCGATATCCTTAAAGGCGTGGAAAACAGCAGGCTGTTCCTGCTCGTTTCCAGCTTTAAATCGATATATTCGGAAGACTGCGAAATGGAGCTCAAAGCCGCTGTGCTCGACGGCAAAGCGCTCTACAGCTATCGCATAGACGACACCCCGTATGACGGCGCTTTCGAAAAGGCGCTTTCGGACGTGCAGTGGCTGGACGCGTCCGACGATCCGTACGCGCATCTCGAGCAGCTCGTTATAGACGTAAAGGGCATACTCGCGCGCGACGAGCGCGAAAAAGCCGCGCTCGAGGAAAAGCGCCTTGCCGCGCGCGAAATGGAACGCGTCCGCGCCGAGGAGCTTCGCAGTGCGGAAAAAGAGCGCCTCGAAAGGTTAGAAAAGATCGTGTCGCGCGGAGTTGCCGCCGCCGCGCCGGCGTATACGTACCGCTCGCGGCTTAAGCGCGCCGAGATAGAGATAAATTCGGAAAACTACGACCGCGCGCTTAAAATAATCGACGAGGTGTTGGACGCCGATCCCGAGTGCCCGCTCGCTTGGTGGTTGCTTGTGCTCTGCGATTATCACGCGCCGTCGGACGAAGCGCTCATCGCCTCGCGCCGAGATTTTACGGCGGATCGGAATTTCAAAAACGCGGAGCGCTTTGCGGAGCTCGACGCCGCGTTCTTCCGCAGGTTCGACGGGATAGTGGCGGCGTACGAGGCAAAGACTGTAAAAGAGATGGACGGCATACTGAACGTTGCGGAAAAGCGTTTCGCCGCGGAAGACTACGGCGGAATGGCGGACGCGCTTTCGGAGTGCGAAAAATACCTGCCGACAGACGGCGACAACAGACTGTCGCGGCGGTTTCCCGACATGCTGAGCAAATATTGGTGGCTCAGGCTGTGGGCGTCGTACGGTCAAACCCCGCTCGTCTGCGTGGAGGACATCACGCGCGAAACGGCGTACGAAAATGCCGTTCGATACGCTTCGCCCATGCAGAACGCGGAATATGAAAAGACGCGCGAAACGGTGTCCAAGAACGCGCAGTTGTTTTTGCGCGAGCGCAGTAAGAACCGCGCCAACGACGGCAAGCTTTTCGACTATCTTTTGGACAACAAAAACATATTGCCGCCCGACGTATACAACCACTATTCGTCGCTGCTGTATTATCGCAAAATGCTCACAAAGCTCAATATGACCGAAGCGGCGTTGCGCGTGTCCACCGTGGACATATCGACCAACGAGTATTTTATGCTTGCGCAGGCGCTTGCGACGGACGAGCAGAAAAGCGAATACGACGAGCTTTTGCGCGTGCTCGAAAGCAATCGCAGCGCCAAGCTGGAGCGCGAACGCGCCAAAAAGGACGGCGAAATAAAGCGCGCCGAGCGCGAAAAAATGCGCAAAGAAGTGCGCTCGCGCAATATCTGTACCGTGTATGCGTTGTCGTTTGTCGCGTCCTACGTACTGCTCATAATCGGGTTTATCATGTTGGTGAGCGATCATTCGTCGGGCGTATACCTTGTATTGTCCACGGTGTTGCGCGTCGTCGGCGGCGTTGCGGCGTACAAGAGCGGCAAGAAGATAGCGGTGGCGTCGCTTACTCTCGACATAATGGTCAACGTGTTGTCGATATTTTTGGGCTTCGGCGTCGGGTTGCTGTCTTTTGTGACGGAGTACGGCGAAGGGAGCACAGCGCTCATAGTTTTGAGTATAATCGCCCTTATCTTCGAGGGCATCGTGCTCGACAAATGCAAAAAATCAAGAGGAGACGATAATGGCTGAACTTGTTAAATTTACGGGAAGCAACGACGAACTGTTTTGCCGCGAAAGCGCGGACGAGTTGCACGCTTCGGCGCAGGTGATAGTGCCCGAAACGCACACCGTTCTGCTGATAAAGGACGGGGTGGTGTCGGAAGCGCTCAGCGCCGGCAGGCATAACATTTTCGACACCGAAAACGGGCTGTTCAGACTTAAAAAGGACAGCGACGTGGCAACGGTGGATTTTGTGTTCGTGTCCAAAACGGCGAAACTTACCATGCTTTGGGGAACGGCTATGCCCATACAGACGCGCGATCCGCATACGGACGTGCCTGTGTCGATAGGGATCAACGGCGAGCTCGAGTTTCGGGTAAAAACGCCCAAGCAATTCTATTTGGAGCTTGTCGGCGCCGACAGGGAATACAGCGTGTTGCGCCTTAAAAAGCGATTGCTCCCGCGGCTCATGAGCGTCATTGAGCCGACGGCGGCAAGCGTAATGCGCGAAAACAAGATAGGCTATACCGATTTTGCGGAGAACAAGCCCTTGATAGCCGACGCGCTTAAAAACCGCGTGAGCGAGGTTTTCGAGGCGGAATACGGGTTGGAGCTCTGCTCGTTTACGGTGAGCGGCGCCATAGTGTCCGACGCGGATATCAAGGCGGTGGAGCGGAAGCGCGACGAACTGAGCAAGGCGCGCAAGATTTGCCCGTCGTGCGGCGCGAGCGTGCCGCTGTCGGCGGCGTTCTGCGCGGAATGCGGGGAGTCGCTGTCGGCGCGGTTTTGCGCGGGTTGCGGCGCCGCCGCGGATCCGACCGCAAAATTCTGTCCGCAGTGCGGAAAAAAATTACGCTGAAAGGAGGCGGATATGGGACTGTGTTTTTCCAAATCGAGCAAAAAGAAACTGCTCGCCGAAAGTCGCGAATTTGTAGAGAATAACGCGCGCGTGCTCGGCGTCTGTGCGGAGATCGCGGAAGGCGAGCTCAAGGATAAGACGGCTAAGGTTTACGACGCCGTAAAGTATATGTTGCCCACGACTTCCGCCGGCGCGGCGCAGGCGGACAAAAAGATAGGCGCGCTCGCAGGCGACCTCAAGATCGCGCTGTCCAAGGGTAAAGAGCGTTCGCTCGTTCAGGCGGAGGATATCTTAAAAGACATAAACGCCGCCGTGGCGGAACGCAATTCTTACACCAAATAACGCAGAGAGGGAACGGACATGTTCGGCAGAAATAAGTTCAAAAAGCTCAAGCGCGACGACGTAGTGGACGCGATAATCGAGCAGACCAAACAGCAGGAAGACCTCGAATCGGGTATCCTCGCCAAGTCGGAAGAAGTGGAAAAGCTTTTGGAGCGCGGCAGAAAGGAAAAGAACCGCGACGTAAAGCTTTTGTGCGCAAAAAAGGTCAACAGCCTGCGCGAGGAAATAAAGCGCGACACAAAGCGCGCGGCGTTTCTTTTGTACAACGTCAAGCTGCTCGAAAAGCTCAAGAGCGCGATCGACGACAACAGCTTTATCAAGAATACGACAAAACTGCCGCTCAACAAGCTTTTGAGCGATCAAAAGGCGTTGGCGCAGTTTTTGGAAAGCTCGGTGCAAAACCGCGCCGAGGCGGAAAACACGCTCGTCGAGGCGGACAGACTTTTCGAGTCGTACGAGCAGGCGGCGAGCGCCGAGGACGGACCTATCTACTCGGTCAATCAGTCCGATGACGAGCTCCTCGCGATGTTCGAAATGCAAGACCAGCTCGATTCGGAGCAGCTCGTCGATTCGGACATATCGAGCGATACAAGGGCGGCGCAAGCGTCTACGGAGCAATAATGACGGAAGACAATCTTATCCGCACATTCGAAGCGGTGTACTCCAACGCGCAGGCGGCGCAAAATTCGGGACAGTACAACAAAGCGAAGCGCGACTATTACAAGGCGGCGGAAATCATGACCGAGCTCGCCAAAATGTCGGGCGAAAAGCTGTCGCTCGCGCGCATCGACAGGGCAAAGCGCATAATCGCGATCGCCGACAGCTTGCCCGATTCGCCCGTAAAGACCGCGCCCGCACAGCGTGCGGAAAACTGCGCGGACGAGGCTAATGAGTTTGAAACGGCGGCTATACCGGACACGACGTTCGACGACGTTATGGGTTTAGAGGACGCCAAGGACGCGATACGCATAAAGATGATATATCCCTTGGAGCACGGGGACGTCTACGCTGCGCTCGGCAAGAAGTCGGGCGGCGGGATATTGCTGTACGGACCGCCGGGGACGGGCAAGACCATGCTCGCGCGCGCGGCGGCGCACGAGGCAAAGGCGGCGTTCTATGCGGTCAAGTGCTCGGACATAGTTTCCAAATGGGTGGGAGAGTCCGAAAAGAACATCGCGGCGCTGTTTGCCGCGGCGCGCAAAAACGACCGCGCCGTCATATTTTTCGACGAGCTGGATTCGCTGTTTTTCAAGCGCGGACAGGACGTCCACAACGACCGCCGCGTAAACGAGCTGTTGCAGCAGATAGACGGGTTTTCGGGGAGCGGCGCAGGGCTTACAGTGCTCGGCGCGACCAACAATCCTTGGGCGGTGGACGAGGCCGCCATGCGTCCCGGCAGGTTCAGCCAAAAGATATACATTCCGCTTCCAAACGACGGAGCGCGCCGCGCCATGATCTGCGCAAAACTGCGTAAAACGCGCGTGGACGGAGACGTGGACACGGAATATCTTGTTACGCGCACCGAAGGCTTTTCGGGCGCGGATATAGCGGAGCTTATCGACCGCGCGACGGACGCGCCGCTCAGGCGCTCGTTAAAGACGGGCAGTATAAGCGGGCTTACGATGTCCGATCTCGAGGACGCGCTGTCTGCGGTAAAGCCGTCCGTGGACGAGGCGACGCTCCTGAAATTCCTGCGCTACGCCGACTGAAAGGGTTTTGCGGAAACGCCGAAAAATACATAAAGCGTTGAGCTCGGTCTTTATAGAAAATCGGGCGTCAACGGTTGATTTTTTATTTTGTTCGGTGTATAATGTAGCTAACGTAGGAGAAACACCGATATGAACATAGCGAGAAGAGCAAAACAGATCTCGCCGTCGCTCACTTTGGAGATAACGGCGCGCGCGAAAAAGATGAAAGCGGATGGGATCGCGGTGGTGTCGTTTGCCGCCGGCGAGCCCGATTTCAATACGCCGGAATACATCGTGGAAGCAGGGCACAAAGCGCTCGACATGGGACTTACCAAGTACACTCCGGCTTCGGGCACTCTACAGCTCAAGACGGCTATCTGCGAAAAGCTCAAAAACGACAACGCGCTCGATTACGAGCCGTCCAATATCGTGGTGTCCAACGGCGGCAAGCATTCGCTGTTCAACGCGTTCATGGCTATACTCGACCCCGGCGACGAGGTGATCATTCCGTCGCCGTATTGGCTGAGCTATCCCGAGATCGTCAAAATGGCGGGCGGTGTTCCCGTGTTCGTTCGGACTAAGCCGGAAAACAACTTCAAGATAACGGGCGTGGAACTCGAGAACGCCATAACCGACAAGACCAAGGCGTTTATCATCAACAACCCCAACAACCCGACGGGCGCGGTGTACACGCGCAGCGAGCTCAACGCCATAGCTTCCGTCATAGAAAAGCACAACATTTTCGTCATTTCGGACGAGATATACGAAAAGCTCAATTACGAGCACCGCCACCATTCCATAGCGGCGTATTCGGACGTTCTGAAAGAGCTGACTATAGTAGTCAACGGCATGTCCAAGACGTATTCCATGACGGGCTGGCGCGTGGGATATACCGCCGCCAACGAGCAGATATCGGCGGCGATGTCGAGCATGCAGAGCCATTCGACGAGCAACGTCAATTCCATAGCGCAGTACGCGTCGTACGTCGCGCTGAGCGACAAGCTCCACGGCGAGGCGTTTTTGGAAGATATGCGCGCCACTTTCGACGCGCGGCGCGCGCTCATGATGCTGCGGCTTTCGCGGCTCGGCTTGACGTACATCGAGCCGAAGGGCGCGTTTTATATCATGGTGTCCATAAACAAGTTCATCGGCAAGAGCTTCGAGGGTCAGATAATACGGACGGCGTTCGACTTTGCAACCGTGCTTTTGGAGCATGCGCAGGTCGCCGTCATTCCGTGCGAAAGCTTCGGCGCGCCCGATTACGTGCGGCTTTCGTACGCCGCGTCCGAAAAGGATATCGAGCGCGGACTCAACTCGCTCGGTTCGTTCATAGGACAGCTCAATTAGCAAACCGCGCTACGGCGCATAAAATATCATACATAAGGAGTAACTCATGGTTTCAGTCATTTACGGAGCAAAAGGCAGCGGAAAGACCAAGCGCATCATCGACGCCGCCAACTTGGCGTGTGAAAGCGCCACCGGTCAGGTAATATTCATCACGGATAACGACGAATCGCTCGGCATAGCCGCAGGCGTTCGCTTTATCAATCTCAGCGACTATAAAATTCGCAACGAGTACGAGTTCACCGGATTTTTAAAGGGCATGCTCGCGACCAACTTTGATATTCAAAAGGTGTTTATCGACAGCGTCAGCAGACTGCTCAACAAGCCTGCGGAGGAACTTCAGGGCGTGTTCAACCAGCTCGCCAAAATGTCCGATTCGGTGGAGTTCGTCGCGACGATATCCGCGGATAAGCTGCCGGCATTCCTGAACGGTTGCACGGTAAAATAACATAATGAAATACACTTCGACGCGCGACGCGAGCGTTGCGGTTTCCGCAGCGCGCGCGGTCATAGACGGCATTTCCGCCGACGGCGGACTGTACGTCCCGACGGAACTTCCCAAGCTCGACTACAGGGCACTTGCCGCGCTCGATTACATCGGGCGGGCGGACGCCGTTTTACGCGCGTTTTTCGACTTCGATGTTTCGGGCGTGGCTGCGGAAGCGTACGCTACTTTCGAAACGGACGATCCCGCGCCCGTCGTCAAGACGGACGACGACGTGTTTTTTCTCGAGCTGTGGCACGGCCGCACGCACGCGTTCAAGGACATGGCGCTTTCGGTATTGCCGCGGCTGTTGACGCGCGCTAAAAAGGAAGAAGGCGAAACGGCAAATACGCTCGTGCTCGTCGCGACGAGCGGCGATACGGGCAAAGCCGCGCTCGAGGGGTTCAGAGATGTGGACGGCACGAGCGTGTGCGTGTTCTATCCCACGGACGGCGTCAGCCGCGTGCAAAAGCTCGCCATGCAGACGCAGGTCGGCGGCAACGTCTGTTCCGTCGGCATAACCGGCAATTTCGACGACGCGCAGACAGCGGTCAAGAACGCGTTTCGCGACGAAAAGCTAAAAGCGGCGCTCAAGGCGAAAAACACCGTCATGTCGTCCGCCAATTCCATAAATATAGGCAGGCTCGTTCCGCAGATAGCGTACTATTTTTCGGCGTACTGCGATCTGCTGAACGCCGGCGAGATAGAGGACGGCGACAGGATAGACTTTGTCGTTCCGACGGGCAATTTCGGCAATATCCTCGCGGGGTGGTACGCCGCGCAAATGGGCTTGCCGATAAACAAGCTCGTGTGCGCGTCAAACCGCAACAACATTCTCACGGACTTTATCAACACGGGCGTGTACGACGTAAATCGCGAGTTCTTCAAGACGGAAAGCCCGTCCATGGACATTTTGGTGTCGAGCAATCTCGAGCGGCTGCTCTTTGAGATGTGCGACTGCGACGCCGACAGAATAAAAGAGCTGATGAACGCGCTCCGCGTCGGCGGAAGATACGAGGTGCGAAAGTCGGAAGCGGATAAGATCCGCGAAATGTTCGACTGCGGATATGCCGATACGGACGACACGCGCGCGGCGATAGCGGAGATTTTCGACGAGTACGGTTATCTTGCCGACACGCACACAGCGGTCGCGTATCATGTGGCGGCGGAACGCGGATTTTTGCGACCCACCGTGATAGTGTCCACCGCAAACCCGTACAAATTCGCGCCGGCGGTGCTGAAAAGTCTGGGTGAAAAAGCGGACGGCGAGGCGACCGAGCGCACGCTCGAAAAGCTCGAGGAACTTACGGCTATGGAAATACCGAGTTCGCTCCTCGACGTGTTCACGCTTCCCGTGCGGTTCGACGAAAAGATCGACCCGAGCGAGATAGCGGAGATCATCGCAAAAAAATTCGGCGCATAAACGGAGCATCGTTAGGAAATAATGGAACAAAGCGTACAACCTACGGAAAGACGCAAACGCGTGTTTTCGGCTATCAAGCCTACGGGCAACCCGACGCTCGGCAACTACTTGGGCGCCATGCGGTATTGGGGTGGCATGTCCGACGAATATGACTGTCTCTACGCGGTGGCGGATCTGCATGCCGTAACGGTGTCCATAGAGCCGAAAGAGCTTAGGGAAAACACGAAGCGCCTTTTTGCGCTGCTCATTGCCGTCGGGATCGATCCCGAAAAGAACATAGTGTTTTTGCAGTCGCACGTCGGTGCGCACGCGGAGCTTTGCTGGCTTTTGAACAACTATACGATGTTCGGCGAGGCGAGCCGCATGACGCAGTTCAAGGATAAAAGCAAAAAAAGTCCGGACAACATCAACGTCGGACTGTTCGACTATCCCGTGCTCATGGCGGCGGATATACTTCTCTATCAGGCGGACGTGGTGCCGGTCGGCGAGGACCAAATGCAGCATGTCGAGCTTTGCCGCAACATTGCAACGCGGTTCAACAACCGTTACAGCCCGACTTTTACCGTGCCGACGGGCAAAGTGCCGACCTACGGCGCGCGCATATATTCGCTGTCCGATCCGACGGCGAAAATGGGCAAGAGCGACGGCGACGACAGCGGTTCGGTGTATATACTCGATCCGCCCGAAGTAATCATGCGCAAGTTCAAGCGCGCGGTGACAGATTGCGACAGCAAGGTCTGCGCGTCGCCCGATAAGCCCGGTATAACAAACCTTCTCACCATGTACGCCGCGCTTAGCGATACGACCGTCGAGGCGGCGGAGCGCGAGTTTGTAAACGCCGATTACGCCGCGTTCAAAACGCGCGTCGGCGAAGCGGCGGTGGAAAAACTGCGTCCTGTACGCGAAAAGTACGAGGCGCTGAGGCGCGACGACGGCGAGCTGACCGCGCTGATGCGCTCGGGCGCGGAACGCGCGGCGCGTTTGGCGCAGAGGACCTTGGAAAAGGTGTACAAAAAAATCGGGTTCGTCAGACTGTAATGTACGGGTATATCGTTCCGCAAAAATCGACGCTTGCCGCAAACGATTTTGTCCTTTATAGGGCGTTCTACTGCGGCATGTGCTGCCAAACGGGCAGGCTGTACGGTCAGCTTCCGCGCTTTACGACCAATTACGATTTCGCGTTCCTGTCGGCGCTTTTGCACGACTTCGGCAAAACCGATATCGTCATAGAGGAGCACACTTGCGTGCTCAACCCGATAACCAAAAAAGCAGTGCTGCAGCCGAGCGCGCTGTCCGAGCGGCTCGCCGCGGCAAACATCATGCTCAGCTATCAAAAAGCGAACGACGGCGTCATCGACAGGGACGGAGCGAAGTATCGCGTCGTGCGCCGAACGCTTAAAAAGTCGTTTCGCAAGGCGAAGCAGAGTTATCCCGAGATATGGGACGCCGTGGAAAAGGCGTATGCCGCTCAGCGCGATGTAGAAAAAAACGCCGTAGTCGGTGTGGACAGAGCCGCCGACCCGTTTGCGAGCCTTATGCGCGATCTGCCCGAACTCATTTTGGGCAAAAAAACAGATGACAATTTAAAGGGCTTGTGCTACAATGTAGGTAAGTTCGTGTATCTCGCGGACGCTTTGGACGACGTGACCGAGGACTTTAAACGCAAGCGCTACAACCCGTTCCTCGCCGCTTACGGCGGATTTACGAACAGAAAACAGTTCATAGCGGCGCACCGTGACGACATAGAGTTCTGCTTAAAGTCGTGCTACATGCGCGCCGCGCAGTACTTTGCGAATATTCGCTTTACGCAGAGCTACAGCCTTTTGAAGAATATTGTGTGCCGAGGCATGCCAGATAAGACCGAACAACTGTTGAGCTCGGCGAAAAAATTAAAACCCCCGCGTCTATAGGACGTCGAAACAGGAGAGTACAGATAAAATGAAAGATCCTTATGCGGTTTTGGGACTGACAAAAGACACGTCTGCCGACGTGCTTAAAGCCAAGTACGAGGAACTGCGCGCGCTTTACGGCGAGCAGCGTTTCAAGTCGGGCGAGGAGGGCAACGAGGGCGCGCGCAAGCTTCAGGAACTCGAGGAAGCTTGGGTCGTTATAAGCGCCGATATGGAAAGCGCGCGCAAGTCCACGGAGTTCGGCGGCGATTACGGCAGCGTAGACTCGCTCATACGCGAGGGAAAATACAACGAGGCGCAGGACATTCTCGACTCCGTTCAGGACCGCGGTGCGGAATGGCACTACATGCAGGCGATAGTGTTCTATAAGCGTGAATGGCTTACCGAGGCGAAAAACCAGCTCGAAATGGCGCTCAAAGAGGACCCGAGCAACGAGAAATACCGCTCGTCGCTCAACAAGCTCAACATATCCATGAGCAATCCTCAGCAGACCGCTCAAGCGCAGGAGCGCGCTCAGGGCACATACAACGGACAGTACGAGGAGCCGCCTATGCAACAGGCGGACAACGCGGCTAACTGCCTTTCGTCGTGTTGCTGCGCATACTGCCTTACCGACTGTCTGTGCAACGCAATGCGCTGCTGCTAAATGCGCGGCGGCACTGTCAAACTGACTACGGCGGCGGTCTGCACCGCGATCGCCGTGGTGATGTGCGTCGCAGCCGCGTACCTGCCGCTCAGTATAATGCCGTTATATATAGCGGCATTTTGCATATTCTTGGCGTTTAAGCGTGCGGGCAAAGCGTACGGAGCGCTGTGCGCCGTCGCGACCGACCTTTTGATGTTTTTGATGACGGGACTGTCGGTCAAATGGCTGTTTTTGACGGTGATGTTCATGCCGTACGGTATCGTCGCGTACTTCATTCACCGGTTTACGTATTTTAAAGTAAAGACCGCCGCTTTGCGCGCGGTGTGCGTCATTGCGTTATTCAATGCGACGCTCGGCGTGGTGTATCTTTTGTCCACGCGCGTGCTTACGGGCGGCATCGACTTGGACATCGCCGCTTTGGTGGACAGAATAGGCGGATACCCGCTGCTCGCGCTCGTCGCGACGCTCGCCATGCTGCCGCTCGACTTCGCATTTTCGTCGGCGGCGCTGATCGTGCTGAAACGCATACCCGTCGCGTACGCGTCGCGCAAAAAGACCGCGGCGTCCGGCAATACGGATGAGCGCGCGGACGACACCGCCGACTCTTCCGCCGACGGCAAAAAGTACGATATTTTCGGCTATGAAATAACCGAAAAAGAAAATGTAAATGCGCCCGACGAAGATAAAACCGACGGCGAGAAAGAGAATAACGACGAATGAGCGAAGCCGCGCGACGCGCGCGAAGTGAAGAAGTAATAAGGAAAAGTGAAAAGGTGAAAGGTGT